>NZ_CP053482.1:2131875-2842500 GCF_016772315.1 Thiothrix subterranea | reverse complement strand
TTGGGGACCTTAGCTGGCGGTCTGGGTTGTTTCCCTTTTGACAACGGACGTTAGCACCCGCTGTCTGTCTCCCGTGCTCGCACTTCCTAGTATTCGGAGTTTGCAATGGGTTGGTAAGCCGGTCAGGGCCCCCTAGCCATAACAGTGCTCTACCCCTAGGAGTGATACACGAGGCGCTACCTAAATAGCTTTCGAGGAGAACCAGCTATCTCCGAGCTTGATTAGCCTTTCACTCCTATCCACAGCTCATCCCCTACCTTTTCAACGGGAGTGGGTTCGGTCCTCCAGTACCTGTTACGGCACCTTCAACCTGGCCATGGATAGATCGCTCGGTTTCGGGTCTACTCCCAGCGACTGAACGCCCTGTTCAGACTCGCTTTCGCTACGCCTCCCCTATCGGTTAAGCTTGCCACTGAAAGTAAGTCGCTGACCCATTATACAAAAGGTACGCAGTCACCCCGGAGGGCTCCCACTGCTTGTACGTACACGGTTTCAGGTTCTATTTCACTCCCTTCACCAGGGTTCTTTTCGCCTTTCCCTCACGGTACTGGTTCACTATCGGTCAGTCAGGAGTATTTAGCCTTGGAGGATGGTCCCCCCATCTTCAGACAGGATTTCACGTGTCCCGCCCTACTTAATATGTCCTCTATAACGTTTCGTGTACGGGGCTATCACCCGGTATCGCTGGCCTTTCCATACCATTCCACTACATTAAAGAGATTCGGCTGTTCCCCGTTCGCTCGCCGCTACTGGGGGAATCTCGGTTGATTTCTTTTCCTACAGGTACTTAGATGTTTCAGTTCCCTGCGTTCGCTTTCCTTTCGGAATACCACAAAAGTGGTGGGTTTCCCCATTCGGAAATCTACGGGTCAATGCCAATTTGCAGGCTAACCGTAGCTTATCGCATGCTATAACGTCCTTCATCGCCTCTGACTGCCAAGGCATCCACCGTGTACGCTTAGTCACTTGATCCTATAACCCGAAACAGTCTACTACCTTTTGTGCGGTAAACTCGGGTTACAGAGTGTCTATAATCTCGTAACGATCAATCTTGAGATATATAATCTTCTCAGTTATACATTTCGCCTTGATATTTTTCCATTTTGTTAAAGAACGACCTATGACTTAGGTTGAACTGACAAAAGCCAGTGCAAAGCAGCCCAAAGGGCTGCTTTGCGGTGACTTCTGAAGTTACCGTGGTGTGTACATTTATTGCAATGCCTTTCGATTCAAGATGAATCAGAAAGTGGTGGAGCCAGACGGGATCGAACCGACGACCTCCTGCGTGCAAGGCAGGCGCTCTCCCAGCTGAGCTATGGCCCCGATAACCTTTGCGATGCAAGAGTGGTGGGTCTAGGTGGACTCGAACCACCGGCCTCACCCTTATCAGGGGTGCGCTCTAACCAACTGAGCTATAGACCCGATTCGGTACTAGAGCACTTGCAATAAATGCGGTCTGCCAGACTACTTGTGTGGGAACTTGTGATCGTGTGAGCGACGTTTCTCGTAAAGGAGGTGATCCAGCCGCAGGTTCCCCTACGGCTACCTTGTTACGACTTCACCCCAGTCATCGGCCACACCGTGGCAAGCGCCCTCCTTGCGGTTAGACTACCTGCTTCTGGTGCAACAAACTCCCATGGTGTGACGGGCGGTGTGTACAAGGCCCGGGAACGTATTCACCGCGACATGCTGATTCGCGATTACTAGCGATTCCGACTTCACGGAGTCGAGTTGCAGACTCCGATCCGGACTACGGATGGCTTTCTGGGATTTGCTCCACCTCGCGGTATCGCTTCCCTCTGTACCACCCATTGTAGCACGTGTGTAGCCCTGGTCATAAGGGCCATGATGACTTGACGTCATCCCCACCTTCCTCCGGTTTGTCACCGGCAGTCTCCTTAGAGTTCCCACCATTACGTGCTGGCAACTAGGGATAGGGGTTGCGCTCGTTGCGGGACTTAACCCAACATCTCACGACACGAGCTGACGACAGCCGTGCAGCACCTGTGTTAGTGTTCCCGAAGGCACCAAAACATTTCTGCTAAGTTCACTACATGTCAAGACCAGGTAAGGTTCTTCGCGTTGCATCGAATTAAACCACATGCTCCACCGCTTGTGCGGGCCCCCGTCAATTCCTTTGAGTTTTACTCTTGCGAGCGTACTCCCCAGGCGGTCAACTTAATACGTTAGCTCCACCACCAAACCCTAAAGCGGGCCTGACGGCTAGTTGACATCGTTTACGGCGTGGACTACCAGGGTATCTAATCCTGTTTGCTACCCACGCTTTCGTGCCTCAGCGTCAGTGTTGGTCCAGAGAGTCGCCTTCGCCACTGATGTTCCTTCCGATCTCTATGCATTTCACCGCTACACCGGAAATTCCACTCTCCTCTCCCACACTCTAGTCTACCAGTATCAGATGCAGTTCCCAGGTTGAGCCCGGGGATTTCACATCTGACTTAATAAACCGCCTACGCACGCTTTACGCCCAGTAATTCCGATTAACGCTTGCACCCTCCGTATTACCGCGGCTGCTGGCACGGAGTTAGCCGGTGCTTCTTCTGTTGGTAACGTCATTATCTTCCCAACTGAAAGTGCTTTACAACCCGCAGGCCTTCTTCACACACGCGGTATTGCTGGATCAGGCTTGCGCCCATTGTCCAATATTCCCGACTGCTGCCTCCCGTAGGAGTCCGGGCCGTGTCTCAGTCCCGATGTGGCTGGCCATCCTCTCAGACCAGCTAAAGATCGTCGCCTTGGTAAGCCTTTACCTTACCAACTAGCTAATCTTACGCGGGCTCATTAAATAGCGGCTTGCGCCTTTCCCCCGTAGGGCGTATGCGGTATTAATCCGGCTTTCGCCGGGCTGTCCCCCACTACTCAGTAGATTCCCACGTGTTACTCACCCGTCCGCCACTGAATCCGAAGATTCCGTTCGACTTGCATGTCTTAAGCATACCGCCAGCGTTCAATCTGAGCCAGGATCAAACTCTTCAGTTCAATCTTTATCGTTTGAAATTGAAGAGCAAATCCATCGAAATTACGTATAAAATATATTAACGTGAACTCAATGGTTGCTTGCTTCTGTGCCTCTCGACACAACCACAAGCCCCCACACAAGTTTTCTGGCTTCTTTTGTTAATCTGCGCACTGCTCTCTAAGCAGCGAGGGGCGAATCTTAAATGAATCAGGACAAGCTGTCAAGACATTTAAGTTTCAGTTTTTATTTGCTCGAAACACTAAGAAAACCTAATGCTGCGAGGAAATAAAAGCCCTGTGATTAGTTAACTAATACAGGGCTTTTCGGAATAGTGCTTGGCGTTGACCTACTCTCACATGGGGAGACCCCACACTACCATCGGCGATGCTGCGTTTCACTTCTGAGTTCGGGATGGGATCAGGTGGTTCCACAGCTCTATGGACACCAAGCAAACTGGCAAGGTTGAGAAGGGAGTGCCTAGGCAGCCTTCTCAACCTAATCTGGAAAAATATCAGGGATACTTAATAACTGAGGTCTGGTAGCGTGTTACCGAGGTAACATCTACACGATTCTATATCTCTAGTAGACCGTTTTGGGTTATAGGATCAAGCCTCACGGGCAATTAGTACTGGTTAGCTACATACATTACTGCACTTCCACACCCAGCCTATCAACGTCGTAGTCTCCAACGGCCCTTTAGGACCCTCAAGGAGTCAGGGAGATCTCATCTTGGGAGGGGCTTCCCGCTTAGATGCTTTCAGCGGTTATCCCGTCCGAACATAGCTACCCTGCAATGCCACTGGCGTGACAACAGGAACACCAGAGGTTCGTCCAACCCGGTCCTCTCGTACTAAGGTCAGCTTCCCTCAAATCTCCAACGCCCACGGCAGATAGGGACCGAACTGTCTCACGACGTTCTGAACCCAGCTCGCGTACCACTTTAAATGGCGAACAGCCATACCCTTGGGACCTGCTTCAGCCCCAGGATGTGATGAGCCGACATCGAGGTGCCAAACTCCCCCGTCGATATGGACTCTTGGGAGGAATCAGCCTGTTATCCCCGGAGTACCTTTTATCCGTTGAGCGATGGCCCTTCCATGCAGAGCCACCGGATCACTAAGACCTACTTTCGTACCTGCTCGACTTGTCTGTCTCGCAGTCAAGCGTGCTTATGCCTTTACACAAACCTCACGATTTCCGACCGTGATTAGCACACCTTCGCGCTCCTCCGTTACTCTTTAGGAGGAGACCGCCCCAGTCAAACTACCCACCATGTATTGTCCCCGGCATTGTGATGCCTGGGTTAGAACTCCGAACATACCAGGGTGGTATTTCAAGGACGACTCCACCAGAACTGGCGTTCCGGTTTCATAGTCTCCCACCTATCCTACACAAGTAGGTTCAAAGTTCAATACAAAGCTATAGTAAAGGTTCACGGGGTCTTTCCGTCTAGCCGCGGGTACACTGCATCTTCACAGCGATTTCAATTTCACTGAGTCTCGGATGGAGACAGTGCCGCCATCGTTACGCCATTCGTGCAGGTCGGAACTTACCCGACAAGGAATTTCGCTACCTTAGGACCGTTATAGTTACGGCCGCCGTTTACCGGGGCTTCGATCAAGAGCTTCGCTTGCGCTAACCCCATCAATTAACCTTCCGGCACCGGGCAGGCGTCACACCCTATACGTCCTCTTTCGAGTTTGCAGAGTGCTGTGTTTTTGATAAACAGTCGCAGCGGCCTGGTCTCTGCGGCCCGCTTGCGCGGGCGTACCTTCTCCCGAAGTTACGGTACCATTTTGCCTAGTTCCTTCATCCGAGTTCTCTCAAGCGCCTTGGAATTCTCATCCAGCCCACCTGTGTCGGTTTGGGGTACGGTCAGCACTAACCTGAAGCTTAGGGACTTTTCTTGGAAGCATGGCATCAAACACTTCAGTACCGTAGTACCTCGTCATCACGCCTCAGTGTTAACAGATTCCCGGATTTGCCTAAGAATCCCACCTAAACGCTTAAACAACCATCCAATAGGTTGCTGTCCTAGCCTTCTCCGTCCTCCCATCGCAGTTAGTGCCGGTACAGGAATATTGACCTGTTTCCCATCGACTACGCATTTCTGCCTCGCCTTAGGGGCCGACTAACCCTGCGCCGATTAACGTTGCGCAGGAAACCTTGGGCTTTCGGCGGACGGGTTTTTCACCCGTCTTGTCGTTACTTATGTCAGCATTCGCACTTCTGATACCTCCAGCAAACTTTCCAGTTCACCTTCACAGGCGTACAGAACGCTCCTCTACCACTTGAATTGCTTCAAGTCCGCAGCTTCGGTGTGTGGCTTAAGCCCCGTTGAATCTTCCGCGCAGGCCGACTCGACCAGTGAGCTATTACGCTTTCTTTAAAGGATGGCTGCTTCTAAGCCAACCTCCTGGCTGTCTGTGCCTTCCCACATCGTTTCCCACTGAGCCACAACTTGGGGACCTTAGCTGGCGGTCTGGGTTGTTTCCCTTTTGACAACGGACGTTAGCACCCGCTGTCTGTCTCCCGTGCTCGCACTTCCTAGTATTCGGAGTTTGCAATGGGTTGGTAAGCCGGTCAGGGCCCCCTAGCCATAACAGTGCTCTACCCCTAGGAGTGATACACGAGGCGCTACCTAAATAGCTTTCGAGGAGAACCAGCTATCTCCGAGCTTGATTAGCCTTTCACTCCTATCCACAGCTCATCCCCTACCTTTTCAACGGGAGTGGGTTCGGTCCTCCAGTACCTGTTACGGCACCTTCAACCTGGCCATGGATAGATCGCTCGGTTTCGGGTCTACTCCCAGCGACTGAACGCCCTGTTCAGACTCGCTTTCGCTACGCCTCCCCTATCGGTTAAGCTTGCCACTGAAAGTAAGTCGCTGACCCATTATACAAAAGGTACGCAGTCACCCCGGAGGGCTCCCACTGCTTGTACGTACACGGTTTCAGGTTCTATTTCACTCCCTTCACCAGGGTTCTTTTCGCCTTTCCCTCACGGTACTGGTTCACTATCGGTCAGTCAGGAGTATTTAGCCTTGGAGGATGGTCCCCCCATCTTCAGACAGGATTTCACGTGTCCCGCCCTACTTAATATGTCCTCTATAACGTTTCGTGTACGGGGCTATCACCCGGTATCGCTGGCCTTTCCATACCATTCCACTACATTAAAGAGATTCGGCTGTTCCCCGTTCGCTCGCCGCTACTGGGGGAATCTCGGTTGATTTCTTTTCCTACAGGTACTTAGATGTTTCAGTTCCCTGCGTTCGCTTTCCTTTCGGAATACCACAAAAGTGGTGGGTTTCCCCATTCGGAAATCTACGGGTCAATGCCAATTTGCAGGCTAACCGTAGCTTATCGCATGCTATAACGTCCTTCATCGCCTCTGACTGCCAAGGCATCCACCGTGTACGCTTAGTCACTTGATCCTATAACCCGAAACAGTCTACTACCTTTTGTGCGGTAAACTCGGGTTACAGAGTGTCTATAATCTCGTAACGATCAATCTTGAGATATATAATCTTCTCAGTTATACATTTCGCCTTGATATTTTTCCATTTTGTTAAAGAACGACCTATGACTTAGGTTGAACTGACAAAAGCCAGTGCAAAGCAGCCCAAAGGGCTGCTTTGCGGTGACTTCTGAAGTTACCGTGGTGTGTACATTTATTGCAATGCCTTTCGATTCAAGATGAATCAGAAAGTGGTGGAGCCAGACGGGATCGAACCGACGACCTCCTGCGTGCAAGGCAGGCGCTCTCCCAGCTGAGCTATGGCCCCGATAACCTTTGCGATGCAAGAGTGGTGGGTCTAGGTGGACTCGAACCACCGGCCTCACCCTTATCAGGGGTGCGCTCTAACCAACTGAGCTATAGACCCGATTCGGTACTAGAGCACTTGCAATAAATGCGGTCTGCCAGACTACTTGTGTGGGAACTTGTGATCGTGTGAGCGACGTTTCTCGTAAAGGAGGTGATCCAGCCGCAGGTTCCCCTACGGCTACCTTGTTACGACTTCACCCCAGTCATCGGCCACACCGTGGCAAGCGCCCTCCTTGCGGTTAGACTACCTGCTTCTGGTGCAACAAACTCCCATGGTGTGACGGGCGGTGTGTACAAGGCCCGGGAACGTATTCACCGCGACATGCTGATTCGCGATTACTAGCGATTCCGACTTCACGGAGTCGAGTTGCAGACTCCGATCCGGACTACGGATGGCTTTCTGGGATTTGCTCCACCTCGCGGTATCGCTTCCCTCTGTACCACCCATTGTAGCACGTGTGTAGCCCTGGTCATAAGGGCCATGATGACTTGACGTCATCCCCACCTTCCTCCGGTTTGTCACCGGCAGTCTCCTTAGAGTTCCCACCATTACGTGCTGGCAACTAGGGATAGGGGTTGCGCTCGTTGCGGGACTTAACCCAACATCTCACGACACGAGCTGACGACAGCCGTGCAGCACCTGTGTTAGTGTTCCCGAAGGCACCAAAACATTTCTGCTAAGTTCACTACATGTCAAGACCAGGTAAGGTTCTTCGCGTTGCATCGAATTAAACCACATGCTCCACCGCTTGTGCGGGCCCCCGTCAATTCCTTTGAGTTTTACTCTTGCGAGCGTACTCCCCAGGCGGTCAACTTAATACGTTAGCTCCACCACCAAACCCTAAAGCGGGCCTGACGGCTAGTTGACATCGTTTACGGCGTGGACTACCAGGGTATCTAATCCTGTTTGCTACCCACGCTTTCGTGCCTCAGCGTCAGTGTTGGTCCAGAGAGTCGCCTTCGCCACTGATGTTCCTTCCGATCTCTATGCATTTCACCGCTACACCGGAAATTCCACTCTCCTCTCCCACACTCTAGTCTACCAGTATCAGATGCAGTTCCCAGGTTGAGCCCGGGGATTTCACATCTGACTTAATAAACCGCCTACGCACGCTTTACGCCCAGTAATTCCGATTAACGCTTGCACCCTCCGTATTACCGCGGCTGCTGGCACGGAGTTAGCCGGTGCTTCTTCTGTTGGTAACGTCATTATCTTCCCAACTGAAAGTGCTTTACAACCCGCAGGCCTTCTTCACACACGCGGTATTGCTGGATCAGGCTTGCGCCCATTGTCCAATATTCCCGACTGCTGCCTCCCGTAGGAGTCCGGGCCGTGTCTCAGTCCCGATGTGGCTGGCCATCCTCTCAGACCAGCTAAAGATCGTCGCCTTGGTAAGCCTTTACCTTACCAACTAGCTAATCTTACGCGGGCTCATTAAATAGCGGCTTGCGCCTTTCCCCCGTAGGGCGTATGCGGTATTAATCCGGCTTTCGCCGGGCTGTCCCCCACTACTCAGTAGATTCCCACGTGTTACTCACCCGTCCGCCACTGAATCCGAAGATTCCGTTCGACTTGCATGTCTTAAGCATACCGCCAGCGTTCAATCTGAGCCAGGATCAAACTCTTCAGTTCAATCTTTATCGTTTGAAATTGAAGAGCAAATCCATCGAAATTACGTATAAATTACATTAACGTGAACTCAATGGTTGCTTGCTTCTTATGCCTCTCGACACAATCACAAGCCCCCACACAAGTTTTCTGGCTTCTTTTGTTAATCTGCGCACTGCTCTCTAAGCAGCGAGGGGCGAATCTTAAAGGCTTTTGAGGTTCGTGTCAAACACTTTTTCAAAATTCTTTCGGACTCTAAAAGCAAAACACACAACCTAAGTCACTGATTCTGCTTTTGTTTCAGAGCGTTTTTGCCCTGAGTGAGCGGCGCATTATACAGGCCAGTCAGAGGCCGTCAACTACTTTTATGAAACTTTTCTGAAAGTTTTTAGCGAATATCCAACCAATCTATCCCATCCGCTTGATTTGCAAGCTGAATCCAGCCTTGCTCACATCCCGCTCCAGCACACAATGCTTGGTAGGCGTAATTCGGCAAATTGTTATTCTCGCTGAGATGCATTCCAACAAGGTGCTGCAACTGACTGAGATCCAATTGCTCCAGCAGATAAGTAGACTGTTTATTATCCAAATGACCGTAACGCCCGGCAACCCGTGCTTTAAGTGATGGTGGGTAAACACCATTCGCCAACATAACGGCGTCGTAATTGCACTCCAGCATAAGTGCATCCAAGCGCTGCAACATTTGTAAAATTAACGGGGTATGGCTACCGACATCGGTCAAAATGCCTAATTTATGATTGCCATTGCTAAACACAAATTGACATGGTTCGCGGGCATCGTGAGGAACGGGGAAAGGCGTGATCTGCAAATCTTGAATTTCCAACGCCTGATGGACATTGATGTAATGCGTTTGAGCAAACTTAACATCACGCATCGCATGATAAGTGCCAACCGTCAACCATACAGGAATGTTGTAGCGGCGCGAGAGCCTTCCCACACCAGCGGCATGGTCGCCGTGTTCGTGAGTAATGAGAATTGCCGTGAGAGATTGAGGCGGGCAACCAAGACGGTGTAAACGCCGCTCGGTTTCACCTAAGGTAAAACCACAGTCCAGCAAAATGCGAGTTTTGCCGGACTCGATGAGTGTACCGTTGCCTTTGCTACCGCTACCGAGGGAAGCAAACCGCAGCATTAGCGCTCAAATTCAGACTTGAGGCGCTCCAGCAGTTCGGTGGCTACTGCTGGTTTCAATGGGCTGCCATCAGCATCGCCAACCGTAATCAAGCTACGATTGCCCGCATCAGAGATTTGTACCTGGTATTTGCCACCAACTTTCAACATGTCTTTATCGGACTTGAGCAAACGGCTAAAGAAACCTTGCTTGTTATCTTTGTTATCACCGTCGTAACTGGCAAGGTAAACACCATTTGCACGCTGCTGCCCTTCGATGCTCATGCCAATCCGCCCCAGCATCACGCCGGTACGAATCCAGACATCATTAGCCGCACCACCCACTACCAAACCGGGTTGCCCGCCTTCCAATTGCGTCATGGCGACTTGCACAGCGGTCAACTTCGATTCTGCTACAGGCTGAGCGTTAGCAGTGGCATCACCACCTTGCAGGAAAACCATCAAGCGGTTCAGCATTTCTGCTTCCAACTCAGGTCTTGCTGGCGCGTATTGCCATTTTACCCCAGTGCCACTGACGGATTCTTCCGCACGTTCATGACTAAGGTAGATATTGGTCGCTTGAGCAGCAGGACGTTCCAACCGAATTTTAAAGCGATCACGACTTCCAGCGTCATACATGCCTTCAAGTGCCTTGCCGATGGTTTTACGGATGAAATCCAATGGAATTTCAGCTTTGTTTTCCGCCCAATCGGTTTCCATGATGCCAACACGCGGCTCATCACGCTTAACAGCCACACCCATTGCCCGCCAAAATTCGTGCAATTTCGGCCAGACCGCTTCAGCGGGAGCATTGACCTGTAGCCAACGCACATTGCCTTCACGCATAAGCTGAATTGCAGCATTGGTCGGCAACACCACCGCATTACCTTGTTGCGCCTCACCGCGAGCCAACGCCGCCGCACTCACCGAACCACCGGGAATGGTGGCATAAGTCGGGTCATAGTCCGGCGCATTCAAATCCGGGGGAACTTCTAGCGAATTAACGCTTTTATTGTTTTTGTAATCCACCCGATCACCGACTGAATCAATGTTCAAGCCGGAGCAAGCAGACAGTATCAGTGCTGAACCGATAACCACCACTGGACGTGACAGAAGAAGCATATTCATGGAACTCATTGTCTATTCCGTTTAGAAAACTAACACTCAATACCGGCTTGACGCATGGCTGCCAGCACTTGGGGCTTAATAGCCTCAGAACAAGGGACAAGCGGTAAACGTATGCCGCGTTCATCCCCAAAACCCATTTTCGCCAATGCCCATTTTACCGGCATTGGGTTGGGTTCAAGGAACAAATCGGTGTGCAATGCTGCTAGTGTAGCATTGATACGGCTTGCTGTTGCCCGATCGCCCGCTAAAGCAGCAGCACACATTTCATGCATTGCCTTGGGGGCAACGTTGGCAGTGACAGAAATATCACCTTTGCCGCCCATCAGAATCAATTCCATGGCCGTCGCGTCATCGCCGCTGTACAAGTCAATGCGGTCGCCACAACGTTGTAAAATATCGGCGGCACGTTCCAGATTACCTGTCGCTTCTTTAATACCGACGATATTGGGGATCGCCGCCAATCGCTCAACCGTCGCTGGCAACATATCGCAAGCGGTTCGTCCCGGTACATTGTAAAGAATTTGGGGAATCGCTACCCGTTCCGCAATCAGCTTATGATGCTGATACAAACCTTCTTGGGTCGGCTTGTTGTAGTAAGGCGTCACCAGCAAGCAAGCATCTGCGCCATCTTGCATGGCGATTTCAGTCATTTCAATCGCTTCGGCGGTGCTATTCGAGCCTGTGCCTGCGATGACCGGAATTTTACCCGCCACCAAATCAATCACACGTTTCATGACATGTCGGTGTTCCTTGTAATTCAAGGTTGCCGACTCGCCGGTTGTACCGACTGCCACAATAGCGTCGGTGCCGTTTTCCAGATGGAAGGCTACCAGAGCTTCCAACGCTGCCTCATCCACGTCGCCATTGGCTTTCATCGGGGTTATGAGTGCCACCATACTGCCGCGAAACATGCAAGTCTCCAAAAAATAATTTGACAGCATACTACTGAGGCAGGTAATGAAACACAAGTGTTACACGAAAGGAGAACTGTATGACTACCCCAAGCCTCGGCACACCCGTACCTGACTTCACCCTCGCCGCTACTTCCGGCCTAACCTTCCGCCTATCCGATTTTCAGGAAAAAGCCAACGTTGTCCTCTATTTTTACCCTAAGGACAGCACGCCCGGTTGTACCACCGAAGGGCAAGATTTCCGCAATGCGTATGCAGAATTCCAAGCCGCCGACACCGTGGTCTTTGGCATTTCGCGGGATAGTGTGAAATCGCATGAGAATTTCAAAGCGAAACAAGCTTTTCCCTTTGAGCTGCTGGCGGATGTGGATGAAATCGCCTGCAAACTGTTCGATGTCATCAAATTGAAAAATATGTATGGCAAACAGGTACTCGGTATTGAACGCAGCACGTTTCTGATAGACAAACAGGGTGTGTTGCGGCACGAATGGCGCAAAGTGTCGGTGAAAACACACGTTGCGGCAGTATTGGCAGCGGTGCAAGCGCTGGTTTAAACACCTAAAATAATGCTTACAATATGACCTTAAGGAGTATCATGAGTCCAGCACACGCCCCCCATACCCACGTAAACCGCTTATTTGTCCTCGATACTAACGTGCTGATGCACGACCCCACCGCCCTTTTCCGCTTCCAAGAACACGATATTTTCCTGCCCATGGTGGTGTTGGAAGAGCTGGATCACAGCAAAAAAGGCGTGTCGGAAGTGGCGCGTAATGTGCGTCAAGTCAGCCGCTTTATGGATGATTTGATTTCCGCCGCCGGTGCCGATGCTATTCACTCCGGTGTACCGCTCTCTAGCAACCCGATGTTTGGTAATGGCAAAGCGCCCAGCGGCAAACTGCTGTTTCAAACCGAGGCGCTGGATTATCCCGCACCGACAGGGTTGCCGGGGGACTCACCCGACAATACCATCCTCACC
Organism: Thiothrix subterranea; assembly: GCF_016772315.1. NCBI lineage: Bacteria > Pseudomonadati > Pseudomonadota > Gammaproteobacteria > Thiotrichales > Thiotrichaceae > Thiothrix > Thiothrix subterranea. The sequence continues at coordinate 2,829,940 of NZ_CP053482.1, read as the reverse complement.
GTCGCGCTGAGCTTGCGGGATAAATACCCCGAACGTGACGTGATTTTGGTCTCCAAAGACATCAACCTGCGCATTAAAGCCACGATTGTGGGCTTGAAAGCGGAAGATTATTTCAACGACCAAGTGTTGGATGATGCCGACTTGTTGCCCACGGGTTTCCACGAATTGCCCTCTGACTTCTGGGAAGCGCACAACAAGGAAATGGAATCCTGGAAAGAGCACGGGCATACCTTCTACAAACTGTTCGGTCCATTGACGCACGAATGGCTACCGGGGCATTTCCTAGCCTTACCGGGCGATCAACCGTTTCAAGCGATTGTGCGTAAAAAAACGTTCGATCACGTCATTATTGAAACCATCCGCGATTTTACCGAACCACGCCACGCCGTCTGGGGGATTACCGCCCGTAACCGCGAGCAAAATTTCGCCCTAAATTTGCTGATGGATCCTGACATTGATTTCGTCACGATGTTAGGCGCAGCAGGCACAGGCAAAACCTTGCTGACACTCGCCGCCGGTTTGGCACAATTGCTGGATGAGCAACTGTACAAAGAAATCATTATGACCCGTGTCACCGTGCCAGTCGGCGAAGACATCGGCTTTTTACCCGGTACGGAAGAGGAAAAAATGGCACCGTGGATGGGTGCGCTCATGGATAACCTCGAAGTCCTCACCCAGCCCAGTGGCGGCAGCAAATGGGGTCGCAGTGCCACCGATGAATTTCTCATGAGCAAAATCAAGATTAAATCACTGAATTTTATGCGTGGTCGAACCTTCCTGAATCGGTATATCATTATCGACGAAGCGCAAAATCTCACCCCCAAACAGATGAAAACCTTGATTACCCGCGCAGGGCCGGGGACAAAAGTGGTGTGCCTGGGGAATATTGCGCAGATTGATACGCCATATTTAACCGAAACTTCCTCCGGTTTGACTTATGTGGTGGATCGTTTCAAGGGCTGGGAACACGGCGGACACGTCACGCTGCAACGCGGCGAACGTTCACGCTTGGCGGATTACGCTTCTGACCATTTATAACGCAAGGGTTTTACATGTTGCATGAAATTATTGACTGGATCGTCAATGCGGTACACGGCTGGGGCTACACCGGCATTTTTGTAATGATGTTTCTTGAATCCAGTTTCTTTCCCTTTCCTAGTGAAGTGGCAATGATTCCGGCAGGCTATTTAGCACACCAAGGGAAAATGAATATTTGGTTAGCCATTGCTGCGGGGATTGGCGGCAGCCTTACCGGAGCATTATTCAATTATTGGCTGGCAGTTAAATTTGGCAGACCCTTCTTGGTGCGTTACGGCAAATACGTGATGTTTAAGGAGGAAACTCTGCAACGCATGGAAACCTTCTTTGCCAAACACGGGCATATTTCCACGTTTACCGGGCGTTTAATTCCCGCCGTGCGCCAGTACATTTCTCTACCTGCGGGTTTGGCACGGATGAATATCCCCATGTTCGCGTTTTACACCGGTTTAGGTGCAGGCTTGTGGGTCATGATTCTGGCATTCCTTGGTTACTTTATTGGCGACAACCAAGCCTTGCTGAAAGAGAACCTGACGACCATTACCTTAGCAACATTAGCGTTCGTTGCCGTACTGATTATCGCCTATTACTTTTGGCAGAAACGCCGCGTAGCGTAATTCAACTTACCTGCAAAGCATGGATCAAAAACTCCACCAACGCCCGTGTCTTTTCCGGCAGGAATTGGCGCGTGGGATAAACCGCGTAGACCGATACGGTTTGCGCGGAATAGTCTGGTAAAATCCGCACTAACTTGCCTTTTTCCAACGCCGCGATCAATTCAAAATCAGGCAGGAGCACAACGCCCATGCCTGCGATGGCGGCTTGTTTCAGCACTTCACCGTTATTGGCGCATAATTGCCCGCGTATTTGCACATTGCTGGCGTTTCCGGCTTGATCATAAAACGTCCAGCCTTCGCGGTGACTGACGTTGGTGTAATGCAGGCATGGGTGTTGCGCTAACTCGGCAGGCGTTTGCGGTGTGCCGTGGGTTTGCAAATAGGCGGGCGCGGCGACGGGCAGCAAGTAAGCATTTTCCAGCTTACGAGCCACCAGACGCGAATCGTCTAGCACGCCGATACGGATGACCACATCGTAATCACCACTCGCCGCGTCGGTATAAGCATCGTCCAAATGCGCGGTCAGGTGAATATCGGGGTGTTGCTGCAAAAAGCGAATCAGCAATTTCGTGAGGCGTACTTTGCCGTAAGTCATCGGCATATTGATGCGTAACTCGCCACTGAGTTTGCCCTGCATCGCCAGCAAATGTTGATCGACGCGGTTCACTTCTTCCTGAATTTCGCGGCAGTGTTGGTAGTAATAATGCCCTGCTTCGGTCAAAGACAGTTGGCGGGTATTGCGGGTCAGCAGGCGTACTCCCAGCTCAGTTTCCAACATTTTCAAGCGTTTGCTGACGGCAGCCACCGTGAGTTCCAGTTGATCGGCGGCGGCGGTAATGCTTCCCTTATCGACGACAGCAACAAAATTAGCCATGTAATCCAAGCGACTCATTGTTAACCTCCCGTTGAGAGTTAATGTAGTTTTCGTGTCTTTATCAAAAATCCATTAAACCTTATTCTTTTACTCAGGTAAAGACGGTTTCAAGGAGCAGGTTATGGAACTTATTCGTGCAGATTCACGCGGGGCATTCACCAACGACTGGTTGGATAGCCGCCACAGCTTTTCGTTTAGCGATTATTACGATGCCGAACGGATGCATTTTTCATCGCTGCGGGTGATCAATGAGGATTGGGTAGCAGCGAAAGGCGGTTTCCCGATGCACGGGCATCGTGATATGGAAATCGTCACTTACGTGATGGCAGGCGCGTTGTCTCACAAGGATAGCCTCGGCAATGGCAGCACGATTCGCCCCGGCGATGTACAGCGCATGAGTGCGGGGCGTGGGATTTTGCATTCGGAATTCAATCATTCGGAAACCGAAGCGGTACATTTGCTGCAAATCTGGTTGTTACCCAAGTTTACGGGGATTCAACCGGGGTATGCGCAGGAACATTTTCCGCTGGAACAACGGCGCGGCAAGCTGCAATTGCTGGTATCAGCGGATGGGCATGACGGGTCGTTGCAGATGAATACCGATGCGAATTTATACGCCAGCATTTTGGCTGCGGGCGAACAGGTAACGTATCTGCGCCCGGAAAATCGCGCGGTTTATGTGCATGTTGCTCGCGGCAGTTTGCAAGTGAACGGCACAGCGTTGCAGGCAGGCGATGCGCTGCAAATTCGTGAGGAAACGGAATTGCTGTTTGGTATGGCGGATTCAGCGGAATTCTTGGTGTTCGATTTGCCGTAGAAGGTGATTTATGCAGATTGGAAATTCGGAAAAGACTTATGGTGTGGTGTCGATTACGCTGCACTGGGTAATGGCTGTGGCTTTGATCGGGATGTATTTCGTCGGCGATTACATGGTGGAACTGGAGTATTACGACCGTTTTTACCACACGCTACCGGGGTTGCATAAGGAAATCGGCGTGCTATTGGGCGCATTGTTGCTGGTACGTGTGGCTTGGGTGACGGCGCAACCACGCCCGCAGATAGTGGGCAATGCACCCACGTTTACCCACACGCTTGGCAAATTGGGACACCTTGCGTTGTATGGTTTGCTGATCGTGATGCTAATCAGCGGCTATTTGATTTCGACGGCAAAAGGGCATGGCATTAACCTGTTTGATTGGTTTGAAGTGCCAGCCCTGTTGCCGCAAAGCAAGGAACGCGGCGAATTCGCGGGTGAGATTCACGAAATTGCCGGAACCTTGTTTATTTTACTGGTCGGCGTACACGCGCTGGCTGCTTTCATCCACCATTTTTATTGGAAAGACAACACCTTGACCCGTATGTTGGGCAAGGGTTAATGATCCACCAAGGAGATTCACATGAAAAAAGTACTCGCAACTTCACTGTTAGCACTGGGTTTGTTTACAGGCTCGGCAGCACACGCGGATGATTACACCATCGACACCGAAGGGATGCACGCTTTCATCCAGTTTCGTATCCAACACTTAGGCTATAGCTGGCTGTACGGGCGTTTTGACAAATTCAGTGGCAATTTCAGCTACGACGAGAAAACACCCGACGCGGCTAAAGTGGAAGTGACCATAGACACCACCAGTGTCAATAGCAATCACGCGGAACGCGATAAACACTTGAGCGGTGAAGATTTTCTGGACGTTGCCAAATTCCCGGAAGCCAAATTCGTCAGCACTAAGTACAGCGGCGGCAAGCTGGAAGGCAACTTAACCCTGCACGGCGTTACCAAACCGATCACGATCGACGTGAAAGAAATCGGTGCGGGTGCTGACCCTTGGGGCGGTTTCCGCCGTGGGTTTGAGGGCAGCACTAAATTTGCCCTAGCCGATTTCGGCATTGAAAAAGATTTGGGGCCAGCGTCTAAAGAAGTCGAGATGATTTTGTCAATTGAAGGCGTGAAGAAATAACGCCGATTGAAACATGTAGGGGCGACCAGAAACATGAAGAGGGCGACCAGCCGGTCGCCCCTACACAGAGGGTGCATGTAGGGGCGACCGGCTGGTCGCCCTCTTTAACTAACGACGGGTTCTTTAAAAATCCCGCCCAAAATTAAAATACGCTTCCTGATCCAAGCCCTGAGTTTTGCGCACCCCAATAAATGCAGGCCCGACAGGTGTTTCCCCGCCCAAAAAGACCGAACCCGTACCGCGCAAATCGCCCAAGGCCACATCCTCCGCCTCCTGCCAGGCTTGCCGCGCCCCTACTGATGCACCCACGTGCACTTTGGCAATCTGCGGCACTTCCGCCAGCTCGCGCATGTACGTCAAGGAACCATCCAGCGTGTAATTACCAATCAACTGATCATTATCGGTAAACGCCAAGCGCCCGGTCTGCAATGCCTCGCCCGTGCTATACAACAAGCCTTCCTCATTATTGGCATTCGCCTCCAGTCGCCCACTGGCAATCACGCGATGCTTGTCTTTGCTCCACACCTGTTCACGTTCCAACTCAATGCGCGAAACATCCGTGTCACTGCCCAAGGCTTTGATGCCGTGTGTATACGTTGCACTCATGCGCCCGCCTTTGGTCGGAAAATTCACCGAATCCAGCGTATCCGCCCGATATTGCAATTTCAGCCCCGCCTCGGTCAAAGAATCACCCGGCAAAGTTAACGTGCCAGTTTTCACTTCCGGTTCAATACGCTGCAAGAATATTCCGGCACGCGCTTCCGCACTATTGTTCAACGCCCGCCCGACATCCACTTGAACGCCTGCTTCAGCCGCGCGTAATTCCGCCACTTGCTGCGCCCCATCCAAAATACTGGCATCCCGCTCCTGATACCAAGCACGCGGCGCAACAAACGTGGCATTGTGATCTTGCAGCGGATGGTGCAATTCGGCAGAAGCCAGCATCCGTTCACCAATCACGCCTTGCAGCCGCAACTCGGTGCCTTGCGCTGTCAGCCCTTGACGCACGTATTTCACCCCAGCCTGATACCCGGTATCACCGTTGAAATTATCACTCAACGCAAATCCGGTGCTGACCCGTTGCTCACCTTGATCCGCCTTACGCGCCATGACCTTCAGGTCGTAATCACCATCCGGGCGTTGCGTCAGGTGATAATCCACCAAACTGAAATACCCCAAGCCGTATACGCGCTCCAACCCTGCTTGCAAGCGCTGATCATCCAACACCTCACCGGGCTGGATACCGAGTTTTTGCCGCACCAACTTATCACTCAGGGATGACTCATTTTCAAGCTGAACGGCTGCCACCCGAATCGGCGTGTCTTGGTTGTTTTGCTGTGCCACTGCCCGCCGAGGCGTTGCCCCCGTGAGTGCTGCCAATTGATGCAATGCTGGTAATTGCGCTTGCGCCCCCTGCACTCCCAACGGAATGGTTTCTTTCACCCGATCAAAGGCCAGATTGCCAATCTCCCCAACGGGCGGTTCAATTAGAATATCAACACCCTTGCGAATCAGTTTGAGTTGGCTGGCACTGCTTTTGCGCATCAACAAGTCCATCGACTGCAAGCTAATATCCAGCGCAGAATCCAGCTTGCGGTTGGTTTCTGAGGGAATGCTGGACACAATCACAATATCTGCGCCCATTTGCTTGGCAATATCCACGGGCAAATTATTCGACACCAAACCGTCCACCAGCAAACGCTTGTCGATCGTCACCGGCGCAAACAGCCCTGGAATCGACATGCTCGCCCGCACCGCCGTCGCCAGATTACCTTGTTTCAACACCACGGTTTCACCGGTGCGAATATCGGTTGCCACCGCCCGGAACGGAATCGGCAAGCGGTCAAAATCACTCACTCGCTCCACCGGCTTCAGCAAGCGCCGCAATTCAAACATCAGGCGTTGCCCATCAATCAAACCGCTGGGCAATTTCACCCCGTCTTTGGACACGCCCACGCTGAAGGCACTGAAAAAGTCCGCGCTTTGCTGCTTTTGTTGGTAAGACTTGTTTTGGTGGGAAGCATCATCGCGGAACAAGCTAAGCCAATCCAACTCATTCACCACGGTTTCGATTTGGGCGGCACTCATGCCGGAGGCGTACAAACTGCCGACAATCGCGCCCATGCTGTTGCCTGCAATCACGTCGATGGGAATATTGTTGGCTTCGAGCACTTTGAGAACGCCGACGTGGGAAACGCCTGCCGCGCCGCCGCCGCCGAGGACTAGGCCGATTTTGGGGCGCTGCGACGTTTCGGCTGCATTAGCCTGTGTAAGACTCAGCACCAAGAACAGTGCGACAAGGAATTTCATAAGCATAATCCAAACTCAGGGGAGCATGATCGGAGAAGCGTTCGTCCTTGTAAATCGCCGCTGCGCTCACTTTACCCTTCAGTGATGGCGTAAGAATCTGGTAATCAATCCGCCAGCCAACGTTTTTTGCCCACGCCTGCCCACGATTCGACCACCAGGTATACTGTTCGGCTTCCTGATTCACTTCACGGAAACCATCCACAAAACCCAATTCATTGAACAGCTTGTCCAACCAAGCCCGTTCGTCTGGTAAGAAACCGGAATTTTTCAGGTTGCCTTTCCAGTTCTTAATGTCGATGTTCTGATGCGCAATGTTCCAATCACCGCAAATCACCAAGTCGCGCCCGTCAGCCTTCATTTGTACCAGCAACGGCAAAAAATAATCCATGCACCGATACTTCGCCTGCTGACGCTCTTCCCCTGATGAACCTGACGGCAAATACAAGGAAATCACGCTCAGATTGCCGAAACGCGCTTCAATATAACGCCCTTCCGCATCAAATTCAGCACATCCCATTCCGCTAATCACCGCATCCGGCTCAGTACGGGCATAAATTGCCACACCACTATAGCCCTTTTTTTCGGCGTCATGGTAGTAGCAGTGATAGCCTTCAGGAAAAAACAAAGCGCGATCCTCTTCCAACTGGTGAATTTGCGCCTTGGTTTCTTGGATGCACACGACATCCGCCTGCTGCTGCTTCATCCACTCGAAGAAGCCTTTTTTCGCAGCAGAACGGATGCCGTTGGTGTTAGCGGAGATTATGCGCATAAGAACCCCTCACCCCAACCCCTCTCCCTCAAGGGGCGAGGGGCTAAGAAAAGAAACTCTTGCTCCCCCTCGCCCCTTGAGGGAGAGGGGGCTGGGGGGTTGAGGGGTCACTCCGGCATACCGGAAGGGAAGCCGCATACCAATACTTCCAGCAAGGCTTTTTGCGCGTGCAAGCGGTTTTCCGCCTCATCCCAAACCACGCTTTGTGCGCCATCCATGACATCAGCCGCCACTTCCAGTCCACGATACGCAGGCAGGCAGTGCATGAAAATCGCATCCGGTGTTGCTAATTGCATCATCTCGGTAGTGACTTGGTAGCCAGCAAAGGCTTTTTCGCGAATTTTCTTTTCCGCTTCCTGCCCCATGCTGGCCCACGTATCGGTAACAACCACTTCCGCGCCTTTCGCCGCTTCATTGGGTTCACGAAAAAACGTGACCGAACCTGCCGTTGCCGCGATCACATCCCCATCAGGATCATAGCCTTCGGGGCACGCCACGTTCAGGTGGAAACCAAACAGTTTGGCGGCTTCCATCCACGAATGGCACATATTATTGCCATCGCCAATCCACGCCACGGTTTTGCCGTTGGGTAAGCCGCGCTGTTCGATCCACGTCATCATATCCGCCAGCAATTGGCAGGGATGATGCTTATCGGTCAACGCATTGATGACCGGCACGCGGGAATGCGCCGCGAACAGCTCCACTTTTTCCTGCTCAAACGTGCGGATCATCACCACATCCACCATGCGCGAAATGACACGGGCGGAATCTTCAATCGGCTCACCGCGCCCCAATTGGGTGTCGTTCGGCGACAAAAACATGGAATGCCCGCCCAATTGCGTCATGCCCGCTTCAAACGACACGCGGGTACGGGTGGACGATTTCTCAAAAATCATTGCCAGCGTGCGCAAATGCAGCGGCTCATGTGCCTCGCCACGTTTCCACATGGCTTTGAGTTCAATGGCACGCCCAATCAAGCCGATCAGCTCAACCGGTGTAAAATCACTAAGGGTCAGAAAATGTCTGACAGGTTTATGTTTCATGAGGCTCTCTCTCCAGCAGCGGGGTGCAAAAATGCCTGCACCAATTCACTGACCATAGTTATTATTTGATCCGCTTGCGCATCGGTGATGATTAATGGCGGTAACAAGCGGATAACATTGCCAGCGGTAACATTGATCAGCAGACCTCTCTCCAGAGCCTGTTTCACCAATTCACCGCAATCACGCTCCAGTTCCACCCCAATCATCAAGCCTTTGCCGCGAATATCGCGCACCCCTACCACACCCGCTAATTTTTCACGGAATTGTGACAGGAAATATTCACCCAACTCAGCGGCACGCGCCGTCAGGTTATCGTGTTCCATTACTTCAATCACGGCACGTGCCGCACGGCAAGCCAGCGGATTACCGCCAAACGTCGAGCCATGATTGCCGGGACCAAACACATTGACTGCTTTACCGGCAGCTAAACACGCGCCAATCGGCACACCGTTGCCGAGCGCTTTTGCCAGCGTCATGACATCGGGTTGAATGTGACTGTGTTGGAAAGCAAACCACGTGCCAGTACGCGCCATACCTGCTTGGATTTCATCCACCATCAGCAACCAATCGTGCTGATCACAGATAGCGCGTAAGCGTGGCAGGTAATCAGCGGCAGGAATACGAATCCCGCCCTCGCCTTGCACCGGTTCAACCAGCACCGCGACAATATTCGGGTTGCTTGCCATTGCAGCGACTGCATCAGCATCGCCGTATTCGACGCGCACGAAACCTTCCACCAACGGGGCAAAACCCAGTTGCGCTTTGGGGTTGCCGGTCGCAGTAACGGTTGCCATCGTGCGCCCGTGAAATGCATTGCTCATGACAATAATGGTCGGGATTGCTACACCTTTATTGTGACCGTACAAACGCGCGATCTTAATCGCCGCCTCATTCGCTTCCGCACCGGAATTGCTAAAAAATACATTCTCGAAACCGGACAGCGCACACAGCTTTTCCGCCAAGGCTTCTTGGTGTTCAATTTGGTAGAGGTTAGAGGTATGCAGCAATTCATGGGCTTGCGCACAAATGGCATCCGCGACTTCGCGTCGGGCATGACCTACGTTACACACCGCGATACCACTTAAGGCATCCAAGTATTGTTTACCGGTGGTGTCCCACAGAAGCGCACCTTCGCCTTTTGCGAAAGTAACGGGCATACGTGCATACGTCGGCATCACTGCATTGGTCACGGCAAAACCTCCAAAAAATCCGCCACAACAGCCATAAATGCGAAAGGCAGCCCAGACAGGCTGCCTTTGCGAGAAAGCGAAAGACTATAGGGAAAGCGTTTACACTTGTCAATCACTAAATTAGTGCGTTGTCAAGCGCTTTCTTAATGCGCCGGATACAGGCAATGATTCAGCGCCAATACCGCCAGCAGCAGCAGCGCCGCTCCCAAGGTATGCAAGGTCGCCACCACCAACGGCAACGCAAACACCACATTGCTAATTCCCAAGCTCACTTGCACCAGCAACAACACCAGCAAGGCATACGGCACAATCCCACACGCCACCGAACGCCGCCGTATTAACCACCATGCCAAGCCTCCCAGATACAGAAACACCAGCAATGCGCCCAAACGGTGCGTCAAATGGATCGCGGTACGAGCCGGGTTTTTCAGCGTTCCAAACTCATAATTTACGCCCGCCTGCCATTCAAAACTGAATGCCGTGCGGAAATCACTCGCAGGCCACCACTGCCCCTGACACAGCGGGAAATCCACCCCACACGCCACCGCCGCATAATGCGTACTCGTCCAGCCACCTAAGATAATTTGCGCCACCAACAGCAGCAGCGCCACCAACGCCCAACCACGCACCGCACCAATACTGCCATACAGTGTTGAAAAACGCGGCACATGCCGTTGCAGCCACAGCCACCACAACAATGCCAAAGTGGTAAACCCACCCAGCAAATGCGCCATCACCACGGGCGGACTCAGCAAATGTGTCACCGTCCACATTCCCAACGCCGCCTGAAATATAACCGTCGCCAGCAACAACGTCGGAATCCAGATACTCGCCTCAAAATAACGCCGAAACCTTAGCCGCAATACAAACAGCGCCAAAATCAACACGCCCAACATCCCCGCCGCATAGCGATGAATCATCTCTTTCCATGCTTTCGCGTGTTCCAGCGGACGCTCAAACTGATCCGCATCCACCTGCTCCGGCACACCCAAATGCCCGTAACAGCCCGGCCAATCAGGACAACCCAAGCCCGCATCCGACAAGCGCGTATACGCCCCCAGCACAATCACCACCAACGCCAGCCCTAACGTCAACGACAGCAAGATCGAATAGGTTTTTTGCATAAATGACTACCGCTGACTCAATGGGGGGAAAATGTGTTTCTCAAGCATAGTACGCATTTCAGCCAGCGTTAGCTTTCCCTTCGTTTGGTACAAAATATTGCCGTGGGCATCCAACAAATGATGGCTGGGTACGACCAAATCGGGCGCAAATTGCCGCGCCGCTTGCCCATCCAAATCCAAGGCCACCGGCAACGTCAATTGCAGTGTGGTTTGCACATCCAACACGGTATTCGGCGGGTCTGTTGGCAGTGCCACTGCCACCACTTGCACCCGTTCGGCGTATTCACGCTGCAATGCTTCCAACGCAGGCAGCTCTTTCACACAAATAGTGCAACGGGTCGACCACACGTTCACCCAAGTCAACTTACCGTGCAAGTCAGGGATATGGGCTTTTTCCCCACTCAACAGCGGCAATGTTAAGGGCGTAACGGTTGGCTCACTGCAACTTATTAGCAGCGCCCCCCATAAAACCACGGTGTATTTAAGCTTATTACCAATTACTAACATATTGAATGTTTTACAATTTTCAATGATAAATATCAAAAACTAGGATATATTATTTTCATTCTGTGTGAAATCACACATTTCCATTGCTTAGCCAAGACGGGTGGAACGGTTTTGGTAACGACAACCAGCAACCTCAGCACGGAATGCCGCACCTTTGAAGTGCGCCCGAACCGCTCATTGTCCCGCGAGGGCATGATTGTGTTCTTCCTCGCAGTGGCGGCGCTTACCTTACTCGTCACAGTGCGATTCTTATTATTGGGTGCGTGGGTAATCTTGCCATTCGCCCTGCTCGAAATAGCGGTGCTAGGTGTCAGCCTGTATCTGTTTGAACGTGCCTCGCGTTACTCCGAGACCATCCAGATAGCCCCTGACAGCATCTTAATTACGACCCGCAGCGGCGTAGACATATTGCGCGAATACCGCTTGCAGCCGTACTGGGTGAATATTGCACTCCAGCGCGACCCGCATCACTGGTATCCCAGCAAATTGCTGTTACGTTCGCACGGGGAATGCATTGAAATCGGCGCGTGCCTAACCAATGCCGACCGCAAAACGCTCGCAAACACCATAACAAACGCTTTGGAGAGTTGCCGCAAGACAACACACTGACCACCCCGCTTCATGTTAGGAGGAAACATGCTGCACAAAAGAGATAAATGCTTATCCGCCCTGTTCATCACTGGGGTAACTTGCTTATTCAGCAGCATGGCGCACGCCGCCTACGAATACAACCTCACCCCGCCCGCCTCGACACTCACCCAAGAAATCTTCGACTTGCACATGCTCACCACCATTGTTGGCACCATCATTATGGCGCTGGTGACGGGCATGATTATTTACGCACTGATTAACTTTCGCCACGCCAAGGGCGCGGTTCCCGATCAGGAATTCCATAACGGTTGGTTTGGGCGCTGGGCATGGGTACTCGTACCAGTGATTGTATTGAGTATCGACTTGACCATTGCCAGTTCCGCCTCGTCGACCCTCAGTTCGGTTGAATCCCACGATAAAGCCGATGTCACCGTCAAAGTCATTGGCTCGCAGTGGAAGTGGACGTATGAATACATGGACGATGACATTAAAATCGTCAGCAACCTCAAAAAGCTCGAACCCACCGACCCACTCTACCTGCGGGATGTCGATGACCCGCTGGTATTGCCCACCGGCAAACGGGTACGTTTCCTGTTGACCTCCAGCGATGTTTTGCACAACTGGGGTATTGCAGAAATTGTCCCCAAGAAAATCAATATTCCCGGTTACATCAATGAAACTTGGACACATATCACCAAAGAAGGCACGTATCGCGGGCAATGTTACGAAAACTGCGGCACGGGTCACGCCTTCATGCCTGCGGTAGTACGCGCGGTTTCCCCGACTGAATACGAGCAATGGAAAGTCACCCGCAAAGCCCAGCAAGCACAATCCGCAGCGGAAGCTTCTGCTGACAAGGTGTGGGCAAAAGCCGAATTGATGGCAAAAGGTGAAGCGGTGTACACCAAAAACTGCTTAGCCTGCCACCAAGCCAATGGACAAGGTTTACCCGGCGTATTCCCCGCACTAGCAGGCAGCAAAATTGCTAACAACTCTGCCGCTCTCGCTGATCACATTGCGATTGTGGTGAAAGGCAAAGCTGGCACGGCAATGGCGGCGTGGGGGCCACAATTAAACGATCTGGACATTGCCGCTGTGGTGACTTACGAGCGTAATGCTTGGGGCAATACGGCGGGTGAATTGGTACAACCCAAAGATATAAAAGCAGCACGCTAATTGCTGAGGAGGAATTTTCATGAGTGTAGCCACCACACACGACCATCATCATGATCACCACGGCCCGCCGCGCGGCTGGCAACGTTGGGTATACAGCACCAACCACAAAGACATTGGCACGATGTATTTGTTTTTTGCCTTGTTTATGCTGTTTTTTGGCGGCGCAATGGCGATGTACATCCGCGCTGAATTGTTCATGCCGGGGGTGCAGCTTGCCAGCCCTGACTTTTACAACAATATGGTGACAGACCACGCACTGGTGATGGTATTCGGGATGGTCATGCCAGCCGCCGCAGGCATGGCCAACTGGATGATTCCGATGATGATCGGCGCACCGGATATGGCGTTACCGCGCTTGAATAACCTGAGTTTTTGGCTGTTACCGGCGGCGGCTATTTTGCTGATGCTCTCCATCGTCGCCCCTTACATTTTTCCTGACGGCGGCACGCCCGTGAATACCGGCTGGACCTTGCTTCCCCCGCTGTCGGTACAAAACGGGATTGGCATGGATTTCACGATTTTTGCCATCCACACCTTGGGGGTGTCATCCATTCTGGCTTCCATCAATATCGTGACCACCATTTTGAATATGCGAGCACCCGGCATGACCATGATGAAAATGCCGCTGTTTGTGTGGGCATGGTTTTTCACCGCGCTATTGCTGATTGCGGTTATGCCGGTGTTGGCGGGTGCTGTCACCATGTTGCTGTTTGATCGGCACTTTGGCACTTCATTCTTTGATGCGGCGGGCGGTGGCGACCCGATTTTGTTCCAGCATTTGTTCTGGTTCTTTGGGCATCCTGAAGTGTATGTATTGTTGCTGCCGTCTATCGGGGTGTTGGGTTTGGTCATTCCGACTTTTGCTCGTAAACCGTTGTTTGGCTACAAAGCGCTGGTGTATGGCATGGGCGTGTTAGCGGCGCTGGGCATGGTGGTGTGGGCGCATCACCAGTACACCATCGGCATGTCCTTGGTGGCGACGAATTACTTCATGATTGGCACAATCCTGATTTCGATTCCGGTCGGGCTGATGTTGATGAATTTCATCTTCACCATGTGGCGCGGCTCGATGACGTTTGAAACGCCGATGTTGTTTGGCATTGCCATCATCCTCATGTTCTCGTTTGCGGGGGTAACGGGGGTGATGTTGGCGGTCGTGCCTGCCGATATGCAATACCATGACACCATGTTCGTGGTGGCGCATTTCCACTATGCCTTGATTCCGGGCGCGGTGTTTGGCTTGTATGCAGGCGTGTTTTACTGGCTGCCGAAATGGACGGGGAATATGTATAACGAGCGTCTTGGGCAGATTTTCTTTTGGTGGACGACGATTTCGTTCAACCTGACCTTCTTCCCGCAACATTTCTCTGGGTTGGCGGGAATGCCTCGGCGCATTGTGGATTACAGCATCCAATACACCGAATTCAATATGATTTCGAGCATTGGTGGGTTCCTGTTTGGGCTGTCACACCTGCTATTTTTGTTCATCATTATTCAGACGATTCGCGGCGGGGCAAAAGCACCAGCGAAACCGTGGGAAGGTTCACAAATCGGTACACCGGGATTGGAATGGACACTGCCTTCACCGCCACCGTTCCACAGTTTTACCGAAGCGCCGGTGATTAAATAATGAAAGCACCAGACGACGACAAATTGCGTAAAGCGAATCTGCGGGTAGCGATTATTCTCGGCATTATCGCGGGATTAGCACTGCTGTACTCCTTCATCTACCTGCCCAAAGTATTGAGCGGTGGGGTTGTGCCATGAATGACGCACCCCTGAACCGCGCAGAACTGACTGCTGCCAAAAACAAGACGGTGACACGCCGCTTGTTTTTGGTGGTGTTGGGAATGTTCGGGTTCGGGTTTGCGATGGTTCCCCTTTACCGCTTGGCGTGCGAAGTTGGGGGGATCAATGGGGTAGCTGGCACACCCGCAGGGCGCGTGGCTGATACCGCCAACATCCCTAAGCCGGTGGATACCAGCCGCGTGATCACGGTGCAATTGGATGCCACGGTGAACACTGGGTTGCCGTGGGAATTTCGCCCGTTGGTGAAACAAATCCAAGTGCATCCGGGGGAAAAGGTAGCGGTGAGCTATTACGCCAAAAACCTGTCGGATCAGCCGATTACGGGGCAAGCCGTGCCGGGCATTACCCCTTGGCAGGTCACGCAACATTTCAGCAAGATCGAGTGTTTTTGTTTCACCAAACAGGTATTGCAACCCGGTGAGGCCAAGGAAATGCCGGTGTATTTCACCATTGACCCAGCCGTGGATAAGCAATACGCCACCGTCACGTTGTCTTATACCTTTATGAATACTGAGCGTGATTACACCCTAACACCCGCGCAACACGCGGCAATGAATACCAGCCATTGAAGGAGCCAGCATGAGCACACAGGCGGATACCCACACGGATAACGCAGCGTATTACATCCCCGAACCCAGCCGCTGGCCGATTATTGCGGTGTTTGGCATGTTCATGCTGTTTTTGGGGCTGGTGTTAAGCATCAATAAGATGGGCTTGGCCGGAAGCCTGATCATGGTGACGGGCTTTGCGGTGTTGGCGCATTTGATGCACGGCTGGTTTGGCGCGGTGATTGATGAAAACTTGAGTGGCAAATACAACGGGCAGGTTGACCGTTCTTTCCGGCAAGGCATGTTCTGGTTCATTACCTCCGAAGCGGCGTTCTTTGTGACGTTTTTTGGCTGCTTGTTTTACTTGCGCAATATTACCTTGCCTTGGCTGGGCGGTGATGGGCAATTAGCCACCTCCAACATTCTGTGGGAAGGCTTTCAATACAACTGGCCGTTGCTCAACTTGCCGGATGCGGATACCACCAAATACGTACCTGCTAAAGAAGCGATGGGGCCGTGGGGTTTGCCGCTGCTGAATACCATTATTTTGTTGTCCAGCGGTGTCACATTGACCTGGGCGCATTGGGGCTTGAAAAAGAATAACAATCAGCAACTGGTACGCGGTTTAATCATGACCATTACGCTGGGGACGATCTTCTTTTTCGTGCAAGGCTATGAATACTGGCACGCACATCATGCGATGGATTTAACCCTGAATGCGGGGGTGTATGGCTCAACGTTTTACATGCTGACCGGCTTTCACGGCCTGCATGTCACCATCGGGACGATTATGCTGATCGTGATTGCGGTACGCAGCGCCCGCCACCATTTCACCGAACACAACCACTTCGCGTTTGAAGCGGTCGCGTGGTATTGGCACTTCGTCGACGTGGTGTGGATTGCGCTGTTTATTTTCGTGTATTGGTTGTAATAGCGGGGTTCTTCACGGCACGACACCGTGAGGCACGATTTGCCCGGTGAAATAACCGACCATCAACAAACAGATGAGGAATACCGAGAGCGCGACCCGCGTGGTCAAGGAGTTCAGAACCCGATTGGATTTGCCGTTATCTTTCGCCAGAAAGAATACGCCGGACACGAGGCTGATCAGGATCAGAGCCAGATTGATGATAATCAGTACTTTAAACCACATGAGGAACCTCGGATTGTTACAGCAGGGTGAAAATGCCAGTATAACAGCACGTTACCGCTTTCAACCTAGCGTTTTTACCACGCTATTGACGTTGCTATTGGTGGGCATTTTTACAGCTTTATCCGCGTGGCAATACCAACGCGCCGCCTACAAAACCCAAATGGCGCAAGCGGTCATGCAACAAACCACCCAAGCGCCGCTCAATCTGAATGAGACGAGCGTGGACTGGCCTGCACAACGCTTTCGCTCCGCCACTGTCAACGGAACTTGGGAAGCCGCTAATACGGTCTTGCTGGACAATAGCGTGCATCAGGGCAAAGCGGGCTACCATGTGATTACCCCATTGCGCTTGGCGGACGGGCAGCATCTGTTGGTAAATCGGGGCTGGATTGCCGTAGGCGCTGATCGTCAAGTATTGCCCAGCATTCCAACCCCAACAGATGGCGTAACCCTGACGGGGACACTGGAATCACCTCGCTCCAAACCCGTGTTTCTGTTTGGCGAGATGGCAGCCGACACCGAAGGCAATCAACGCTGGTTGTATCTGGATATGGCGCATTTCGCACACAAACTGGGGCATTCGCTTGCACCGTATGTGTTACTGCAAACCTCGGAAACCGCCGATGGTTTGCGCCGGGATTGGCCTGCTTACAGCAATACAGCGGGGATGCACATCGGCTATAGCATTCAGTGGGGCGCATTTGGGCTGATTGTATTGAGTGCTTATGTGTCGCTGAACCTCCGTAAATACCCTAGCGTTACTTCCAAGGAAACCCTATGACGTCAGCCACGGATACCGCCGTCGCATCCCCCAAACGCAGCAATCGTACCCTGTGGATATTGGTGGCGGTGTGTGCATTCCCTTACCTAGGTGGTTGGTTATACTACCAAAACAGGGATATGTTGCCCCTTCCCCCCACCACCAATTACGGCACGTTAGTATCCCCCGTGCGGGCAGTGGGTGAATTACCGCTGGAAAGCTTGAACGGTGCTACGTTCAATACAATGGATTTGCGCGGCAGTTGGGTATTGGTGACAGTGGCAGATTCAGCGTGCAGCGAACATTGCCAGAAAAACCTGTATTTCCTGCGCCAAGTGCGGCAAGCAATGGGTAATGAACGCCGCCGTGTCGAGCGTTTACTGGTATTGACTGAAACCAGCCAGTTAGCCGCCTTGCAACCGCGCTTAGCCGAACACGCGGGAATGCGTATCGCGGTAGGCGCAGCCGATGCCATCCAACACTTGCAGACAGTGTTGCAAAACCCTAATCCAGCGGCGCAAGACGGTCTTTACATTATCGACCCGCTGGGAAATGTGATGATGTCGTATCCACCCGATTTCAACGGCGAGTTGATTATCAAAGATTTACGCCGCCTGCTTAAAGTGTCGCAGGTGGGGTGAGCGAGAGCCACAAGGCTGAATTTTAATAACGTAAAGAGGAGAGGTGTGATGGCCACAATTAGCAGTACCAACCAAGCGATAATGAACGAAACCCCGCGCTTAATGGTGCGGAAAGTCGATTCTGAAGCCTCCATGCGCTGGCTTAACGCCGGTATTAAGGATTTCAAAGCGTCTCCCGCTGCGAGCATTACTTACGGCATGGTTTATGTCGTGTTAGGGCTGATCCTCGCTTGGTTATCATGGGCAAACCCCATTTTCGTTACCTCACTTGCCACCGGTTTTCTGATTTTAGGGCCGATTGTCGCCGTCGGCTTTTATTGCATGAGCCGCACGCTGGAACAAGGTAATAAACCGCATTTCAGCCAAGGTATCGACGGTTTACGCTTTAACGGGGTGAGCTTAGCCAGCTTTGCAATGGTGCTGGGCGTATTAATGGGGATCTGGGCGGTGATTTCATCCGTGACCGTTGCCATGTTCTTTAACAGCGTGACCATTACCGACAACTGGTTGGATACTTTAATTGGACACGAGCAGTTTGTGCCATTCTTATTTGTATGGGCGTTAAGCGGGGCGGCTGTTGCAGCGGTAGCGTTTTCAATCAGCGTAATTTCAGTGCCATTGATTACCGACAAGCGCGTTGATGTGATTACCGCGATGATTATCAGTGTGAAAGCAGTGATGGCAAACCCCGGCGTGATGCTGAGCTGGGCATTCATTTTGGCAACGCTGATGTTCTTGGGCTTTATTTTCTTCTTCGTCGGCTTGGCGATTACGTTGCCGATTGCCGGTCATGCGAGCTGGCATGCTTACCGTGATTTGATTGCTGAAGAATAAGCCTAACCCTACGGAGTATCGCCCATGATCAATGTCGCCGCCCTGGATACCGCAATCAACTGGAGAGCATACCTGTGCTTATGCAAGCTCAAAGTGGTGAGTCTGATTGTGTTCACCGCTTTGGTTGGCATGTTGCTGGCTACCCCTGATGCCGTACCGTTAAGCACGCTATTTTGGGGGTTGCTTGGCATTGGTTTAGGGGCATCCTGCGGGGCAGCGATTAATCATATTGTCGATCAGAAAATTGATGCGGTGATGAAGCGCACCGAACACCGCCCGCTGCCGCAAAATCAACTCAGCACCGCACAAGCCTTGGTGTTTGCGCTGGGATTAGGCGTGCTGTCGATGTTTATCTTAGGCGTGATGGTCAATTGGCTGACTGCCGTGTTGACGCTGGCGTCGATGGTGGGCTATGCAGTGATTTATACCATGTATTTGAAACGCTCTACCCCGCACAATATTGTGCTGGGGGGCGCGGCTGGAGCTGCACCGCCGGTGTTGGGCTGGACTGCCGTGACGGGGGAATTGCATACCGATGCGCTGTTGCTGTTTCTGATTATTTTCATTTGGACGCCACCGCATTTCTGGCCGCTGGCGATTAAGCGTCTGGAGGATTATCGCAAAGCAGGTGTGCCAATGTTA
This sequence comes from Thiothrix subterranea, assembly GCF_016772315.1. Lineage (NCBI taxonomy): Bacteria > Pseudomonadati > Pseudomonadota > Gammaproteobacteria > Thiotrichales > Thiotrichaceae > Thiothrix > Thiothrix subterranea. Next base: position 2,810,356 of record NZ_CP053482.1, on the reverse strand, counting down.
CCTGTTACCCACGGGGTTGCCTTCACTAAACTCAATATTGTGCTGTATACGCTGATGTTGATTGCAGTGACGCTGATGCCGTTTCTGACGCACATGAGTGGCGTGATTTACTTGATTGCTGCCAGCGTATTGGGGGCGGGATTTTTGTATCACGCTATTGTGTTGTACCGTAGCGAAGGTGATCAGCACGCGATGAAAACCTTCGGCTATTCGATTTTCTACTTGAGTGCGCTGTTTATTGCGCTGTTGGTGGATCATTATGTGGCGGGTTGGTTGTAAGGCTTAGCAAGCATTGCTCTTAACACCACCACCACAAAAATCCCCCGCCAATAATCGCAATCAAACCACCCAGCCCCATCATCCCCATACCGAGGATTTGGGGCAGGTTTTCCAAACCTTGCGCCGCCCCTGCCGTCTTGCGCTGCACCCCGTAACCGCCTGACCACGCCAAACCAAGGATGTGCATCAACTGCCCACCGCCATAAATGTAAGGTTGCCATACCGCCCATTTCGAGGTAACAGACTGAAACCCCAAACGCGGCAGCAAATAATACGTCAGCCCCATGAACGCCAACGTCACCCCCACAATCGAACCGTGGTAATGCGCCGGAATCACCACATTCACCCCGTGGATCAGAAAACCAATCACCCCTCCCGCCGCAAACAACGCAATCGAGGCATACAACGCATTCCGCAGCGGACGCAATACCGGAATAGCCACGCAACTTCCCCGCGCCACTGCCCACACCACCACCACGCCCAACGGCAACGAAGTCAACCCACCGTACTTCATCAAATCCGTAAACGCCGCCCGATGTTCCGCCGATGCCACCTCATATTGCAGGTAAATAACCGGCACCAACAAGACCGGCAACACCATCAACGCCAATAAACCCTTAGCCAAACGCGGCGCGACCGCAAGCGTCAAGCCCGTCGCTTGCGCCAACCACAACCACGCCACCATCAGCAAAAACGTATGGGTAAATTGCAAGGTATGCCCCGCCCCCCAAAACAGCAGCTCATAAAACGCCTCACCGCTGTACTGATCGGGCAAATTCACCCCCGTCATCAATAACGCCAGCACTGCCACTGCCGCACTCACCACACTGAAATAAATGCCCGCTTGTGGCGGCGTTTCCCACCCTGCCACCATCAACGTGCGGATAATCAACCCAACAAACCCCGCACCAAACAGCCCCAGCCCCCACAAAAACACCGGCTGCTGCAAAATCGGCACGTAATTATTCAACAGCGGATGCCCATCCCCCGTAAACGGCGACACCACCATCAACCCCGCCCCCACTGCCGTCACCGCCAGAATCGTGTTATCCCACCAAGGCGACACAATCGTGCTATTCGCCGTCCACAACACCCCCGCAAATGCCAAAAACCACACCAACACCGACAGCACCACATGCACCACCAGCGCGGTATGGAAAAAATCCAACCATGGAATCACCTCCTGCACCGCCGGAGTCCGTGACATCACCAACAGCAGGGAAAAAATCCCTGCTGCCAGCAACGCAAAAATCCCCAATTTCAGCCAATTAGCCGCCAAATCACGGGCGTGACCCTGCGGGTCAGGTAATATAAACGGCATAACTGTCATGCGATTCCTTTGCTTACGATTATTGACCTACCGTCTCGCGGTAAGCGTGCCAACTGGCGTGACCGATCAACGGCAATGTTACCGCCAAGCCAATGAAAAACGTAGCCATGCCCACCAGAATTACCACCGCAATGGTTGCCGCCCAGCGCATCATCACCACCGGATTTTTGTAAACCGCCCGGATGCTGGTAACAATCGCCGTCATCACTCCCACTTGCTGATGCGCAATCAAGGGCACTGTCACCACACTAATCCCAAACGCCACCACCGCCAACGCTGCGCCACACACCACAAAGGTCGCAATGAATGGCAAGAAATTCGCATCACCCACCAAGGTTTCCCAACCACCGCTCACCAAACCCGAATGATCAAACACCAAGCCAAACAGCATCGCAATCAACCGCGCCCACACCACCAGCACCACCAACAAAATCACCCCAGCCGTCAGCGTATCCGCCACCCGATGGCTTGCCAACGGAATCGACACAATCGCCACCGCCGATGCCAACAACCCCATGATCAAACCGCCCAACATAAAGACCGCAAAAAACGGCAAGGACTCACGCCCATTCAACAACACCGACAAACTCCCCGTCACCAAGGGGCTTTCCCCGAAAAACAGGTTAATAACCCCTATGGTCACTACTAGCCAAGCGAGCATCACCGCCCCCAGAATCAGGCCAAACGCAATCAGCTTGCCGGTACTCACCCGCGCATTCGACAAGGCATGTAACAACGAAGGCGTCTGCCCTTCCTCAATCCGCTGACTCATGTCATACAAACCCACCGCCGCCAGCGGGCCGATCAACATAAAGCTGGAAATCAACAGCAACGCAAATAACGGATTAGCAGGGCCAAACCCGATCATTAAAATCCCTGCGATAACAAACACTAAGCCGTAAGTAATGCTGGCAACGGGTCTAACTTTCAGATCGTCCCAGCCCTTGCTGAGCCAACGCAGCGGCGCACTGCTGTCTAAACGCCGCACGGTCGGAATGGGTTCATCGGTCACTACTTGGTCACTTATTAGGGATGTCATAACACTTCCTCCTCTGGATATGGGTAACACATGCCTCCTTCGCACCTATAGATCAATTTACCCTGAATCACTTAAATACCTGACAAAGCGTAAGTCATTAAAAATACAAGCTTAATCACCCCACACAATGCTATGCTCAAACGAACAAAAGTTCGGAGATAACCGCTTGAAAAAGACATCCCTGCTCGTTGCCGCCCTCGCCTTCGTCATCGGTATTGTTGCTGCGCAATACTTACTGTCCACCAACGCCTCCCCCACCGCAACGTCAAGCGACAGCACCCGTGTTCCGGTAATAGCGGGCAAATTTGGCGGTGATTTCACCCTGACGCAAGCAGGAAAACCCGTACACTTAAGCGATTTTCAAGACAAAGTGGTGGTGATGTATTTCGGTTACAGCTCATGCCCCGACATTTGCCCCACCAGTTTAGCGACCATCAGCGCTGGGCTGAAAACCTTAACGGCAGAAGAATTAGCGCAAGTGCAGCCGATTTTTATTAGTGTTGACCCTGAACGCGATGGGGGCGATACCCTAATGAACTACGCGAAACACTTTCACCCCAACCTCATCGGCATCACTGGCACGGCAGCGGAAGTGCAGCAAGCAGCGCAGCAATACGGCGCATTTTACGCCAAAGTACCCAGCAACTCGGCGATGGGGTATTTGGTGGATCACACCTCGAACACCTATTTGATCAGCAAAGCCGGTAAGTTTGTAACCGTCCTCCCGCATGACATGACCCCCGCGACAGTGGCAGCAGGCATTCGTCAGGAATTGCAATAACGCCCCCAAACGCAAAAAAGCCGCAACAAGTGCGGCTTTTTTACTGGTATTGAGTAGACGAGATTAACGCTTACGCGAAATTCTTCGCCGCAAAATCCCAGTTCGCCAAATTGTTGAGGAAGGTCTCAACGAATTTAGGACGCAGGTTGCGGTAGTCGATGTAGTACGCATGTTCCCACACGTCTACGCACAGCAGGGCGGTGTCGCCAGTAGTCAACGGCGTGCCAGCCGCGCCCATGTTGACGATTTCAACTGAACCGTCAGCTTTTTTGACCAACCAAGTCCACGCAGAACCGAAGTTACCTACAGCAGAAGCGGTGAATGCGGTTTTGAATGCGTCGAAAGAACCCCATTTCGCATCAATGGCAGCAGCCAATGCGCCAGTCGGTGCGCCGCCGCCGTTAGGAGACAGGCAGTTCCAGAAGAAGGTGTGATTCCAGACTTGCGCTGCGTTGTTGTAAACGCCGCCAGCCGGTGCGGATTTCACGATCTCTTCCAAGCTCATGCTTTCAAACTGAGTACCCGGAATCAGGTTGTTCAGGTTGGTCACGTAAGCGTTGTGGTGCTTGTCGTGGTGGAATTCCAGCGTTTCAGCCGACATGTGTGGAACAAGTGCGTCTTTCGCGAAAGGCAGTTCTGGCAGGGTATGAGCCATGTGTCGTTACTCCTCTAATGGTTAGGATTTATGTGCAGGGCGTAAGATAGGGCATTTTGGGCGTGTGGCGCAATAAGCCTGTGTTCACTGAGTGGATTGTCATCGTTGTGTCATTGATACCCCGACATCTCCAAATACCCCCGCCCCAGCACTTCGCCACTCGCCACATCCACCACCCGCACCGCGCCTTCCCAGTACGTAATCCCGGTCTGCATCAACTGATCATCCACCACTGCTTCAATCCGCCAATGCCGCTGCTGCTTGGGCAAACGCATCTCCCACGCCACCGGATAACGCGCTCCACTTTCCGCCTGCCAATAACGCAACGGCTTCAATTCCACATCATCCCGTGCCAAGGTTTGCGCCGTACCCTCCGGCAACACCCACTTCCCCGCGCTATACGCATCCACCTCCCCCGACTTTTTGCGCAAACGGTAAAACATCACCTCATGCCCATCGCGCAATTGCAGCGAAAACCAATCCCACCCCGCCTGATCCGCCCCCAGCGCACTGGTACTCCATTCCCGATCCAACCACGATTCGCCCGTCACGGTAAAACGCTGCCCATCGCGGTAAATTTCCCCCAAAGTCTGCAAGCGCGTCAGCGAGTAATAATACGAGGCATTGCCCAGTTCACTGCTTTTCTGGCTCAACCCCTGATCACCTTGCAACACCGGCGGCTTTTGCGGGCGCAACTGCAAATTCAGCGTGAAATCCTGCGCCTTTACCGCAATCGCCCACGGGAATTCCCCCGCCCCATCGCCCACCATCTGCCAATCTTCCAACCACACCCGAAAGGGCTGTACCGCTTGCCCCGCCAACTCTGCCGCACCCCGCGCCAATCGCTGATCATGTAAATGCTCGCCCGCTTGCACATCGGTCAACGCCACATGCGCCATCCACACCTGATTGCTTGCCCACGGTGAAGCACTCACGGGCTTATCGGGCGTTAACGCAATCCGAAACCACGTCACCTGATAGCCAAACTGCCGCCCGTCATCGGTTTGCACATTGCCTGTCACATACCACCATTCGTTACGAAAATCGGGATGCGCCGCGTGATCTTGCGGAAATTGAAAGGCGCGAGGCGCAAGCGCACGGGTAAATCGCGCATCTGCCACCCCGCCAAGGGCGGCGTTTAAATCGAAGGTGTCAGGTTCGGGAGTTTTGCTACACCCCGCCAACAACAATAAACAGAAGAGAAAGATAAGAGGGCGTATGCAATACGCCCCTACCATCCCCCGTAGGGGCGTATTGCATACGCCCTCTTCCTCTTCACAACATTTCCATTTACCGCGCATCTAACCCCTCCCGCACCGAGGCTCGCCCCATGCGCCGCACCGGATAAATACTTGCCAGCAACGCCGCGACCAACGCCAGTGCAACCGCCTGCAAGGGCACAAACGCGAACACATGCGTTTGCATCGTCCACCCAAACGAACGCTGGTTAATGATCTCGATCAACACCACAGACAGCAACCACCCCAACGGCAACGATAACAGCCCCGCCAGCAACCCAATCAACGCCGCCTGCCCTAACACCAAGCGCTGTAATTGCTGCGGCGTAAATCCGGTTGCCCGCAAAATCGCAAACTCACGCCCCTTTTCCAAAAACAACGCCATCAACGCACTGAACACGCCCACGAACGCCACAATAATCACCAGCAGCCGCAACACATTGGTAATCGCAAACGTCCGATCAAACACCTGCAAGGAAAATTCCCGAATATCCTGATTAGAACGCACCACCAACGGCTGCCCCGCCTGCTGCAATTCGCCCGCCCAGGTTTGTAACTGCCGCTTCAGCCCCGCCAAATCCGCCCCCGCTGCCGCTTGTATCCCAATCGACGAAATCCCCCGATCCGCCCAATAACGCTCGTACAACCCACGCGGCAACACCACCATGCCCTGCGTTGCACTGTAATCGCGAAACACCCCCAACACCGGCAAAGTCACCTTGCCCGCCAATTCCGTCGTCACCTGCACCGTATCGCCGCGCCGCTTGCCCCGGTGATACGCAAACGGCTCAGACACCAGCAGACCTTCGCCCGCCAGAAACCGCTGCCAAATCGCCGCCGCATCACCCTCCAAAAACGCAAACCCGCGCCCACTATGACTACTCGGCTGCAACACCAACGCAGGCAGTGGAAAATCCTCTACCGTCAACCGTGCCGTGCGTCCCGTACTCACCGCCGCCACACCCTCCAATCCCTGCACCCGCCGCAACCAATCAGGATGCAATGAACCATTCACCCGCGACGCTTCCTGCGAAGTCGCCGACACATACAAATCACTGGCAAGCGTCATTTCCAGCCATTCCGCCACACTCGCCCGAAACGAACCAATCATAATGCTCACGCCCACCGTTGCCGACACTGCCACGGTCAGCGCAATAATCGCCAAGCTGGTACGGCTCAAACTCGCCTGCACCCCGCGTATCGCCATACGCGGCAACAAACTCAACCGCAACTGTTGCAAACCGTGCAACGCCACGCGCAATACCAGCGGCACGCACAAGCTATACCCCACAATCAGCAAAAACAGCCCGAAAAACCCCGTCACCAACTGCTTACCGGAATAGCCAATCAACCCAGCACTCGCCAACATCAACACCACACCAGCCACCGCCAAGCCCGCACCCCTGCGCTGATTGCCCTGTTCCAACGTCGATTGCCGTTGCACTTGCACCGGCGACACCTGCGCCGCTTCCCACGCAGGCGCTAACGTCGCCACCAACACCGCCAGCAAGGTAATGCCCACGCCTTTCAGCAATACCGCCGGAGTCAGCAGCACATCCGTCGCCCGCACACTCACGTACAAATCGCTGATGGTTTGCGTCACCAACACCAGCAAACCCTGCCCCAACAACACACCCAGCAACACCCCTAGAACACTACCGATCACCCCCAACACCAAGGCTTCCAACAACAAATGGCGGAACAACTGCCCACCCGTTACCCCTACCATGCGCCCAATCGCAAACGCCTGCCGCCGCTGCAACACCGAAAACGTCATGGTGTTGTAAACCAAAAACGCCCCTACCAACATTGCCAGCAAACTCATTGCCAGCAAGTTGGTGCTAAACGCTTGCGTCATTTGGGTAAACACCTGTTGGCGGGAATCAAAGGATTCGAGTTTGAGGGTCGGCGGCAGGCGGGCTTGAAGTTCAGCGGCTTGCGCTTCCGTTAACTTGAGTTGGATGCGCGTTAAACCGGGTGAATCACCTTGCACCGTGGCAATATCCGCCACCCATAACTCATCACTGATTTTCACCTGCGCCCTTGGCTCAGTCAGCAAGCGATTGACCTCAGCAGCGGCAATGTTCACTCCTGCGGCTTGCTGCAACGGCGCGGCAAACGGATCAATCCCCAGCAACGTATATTGCACCCCGTCGCGCACCAACGTCTTTTCCACCACCGGCGCGGATTCCCGATAACCCCATTCCACCCGCAACTGCCGGTAAAAGTCGTCGGGAACAGTGCCACGCACGGCGGTGATTTCATGCGTCATCGTGCCGGAGAGCACATTCACCGAGGCACGAAACGATTGCCCTGCGCTTTGATTCGCCAAATCCACCGCAATAATCACCGCCGTCCCCAGCGCAATGCTCAACAGCGTCAGCCACAACTGCCAAGGATGTCGCGTGAAAAAGCGCCAACTGGCACGAACCAGCAAAGTATTGCTCACCTTACAACCCGCATACACCGCCCTCGTACACATCCATCACCGCCTTCAATTCGCGGTAAAGGTAATCGCGCTCATCAGCACTGAAGGCCGCAACCCGCTCCGGCACATCCCCTTTTTCTAAGGCATACAACAACTTATTTACCTGAATACAGCCCATGCTTGCCAGCGCATCCACCGCCGCATCCAGCCGTGGCTTATCCAAGGTTGCGACCGCGCACGCCACTTCAGAGGCAATGCTGCTGTCATCACCAAACCAAAAATCCAAGCCTTTGGAGAGGAATTCGTCGTAACTCAGGTAATGCGACCCATCACACGAGAAATTCAGCCCCACCGTGCCATTCACAATATTCAGCGACGCCGAACGCAAATAAATGGTTTCATCCGCAAAGCGCAACGCCTTCAATTGCGCCAACACTTTGCCCACCATTTCCGGCGGCACAATTGCCCGCTCGAAATACGGTCGACGCGGGTACGCCAAGCAAATATTCGGGTCAATCAGCTCTTCATTGGTGAGAATGCGGTACACATACGGGTCATCCCGATGCCAAATCGTGGTACGGCTGCTGGAAAAATGAATCTGAAAATGGTGTACTCCCTGATCCAGAATCAGTGCCTCATGCACCGACAGCACCACATCAATGTGCCGATCCATCACGCTTTCCGCCCGCTGTTGCGCAAACAAACCGCTACGAATCGCCGGGTCGCCCTTGATTTGCCGCCACTGGCTCGGCTCTTCGTAAATCACATCCGAATGCGGCAATTCGCGCAAATCGTAATCAACGCCCAAAAACCCGACCGGCTGCCCGTTGGCATCCCGAATGGTTTGAATCGCCGTAATCGACGGGCGCTTTTTATTGCGGCTGATGTAAGCTTCCGACAGGTTAAAGTCGATGCTGGCATCGTGCATGTGCTTCATGTACGGGCGCTCGGAACGGTCACGCCCGCGTGCTTCCGGGTCAGCGCCGTAACGGTTCACCGTGGAACTGATTTGCACCCCGTTAGCATCCAGCACGTACACGTATTTGCAGTAGTCGAGTGCGCTGAATACCCGTCGCATACATTCATCCAGCCGCTCAACCTCATCCATTTGCGGCAAAATTCTGCCTGCGTATTCATTGAGCGCATTGCCTAACAAATCCGTGAGCAAGGCACGGTGTGAATTAATCGAATGTTGTAGTGATTTCGCCATAAATACCCTCGTTAATGCCACCATCCACCATCACCAAAATACGCCCCGCCCGTTCTGCCACCGTGCGGCTGTGTGTCACCACCAACAACGTTTGTTGCGCCGCACCCGCCAATGAAAACAGCAAATCCAACACCAAGCCGCCGGTTTTCGCATCCAGATTGCCGGTGGGTTCATCCGCCAACACCAACGCCGGTTGATGAATCAAGGCACGCGCAATCGCCACGCGCTGCTGTTCCCCGCCGGACAATTGATCAGGAAACGCCGTGCCGCGTGTCGGCAATTGCACCGCTTCTAACCAATGTTGCAAACGGCGCTGCTGTTCTGCCGCTTCAACTCCCAGTAACATCAGCGGCAACAGAATATTTTCCGCCACCGTCAACGTCGGAATCAGGTTAAATTGCTGGTAAATAAACCCGATGTGCTGACGGCGAAACAACGTCAATTCCGGCTCACGTAAGCGTGACAAGACTTTGCCCGCCAGTTGAATTTCCCCGCTGGCAGGCGTATCAATTCCCCCCAACAGGTTCAACAGCGTAGACTTGCCCGAACCGCTGCTACCCACCAGCGCGACGTGTTCGCCCGCTTGCAAGCTCAGGCTGACATCCCGCAATACGGTGTGTTCGCGACCGGCTTCGGGGTAAGCATAATGCAGATGGCTGGCTTGTAACAAAATAACAATCCGTCGGTCAAAAAGCAGGTGTAACACGGAAACCCAGCGGCGGTAAAATACCTTTCGCCCGATCAATGGAATGGGCAAGCAGAAACTTTCTGCTATTCTTCCCACATTATATGACTAACGAGAATTCGACATGAGCGGAATCGCAAAATGGATCATCGGCGCAGTGCTGGTCATCTTCGCCCTGATTGGCATCAAGAGCCTGTTTGCCCCCAATCCGGCAGAAGCCCCACCCAGCGCTTCCGGCTGGGAACAGCCGCTAGTCATGCCCAATGCCAACCTACCCTCACCCGACGCCATCGGTGACAGTGCCATTTTCACCCGCCCATTGAACGACAAACCTGCCCCGGCGGAAGAAGAAGACAATACCGTGGAATTGGTTGGCGAACCGGAGGATACCGACACGGTTGAAGCCCCCAAGCCGCCACCAACACGCACCCCACCCAAACCCGCCGAACCGCTGGCGGATGAACCAGACACCGATACAGCCCCGGTAATCGCTGAACCGACAGAAACACCAAAGCCTGCAACCCCACCGCCCGCTCCCGTTGTCGGCAAAACCGGCACGCTGGAAATTGTGGCGCAAACCGAAACCGGCAAACCCATCAAAGCCAATGTTTACGTGCAACAAGCCAACGGCGTAAATCTGGATAACGCCACTTACACCAACAAAGCCGCGTTCACGCTCAAACCCGGCAAATACAAAATCACGGTACGTGCCGAAGGTTACGCCAGCCTGTCACGCACGATCAGCGTCCCGGATGGCGCGGTGGTGAATGAAATCTTCCCACTGCCTGCGCTAGTCGCTGCCGCACCCGCCCCGGTTGCTGCCCCACCCCGTCAACCTGAACCCGTCAGACCAGCACCAGCGCCTGCACCCTCTGCCGCGCAAGGCAGACTCCGCGTCGTTGCGTTATCCGCTGATGACGGCACGCCGATACCCGTCAATTTCACCATCGCGCGTTTGGATGGCTCCGTGGTCGAACGGGTTAATAATGTGTCACTCACCGAACTCAGCCTGCCCGCACAAGAATTCGTGGTCAGCTTTGATTACCAAGGGTTTCATGGCTACAAATCCCTGACCGTACCGCCGGGGCAAGTGTTTACCCACACCTTCAATATTCGTGGCGTTAGCGGGCAAGCGCAAGTGCCGCAAGAATTGCCCCCGCAGCAACCCATGCAACAGCCGCCACCACAGACCGTGGAGGAAATGCTGATGCAGCGCTTGCAGGATGAATTACAAAAACGCTTAACCAATTGAACTAGGGAATACCACTATGTGCGGCATTTGCGGTGAACTACGCCTCGACGGGCAACTCCCCGAACTGAAATACCTCAACAGTATGATGGCGAAGCTGGAAAAGCGCGGCCCCGACCACGCGGGCAGCTTTTCCGACGGCGGATTGATGTTTGGGCATCGCCGCCTTGCCATCATTGACCTGTCGTACAAATCCAGCCAGCCGATGGTCGACATCGAATCGGGCTTGGCACTGGTGTTCAACGGCACGATCTACAATCACCCCGAATTGCGGGCGGAATTGAAGGCTCGTGGGCATCATTTCTTCTCCGAAGGCGATACCGAAGTCATCCTCAAAGCCTACGCGGAATGGGGTGAAGACGCGCCCAAGCATTTGCTCGGCATGTTTGCGTTTGCGATCTGGGACATGCGCAGGAAAGTGCTGTTCGTGGCGCGTGACCGCATGGGCATCAAGCCGTTGTACTACGCCGCTGACGGTAAAAGTTTTCGCTTTGCCTCCAACACGCAAGCCTTGCTGACCACACCGGGGATTGATACCAGCCTCGACCCGCTGGCAATCCACAACTTGTTTTCGCTGCACGCCGTTGTACCCGCACCGCGCACCGTACTCAACGGCATCCGCAAGCTGCAACCCGCGCACAGCCTCACCATCCACGCTGACGGGCGGCAAGAGCTGAAACGCTACTGGAATCTGGTGGCACGTCGCCCCGCCGAGCCGCGCACCGAACAAGAGTGGATCGACGCCGTACACGAATCGTTGAAAACCGCCGTGCGTCGCCGTAACAATATCGCCGACGTACCCGTGGGCGTGCTGCTTTCCGGCGGCTTGGATTCGAGCCTACTAGTCGGTTTGCTATCTGAAATCGGCATCAAGGACATCCGCACCTTCACCATCGGTTTCGACGACCAACCGGAGGAAAAAGGCAGCGAATACGAATACTCCGACGCGGTGGTGGAACGCTTCCAGCCCAAACACCACAAATTCCACATCCCCAACGAACAAACGCTGTCACGCCTGCCGGAAGCGGTGGCAAACATGGCAGAACCGATGTTCGGGCAGGATGCGATTGGCTTTTACCTGCTATCGGAACAGGTTTCCCAACACGTCAAAGTGGTGCAATCAGGGCAAGGCGCGGATGAAGTGTTCGGCGGCTATTTCTGGTATCCGCAAGCGCACGCCGACAAAAACCCCGACATGCTGCAACGCCTCGCGCCGTATTATTTCGACCGCGACCACAACGAGATGGCGGAGATGCTGCAAACCCCGTTCCAAACTCGCGATTACACCGGCGAATTGGTGCGCGAATTGTTGGAATCGGCGGATGCGGAGGAAACGCTGGATGCGGTATTGCGTGCCGACGTGACCACTTTCATCGTCGATGATCCGGTCAAGCGCGTGGACAACATGACGATGGCGTGGGGGTTGGAAGCGCGTGTGCCGTTCCTCGATCACGAGTTGGTGGAACTGGCAGCACAAATGCCGACCGAGTTGAAATTGCGTGATGGCGGCAAGTATGTGTTGAAACAGATTGCGCGGGGGCTAGTGCCAGATAGCGTGATTGATCGCCCCAAGGGGTATTTCCCTGTGCCTGCGCTTAAATTTGTGCGCGGCGAGTTTCTGGAAATGATGCGGGATTTGCTGGATTCGCAAGCGTGTCGGGAACGCGGTTTGTATCAGCGTAGCTATATTGACAAGGTGATTGCTCAACCTGAAGCGCATTTGACGCGGATTCAGGGGAGTAAGCTGTGGCACATGGCGGCGTTGGAGATGTGGTTGCAACTACAAACACTTTAAATTTTAATAAACCAAAGTACATAATCGAGTTCCGGTAGATCATATATGGAAACTTATATATGATCTTTTATAGAATTTCTAAACAAGCTATCTATTGCCAACCCATGTCTAGAACAAATATCCTCACCACGAATAAAATACAAATTAAATATATTTAATAGACCATCATGCACTCTATGATTGGCATTATCATTAATGAATAAACAATACTGAAACGGGTCAAGTGCTCGATATGGCGTTAGTTCATCAAAAAACAATACTGCACTTACATTGCTATAAGTTTTATTATTGCCATCGATATTCCATAAATTCTTGGGAGGCTCGAACTGCTTCTTTACAGGATTAAATATTCTCCCGCCCCCATATAAGCATTGAACAAGGATATTCTGCATTAACTGAAGTCCTGCTGAGAAAGATGAAGGTCTAAATGTTGTGGCGATAATATAAGGTTTATCAAGACTGCCATATCTACGTGCTTTCTTTTTTAGGCTATCTAGCAACTTAGTGTGAAAATGAACATTGACTATCCTTGCGGATATTGAGAAATCAGCTTTTGGCACTATCTCAAGAAAAACCCGAAATGTCTTGCTGCCATCATTCCATTCAACTTCTGACTTAGATATATTTTTATTTTTATGCCACCACGCTTTTACAAAACCTCGCAACTCAATAAAGTCATGGTGATTTAAGTCTCTTCCTTTGATTTCTTTAATATTTATACGATTTTCATCATGATCAAAAGAATCAACAAAACGTTCAAATTCTTCTACGCTCCAATCATCATATTCTCCAAATAAAAATACTCTCCATCACTCAACGTCACCAAGAAATCGGGTCTCTTATTAGTATCACTTATATTGGGATGTTCTTCAAGTTGACATCCTAATCTTCTAAATATATGAGCTACTAATAGCTCAAAACAGGTCGAATAAAATTTCTCCTCACTCTTATTTTTGATAATACGTGAGCGAATATCGTTCTGAGACTTTTCATCAAACTCATTAAAGCACATATTCAATAAACTTCTAATTTTACAATATTCAGGTAGTGCAGAATTGTTTATGAATTCAAAATGAGATTTTTTGCCTCTATCTTTATCTGTACAAACCCGATCAAATTTAATATCAAACAGCATATTTACAACCTTGTTTATTAATATCTAACAACACGAACTGTTGGAATACTTCTGTCTTTTTCTCATCGGTGTAGGGATCGTAGTTTATCACCAATGCCTCAACCATCGGATTGCGGTTATCCTCACTCGCGCCGACATGGTAGAAATGCTCCCGTGTCAGCACGTTAAACTTGCCCCACAATGACTTGATGTAGGTGTTCTCCCGAAAATCATTGTGATGCCAAGTGGAAAGAATGAATTTGCCCTCCAGCTTTTCCAGCGCAGCATGAAGGCGATGCTCCTGAAGCTCATCCCAACCGTTGTAATAATCCACATGGCGGTCAATATACGGCGGGTCACAATACACGATGTCATCCGCCGAAACCTCTTGGAGTGTTTTGGTGAAATCCTGACATTTAAACTCAAACTGTTTGGTATGCAAGATTTTAGCAACGGCATCGACTTGATTCACGATTTTGGTCACATAAGCCTGAGCAAATCGTTGCGGTTTACGACAAAATGGGATATTAAACCCACCCTTTCGATTGAAACGAATCATGCCGTTAAATCCGGCTCGGTTCAGAAACAAAAAATCCAAGGGTGCATGATATTTGTTAAACCGCTCACGAATTTCATAGTAATGCACTTCGCCTTTTTCCAGCAGCAAAACCCCTTCCCTATTCAAATAAGCGCGGACACTTTCAGGCGTAATCACACCTTTAGCAAGGCAGGAATAAAAGTGAACTAAATGCGGATTAGTATCACACAGCAAAGCCTGATGTGGGGCAAGGTTAAAAGCCACAACGCCAGTCCCCATGAATGGCTCAACCCATCTCCCATCAAAATCAGCGGGAATAATGTTTTTGATCCACGGCACAAGTTTAGTTTTGATGCCTTGGGATTTGATCGGGGGAACGCTGACTTTCATTAGTATCATTCCCCACTATTCTGTTTGTCGACTACCAGCGAAACATCACCACCGCGATAGGCAACAAAGGCTTTCAGCGTCGAAATTTTGTTGGTAATACCTTGTTCGTTTTGCACAATGATTTTGCAATAGTTCATCCAATAATCGTCGAACCAACTTTCTCCCAAACGGGAAAACATGCCGCGCCCGTTGATAATATCGTCGATATTATTGATGCTGCCGATATTGGCGGTATTGCCGCTGCCGCCTTTGTCACTGGCGATTTGCCATTTTTCCACCACGAAAAACTGGAAATTTTTGACCACCGAAGCAATGGACTGTAATTCATCCAGCCGATGGGAACGGGTTTCGTCTATCGTTGCCCCTTCTGCCCGGTCATAAATGATGCCAAGGCAAAAATGCCCCGTATATGAGCCATAGGGAAACTGGATATTTTTGGTACTTTGGCGGTTCTCGAAATATGTACCGTGCGAACCCAAAGTGAAACCGTTGCACAGGTGCGGCTTTTTGGGATTTCGATAGGTTGTCTTGAAATCAACGGCAAATTTGACGCTTTCATCATCCACTTTGACGAAAGAAATATCCGGGTAGTAATTCTGATGGTCAGCCAACACCACGCGATAGCCGTTGTCTTGCGCAAACTGGAGAATTTTCGGGAACAGGTGAATTTCCAATATCTTGGAAACAATCTTGGTGTCGGATGAAATTGTGTAAACGTTCTGAAATACGTCGATAAATCCCTTGATCGTCCACTGCCCATCTTCCGTACTGACGTATTGTTGGATACTGCCAACAAACGTGGCTAATTTTGTGTGGAACTCTTGCTTGTGATCCATGTAGTACTGCTTTGGGTTAGATTCTTTCGTTCA
This sequence comes from Thiothrix subterranea, assembly GCF_016772315.1. Taxonomy (NCBI): domain Bacteria; kingdom Pseudomonadati; phylum Pseudomonadota; class Gammaproteobacteria; order Thiotrichales; family Thiotrichaceae; genus Thiothrix; species Thiothrix subterranea. Next base: position 2,794,756 of record NZ_CP053482.1, on the reverse strand, counting down.
GCTTAACAACACGAGCGCGTAAACCCAAGATATCTATATCACGGCTATCGGCGCAGTAAACTGTGTATCACACCCCACCAAAAAACACCTCCACACTGTTCTTCCACACCTGCGGTAACAACGTTTCCAACGGCACACCCTTCACCGCCGCCACATGTTCCGCAATAAACGGCAAATACTTCGGCTCATTCTTATGCCCACGGTAAGGAATCGGCGTTAAATACGGCGCATCGGTTTCAAACAAAATCTGTTCGACAGGCGTAATGCTGATAATCTCACGCACATTCTCCGCCGCCTTAAACGTGCTAATCCCGTTAAAGCCCAGACAGAAACCTTCGCCAAGGCAATATTCTGCCAGCGCCTGCCCCGACGTAAAGCTGTGAATCACCCCGCGCTTCGGCATTTGCCCAACAAAGTTGCGCAAAATTGCTTCCATATCCGCATCCGCCTCGCGGGTATGCACCACAATCGGCAAACTCAGATCAATCGCCATCTGCAATTGCCGCTCAAACGCCTCACGCTGTTTAGCACGATCCGAATAATCGTAATGGTAATCCAGCCCAATTTCGCCAATCGCCAGTATTTTCGCGTGCAAGGCATTAGCGCGAATCTGCGCATCCACTGCATCGCTGTAATCGTTGGCATCGTGCGGGTGAATGCCCTGCGTCCCCCACACTTGCGGGTAGCGCTGCGCCAGTGCCATCACCTTTTCCAGATTATCGGGGGAAACCGCAATGGTGATAATTCGTTCAACATTCACCTCACGAGCAGCTTGCAAGGCAGCATCCAGCGCATAGCCTTCCAGATAATCCAGATGGCAATGGGTTTCGATGATGGGGTGCTCGAAGACAGGAATAGCGCGTTTTTTAGACATAAATTTTCCGTATTTTGATAAGGGTTTGTTGTCGTTGAGAATTTTTCACACTACATTAACAATAATCCCTAGTAAAACGTTAGGGTATTAACAACGACAGTGTTCTTATAAGGAGGTTTACCATGGCACAGATTGCAAGTAAATCGGCTGGGGTTTCCAGTGCTCCTCACGCCGAACAATTATTCAAAAGTTACCCCGTCCAACACGTTGAACCCGCCGCGATTATGCGTTGGCTGCGGCAAGGCTGGGCGGATATGAAAGCCAACCCCTCAGCCAGCTTAGCTTACGGGATTGTGTTCGCCTTGGTCGGTATTCTTATGAGCATCGTCTCAGCCACTAACCCGGCGTTTTTTGTGGCAGCCAGCACCGGCTTTTTACTGGTCGGCCCTTTCCTCGCATTAGGCTTGTATGGATTGAGCCATCAAATTGAACAAGGGCAAGCCCCGCGTTTCTGGTCATCTCTCCGTGGTATTCGGGAAAATGCTATTAGCCTTGGGCTGTATGCGGTAGTGTTGGGCATGATGATGGTATTTTGGGTACGCTTATCAGCCGTCATCACCGGGATTTTCTTTAATCAAATGTCGGTCGATATGGAAGGTTACGCCGGTTTGTGGAACGCTTTATTCACCATGGAACAGGGTTGGATGTTTATTCTGGCCTTCTTCGGCATGGGGCTATTGTTTGCATTATTGGCCTTCATGACAGGTGTGGTAACAGCCCCGATGTTGCTGGAACGTAAGGTGGATATTGTAACGGCGGCGACCACCAGTATGCGTGCCGTTTTCAAAAGCCCGTTAACCATGCTGCTTTGGGCACTGACCATCACCGTCGTGATTGGCCTAGGGATTGCGACTTTTGATCTTGGTTTGATCATTGCAATGCCCTTGATTGCTCATGCGAGTTGGCACGCTTACCGCGACACGGTGCAGGAAAAATAACATGCTAAACGTCTTGGATAGCCAGATTTTGGGCATTTTCCACGGTTTGCGCACCCCGTATCTGGATCATTTTTTTGCATCTGTTACTTGGTTAGGGTCGCTGTGGTTGTTAGTACCCCTGAGTGCGTTGGGCATCTTGGTGGTATGGCGCTTGGGATATGCCCCCATGCTATCATTACACAGCACGTATTTGCCTGCGGCGTTGCTGCTGGCAAGTGCGGCGGCTTTTACGCTCAAGGCGTGGTTTGAACGTCCACGCCCGGCGTTGTTTGAGACCTTGACCGCGATGCCGGTAGATTCGGCATTCCCCAGTGCGCATTCGGCACAAGCCGCTGCGTTTTTTGTGGCGCTGTGGTTTTTGTTACCACCTGCGCTGCGGGTCGGCGGGGGCATTGTCCTCGCGGGTGTGGTGATCGCGGTGATGATGTCTAGGCTATATTTGCAAGTGCATTGGCCGAGTGATGTGCTGGTCGGCGCACTGCTAGGGGGTGCCTGTGCCGTGTTATTACGTGTGGTGTTTTTGCCAAAGGTTTACGCATGAAAAATAAATTTCTCGGCACCGGGGATGCGGGTTATCACCCCTTGCGGAAATTCCGCACCGTGTTATCCGGGCTGAGTTACGCGGTTAAATACGATTTTAGTGTCACTTACAAACTCGTGCTATCAGTGATCGTATTGATCGTGGCCTTCGCTTTCCGAGGCTGGGTGGATTTTCTGATGGTATTGGTGGCAACCACCTTGGTACTCATGGCGGAACTGTTCAACAGTGCGATTGAAGCACTCTGTGACTTTGTGGAAGAGCGTCACAACGAAAAAATCAAAGTGATTAAAGACATCGCCGCCGCTGCGGTCGGCGTGTCCATTCTGTTGTGGGTCATCGTGATCGGGATGGAACTCTGGAGCATGTTGACATCCTCCCCTCCCTGAAGGAAGGGGATTCCTACTGCATTCAGCTAGATAGCTGACTTACTTCGGTGAGTTCCTGCTTCATCGAGCGACTTAATGCCGCATCTCCACAGGCTAACAAGCGGTGTCCCCGCTCTTCAACATTGATCGCGCCGACATGATCGGCATGATTTTCATAGTGACATTTCACGCACACAAACTTCGCTTGTGTTTGGCGGTTATCCGCTGATACGTGATGACATTCGGGGCATTCTTGACTGGTGTAATGCGCAGGCACGGCGAACAACATGCCGCCATTCCATGCCATTTTATAGTCGAGTTGCCGCCGGAACTCACCCCAGCCTTGGTCGAGGATGGCTTTGTTTAAGCCAGACTTTGCCGCCACGTTCTTGCCGGGATTTTCTGCTGTGCCTGCCGCTGATAGGCTCATATTGCTTACCTGCAAATCTTCGACGAACACCACCGCGTGGTTTTGGCTGATGGTTGTCGTCGCTTTGTGCAGGAAATCGCGGCGGGTATTGGCGATTTGTGTGTGGAGTTTTTGAACTTTGGCTTTCGCCTTTTTCCAGTTGTTACTGAATTTCTGCTTATGCGCCATGCGCCGTTGGTATTTGGCGAGCTTGGCTTGTTGGATTTTAAAGCTGTTGAGCGGGGCGATGTAGCTGCCATCCGAGAACGTGGCAAAACGCGCTATGCCTAAGTCGATACCGATACTCGTGGTGGTGGCAGATATGGGTTGCTCCACTTCCCGCTGGGTTTGGATACTGATGTACCACTTGCCGTTTTTGCCGGACACCGTAACATTGCGCAATTCCCCCAACACATCGCGGCTGTTGCGGTAACGTATCCAACCCAATTTTGGCAGGAAAACGCGGTTGTTGCGCTGATCGAGCTTAATTTGTTTGGAGTCGGGATAGCGGAAACTGTCGCAGCCGCCTTTGCGTTTGAAGCGGGGGAAACCTGCCCTGAGCGTAGCCGAAGGGTCGGCACGCTTAGCAAAGAAGTTTTGGTAGGCTTTTTCCAAGTCCTTTAGCGCGTGCTGCAAGGGATGGACAGGGGCATCTTTCAGCCACGGCGTTTCTTCTCCATTGCGCCATGCCGTTAGGTGTTTTGCCATTGCCACATAACCGATGAACTTTTCACCCGCTTCATGATTGGCTTGCTGCAACGCTAATGCTTTGTTGTAGACGAAGCGGCACGAACCCGCGTAACGGCACAGATTGCGCTGTTGTCCACCGTCTGACTTTAGTTCGTATTTGAAGGCTTGTAGTCGTTGCATTGTGCTAAGGGTAGACTAAAATCCCTACTTCGTGTGCCTGAATCTACCGTAAACGCGGGTTTCAGCCGACAAACGGAATGGGAGGGGCGGTACAGTTCAGTCATTCGCCAGTACATCGAGCAGCAGCAAATACCACATTAATTACTCCGAATCCTCCCCGCCCTGAAGGACGAGGCTTGCCGCGCGACCTGATCAAATAACGCCTTGCGCCAACATCGCATCGGCTACTTTCACAAAACCCGCAATATTTGCCCCTGCCACGTAATTTCCCGCCTGCCCGTAAGCGGCGGCGGTATCCACGCATTGCTGGTGGATATTCACCATAATCGAATGCAATTTGGCATCCACTTCACCGCGTGTCCAACTCATGCGCAGCGCATTTTGGCTCATCTCCAAGCCCGATGTTGCTACCCCGCCCGCATTCGCCGCCTTACTCGGTGCAAACAAAATCTGCGCCGCTTGGAAGCGCGCTATCGCCCCCAAGGTACTCGGCATATTCGCGCCTTCGCACACCAGCGTACAGCCATTTGCCAGCAAGGTATCCGCATCGTCAGCGGTCATTTCATTCTGGGTCGCGCACGGAAATGCGCAATCACACGGCAATCCCCACGGGCGCTTACCGGGCAAATACTCAGCGGAAAACTGCTCAGCGTATTCGCTAATACGCCCGCGCCGTACATTCTTGAGTTCCATTATCCACGCCAGTTTTTCCACATCAATGCCCGCCGGGTCGTAAATCGTGCCATCCGAATCCGACAAGCTGATCACTTTCGCGCCTTGTTCATGCAACTTTGCCACCGCGTGTTGCGCCACATTGCCAGAACCGGAAACGGTACACACCTTGCCTTCCAACGCCTCATGGCGGGTATGCAACATGGATTCGGCAAAATACACCACCCCGTAACCCGTGGCTTCCGGGCGAATCAGCGAGCCACCCCAGTTCACCCCTTTTCCCGTCAACACCCCGGTAAATTCATTGCGAATCCGGCGGTATTGCCCAAACATAAAACCGATTTCACGCGCCCCCACGCCAATATCACCGGCTGGCACATCGGTTTCCGCGCCAATGTGCCGCTGCAATTCGGTCATGAACGACTGGCAAAAACGCATCACTTCAGCATCCGACTTGCCTTTCGGGTCAAAATCCGCACCGCCTTTGCCCCCGCCCATTGGCAAAGTGGTCAACGCATTTTTAAACACTTGCTCAAAGCCCAAAAACTTGAGGATGCTGGCATTCACGCTAGGGTGAAAGCGCAAGCCGCCTTTGTACGGGCCAATCGCGCTATTGAATTGAATACGAAACCCACGGTTCACCTGCACCTGCCCCGCATCATCAACCCAAGGCACACGGAACAGAATTTGGCGTTCCGGCTCGACCATGCGCTGCAAAATGCCCGCATCGCGCAAATCCGGGCGCTTATCCAGCACTGGCGCTAACGATGCCAGCACTTCATGCACCGCTTGGTGAAATTCCGGCTCGTGGGGGTTACGGCGTTTTACGGTGTCGATCACCTCGTCAATCACTGTCATTGGCTACATCCCTTCAGTTAATCATTTTGCGCATCATCCGCACTGCAAAATCCACCGTCAAATCCAATGACGCCAAGTGGTGGCAATCGGCTTGTTTTTCGGCACTCGCTGACCAGTAATACGGGGTTAATGCCGACTATTGACTGTTCCGCCAGCGCATCCGCCAGATGCAACTGGGTGGTTTGCGTGGAACAAGTCACTCCTGTAACCGGAAAAACTGTTCTAACTGTTCCAGCGTAAATTTATTGCGTAATTTAGTAACGGTGTTTTGATTGGCATACATACCCTTTACCCACACCGCTTGTTCTTTGGGAACGGTTTTTTGCCATTCTACCCGCACGAAGCAGGCTCGCTGATCAAGGTTATCCGCCTGATCACGCATGTAATAACCTTTTAGCTTCAGTTCCAAAAAAGGCTTGGGATTGCCATCCACCTCAAGACAAAATTCGTTGATCGGTTGTACACTCGCCATTACCGTACCTACGCCGACATAACCGCACTTAGGAATACACGCGAAGACCCGCGCTCCCGGCTTGAGTTGTTCCAGTGTACGAGTGTACCAACGCCCGCCATCTGCCACCACAAACCCATATTGCCGTGCATCATCCCAAACCAGATTACCGTCGCCATCATCACCGAAAGCCACGTAATAATCCTCGCCGTTCCAGACTTTTCCTCCCAGTTTCGGCGGTAACTTCACCGTTTGTGCTTCTGCCGCTTGCGGGTCAATCAGCCAAGTGCGTGTCAGGTATTCATTGTCGCCATCTTGGAAGTAGCGAAAAAATAGCGCGTTAATCGGCACACCGAAATTATCGGACAAATAGTTAATAATCCGTTCACTGGCATTATCCAATTCTGCCGCAACCAGCACGAGCTGATGTTGCTCATTGACCTTTTCTGGCGGACTGGGGCTATTGAAAAACTCCACGAAACCTTGTTCAAACGGCTTGTTGGGGTGATTGTCGGCGTAAATGTCAGCAATATCAGCGTAAGCCAGCCCTTGCACCCACGAAGCATAATCCAACAATTGTGCCACGGCCTCACGCGGTGTCTTGTGGCGTTTCAACTCAATGACGCACAGATTGCCATCCCCATCCATCGCCAATATGTCGATATATTTACCGTGTGCGGTCAGCACCTGCTGCCCCAAATACATCCAATCGGGTGACAAAATTGCAAGGTCACTTTTTAGCACTTCCTCCAGCTTGGCTTCTGATGCCAATGCCGAAAAGCTTAGTTTTTGCGGCTGTGCTTGAATTTTCCAGATACCGACTTCAATGGGCATAATGTCATTCCTGTTTAAAAGATTACCGCCTGTTCCGCCAGCGCATCCGCCAGATGCAACTGGGTGGTTTGCGCGGTACGGATGCGGGCTTTGATTTGGTAGTAATCCGAGCGTAAAACCACGAATCAAAGATAAATTCAGATTTCCAACAGATACGCTTTTTACCGATGTATTTGCTGATAATGTCGGCTTCAGAGAGTTATTGCTTGCCCACCGTATGCCCCCTGAGTGTGGGTAGTTAATCGCCTTTGCGCATCACTGTAACACAAAAATCCACCGTCAAATCCAGCGACTGCAAGCGCTGGCAATGCGCCTGTTTTTCGGCACTTGCTGACCAGTAATACGGAGTCATGTGCAGCAATGCCGCAATGCTTGCCTGATCCGGCAACGTGACAGGGTAATTCACCGACAACGACGGACATTCCTGCATATTGTCCAGCGGCGGCAACTCTTCCACCGTATGCGGTTGCGGCGCGTCGTAAATCAACTGGCGCAACTCGAACAAATGCTGGGCGGCAGGGTATGCCCACAAATACAACCCGCCCGGTTTCAACACGCGCACAATCTCGGCTTCAGAGGCGGGCGCAAACACGCGCACCAACACATCCACCGACGCATCCGCCAACGGTAATTCAAAGCTGGAAGCCACCGCAAACGCCAACGCAGGGTATTGCTTCGCCGCCAGCCGCATCGCCGCCCGCGAAATATCCGTGCCATAACCTTGCACATTAGCACCGAGCATTTGCACCAGTTGGTTGAGGTAATAGCCTTCGCCACAACCGGCATCCAACACTGTCAGCGCTTGCTCCGTGTCAGGGAAATGCTCACGAATCGCCGCCACCAATGCCATTGCCAACGGCGCGTAAAATCCCTGTTGCAAGAAATAGCGACGGCTACCCAACATCGCTTTATTGTCACCGGGGTCAGCCGAATGCTTGCGGTTAACCAACAGCAGGTTCACGTAACCTTCTTTCGCACGGTCGAAACTGTGGCGGTTAGCACACACCCAAGTACGCTCGACCAAAGTCAGCGATTCATTACATAACGGACAACGCCAAAACACGAGATTCATGCGGTATATCACCTTCACAATGGAACTGTTGGACTAGAATATGATCATAAGCGAGATAAAATGCAAACAAGGGAGTCGCTATGAAAACGTCAACATTCGCCCGCTTTTTACCCGTACTGTGTGTACCGTGGTTGGTTTCCTGCGCCTCGTTAGACGCGCCGGTCGATAACGAAACCGGCGGATTGAAAAAAACCAGCGCGGCGGAATTACGCGATTACCTGCTGAAATCGTATCAACAACCGCAATATTCCCCAGCAATGGGCGCACCAGTTGCGATGGCAGCGCCTGCACCGGCTGCCGCATCCGGTGCTGCCAGAGCGCCTGCTTTTTCCACCACCAATCTGCAAGAGCGCGGGGTCGATGAAGCTGACCTCATTAAAACCGACGGTCGCCATGTCTACGCCATCGGCGCACCCAATAACCAGCATTACCAAGACAACACCCTGCGGATTATGCAGATCAACAACGGCGGCAAAAACTTACAAGAAGTCAAACGCCTCACCCTGCCCGAAGGCAGCAGCCTGCAAAATCTTTACCTCGCCGGTAAACAACGCCGTCTGGTGACACTAGGCAGTGCGTATCAAGCCATGCCCGTTCCCATACCAATGCCCGCCGGAACAGCGCGTATGATGCCACCACCTTACATGATGCCGCGCCCGCAACAAACCGAATTGAACTACATCGACGTGCGCCAGCCTGAAAAAGCCGCGTCCACCCTAAAAGTGCAATTGGATGGCAATCTCAACGCCAGTCGCCGCGTCGATGATACGCTGTATTTGGTGCTGCAAAGCTACCCGCAAATCAACTCGACCAGCGGGCTGGATAAGCTGACCGCGCAAGATTTTCTGCCCACTTATCGCACGGCGGATGGCAAAACCGCGCCACTGGTCACAGCAGATGATTGCTACGTCAACCGCCCACCCAAGACGGCTGATGCGGATTCCAGCTATTACAGCAACAATATTATCAGCGTGGTCGCAATCGACTTGAACGCCGCAGACTTCCGCTTCAAAAGCCGTTGCTACGTGGGCAATACCGAAACCTTGTACGCCTCACCGCAAGCGCTCTACCTTGCCACCACCGACTACCAATACAACCAAGCGCAAGGCGCTCGCAGCAATACCGGCATTCATAAGTTTGCGTTCACCGGCACTGACATTGCTTACCGTGGCAGCGGCTCCGTACCGGGGCATTTGAGCGGGCAGGAATCCTCATTCCGTTTCAGCGAACAGGATGGCTATTTGCGCGTCATTACCCAAAATGACCAATTCAGCGACCCATCAATGGCAATTACTGCCCCTTACGGCAAATCCCCCGGTATCCTCAGCATCCTCAAAGAAGGCGGCAAAGAGGGTTTGCAACTGGTGTCACAATTGCCTAACCGCAAGCGCCCGCAACATATCGGCAAACCCGAAGAACAGCTTTACGCTTCGCGCTTTGTCGGTGATCAGGCATATTTAATCACCTTCCGCAGCACTGACCCGCTGTATGTGCTGGATTTAACCAACCCACAAGATCCGTACATCGCGGGCGAGTTGGAAATTCCCGGCTTCTCTGACTACTTGCACCCCGTCGGCAAACACTTACTGCTGGGCATTGGCAAAGATGCCATTGCTGACACGAACGGCGATTTCCGGGGCGCTTGGTATCAGGGTATGAAACTCTCCCTGTTCGACACCAGCAAACCCGGTGAGATGAAGGAAGTGGATAAACTGATTCTCGGCAAACGCGGTACCGATTCCGCCGCACTGCACGATCACCATGCCGTTAGCGTATTGCCCGTGGGTACGGATTTGCGGGTGGCGTTGCCGATCAGTCTGCACGATACCTCGCAAGCAGGAATGCAGGGACAACCGTCCGATTATTACGACCACACTCAGACTGGGCTGTATCGGTTTGAGGTGGATAAGGCGACCAAGAAAATCCGCCAGTTACCCCCGCTGATTACTGAACGCGGGCGCGAGGAATATTGGATGTACCCGCAGAACGACCGCAGCGTGATGATTGGCGATTACGTGCATTATTTCCACAATGGGAATTTCTGGTCGCAACGCTGGTAAGCTTGCACGCTGAAGTAAAGGGGCTGATTCCGTTCAGCCCCTTTGTCTTTTTACAGCACGATGTCAGTAAGCTCAGCCACGCGCCGCCGTGGGAATGCACCCGCCCGTTCCAAGCCCGTGCCAGTATTCAAATCCACCTGAAAGCTGCTGAGGTAGGAAAAATCTAGCGCTGTGCGTTGGCTAATTTCTTCTACCGTGACTTGAAACACCCGCGCATTGAAACGCGCCAACGCTTGCAAATCACCGAGAACGCTTTGCTGCTCCAGCAAATACGCGGATACCGCAAGACTCCCATCCGCCTTGACGTGTACCGCGATTTTCCAGAAACGCAACGGCAAACGCACCCCACGGTACAACGGGTCTTCCTCATCAAACACCGGGCCGGTAAACACACTCAAGCGCTTGCGCTCGCTGACAGCGGTATTCAATAAGTAATCTTCGATGCCCAACCAAGTTTCGCTGTTTTGATTAAAGCGTTCATGTTGCGGCGAACAATTGGTGAAATGAAAGGTGTCTGCATTGGCATTACGCGCCTCGCTCTCTGCGCCCCACACCGGGTCACGCCGCCGCACCAAATGCCCGCGATCCAAGGCGTTACGCGCATACAAATCTTCGCCAATTTGCTCAGATTCGGCAATGCGTGGGTCATACGCCCATTTGTCACGCGAACGCGGCACGTTACGGATGCGTTCACCATCAATATTCACCACGGTGTAGTAAGCCAGTTGGCGACTACGGTTCATAACGATGGAAAAATGGTGATACGGCAACACCGTATCGTCGGCTTGCGGCGCAGTCTGATTGTTTTTAGCCGCATTGCTGCGTTGCGCATCGGTCAGAATCGGCAATGGCACAGGGACGTTTGCCTCCAAAAAATCGGGGGAATATCCCGTGCGATTGCGGTAATCACGGGCGGTGATGCGCTCCATTTCCACATCCGCTGCGGTCTCCAACGGAGCTGACGATGGCTGCAACGGCGGCTGCAATACCGTCACTTCAGCGGAGGCAGCGGGTGTGGTTGGCGTACCGAGAGAAACGGTGATGCGTAGTGGAATGTCGATGGTCATTGTGTTCATGAAACTCACTCCTATGCGTGGAATAATCGGGCTGACTGCTATCCATTAGCATAGACAAGAAATGTTTCATGAACATGATGAGTCTGTTGTCAGTCGTGCATAACCACGCATGATTTGACTCTGCCTAAATAATCCCGTAGTTTGCCTCTCCTGTTCAGGTGCGCTTCATCGTTTTCGGGAAGCGTTAAACGGGAAGTGGGTGCAAGCCCCACACTGCCCTCGCAACGGTAAGCAGGTTCACTCAACCTGATAAGTCCGATACCGGCCTGACAAGGCGCGACTCTAGCGAGTCGTCTTCACACACGTGCGCGATGGGCGCATCGTTACGGAAATCCATACCCCATGAAATTATCTCCCCTTGCCGCGCAGTTCGGCACTGTTACCCTTTGCCTGTTGGCATCCCCACTGGTATTGGCAAAAGATGCCACCACCCTCGATGACATCGTCGTAACGGCTGACCGCAAAGCCCGCAGCGTCGATGCTACCCTTGCCCCCGTCAGCATTATTACCCGCCAAGATATTGAGCAATATCAGGCAACCAGTGTGCCGGAAGTGTTGCGGCATTTGCCCGGTATTACCCTGAGTAACAGCGGCGGCGTGGGCAAAGCCACCTCTGTCTTCATCCGTGGCACGAATTCCAGCCACGTCTTGGTGCTGATTGATGGCATTAAAATGGGTTCTGCGACTACGGGCAGCGTCGCGTTTGAAGATTTGCCGCTGGATCAGGTGGAACGCATTGAAGTCGTGCGTGGCCCGCGTTCCAGCTTGTACGGTTCGGAAGCGATTGGCGGCGTGATTCAGATTTTCACCCGCAAAGGCGGCAAGGGTTTCCAGCCTGAAGTTAGCGTGAGTGCGGGTAGCCATAATACCCAGAAAGCCAATGTGAATCTGGCGGGCGGCGATACGACCACTTGGTACAACGTGAATGCTGGCACGGAAAAAACCGACGGTTTCAACGCCACCGCCAATAACCAAGAGCCGGATGCCGATGGTTACGCCCGCGACAGCGTTGCCCTGCGTGCCGGACATCGCTTTGCCAATGGCACGGATGTAGACGTTTCCTTGTTGCAAGCGCAAGGCAACAATGATTACGACGGCTCTTTCGGCAACCAAGGCGAGTTTGTGCAGCAAGCAGTCAGCGGCAAGTTGCGCCACAGCGTCGGCGATAAAGCCGTGCTGACCGCGCAGCTTGGGCAAGCCAAGGATGAGAGCGATAATTTCAAGGATGGCGCATTCAAAAGCCGCTTTAACACCACCCGCGACACCGTATCTTTGCAAGCTGATGTGGCGGTGCGTGCCAACGACTCGCTGACCGTAGGCATTGAGCAGCAACAGGATAAGGTCAATAGCAACACAACTTACACCGTCGCCAGCCGTGCTAATACTGGGCTATTTGGCAATTACCAAACCACGCTCGGCGCGACACAACTCGATATATCGGCGCGTCAGGACGATAACGAACAGTTCGGCAACCACACCACAGGCGGCGTGGCGGTCGGGCGTGATTTGCCCAACGGAATGCGCGTGACGGCGGCGTATGGCACAGCGTTTAAAGCCCCCACCTTCAATAATTTGTATTTCCCCAACAGTGGCGATGCCAGCTTGCAACCGGAAGAGTCGCAAAACACTGAACTCGGCGTTTCCGGCAAAGCTGCCCGTGACAAGGTGCGTTGGTCTGCTAATGCCTTCAGCAATAACATCGACAACTTGATCAGCTACCCGCCGCCAACTTACAAGGTCAGCCAAATCGACAAGGCACGGATTCAAGGCGTGGAACTGAGTGCGAGGACGCAATTGGCAGGCTGGGAGGTGAATACCAATCTTACCCTCCAGAAACCCGAAAACCGCAGTGGTGCAGATGCCGGTAAAAACCTGATACTCCGCCCCGAACGGCTTGCCAGCGTCGATATTGACCGTGATCTTGGCAAATTCCGTGTGGGTGCAACGTTGCGTGGCGAAAGCCAGCGTTACACCGATACCGCTAACACCGAGGGCAAAAAGCTTTCGGGTTATGGCACGCTCGACTTACGCGCCGATTACCAACTGGCGAAGAGCTGGACAGTCGGGGCAAAACTCAGCAACGTATTGGACAAAGATTACCAAACCAACAACGGCTATAATCAAGACGGTGTTAATGGTCTGGTGACGGTTAAATACGCACCGAAATAATGTTAAGGAGATAGAACGATGTTTACACTTTCAACTAAAAACCAATGGCTGGTCGGTGGCGTATTGCTGCTGGCAATGCTTGTTACCCGCGCTCATGTCTCGGATCACTTGCTGGATGCGTCGAAAGCAGTATTTTTCCTTGCGGGATTTTACTTGCGGAATCTGATGGCGTTCGGGGTATTCATGGCAGTGGCGGTGGTGATTGATTACGTTGCCATCACCCAGTTTGGTGTCAGCGATTTCTGTGTGTCGCAAGCGTATGTGGCACTTGTTCCCGCCTATGGTGCGCTGTTTGTGGCAGGGCGTTGGTTGGCATCTGCTTGGCAAGGCGAAACGCTGGCAACGTTGGGTAAACTGGTGTTGGCGGTTGTGGTCGGCTTTGCGGTGTCGGAAGTCATTTCCAGTGGTAGCTTCTATGCCTTCTCTGGCAAATTTGCGGAATTCAGTGTGGTGGAATTGGGTGGACGTTTAGTGAAATACGCGCCGCACGGTTTGTATGTTACCAGCTTGTATGTAGCGGTTGGCATGGCGTTACATCTCGCGGTTTCCCATTTTCACGCACTCACGGGTAAAACCACTTTATGATGCCAACTTCACGTACTTGTCCGGCGTTATTTGTGTCTGCCCCTGCCTCTGGGCAGGGTAAGACGACGGTGACGGCGGCGTTAGCGCGGTATTACCAACGGCAAGGGTTGCGGGTGCGGGTCTTCAAAACCGGCCCGGATTTCCTTGACCCGATGCTGTTGGAACGTGCCTCCGGCGCACCCGTGTACCAGCTTGATTTGTTCATGGGCGGGGAGGCACATTGCCGAGAATTGCTTTATGCTGCTGCCGCTGAAGCCGACCTGATCCTGATTGAAGGCGTGATGGGTTTGTTTGACGGTGAACCCTCCAGTGCGGATTTGGCAACCTGTTTCGGCATTCCGGTTATGGCGGTGATCGAAGGGGCGGCAATGGCGCAAACCTTCGGGGCGATTGCTTATGGCTTGGCGCATTACCGCGCGGGTTTGCCGTTAGCGGGGGTCTTTGCCAACCGTGTGGCGGGTGAACGCCATTGTGAAATGTTGGCGGAAAGCCTGCCAGCGGGTTTACCGCTGTTGGGCTGGTTGGCGCGGGATGCCGCGATTGCCTTGCCGGAACGCCATTTGGGGTTAGTGCAAGCCGCTGAAATTGTTGATGTGGAAGCACGCATTGAGCGGGCAGCCAATGCCCTGCAAGGTGTCGCGCCGACCTTGCTAGCACCCGTCACTTTTACCCCTACACCGCAAGTAAGCGTTGCCCCTGCACGGATGTTGAGCAATGTCCGTATTGCGGTGGCGCGGGATGCGGCATTTGCGTTTCTCTACCGTGCCAATCTTGATGTGTTGCGGGCAATGGGCGCGGAGCTGCACTTCTTTTCACCGCTGACCGATACCGACTTGCCGGAAGCGGATGCGTTGTATTTGCCGGGTGGCTACCCCGAATTGCACTTGGCAACACTGGCGGCGAATACCGCTATGCAAGCGGCGATTCGCACGCACCATGCCGCGAATAAGCCCATTGTTGCCGAATGTGGCGGGCTGTTATATTTGCTCGAATCGCTGACCGATACGCAAGGGCAAACTGCCCCGATGGTCGGCTTGCTGCAAGGTAACGCGACGATGCAAACCACACTGGCGAACCTTGGCTTGCACAGTGTCAGCTTGCCGCAAGGGGAGATGCGCGGGCATACCTTCCACTATTCGCGGCTGGAAACGGCACTACCGATTATCGCCACCAGCGTTAGCAAACGGGCGGGTGGGCGCGGTGAGGTGGTGTACCAGACAGGGCGATTACACGCCAGCTACTTGCACCTGTATTTTCCTTCAAACCCCGCAGCGGTAGCGGGCTTGTTTGGTAATGTCTGAACAGCACCAGCCGTTCTTTTCATCGGAAGAGCGTGAGAGCCTTTACCGTATTATCGCCGCGCGGCGTGATATGCGGCATTTCACCCCCAACACACGCATTGATGACGCGACCATCGAGCGGTTACTGCAAGCCGCCTATCAAGCCCCGTCGGTGGGGCTGATGCAGCCGTGGCGTTTCCAACGTATCCGCACTATCCAGCAACGTGAGGGTATTGCGGCGTTGGTGATGGCAGAACGGGCGGAGACGGCGAATGCGTTAGGAGAACGGGGTGAAGAATTCCTACGCCTCAAAGTGGAAGGTATCCGCGATTGTGCTGAACTGTGGGTGGTAAGCGTTGCGCCAGACGACGGTACGTTGTTTGGGCGGCGCACAATGCCGCAAGCAATGGCGTTATGTTCAGTCGCATGTGCCATTCAAAATTTGTGGTTAGCGACTCGTGCTGAAAATTTAGGAATGGGCTGGGTGTCGATGTTTGATCCGCTGGCATTGGCTGAATGGTTGAGCTTACCCGCCGGCAGTCAGCCGATTGCCATTTTGTGTATTGGGCAGGTGGAAGCGTTTTATTCTGCCCCTATGCTGGAATTGGAAGGCTGGCGGCAGGGGCGGACGTTGGATGATGGATTTTTTACATGATTTCAGCCCTAACCCTTGTCCCCGCCCTGCTGTTGGATCGGCTGTTAGGCGAACCCCCGCGTTTTCACCCGCTGGTCGGCTTCGGCAAGCTGGCGGATTGGCTGGAATCTCACCTTAATAACCGCACCGTTCACTACGGCATACTGGCGTGGTGTTTGGCAGTGTTGCCTTTAAGCATTGCCGTTTGGTGGCTGGATACGCTCATCGGTGGTATTTGGCTCAGTGTGCTGTGCGGTTGGTTGGCGATTGGCTGGCAAAGCCTGCGCCAACACGCCCAGTGGGTACAACAAGCACTGCTGGCGGATGATTTACCGCAAGCACGGCAAAAAGTCGGTTGGCTGGTTAGCCGCGACACCTCCCACCTCGATAGCCCCCAGATCAGCCGTGCCTGCATCGAATCGGTGCTGGAAAATGGCAGCGATGCTGTGTTTGCCCCCTTATTCTGGCTGATGATCGGCGGTGCGCCAGCAGTCGTGCTGTACCGCCTGAGTAATACGCTGGATGCGATGTGGGGTTATCGCAGTGAACGCTTTGAGCGCTTCGGCAAGTGGGCAGCGCGGGTGGATGATGTGTTGAACTGGATTCCGGCACGATTGACGGCGTTAACGTATGCGCTGTGTGGGAATTTTGTTGCTGCGATGCTGGCGTGGCGTACCCAAGGCAGTCGTTGGTATAGCCCCAATGCCGGAGTGGTGATGGCGGCGGGCGCGGGTGCGTTGCAAGTGCAACTCGGCGGCGATGCGGTATATGCGGGGCAAACCAAAGCCCGCCCGTCACTCGGTGCGGGGTCAATACCGGACGCAACCGCGATTACCAGTGCTATCCGCTTGCTGGATCGGGGTGTGTATCTGTGGGCGGGTATCACCTTGATCATTGGGGGCGTTAGTGTTTTCTTCGCATAATCACGGTGGGCAATTAAGGCGTTTCAGCCAAACATTCGGTATTCCTTTGGCGGATTGGCTGGATGTGTCCACTGGCATTAGCCCGTGGGCTTATCCTTTGCCGCCTGTTCCGACTGCGTGCTGGCAACGCTTGCCGGAAAGCGATGATGGGTTGGCAAGCGTTGCCGCTGAGTATTACGGTAGCCCTTATCTGTTACCCGTCAACGGTTCTCAAGAGGCGATCAAACTATTACCGCAATGCTTTCCCTCCAACCGCCGCGTCGGGATTATCAGCCCTGCCTACCACAGCCATCAACACGCATGGGCGGCACAAGGTCACACCGTGCAGGCGTTAAACCCAGCGCAAGTGGAACGGGCATTGCCCGCGCTGGATGTGCTGGTGGTGGTCAACCCGACCAATCCGACCGCGCAGCATTATTCATCGGAAACCTTACGCCACTGGCAGCAAACCTTGGCGCAACACGGCGGCTGTCTGGTGGTGGATGAGGCGTTTATGGATGTTACCCCCACGCAAAGCCTGATTATCCCTGAGCCGCAATCAGGGTTGGTGGTGTTGCGTTCGGTGGGTAAATTTTTCGGCTTGGCAGGCGTGCGTTTAGGTTTTGTCTGGGCAGAAATCCCGCTGTTGCAAGCCATCGCTGCTTTGCAGGGCGATTGGTCGGTGAGCCATCCGGCACGCTGGGCAGGGCAACAAGCATTGGCGGATCGGGCTTGGCAGCAGCAACAACGTTGCCGTTTGGTGCTGGCGGGCGAGCGTTTGCACACCTCATTGCAACGCTATTACGGTGACGCGGTGCAAAGCACGCCGTTGTTTGGCTATCTGCCTTCGCCCCACGCCGCAGAAATCCATCAAGCCTTGGCAGCGCAAGGAATTCTCACCCGTTTATTCACCGAGCCTGCGGCGTTACGCTTCGGCTTGCCTGCTACGGAACAAGACTGGTTACGTCTGGAACAAGGAATTCAATCATGCCAACCTTGATGGTGCAGGGATGCACCTCGGATGCGGGCAAAAGCACGCTGGTAGCGGGGCTGTGCCGCGTCTTCAAACGGCGCGGCTTATCCGTCGTGCCGTTCAAACCGCAGAACATGGCATTAAACAGCGCAGTCACCCCCGATGGCGGCGAAATCGGGCGGGCGCAAGCCTTGCAAGCGCAGGCGGCGGGCGTTGTTCCTAGCGTTCACATGAATCCCGTGCTGCTCAAGCCGAATACTGACACGGGGGCGCAAGTGATTTTGCAAGGGCATTCCATCGGCAATCTCGAAGCCCTCGATTACCACAGCTACAAACCCAAGGCAGCGGCGGCGGTATTCGATTCCTATGCGCGGCTGTGTGCGGAATACACCTACGTCATGGTGGAAGGTGCGGGTAGTCCGGCGGAAATCAATTTGCGTGAGGGCGATATTGCCAATATGGGGTTTGCGGAACGCGCGGATTGCCCGGTGATTTTGATTGCGGACATCGACAAAGGTGGCGTATTTGCGCATTTGGTGGGGACGTTGGCGTTGCTGTCTGAAAGCGAACAGGCGCGAGTCAAAGGCTTTGTGATCAATCGGTTTCGTGGCGATATTGCGCTGTTGCAGGGCGGGTTGGATTGGTTGGAGGCGTATACCGGCAAGCCAGTGTTGGGGGTGTTGCCGTATTTGCATGGGCTGCATTTGGATGCGGAGGATGCTGTGCCGGAGAATGCGGCGTTCCCTGAGCGGAGTCGAAGGGAACAATTCCGCGTCGTTGTACCGCGCCTTCCGCATATCAGTAACCATACGGATTTTGAGCCGTTGCGGCTGCATCCGCAGGTGGATTTTCAGTATGTGGGACATTTGGAAAGCATTCCGGCGGCGGATTTGCTGATTTTGCCCGGTAGCAAAAATGTTGGGTTTGATTTGGCGTGGTTGCGCTCGCAAGGCTGGGAGGCGGCGATCCAGCGGCATTTGCGTTACGGCGGGAAGGTGATCGGGATTTGTGGCGGTTTGCAGATGTTGGGGGCGGCGATTCACGATCCGCATGGGATGGAGGGGGAACCGCGTAGTTATGCGGGGCTGGGTTTACTTGAGTTGGAAACGACCCTGAACCCCGAAAAACAACTCAATAACCGCAGAGGCACGCTTGCCCCTCCTTTGCAAAAGGGCGCAAGCGCCGCGAGTAGCGGCTGGGCGAGGTTGGGGGAGGATTTTCTTCACGGCTATGAAATCCACTGCGGCATTAGCACAGGTAAAGCGTTGGAAGCGCCAGCGGTATATTGGGATGGACAACCGGATGGCGCAATTTCTGCCGATGGGCTGATATTAGCGACGTATTTGCACGGGCTATTTGACGCGCCGGAAGCATTGCAAGCATTGTTGGAATGGTCAGGTTTACGCGAGGCAGACACATTCGACATCAATGCGGTGCGCGAACAACAACTCGAACGGCTGGCGGATACACTGGAAACACACTTGAATATGCCGGTTGTGATGGCGCTGCTCCAAGCGCCATAGCCACCTTACGCTGGCAAGCCCAATGCCACCCCCAGCAGCCACAACATTTCACCACTTTCCAGTGTTGCACCGGCGGTATCACCGGTACAACCTCGCAAGCGCTGTACCATCATGCGACGCAACAACCAAAATCCCAGCAGTACTGCCCCCAAACCGTGCAAGGAAACCAGTGCCACCAGCAGCAACGTTGCCAGTGTGAGCCACCATGCTACGGTACGCGGCAAATGCGCGGTGACTGCACTGGCTAAGCCGCCCGCCCGCACGTAAGGTGTCGTCAGAAACAGTAACAATACCAGCGCCCGCCCCAATACCGGAGCCAGCAAGACCACCCACCACACACCGTTTTCAAGGATCACCACCAGCGCGGCGAATTTCAGCAATAACAATCCGACCAGCGCGATTGCACCCGCCGCACCGATCAACGGGTCTTTGAGAATGCGGTGCGTCTTTTCCACATCGCCGAAACCGCCAAGCCACGCATCGGCACTGTCTGCCAGCCCATCCAGATGCAGCCCACCAGTAATAGCCGCCCATAACACGGTCACTATTGCTGCCAGCAATACCGCCGGTGCGTGTGGAAACAATACCAGCGGGAGGCACAACAAAGCACCAATCAGCAAGCCCACCAATGGATAAAACAAAGCTGCCCGCCCAAAATCCACTGCTTCCAGCTTCCCCAAATCCGGCACTGGAATACGGGTCAGAAATGACAGCGCAAGGAAAAAATAGCGGGGTATATTATGCATCACAATCGCGCTGCCGCTTCACCCGCCACCGCTGCTTCAGCAAACGTTGCCATGCGGTTATGTAAAGCGCACGCCATGCGCAACAACGGCACAGCCAGCGCCGCGCCACTGCCCTCTCCCAACCGCATTTGCAAATCCAACAACGGCTGCAAACCTAGAAAATCGGTTGCCAACACATGCCCCGGTTCGGCAGACGCATGACTGAGCAATAACCATTGCCGCACATTCGGCTGCTGTTGCACTGCCACCAATGCGGCGGCGGTGCTGATAAAACCATCCACCACAATGGGAATGCCCCGTTGAGCCGCCCGCCAATACGCCCCGACCAATGCGGCAATTTCAAACCCACCGACGCAACGCAATGCCTCCAACGGCGCATTCAGGTGATGGCGATGCACATCAAGAATGCGTTGAATAACATTCACTTTATGCGCAATACCGGCAGCATCAAGCCCTGTGCCTGCGCCGGTGGCAACGCTTGGTGCAACATCCAGCAAGGCACAATACAACGCGGTCGCGGCGGTGGTATTGCCGATGCCCATTTCACCACCAATAAACAGGTGTGCTTTATTCGCATAGGCGCGTTCGGCAGCGGCGTAACCTGCTTGCAGTGCAAGATTGAGCTGGCTGTGGGTCATCGCGGGGGCTTGCGCACTGTTTGCCGTACCAGCACCGGCACGTTGACTGATCAGCCCTGCATGGTTTAGCGGGTCTTTGACACCGACGTCGATGATTTCCAGCGTTGCACCCAGCTCTCGTGCCAGTACGCTGATGGCGGCACCACCGTTGAGAAAATTGTGCACCATTTGCCCAGTCACCGCTTGCGGGAAGGCGGAGACACCCTCTTCCGCCACACCGTGGTCGGCGGCAAAAATACTGATGTGAACCCTATCGGCACGGGGGTCTTCACGGCCTTGCAGCGCTGCCAATGTCACTGCCAACGTTTCCAACCTGCCTAACGCGCCGCTAGGCTTGGTGAGTTGTTGCTGACGTTGTAAAGCAAATTCTCGGTAATGTTCTGTCGCACTCGCGCAGGGTTCATTCAGCCAATCCATTGAAATGTCCTTTTAATACCTGTGGCAAACCTGCCACCATGAACACCACCGTTTCCAGTTGTGCGGCTAATTGCTGATGCAAGCGCCCTGCGCTGTCAACGTAACGGCGCGTCAATTCGCCCAATGGC
Source organism: Thiothrix subterranea (assembly GCF_016772315.1). NCBI lineage: Bacteria > Pseudomonadati > Pseudomonadota > Gammaproteobacteria > Thiotrichales > Thiotrichaceae > Thiothrix > Thiothrix subterranea. The sequence continues at coordinate 2,773,741 of NZ_CP053482.1, read as the reverse complement.
ACGACGCCCAACCCCACCTCGTTACTGACCAACAGGGTATGCCCTGGCAAACGCGGAAGTGTCTGTAACAATGCGGTGGTTTCTGTTTGCAAACGTTGCTCGTCTTCCAAACACAGCAAATTGGTCAACCACAGTGTTAGGCAATCCACCAGCAACAGGCGGTGTGAAGCAGCATGATGTTGCAGGGTGGCGGCAAGTGTTAGTGGCTCTTCTACTGTCAGCCAATGTGCAGGGCGAGTAGCACGGTGATGGGTAATGCGTTCTTGCATTTCAGCGTCATGCGCTTGCGCAGTCGCGATATAAATAACCTCGTGACCGGACTGTTGCGCTAACGTTTCGGCATAATGGCTTTTACCGGAACGTGCACCGCCGAGAATCAAAGCTTGCATACTGTTTTCACTCCGAAGCAGCCGTTCTTAGCGCTAACTTTGCATAGTAATTGGCTGAATAGCTGAAATACGCCCGCTCTTTTTCGGTCAGCGCCCGCGACTGTTTGACCGGATTGCCGACGTACAAATAGCCGCTTTCCAAACGCTTGCCCGGCGGAACCAGACTGCCTGCGCCGATCATTACCTCGTCTTCGACCACTGCGCCATCCAGCACGATAGCGCTCATCCCCACCAAACAGCGGTTGCCGATGGTGCAGGCGTGTAACACGGCTTTGTGACCGATTGTGACTTCATCGCCAATCAGCAGCGGGCGACCGTCGGGCGAGGAATACGGGCCGCCATGCGTGACATGCAGCACCGCGCCGTCTTGCACATTGGTCAAGTTGCCAATGCGAATGTGGTTGATGTCGCCGCGCACTACCGCCATCGGCCACACCGACGAACCTTCGCCTAGGGTGGTTTGCCCGCTGACATACGCCATCGGGTCGACGTAGGCGGTCGGGTGCAGCGTTGGGGTGTGGTTTTCAAAGGCTTTGACGGTCATGAATGGCATCCTAGGGGTGGTTTTTCCAATACGAGCGATTGTACCAGCCACGCCTGCACCTGCGTATACGGCAATACCGTAAACGCACTGCGCCGTTGCGCTTCCGCCCCGCCGTACACCAATGTCATACCTGCAATTCGTTCACCCAAGGCAGTTTTTACCCGTGTCGCGGCTTGCATGGCGTCACTGGCAACCGTTTGCGCGGACTTGATTTCGAGCAGTTGCAATTTATCGCCGGTTTCCAGCAGCAAATCGGCTTCGTTGTGGTTGGCATCGCGGTAGAAAGACAGGTTGGGTTTTGCACCTGCGTTATGCAACGTTTTTAGCACTTCCAGCACCACGAGGTTTTCAAACAAGTTGCCCCGCAGCGGGTGTGTCGGCAAATACGCTGGCTGGGTAATCCCGATTAGCCAGGCGGCAAGCCCCACATCGTAAAAATAGAGCTTGGGCGATTTGATCAGGCGTTTGCTGCCATTGCTAAACCACGGCGGCAGGCGAAACACGATGTAGGAAGCTTCCAATAAGGTGAGCCATTCTTGCACGGTGTTACCTGATACGCCGACATCCGCTGCGAGGCTTTGCATATTCACCAATTGCCCGACGCGCCCCGCGACTAGGCGCACAAATTTTTCAAACAGATGGAGGTTGCGTAACTGCACCAATTCACGCAAATCGCGCTGCACATAGGTTTCAAAGTAATCACCCAACGCCACAGCAGGGTCTAGTTGTTGGGCATGAATGCGCGGATAACCGCCTTGGTACAAAAAACTATCCAGTGTTGGTTTTTCCACAATTGGTAACAATTCGGCAATCGACAGCGGCAACAATTTCAGCAAGGCAGTACGCCCCGCTAATGACTGCGAGATGTGGCGGCTGAGTTCAAACTGGTGGCTGCCTGTGAGGATGAATTGCCCTGCTGTATTCTTTTCATCCACCAATACTTGAATCCATGACAGCAAGTCGGGGACGCGCTGAATTTCATCAATCACCGCCCCATCGGGGAATTGGCTCAGGAAACCGCGTGGATCAGTGCGGGCAAAATCGCGGGTATCGGGGCGTTCCAGATTGGTGTAAGGCTTGTTGGGAAAGGCTTCCCGACACAACGTGGTTTTGCCGGATTGCCGTGGCCCCGTGACCGTCACGACGGGCCATTGGGCAGCACGCGCCAATAAAATGGGAAGTATGTGGCGTTGAATCATGACGCACCCTGCAAATCTGAAGTAGTACTTCATTTTTGCATAGAATCAATCGCGCCAACAAGCGCATTAACGGGGTGGTTTTTCCAATGCGAGCCATTGCAGGGCAATAATGGCTAGAGATGCTTGGATTTTACCGGCTTTGAGCCATGCCAGCGCGGTGTGGCGCGGGATGACCGATACGCGAATGTCTTCGTGTTCGTGTGGCAAGCCGTGGATGCCGATGGGTACGGCGGATAAATCGACGGGGGCGTAATACAGGCTGACGATTTCGGTGGAGCCGCCTGCGCTGGGGTAAAAGTCGATGATGTGTTCCAGCGTGTCGATGGTGCAACCGGCTTCTTCTTGGGCTTCGCGGCGTGCCACGTCTGCATTGCTTTCACCGTCTTCGACGATGCCTGCGACGATTTCGACCATCCACGCGCCTTGCGCATCCCGCAAGGCAGCACCGGGGCGGAATTGCTCGATCACCAATAGCGTATCAGCGACGGGATCGTGCAACAGCACGGCAACGGCATTGCGGCGCTCGAAAATTTCCCGCCTGACTGTCCCCGACCAACCGCCTGCAAACAGCTCGTGGCGGAATTCGTAGGCATCCACGCGGAAAAAGCCTTGGTACAGATTTTGTTGGGAGAGGATGTCGAATTTCATGGGGTCTTGATGGTGGTTTGTGGAATGGGCAGTGTGGAACAGGGGCGCTGGAATTGCAATTTGCAGCGGATTAGGGGGACGGCATAATGAAATTTTTGATTGATGATCATTTTGAGGATTTTCAGGAGTTAAAAGCGTTCCTTGTGATAGTGATCACTTTTTGGCTACACGAGATTTGTTAAGATGGGATTCATTGGGGGACATTCTTTAAGGAGTGAAGGCTATGACAATTTCAGGCTGTACGAGAGACTTGGCGAACCAAATGGGCGAAGGGTGTTCACCGATTGAACGTAGGCTGTCCATGCTGATATTTCTGAACGCCGCCTAAAGAAACCGTTAGCGCAATATGACACTTATCACTGAGATAAAAATCTACTAAAGATAAGTTGGCTATATCTTCCAAAGATAAATTCAGATTTAAGGAGAAATTGAAATGGGCTTTTTTGATGATTTATTTGACAACAAAAAAAAGAAAAAAGACGGCAGTTACGATAAACGCAGTAACAAAGGGAGTACTAGAACATCCACACAAAAAGCTGGGGATAAAAAGAGAAAAAAGAAAAATGAGTCATTTTGGTTTTTCTCATAAAGTACTTGTTAACCTCAACTAAAAAATTTGTAAAAAATCATGAGCAGAAAAGGCAAAACTCAAAAACCATCCTATACAATAGGTTCAAGGATTGCGTTAGGACTTTTAGGAAGTCTAGTTGGAGAGCCTCCCAAAAGAACCAAAAAATCTTCAGATGACACGCAGTCATTGATTGTTGTTGGCGTCGTTCTTGGTGTTATATTTCTTATTATTCAAACAATAAATTTCCTAGAGGAGACATATAACAAGAACCCTGTGGTCATTATTATAGCGTGTGGTTTTATTGGTATCTTATTGACATGGTGGTTAAACCAAAGAAACAAACAAAAAGAATTAGATAAAATTAATCACGAGAATTATCTTAAAAAGCTTAACCAAGTTGCTATTAGTGATGAAAGAGCCGATTACATAATTAAGAAAGAAGATTATAAGCGTGGAAACAAAATAGAAAACGAATATCGCAAAAAGTATTCATTGCAATTGCTAAATTTATTTAATAATAAATGCGCCAAGTGTGGAAGTATAGATAATGGATTTGATTTAGATCACTTTATCTTAAGTAAGAATGAAGGCGGTAATTTTATATTGATTAACAAGGATGGCTATCGGGTAAATAATGCAATTCCACTTTGCCAGACTTGTAATAGGTCTAAAGGCGATAGATCATACAAAGATTTTTTTAGTGAAGAAGAGATTCTTTCGATATTTGAAAAAAACAAAGAAATGACTCTTGTTCTAAATGATCAACAAAATTTAATAAATAGCTAATGAGAATATCGACGACGGACGCGGTGACAGCCCGCGATTTTACCCAATCTACTCCCCGCCCACCCCCATTATATTGACATTAATGCTATAGAAAGACCGCCAAACCACTTTTTCGATTTTTAGAAATTGAACGAAAAACAAACATGCAATTTCTATGTAAATCTTTGAGGTTTTTTTAGTGAAAAATGTTCAAAGATTTACGTACATCATGCCACTTTTGAGATTTTTCGAGAGAGACTTAGGTTTTTCTACACCCTCATTAAATTTTGTACTCAAATGGATTCAATAACGGCACATAAAAAGATTCAAAATCAGTGACATTCCTAGTAACCAGCACCAGCTTATTGACTTTGGCAATAGCTGCAATCATTGCATCCTCATACAAGGTGTCAGATTTTTTATGCATCAGCTTTGCCCAAGTACGAAAAGCCGCTCCATCCAACGTTAAGATATTATAGGTGGTCGCGACGGCATCCAGCCATTCTTCCAATTCAATAGCACGTTGGGCATTCTGATCCCGTGTGATTTCTATACCCGCTTGAATTTCGGCTAATGTCACCGACGAGAGGTATAAATCTTTATCATCGACCGACTGAAGCCATGCAACAACTGCCCCATGCGGTTTCTGCCGCCGTAATTCAGAGACAACATTGGTATCCAATAAATACATGATTTACAGAACCTCTTGCACACGTCTTCTCCGCGCCTGCCCCCGTTCCGGCAACACCAGATCACCCCGCCCCTGATCAGACAACAATAAATCTTTCAATGATGGTTTTGCCGCCGCTTGGAGTCTGCGCCACACATCAACTGGGACAAGCACCGCAGCTTCAGCACCACGCCGTGTAACGACTTGCGGCCCTTGTGCGAGACACGCATCCAAAAACTCACTAAACCGAGCCTTAGCATCTTGAACAGCCCACGTTTGCATAACAACACCTCTAAATGACCAGTTACATGACTAGTCTATGTTGCCTGCTTGCAAAGAACAAGAACATTAACGTAACCGCATCGCTTTACGCTCCGGCTGATCAATGAATGTCCGCAAATACCCAATATCTTTACCCGACACCCCAAGACTCGCGAAAACCTGATCCCATTCCGCAACCACATCCGCCACCTTGAACCACTCTTCAATCGCCTGCTCACGGCTCAACCCAAACAAGCTGCATTCCGACAGCGCATTGCCCAATGTTCCCAGCGCCCCCTGCTGACCAACCCCCATCTGCTGATAACCCGCGTTTGACGTATTCGGCAATACATCGAAGGCAGGCGCAAGCGACCAAAATCCCGCATCAAACAGAAACGCATGATTCTTTTCGTGATCGTCAGAATTCTCAATCAGGATATTGAACGCCATCCGCCGAAACAACTCTGCCCGTTGCTGTGCTTGCACATCCGCCGCCCCCGCTTGCAACACAAACGATGCCATTGCCCCATAGCTCAATTCATCCAACGGCGCACCAAACCCCACCCCCGCCAACAACACCGTTTTGGCAGAAAGGGTACGCAAACGCTGGTTTGCTCGTCGGTCAAAGCGTTCAACCGCCACCACATGCCCAAAAAGTCCGGGCAATGCCACCGAATGCGCCACAGTAATACCCGCTTGCGCCGCCAATCTCAACGACGCATGTTCAATCAACCCAAGGTCAATATTAGCCCCACGCGGGAATTTGGCAATCCAATCCTTGCCCGCCATCGTCACCAAGGCTTTGGGGTGCGCCCCGCCCATCGTTTTGGTCGTTCCCGCAATCAGCTTTTCCTGCTCGGTCAGTGGTTCATTCGCATCAATCCGCTCAATCAATGCCTGCAAAGCGTGAATCGAATCAGCACTCGGCAATGGCTCGCCCCGATGAGGCAAATAGCGGGATTGCTCAACAGAAAACCCCAATGCCCCGAAACGGTGATCACCCGCGTAATACAAGAAGTCCAAAGCCGTTGCTCGTGGCGGATTATCAATGAAACGGATTGCCCGCTCGCCCCAACGGTCAGGCATCGCATCATCCAACGCGCCAAACAGCCGATCACGTACCGTGGGTGTCAGTACAGCGCGTTGCAACGGCATATCGCCCGACAACGGGTAGCCATTTGCCAACCAACTACGCTCGTAGACAAACGCCACGCCTCGCCCGCCCAATGCCAGCGATGCCGTACCCACCCGCACGGGAGTCTGCGGGTCAGTCAAACTCCAAACCGCTAATTCATTACCCGGTAGCATTTTCTGCGTACTCATGAACGTCCCTTCGGCAGTTTCGCCAACTCGATAGCCAGCGCCTGCTCATCGCTTGCCGGGTCTGCCAGATTTGCAACATGCTGAATCTTCCCGACCAACCAAAGCGCCATCACATACACCGACACCCCAACCGACGGATCACCCGCCTCCATACGCTGCAACGTAGGCACAGAAACACCCACCCGTACCGCCCACGAACGCAACGACTCGCCCCGCCGCAAACGTGCAATACGTAAATCTGCCCCCAACGTCTCAAGGGCAAGGTGAACTTGTTTAGGGCTGGCTGATGCGGTGTTAGCTGCTTTACTCATAAACATAAGTATAGACAAAAATTGGTATTTGTATCTTTTTATTTAGAAAAATAGGCGCATCATTTTCTACAGTGGCTCTGATAATCGCCTCTTGTTTGCGAACCGGCATTTGTGGATAACTTTAAGCAAACACAAAAATGAATACTGTGCACATGACAAACACAAGAATAAATTACCTATATTTCTTAGAACGTGAAATCACCTCATTTTAGTAATCACAACCATCTGACAAACGGTGATGGATTAGCGACAAAAGACAGGGTAAATTTGATTACCCTCTAAAGAGAACTTTAGAGATCAGACTACCGTTCTGTCAGGTGATTATTCTAACAACAACGAATCCATACGGAATCAAAGGTACGCCTCCATGTTCATGCAAAAAAATACGCCTAATCAATTAGTTACTAACTCAAGCATCGGTGACTTAAAACGAGCACAAGATTTAGCCGAAAAAATGCACCATTTATGGAGTGAAATTTCCCAACAAATGGTTACGCTGAATTCATATAATCAGGATGAATTCAGCATGGATAGCACCCGTTTCATTGCAGCATTAAGCACATTACAAGATAAACTACGGAATCCCACACTGACATTGGCTACCGCAGGAACAACTAGCAGCGGTAAAAGTACCTTAGTGAATTTATTATGTGGTGCAGAACTCATACCAAGTGATGCTCAAGAGTTAAGCGCTGGTATCGTTACGATAAAACACTCTCCTACTGGAAAACGGTGCTTAATAGTCAAAGAAACATCTGCTGCCCAATGGGAATGTGGGACATGGGATAATCCAAGTAACAAAGAAATTCATGATAGAATTAATAAAATCATGAAAAAATTCAATAAGGCTAAATTATCGCCACTAAATCCGCCCAGCAGCCCACAAATTGAAATTTCCTATCCAATTGCTTGCTTTTTACCTGATAACAAGCTGCTGAGTACTCAGCACTTACCAAGCGAGACAGCATTTCAAATAATTGATTTACCTGGAAAACGTAACCTAACTGACAATCTCAATAGTGATGTCATTAAAGAAAATTGTCGAGATGCATTATCCTTAGTCACTTACAATATGGAAGAAACCGATGAGAGTTTATGCCAAGAGTTAGTGGAAGATGTATTACAGCAAGTAAAGCTTATGGGTGGTTCACCAAGCAGGATGTTATTTGTACTCAATCGCATTGATATTTATTTAAAGCAACGAGATGGTATAAAACGTCAAAATGAAGTAGTGGAAGAAACCATTAATGAAATTAACACACTCATTACAAAAGAGCTTCCCGAATACAACAAAGCAATTCAGAATCTAGTTTATAGCAAATTATCTAGTTTACCAGCGCTATTAGCATGGCAACTTAAAAATCAAGAAGAAAGCATTAAAGCAGGCATAGCCGAGCAAGTATATCTTGATTTTAATCGTTTAATTCCAAAAGCCATTTCACACGAACTAACAAGTAATACTAACGATTGGAATGAATGGGACTATCAACAAGTACAAGAAGCTGTATGGAAAAATAGTTATGCAGGAGAGTTCTTTGTTCAATTAGACAACCACATAAAATGTAACTTTTCCAACATTATAATACCACCTATTTTTATAGCTTTTGAAGATATAGCATCCGATATAACTAACAAATACCTTAATGAATGTAAAGCGGTAAAAAATCGCCTGACTGTTGAATACGAAGAAGCAGAAAAATCAATCGATACTGATTATAAATATATCGAGGAGTTTATTCGTTACGCTAGTGATGAAGCCAATCAACTTTGCCATCATTTACTAAACAGCTCTAATATTAATTCAGCAACAGTAAACCAGAAAATCGAAGAACTAGCTACACAAAGCGAGTTCTTTAAAAAACTCAAGGAAACCTCAATATTAGCGCCACTTTATACAACACCAGAAGAAGTTAGTAAGTGGTTATCAGGAACATTAGATGGTGTTATCCAATCTTTGCGTAGCGGGCGGGTTAATTTCTTTGGTACAAAAGCCGAATATCTCTCACTAAAACATCAAAATCAACTAGCCGTTATTTGTAACAATTTAATAGGAAATGGTTATACCACAATATATGCTGAAGCTGGAATTAATGAAAAAGCGACAACAGATAGTGAGAAAACCACATTTGAATCATTAAAACAATCGCTTGCCGATTTTTCAAACGATTTATCTAACATATTATCAGCAATATGGCTTGAGCGCATTGAGCGTGAGAATCATCGTCTACGTGAATCACTAGAAAAAGCTATGGAAGAATTTATTTATCACATAAATAATGAACTGCGTCAAAAGAAACCAGATTTTGGATTAAACATTCCAGAGTCAATACTAACAACAAAAAATATTAAGAACAGTCTGGATCTTATTTTTGCAATAAATATAAATCTTAGAAAAGAAATCGAGCTTGATCCGTGGAGATTATTTCTATCAACACGTGATGTAACACATATTGAAATACCATCAATCTATGAAATATACAATGATTGGCAATCTGAAATAAAAAAAGCAGAAAGTGAAACACTTCGTTTTACCATTAGAATGGCAAAAGAATATTTTTCAGAAATTGAAAGAAAGATTCAAGATCGTCTTCGTGGGTTACTTAGTGACTTTCACAGTAAGGTTAATAGCAAATATCAAGAGCATGATAGTATTTACCGAAAAGACAGTGATACTTGGGAATCCATTAGTGATATGGTTATAGAAATGAGCAAATCACTACAACAATTACAAGAACTAAAGAGAAAATAAACTCATGGAATCTAAATTGCTTATCGTTGCCGCTGGGTTTATTACTATACCTTTATGGGTTTGCATAATGAATGCAAAAAATAGAAAAAAAACTGGTACATCCATATTGCTAATTATTACTGCACGAAACTTTGCTCCATTTCAAGATCACGTATCTTCTAATAAACTTCATGTGAAATTAATAAAACAGCTTATCGATGAAAGTCGTTTTTTCCTCACAACTAACAAAAAAGAAACATTAAGAGAGCTTACTGAAAGTAGCTCAGATGAAGTCAATTACAACTCTGAAGATAACTTATTAATACATATTTTCACTCCAAAAAACAATAGCATTCATCAAAAAAATAAAATTCAGTTGAAAGAAAGCATTATTTCTGATTTTAACAGCATTATTTGTGCTAAAAAACTAACATCCATCAGTGTAGTCGAAAAATACAATTTTATCAGAACGTTATAATAAGGAAAAATGATGAAAAATTTAGATTGGAAAACAACATCGCAACTTTATGCTGCCAAATTAAGTTCTGCTATTGATCTGCAACGCCATGCTTTGCATTTATCAAATTTACCACAAGCACAACAAGCAGGGGTCAAACAAGAACAAATTGATAATTTAAAAAAAGCAGGTAAAATTGCCGAAAAGCAAAAAATACGTTTAGAAAAAAATGAATTTCGTATTGCTGTTGTCGGACTAGAAAAAGCTGGGAAAAGTACTTTTATTAATGCATGGCTAGAATACGATTTACTACCTGCTAACACAGAACGTTGTACATTCACAACCACACAAATATATTCAGTGAAAGATGACTCAGAACAGCGCTTTGAAACTGAACCAAAAATCATAAGTGATTTTAATCATTACAAAGACGAGCTGATCGAACAAGCAGAGAGTCTTGACAAAAGTGCAGCTCAAAAAGCTAAAAATGATCTAGATGTTATTGAAACTCATCAAAAAACACTACAAGAAGTTCTTGAGGAGGGAAAACAATCTTTTCGTTTTACTGATTTCACAGAATTAAAACCAACGCTGAAAAAATATGTAGCCGATGAACGCTATGCTCATGCGATGCGTGAAGCACGTTTATATACCAGCAAACTAGCGGCAATAGATGGCGTTGTCTTTTATGATGTTCCAGGATTAGACTCTGGCTTATCCAAACATATTGAAGAATCTAAGGAAATGCTGTCCGATTGTGATGCTATTATTTTAGTACAAAGACGCGACATCAGCCTTAAAGCTTATGAGCAAGATTTAATTCGCTTTGGAGAAAGTGGAGATCCCTATTTAAAACTAGCTGATAAATTATTTGTTTTCTGGGGACAAATTGATCTACAACCCTCACTCAAAGTACTTAACGAAGATTGGCAGAAACTTTTAAAAATATGGGAGGCAGAAGGCATTCCAGCCAAACGGATTATTCGTGGTTCTGCTGGCGCTCATTTAGTTCTGAATGATTTTGATATTCCTAAGATTGGAACATCTGAACAAGTACGTGAGAAGATGGCGCAGCTAACCAATATTAACGCAAATGACATTGAAAAGCTAAAACAAGCCACAGGGATTACTGAGTTAAAAAACAACATAAAGAACTATTTAGACTCAGAACGAACAATCTTATTAGAAAAACGTTGCAATAGCATCATTACTGATATTGTTAATACTTCTCAAGATATATACAAAGCCGTAGGTCAACATTATCCTGAAGATCCTGAGCAGGCTAAACGTCGACAAGAACAAGATAATACCGTTGATTTTCAAGATTGGTGGAAAGCTCGTTGGAAAAAAACGCAGGGCGATGTCAATAAGATCACAAAGGCTTATATTGACGATAAAAGTAACGATATTTTCGAAAAATTCTTGGGTACTTATAAGCAAAGTATACAACAACGAATGGAGACGATACCATCACGACAACCTGATGAACGTCAAATTATCTTTAATAAAAATAGCATACCTGTTTTTGATGCAACACAAAGCAATTTTGCATGGCGTGAGGCGCTTTACCAAGAAACTCGCAAAATTTTAGAAATAATCTCTGATAATATGGCCACAGGCTTAGTAGAAGAAGCGCATTCATTAATGGATGATATAAAAAAAGAATTATGGAATACCACTGAAGTAGAACGCCGATTAATTAATAATAAACGAGACTATAAAGACAAACTCGAACGTTCATTTAATACACTATTTATGCGCTTCGCTAGACCTATTGTGGAAATACTCATTCGAAAACCCGTTGGTAGTGAAGCACGCAATGCAATTTTTGACAGCTTAGATGCTGACAGTCGGATTATTGATAATTACATTAAGACAGATGAACCTGCACTTAAAAGGGTTGGGCGTTATGCCACTCATGGCTTTAAATTATTTACAAATCCTAATTTACGTACAGAAATATTAGGTGCGTCCGTTACAGCTACAAGATTTGTACTCCGCCGTAATTTTCTCGCCAATATTGCCCTCGATATTTTTGATGAAAATTTTGAGGGCGATGATGCAGCAACATTATCAACATATGATCAATTAATTCTCGAAGTTGAATCAGATTTACAAGCATTAGAACATTTTTTGTTACAAGGTGTCTTTGATGCCGCTGGCTTTAAAGTATTCCGAGAACAAGAGTTAGCAAAATTGCGTGATGACTTTCTTGAAAAAGACAGCACGTGGAGTGGTGTAGCCATCAATGAATGGAAAGACAGCAACCCATTGCTGCTGCAAGAGCTTCCCATTCACTTACGTACACAAACTTTTGATACTGAGGTGAGTAATAGACTACATCAGTTAGGCATTGCTTTAAGAAATTCATTAGCTAAATAAAATGGTGTGATATGACAACGATAGAAATCAGCCCACAACCAAGCGATCATTTAATTTCTCCACGCATTGGCTATTTTCATCATGGAATTTATATCGGTGATGGAAAGGTCATTCATTATTCGGGGCTTGCCGAAGATTTCAAAGCTGGCCCCGTAGAAGAAACCAGTTTAGAGGCATTTGCGGGTGGACATGGATTCACCATAAGAAATTACACAACTCAACGGTTTAGAGGACAAGCAGTCATTGAACGCGCCCGCTCTCGGTTAGGGGAAAAACTGTATTGCGTATACTCCAACAATTGCGAACATTTCTGTCAATGGTGTATCAATGATTCTCATGAAAGCAACCAAGTACATCACGGAACATTAGCAGCAACTGGTACAGTAGCTGGCATAACAGGCGTAGCCGCCCGTGGTGTCGCCCTTGCCACTACAGCAGGAACAATTGGAGTAGCTAGTACGGCTGGCTTGGGTTTATTAAGCAGCTTACCCGCACTCGGCGTAGCTTACGGTTTTAATAGCACCGTATTAAAAGACAGCCCTGTATTTGATGATACTGAACGGGAAGCACGCAATGTAGGCAGAACAGCAACGTATGTTGGTGCAACTGTTGGTACTACCGGTTGCATTGCAGCAGTCAGTGCTAGTGGTACAGTAGTCGGATTAAGTGGTTCAGGCATTGCTGCGGGTCTAAGCGCCATAGGCGGTGGCAGCCTTGCAGGTGGTGCGGCACTCACTGTAGCAGCCCCTATCGTTACGGCGGCGGCACTAGGGTATGGTACTTATAAACTTATAAAATATTTCAAAACCAAGTACTAATAAAGCAGCTTATAAACAATGCTACCCCGTTAATTTTTATGGGGTAGCGCCATCACCGAAAATCAATCATCGACTTTCATTCAAGAGATTAGTTAATCGGCAAAAAGTATCCGATATGAGTGGCAGGTTTACCTTTGCCATGGTTCACGAATTGAGCCATCTTGTCTCTTCATTCGGCGGCAATTGTAAGAAAAACCCATTCTCCTGCATCACGCGCCGCACTTCGCTGACAGCAATGTTAAATTGCAACTGGCGTTCATCATCCAGAAAAAACTCGAACGAAAATTCAGGCACGCCAAAAATCTTCAATAAAACCTCAGGAACTCGCTCAAAATTATCCCTTTCCGGCAGGAACAGAAAAGATCCCTGTTTGCGCCGACTGCGGTAAACGTAGCATTGCATGGCGTTACTCCTTGCCTTGTTCGTGTGTCATAACAGCCACCTCGCGGATGTCAGCAGTTTTCAAAGTGCGCGTCACCGTGCCACCCTCCAAGCGCTCCTCCAAACCCATCTCACTTGCAGAAGTCGTAATAAGCTTGCCTTCACGCTTGCGCCCGTCTTTTTGCGTAATGCGCACGTATTGCCCGATATTGTCCGACAATTTACCCAGCTCAATCGGCTTGAACACCACGTGGTATAAAGCGTTAGCCGGTAAACTTTTCGCCCCTGCCAACACATCCGCCGGTTTGGGCGCGGGAGCGGGCGCAGCAACAGGCGCGGCGGCAGCAACCGCTGGCTGCTCAGTACGCACACTGGGTGGAATGTCGATGGTATGCGTGACCGGCGCGGCGGCGGGTATTTCCACCGCTGGCGATTCGGCACTCACCGGCGCAGACACATTCATCCCCAGCGCATGTGCATGGCGATAAACGTGCTGATTCGCCCCCGCAAACCAGGCTACCGCTGCCAATAACACGCCGATAAAGCTGGTAATGACCCAACCGCCGACCCGATGCCACATCGCAGGCAAGGCCAACAAATTCACCACCGGAATCAACGCCAGCAATCCCGTGACCGGATGCCGCTGGAAACACAGCACCGCCATGACCAACCAACCCAACAAAAACAACACCGCGCCTAACAACAGTACGCCTAATAATACGTATTCCATGATTTTCCTATTTGCCCCGAATTAATCTTCGAGGTAAGTATAACCGATTAAACCTGCTTCTATTTCACGCAATAGCATTTTTTGGCGCTCAGAATCGTCAACGGCGGCGGCGAGTTTGCGGCGGCATTGCGCCAGCAAATCTTTCGGCTCGAAATGCACGTAGCGCAACAACTCATCAATCGTGTCACCACGCTCCGGTTCAGATAGCTTGTAACTGCCATCCGGCAACAATTCCACGTTGATGGAATCGGTGTCACCAAACAGATTATGCAAATCGCCGAGGATTTCCTGATACGCGCCCACCATGAAAATGCCCAGCAAATACGGCTGATCTTTTTGCAACGAATGCAGCGCCAACGTGCTTGCCAAGCGCCCACTTTCCACATAAGTCGACACCGTGCCGTCGGAATCGCAAGTTAAATCTTGCATGGTGACGCGCCGATCCGGGTTTTCCTGCAAGCGGTGCAGCGGCATAATCGGGAAAATCTGCTCAATCGCCCAGGCATCCGGCATGGACTGGAACAGCGAGAAATTGCAGAAATACTTATCTGCCAACTTTTCCTGCAAGCTGGTTTGAATTTCTGGCTCTAAGGCTTCAAATAATTCCGGCTGGCTGAGCAATTTGCGGCAAATTGCACGATGGAATTCTTCCGCCCTAGCCCGCTGGTTGAGGTCGATCGAACCGTGCGCGTACATGCCGTGGGCATCATCCAGCCAATACGCCGCGTCGTGGTAGATTTCCGAGGGCGGCAAGCGCTTACGGTTGTGATACAAGCGGAACAGATTGTGCAAAATCATCGGGTCATCATCATCCGGCTCACTCAGCGTCGGCTGCGCTTCCGGCTGTTCGGGGTCAGTGTCGATGACGTTGGTGATTAATACCGCGTGATGGGCGCTTAAACCTCGCCCGGATTCGGAGATGAAATCGGGAAACGGCAGTTCGTATTCTTCGCACACGTCCTGCACGCTGCGCACGATGGTATTAGCGTATTCCTGCAAGCTGTAGTTGATCGAGCATTCGTTGCGCGAACGGGAGCCGTCGTAATCCACGCCCAACCCGCCGCCGACATCGACCACGCGAATATTGGCCCCCAAGCGATGCAATTCCGCAAAATAACGGCTGGCTTCGCGCATTCCGCGTTGAATGTCCTGAATATTGGCAATCTGCGACCCCATGTGAAAGTGCAGCAATTGCAGGCAATCGAGTTTCCCGGCGGCTTGCAATTGCTCAATCATGTGCAAGGCTTGTGCGGCGGAAAGCCCGAATTTGGATTTCTCGCCGCCGGTGTTTTGCCATTTGCCTTTGCCGAGGGTATACAGGCGGGTGCGGATGCCGAGTAATGGCTCAATGCCAAGTTTAGTGGCTTCTTCGAGTGTTTCGGCGAGTTCCGAGGGTTTTTCCACCACGATGAAAATGCGGTGTCCCATTTGCCGCCCGATCAAGGCGAGGCGCAGGTATTCGCGGTCTTTGTAGCCGTTGCAGATAATGGTGCTGCCCGTCGGCGCTGAACCGAGCACTGCCATGAGTTCGGGTTTGCTGCCTGCTTCCAAGCCGACTTGTGTGCCGCCGCCTTTGAGGATTTCCTGCACCACGCTGCGTTGCTGGTTGACTTTGATGGGGTAAATCGCGGTGTACTGGCTACTTTGCCCGCAATCGGCAATCGCTTGGTTGAATGCCCCCTGCAAGCGTTGCACCCGATCGTGCAAGACATTGACGAAACGTACCAATAGCGGGAAACGCATTCCGTCTTCGTTATGGACGCGCATCGCGAGGGCGTGCAAATCGACTTGCTGCGCTGGGTTGCCGGGGACGCACATGGCGACATTGCCAGCGGCATTTATGTCGAAATAGCCATCCCCCCAATGCTGGATGCTGTATAGGCGACGGGCGGCTTCAATGTTCCAAGTGTTGTGGGTATACATGGTATTCCTGCTGGCGTGGATGGCACGGTTTTAAGGTGTGCAGGATACTAGAAAAGTTGCCCAAATAAATACCCCCGCTATTGAGCCGGGGGTTAGAGGAGTCGAAGCATGGTCAGGCAAGTTATTGTTATTAATGTTTAAGCCTGCTCTCTGCCTCTTGGGGCTTGCTGATAAATACTTGTTGTTGTTTCGCTGTTCTGACTGAAAGGACTATTGCAACCCTTGTGCCAACGCCCACTAAAAATATAAACCATTGATAATTATAAATTTGCTGATTTTCGCTAAACACCTGCCCACTCACTACCTTGGCAATGCTGTCAGAAAACGACAGGTATCCTGTCAGTGGCTGACAAATCTGCCAGTGTGACAGGCTTTCGGTATATGATTGGCAGATGACTTTTGTGATTTTGACAAGGAGCAAGCCATGATCCGCTTCACCAGCCCCGCCGCCGCCAGTGTTTCCATGTTTGAAAAGGATGCGAAAGCCCTGATTCGTCTAATGGGGCATAGTGGCACGATTCCCAGCGCCATCCGTGCCGAAGACGTAGAAACAGCGCTGCAACACCTCGAAGCTGCCTTAAAAGCACAAGCAGCACAAACGGAATCTCCCGCCAAACAACCAACAGAGGAAGCCGAAGCGCCAGTGATCAGCCTCAATGTCCGCGCTTACCCCTTGTTAGAATTGCTGAAAGCTGCCATCGCTAAGCAGAAAAATGTGATGTGGGAACAAGATAAAGCCTTTTTCTAAGCAGCGTGATCAACCGCAAAACCCGCTATAATGCCCCTATCACCCACGGCAGGCGCTGCACATGAAAAAATTACCTATCGGCATCAGCACTCTAGCAAAAATCATGGCGGATGATTGCGTGTATGTGGATAAAACCGCTCACATTCAAACATTGCTTAATAAGGGTTCGTATTACTTTCTCTCACGCCCGCGCCGTTTCGGGAAATCCTTGTTGGTAGACACTTTGCATCAGTTATTTGCGGGTAATGAGGCATTATTTCGGGGGTTACATATTCACCCGCATTGGGATTGGGCGGTACAGTACCCTGTCATTTCCATCAGCTTTGGTTCGGGGCAATTAACCAATCGAGCGGAACTGGACGAAAAAATCGGGGAATTGTTACGCATTAATCAGCAACGCCTCGGCATTACCTGTGAAGAAAAAAGCCTGTCCGGTTGTTTCACTGAACTTATCCGCAATGCTAAGGATAAATATGGAAGCAATGTCGTTATTTTAGTGGATGAATACGACAAACCGCTTCTCGACAATATCACCGACAGCAGCGTGGCGGCGGAAATGCGCAATGGTTTACGCAATTTGTATTCGGTAATCAAAGACAACGATGCCCATATCCGCTTTGCTTTCCTCACGGGGGTGAGCAAATTTTCCAAAGTATCATTGTTCAGTGGCTTGAATAACTTGGAAGATATTACCCTCGACCCGCGTTACAGCGCGTTGTGCGGTTATACCCAAACCGAGTTGGAGCGACATTTCGGCGAACATTTGCAAGGCGCGGATATGTCGCTGGTACGTTCGTGGTACAACGGCTATAACTGGCTGGGGGAGAGTGTTTATAACCCGTTTGATGTGCTGCTGTTTATTTCCAAAGGCAAGGAATTCCTGCCTTATTGGTTTGAAACCGCCACGCCGTCATTCTTGGTGGATATTTTGTTTTTTGCGGACTCGTCGAAACTCAGTGACCGCTTAGCATCCAAGCCTTCATCATCAGACCAGTCAACGCGACGCGCAGACGGTTGCCGGGTGGTTCATTCATCTGACCGTAAACCAGTGCCGCCTTGTCGATGTTCATCGTATCATTCATACCTTTGATAGCTACGCACGTTAAAACCGCTGGAACCGACACACCGAAAATGCTACCATAAGCCACCTTAGTTAGACGTAAACCAAGGAAAAGTCACTATGAACATCGTGAAGAAACTTCGTTTTATTGACCTATTTGCTGGTATGGGTGGTTTTCGGCTTGGCTTTGAAACAGCTTGCACTACACAAGGCGTAACTTCAGAATGTGTGTTCACCTCCGAAATAAAACCCCATGCGGTAAAGGTCTATACCGATAACTTCCCTGACAGCCGCATTCACGGTGACATTACCCAGATTCCAGCCGATGAAATACCTGATTTTGATGTGATGTTAGCGGGTTTTCCCTGTCAAGCCTTCAGTTGTGCAGGAAAACGTTATGGCTTTGCCGATACACGCGGCACCTTATTTTTTGAAGTCGAACGCATCTTAGACGCTAAACGTCCCGCCGCCTTTATCCTAGAAAATGTAGAAGGCTTAGTCGGTCATGATAAAGAAAATAATACTGACAGCATTGGGCGCACCCTCAGTGTTATTCTGGAAAAACTCCAATTACTGGATTACCACGTCACATGGCGAGTCTTGGATGCTAAACATTTCGGATTAGCACAAACACGTAAACGCATTTTTATCGTTGGCACAAAAACACAAACGATTAATCTACACGATTTCCCACAAAAAATAGTTGCACTACAGGATGTTCTGGAAACAGACAAGCCGTGTATGAACACTAAGCTCACCCAGTTATTACTCTCGCATTTCAAGCTGGATGAATTGCAAGGTAAATCCATTAAAGATAAGCGTGGTGGTAAAGAGAACATTCATAGCTGGGATATTGGTTTAAAAGGCGAGGTGAGTGATGCCCAAAAAGAGCTACTAAACCTTATTTTGCTGTATCGCCGTAACAAAAAATGGGCGGCTGCTAAAGGCATTACATGGATGGATGGAATGCCACTGACAGCAAATGAAATCAGAACATTTTACCAACACCCTCACTTGCAAACGCTGTTAGATGACTTGGTGCAAAAAAATTACCTAAAATATGAACACCCTAAAGACATTGTGACCGTCACTGAAAATGGCACAAGCAAAAGAATCCGCCTACCACGGCAAGATGTAGAAAAAGGTTACAATATTGTAGCAGGAAAATTAAGCTATGAAATCAATAAGGTGCTTGATCCTAAAACTACGACACCAACCTTGGTTGCTACTGATCTTGATAGAATCGTCGTACCGGATACGCAAGGGTTACGAAAATTAACCTTAGTTGAGCAGTGCCGCTTGTTTGGATTTCCTGATCATTTCCAGCTCAATGTGGCTGATACTTTAGCACATGACTTATTTGGTAATACCGTGCCTGTTGCTACTGTTGAAGCCGTTGCGGAGCGCGTCATTCTGGAAGGTATTTTGGGTAAAATCAGCACTCAGACTCCTATCGTATCACCTAAAAATCAGCCTTGTTATCATCAATTGGCTTTAATTGCTTAAGCATTATTTTATAGCGGGATACCTGTTTTTGCTTGGTATCCCGTCGCTACCTGCTTCAACCAGTTACCACCGTGATAACGTTCAGGATAGAATTTCTTGAGAGCCGCATCCAATGCTTCGACAAATTGTCGCCGATTACCAAAAGAAGCATCACGAGTACGCCAATCTTTAGGGCGAATATTCACAGGAATGTTTTGTTTAACTTGAAGACTTAGAATGTTTTTTGATGACTCCCCCGCCATTTCCCAAATCTTCTTAACCCAAAAATCCACTACTCGAAGAGATTCTCCTTCCAAGTCATACCCAAATACTAAATGATTAGCATCCAGTCTATCAGGGTGTACGAACAAGGAGCGGGTATAAGCATCAATATTGCTGACATATCTTTTACTGGCTCAATAATCAAACAAGAGTTTATCTGATCCACAGCAAAAAGGCTGCACTAGGCAGCCTTTCTGGTTTTTGCGGACTTGCCGAAACTCAGTGACCGCGTGCTTTACCAATCCGGTGCAGCATTTCGATCTGCGCCTTCGCTGACTCTAGCTCAGTCTGGATCGCCTCATAATCGAGGTCTTCCGGGTCTTTGCCTTGCAGCGCGTCGGTGGCTTGCTTCATCGCTTCGCGGGCGGCTGCCTCATCGAGGTCTTCCGCACGCATCCCGGTGTCAGCCAATACTGTCACCACGTGTGGCTGAACTTCCAGTACACCGCCGGAGACGAACAGCGATGCCATCGCGCCTTCGGTGGTTTTGTACTGCAATTCGCCTGCACGCAGCTTGGAAATCAACTGCGAGTGACGCGGCATAATGCCTAAGTCACCCATTGCACCCGGTGCAATCACTTCTTCGACCATGCCGGAGAACAACGATTGTTCTGCCGTCACTACGTCCAAATGAAATGTCATCGCCATGATGCCCCCTTAGAGCTTCGTAGCTTTTTCAACAACTTCGTCGATGCCGCCGACCATGTAGAACGCTTGTTCTGGCAAGTGGTCGTATTCACCGTTGAGGATGGCTTTGAAGCTGCTCAAGGTTTCTTTCAGGGTAACGTATTTACCCGGTGAACCTGTGAACACTTCCGCTACGAAGAACGGCTGGGACAGGAAGCGTTGGATACGACGCGCCCGACCGACGACTTGTTTGTCTTCGTCAGAGAGTTCGTCCATACCCAAGATCGCGATGATGTCCTTGAGTTCTTTGTAACGTTGCAGGATACCTTGCACGCCACGCGCTACGCTGTAGTGTTCTTGACCAACAACCAGCGGGTCAAGCTGACGCGAGGTGGAGTCAAGTGGGTCTACCGCTGGGTAAATACCCAGTTCCGCGATATTACGTGACAATACCAGTGTCGCATCCAAGTGGGCGAACGTGGTGGCTGGGGATGGGTCAGTTAAGTCATCCGCAGGAACGTAAACCGCTTGGAACGAGGTGATCGAGCCAGTTTTGGTGGAAGTGATACGCTCTTGCAGTGCGCCCATTTCTTCCGCCAATGTTGGCTGATAACCTACCGCAGATGGCATACGACCCAACAGTGCGGATACTTCCGTACCCGCCAGTGTGTAACGGTAGATGTTGTCAACGAACATCAGTACGAATTATTGCAACCGTGAAATAGCCATCTTCCAATCACGTTCGAGGTCAGAGCCTTGTATATTATTCTGCTGCGATTTCAAATATCCCAACAACTCTTGTTTTATTGGGCTGCCTATATCAGATAGTGCTACATTCCCATCCTCTTTAAGTAAAAACGCCAATGTTTTATTCATTTCCTGCTGAGTCTTAGCAGATGGTGACGATGTGAGCAATAATGAGAGTGATGAAGAATTTAAAGCTGAACTTGATAGAAAGTTGGTGAATATAGCGTGATAAAACTCACCGCTATGCTCTGGATTCTGAAAAATACTGGATTGAAGTCCCGACATTAATTTATCAACATCATGTTTATCCGCATAGTTAGCATATAATCTCACGGAGTAACCATGTAAATCTCCCAGCTCTTCGGCAGAAGCAGGTATACTTGTAATTTGTTGCATTAATAATTCTTTCAAATAAGGAGACTTGCCATCATAAATGTTTTTTTCTTTCACACTAAGACTAGATGTATCTAATCCGAGTATACCATCTGTTATTTGAAGCAAATCATGCCTCACTCCTCTAGTATTCTCTCCTTGTGAGAGCATACTTTGATAGCCAACAAAAATATCCTCTGATAATTCATAAGGAATTAACTCAGAGAGGCGTGCCATCAAAATAGATTGCACTGCATTATCGCCACCAGACCAACTCGTATTGAAATAGACATCCCATAAAATAGATGCTTTTTCTTGATGCGATAATGAAGGATTATTTATAATTCCATTAACAACCTTATCACTAAGTTTTACCAACTCCTGAGTAATCTCAGGCGAATTATTCGTTGAATTAGTATTTTCTTGCGGAAATGGAAACTCATTGACCCACTGCTTAAGTTTTTCTACAAATTCTGCCACATTCTGCGGATCAGTCTTATTAATAATTGTGGCAGATGATACCTCTTTCCGAACCAAAGAGGAGGGCAGCGAGGTGGAATTAGCTACACCTACTGCCTCTCTCGTGCTTTCCTTTTGATTATCAGAATGATTACCCACATCAAGATTTTCACCAGATAGAAACCACAAACTTCCTGCCGCCGTCACGATAACCAGCAAACTAAGTAGTAAATTTCGAGACATCCTAACATTCCTTAATTAAAAATAATAAGCATTCTAGCGAATGTATCCTGTCGGTCGATAGACATAAAAGGCTGTTGCTTTATTATCACCAGTCCATACATCCCCAAGCCCCTTATCTGGCTGATTTTTATATGGATACCCGTTTTGATAAGTTAACCGAACATTATTATCTGATGTTACGCACTCCCTAGCCGAGTCGTCTATATTCCAGTGATGAACCAGAACCGCCTAGACCTCTACACCGACTACCTGAGCGTGACGTTTGGTTACGCCACGGCGACAGGCTTATCTCAAATGCTGGATGGTCAAGTCAGCCATGATGCGATCAGCCGCTTCCTGTCCGAACGCGACTACACCTCGAAAGACCTTTGGAAACAGGTCAAAAGTCTCGTCCGTGAGGTTGAATCGGATGATGGGGTTCTCATCATTGATGACACGGTGGAAGAAAAGCCCCATATGGACGAAAACGACCTGATTTGCTGGCATTATGACCACTGCCTAGGACGGAACATCAAGGGCATCAATTTAGTGAACTGCCTCTACCACGCGAACGACACCTCCATTCCGGTTGCGTTTGAACTGGTACGTAAACCACTGCGTTATTGTGACCTCAAAACCCGGCAAGAAAAGCGGTGCAGTGACATCACCAAGAATGAACAGATGCGGGCTATGATTGATGCCACTATCCAGAATCAGGTGAAATTTTCATGGATTCTGACAGACATCTGGTTCGCATCCAGCGAAAACATGGAACACATCAAGCAAACCCGGCACAAGGACTTCATCATGGCACTGAAAAGCAATCGGCTGGTGGCCTTGAGCGAAGCTGCTCGCAAGGAAAAACGTTACACCCGGCTCGACCAACTGGAATGGTCAGAACAACACGCCGTCACGGGCTGGCTGAAGGGGCTGAATTTCCCCGTCAGGCTTGTCCGGCAAGTCTTTACAAACAAGGATGGCAGCAGCGGCATTTTGTATCTGGTCTGTAGCAAGCTGGACGCTGAGTGGGACGAAATCACCTCACTCTACCAAAAACGGTGGAAAGTGGAGGTCTTTCACAAATCGCTCAAGTCCAATGCCGCCTTTGCCAAGTCGCCTGCCCACACACCCAGGACACAAGCCAACCATCTATTTGCCTCGATTGTTGCCGTGTTCAAGATGGAATGTTTGACTGTGAGGAAAAAACTTAACCACTTTGCCCTCAAAGCAAAACTCTACCGCAAAGCCATCAAGGCGGCTTTTGAGGAGTTGCTCGCTTTTCGGGCTACTGCGTAACATCAGTTATTATACTTAGATGCTTGCGTCCAATCAAACCAGCCTTCCGGCTTGGTTGCTGTAACAATCATCGTATGCTGTACTGCCGCTTGACCATACTTAAAGTCAAAATCTGCAAAAATTATGTCACCGACTTTTATCAATTTTGGATCAAGAGGCAATAAACCTCCATTATTCCAAGCTGTCCTTGTAACATATGCCATTCTCAATCCTCTTCCAGAATTACCGGAAGTTGAAGTTGCGCCTCGAGAATACACGAACATACCTTGCGCACCACGCCAAGCAACTGATTGGCTGGCATCAGATACAGAATTTTTTGTGAAAAACCATTCGCTCCGAATGGTTTTTGGAAACTTACCAGCGATCAATGACTTATTGAGAGCTACGGGACTACTCGTATTCAGAAGTCCACCACTAATGGATTGATTGGCAAAGTTAGTGCAATTTCCTGCATCTACTTGAGCATTTCCGTAGAGATCAGGAAAGGGATTTTTTGTATTTCCTGATCCATAAGGAGTATTGACATGGTTAATAGCATAAGTTTTAGCCATTACTGGAAGATAAGATTCTGCTTGCACTGCAAGACTCGACAAAGACAGCACAAGAAACAACAAACTAGTAACCTTTTTCATAAGCAAACCTCATTTCATTAATAATTTCAATGAGGATGAATTATATCTATACGACAAAAAAAAAAATCAATCACTATTATTAGTTTTTTGGATTGTTTTGTTATCGTTACGTGTAAGTGACACAAATAAAAAAAGCCCCCAGATGGGAGCTTTTTCGTGTTGCGGACTCGTCGAAACTCAGTGACCGCGTGCTTTACCAATCCGGTGCAGCATTTCGATCTGCGCCTTCGCCGCTTCCAGCTCAGATTGGATCGCCTCATAATCGAGGTCTTCCGGGTCTTTGCCTTGCAGCGCGTCGGTAGCTTGCTTCATCGCTTCGCGGGCGGCAGCCTCATCGAGGTCTTCCGCACGCATCCCGGTGTCAGCCAATACCGTCACAACGTGTGGCTGAACTTCCAGTACACCGCCAGAGACGAACAGCGATGCCATCGCGCCTTCGGTGGTTTTGTACTGCAATTCGCCTGCACGCAGCTTGGAAATCAACTGCGAGTGACGCGGCATAATGCCTAAGTCACCCATTGCACCCGGTGCAATCACTTCTTCGACCATGCCGGAGAACAACGATTGTTCTGCCGTCACTACGTCCAAATGAAATGTCATCGCCATGATGCCCCCTTAGAGCTTCGTAGCTTTTTCAACAACTTCGTCGATGCCGCCGACCATGTAGAACGCTTGTTCTGGCAAGTGGTCGTATTCACCGTTGAGGATGGCTTTGAAGCTGCTCAAGGTTTCTTTCAGGGTAACGTATTTACCCGGTGAACCTGTGAACACTTCCGCTACGAAGAACGGCTGAGACAGGAAGCGTTGGATACGACGCGCCCGACCGACGACTTGTTTGTCTTCGTCAGAGAGTTCGTCCATACCCAAGATCGCGATGATGTCCTTGAGTTCTTTGTAACGTTGCAGGATACCTTGCACGCCACGCGCTACGCTGTAGTGTTCTTGACCAACAACCAGCGGGTCAAGCTGACGCGAGGTGGAGTCAAGTGGGTCTACCGCTGGGTAAATACCCAGTTCCGCGATATTACGTGACAATACCAGTGTCGCATCCAAGTGGGCGAACGTGGTGGCTGGGGATGGGTCAGTTAAGTCATCCGCAGGAACGTAAACCGCTTGGAACGAGGTGATCGAGCCAGTTTTGGTGGAAGTGATACGCTCTTGCAGTGCGCCCATTTCTTCCGCCAATGTTGGCTGATAACCTACCGCAGATGGCATACGACCCAACAGTGCGGATACTTCCGTACCCGCCAGTGTGTAACGGTAGATGTTGTCAACGAACATCAGAACGTCACGACCTTCGTCACGGAAATGTTCCGCCATGGTCAGACCCGTCAACGCTACGCGCAAACGGTTGCCGGGTGGTTCATTCATCTGACCGTAAACCAGTGCTACCTTGTCGATAACGCCGCCTTCTGTCATTTCGTGGTAGAAGTCGTTACCTTCACGAGTCCGTTCACCAACGCCCGCAAACACGGACAAACCGCAAAAAGGCTTCTGAAGAAGCCTTTTTGCGGTTTTGTGGGGTTATGACCTACCGAGATAGTTTAGATGCTTTTATGCGGCTAATTATGAAATATATCAATAACCATGGTAGGGAATAAATTATTCCATACAACCATCCGAAAACATTTGCAAATGCAATTCTTGCTCCATCGTTTGTTACTTCTTCAATAAGGTCAGAACGCCCCTTTTGAATCAGTTCATCTAAATACTCAAAATAGAACAGAACCCCAAAAAATGCAGAACCCCAACAAACAAAAATAATAACTAAGTATATCAACCACCACGGAATTATTTTCCATTGATAACGAACAACAAATAAGACTGGCGGGGTTAATAAAAAAATCAACCAACACGCGACATAAAAAATATAACTCACAACTAATTAACCTCAATGTTTTCCGCATGACATTACTCAAAGAATAGAACAATAGAGTTATAAGTTTACATTTCCATAAAAATCATAATTTATTTTGTAGACTGTTCCACCAACCTCGTTACCATTTCCTAATGGATCTTGAAATTTATCTCGAATATAAAAATGCAAATCGCACTTTTTGTTTTTACATATGGCATCTCGAAAAAAAGTGCTATGCCCTACAGAAAACAATGGATCAATCGCGCTGCTGCCTGTAACATTTGTCGTCACTTTGTCAGATACGCTCATTTTGTATGACTTAA
Organism: Thiothrix subterranea; assembly: GCF_016772315.1. Lineage (NCBI taxonomy): Bacteria > Pseudomonadati > Pseudomonadota > Gammaproteobacteria > Thiotrichales > Thiotrichaceae > Thiothrix > Thiothrix subterranea. Next base: position 2,747,530 of record NZ_CP053482.1, on the reverse strand, counting down.
CTTTATTCTTAAAAGAGTATGTTGCCCCGAATACTGAATTACTTTTTTCAAAATCCCCTCCAAGACCAACATTACTTGACCCCAAATTAACTGCTGCGCCTTTTCCAAAATAATAATGAGACACAAAACTCGCAGTGCCCCACTTGTTACCTAACAAGTCAATAAGGCTAAGTGGATTTCCCAACACATACCCAAACGAATTCATCCCCCCACCCAACCCAATCGGGTCACTCTGCACATAGCGCCCAGTCTGCGGGTTGTAGTCACGATGGAAGTTGTAATGCAGCCCGGTTTCGGCATCGAAGATCTGTCCGAGGAAACGCTGGTTGTAGTGCAAACTCAAACCATCCTTATCTGGGTCTGCGTCGGGTAACGTTTCGCCAAATGGCTTGCTGTCCCATGCCCAGACGGTTTTACCACTGGCATCGGTGATAACGCGCGGGGTGTCAATTTGGTCTGCGTAGATACTGTAAATGTTGCCGTTTTGGATGACTGCTACGGGCGTGCCGCCAAAGTAAACCGTTTCAGTTGCCTGCTGTGCCGCCCCGTTTTGGTTAGTTTGGCTGTATTCACCGATAATGCGGTCGTTGTCCCATGCGTACAGCGTCGTTCCCGTTGGGGTGGTTTTCTTTACCCGCTGGTCGTCGGCGTTGTAGCTGTAAGCGGTTGTACCGTCCACACTGGCAAGGCGGTTCTGGGCGTTGTAGGTATAGGTGTGTGAGCCATCGTTGAGCAAGTTGCCGTCGGCATCTTGCGCTTGGGCGGTGTTGCCGATCTGGATCAGGCGGTTGCTGTTGGGTTGGATTCCGTAAGCGGTGGTGTTGCCGTTGTCGGTCTTGGCGGTGCGGTTGCCGTTGGGGTCATATTGGAACGCTTGCGCTTCGTTGGCTGCGTTGTAACCATCCAGACGGTCAAGCAGGTCGTAGCTGAAATGCTTAGTTTTGGCGGCATCGCTATTGTCGTCCCAACCTGTGATATTGCCTACAGTGTCATAGCTGAGAGTGCGGACAGTGCCACCGAGTGGGAAGGTTTTTAATTTGTCGTTGGCATCGTAGGTTTTGGTGTAGGTCGTGCCGTCCGCCCATTGCCAGCTTGCCACCTGCCCTGCTGAGGTGTAGCGGATGTTGCTCATGTACGCTTGCCCATTGAGGCTGATTCCCGTCAGTTTATCTTGCTGGTAAGTGTAGCCAACATTTGCACCACTGGGGAGAATTTCGCTTTGCAGCTTGCCATCAGCGGTGTAAGTGTAGCTATGGGCTAAGACTGCGTTGCCGATAGTTTGTTCCTTGCGGGTGGTTCTGCCTTCGGTGTCATATTGGTAAGTGGTGCTGCCGCTGCCGTCGGAGAGGGTGCAAAGCCTGCCGATACCGTTGCTGCAATGGTCGTATGTCCAAGTGGCGGTACTGCCATCCTGCCATGTGATTTTGACCTTGCGGTTGAGCAGGTCGTAGTCATGCGTAGCAGTGTTGCCGTTGGCATCCGTGCTGGTTTTGGGGTTGCCGCTGATGTCGTGGGTGTAAGTGGTGTTGCCACGGTCGGGGCTGGTTTCACCTGTCATACGCTTGAAGTTGTCGTAGGCGTAGGTGGTGGTTGCACCGTTGGCGACAATGACAGTGGTGCGGTTGCCCTCGGCATCGTAGGCGTATTGAGTGATACCACCTGCTGCATCGGTGGTTTTGACCAAGCGGTTTTGTGGGTCGTACTCGTGGGTGGTGATGCGCCCTGCCTCATCGGTGACACTGGTTTGGTTGCCTGCCTTGTCGTAGCCGTAAGTGGTCACGTTGCCGTCGGCATCGGTGGATTTTTCCAATTGGTTTAGGGCGTTATAGTCGCGGCGGCTGGTTTGGCGGGTGTTGCCTGACGCATCGGTGAGGCTTTCGGTTAGCTGGTTGCCGTTGCTATCGTAAGTGTAGGTGGTGGCAGTGCCTTGCGCGTCGGTGGTGCTGGCGGTGTTGCCTGCGGTGTCATAAGCGGTGGTACTGGTGCTGCCGTCGGGGTAGGTGGTTTTGGTTTGGCGACCTGCCGCGTCGTAGGCGTAGGTGGTGGTTTGCCCGTTGGTGGTGGCACTGGTCAAGCGTCCGGCTACATCGTAGACGGTGGTGGTGATCAAACCGTTTTCGTCCTGTGTCTTCAGGGCACGTCCAGCGGCATCGTACTCCAGCGTTTTGCTGCTTTGGTTAAGGGCATTGGTGACGCTGGTCTGGTTGCCTGCGGTGTCATAATCATACGTGGTCGCTGCACCGTTCGGGGCGATAGTTTCCGTGGGTTGCCCTGCGTCGTTGTAGGCAATGGTGCTTTCCTGCACTTCGTAGCCTGCGGCTTTGAGTTGGGCGCGGCTGCTGATGCTGCGCATCGCTTGTAGCTGGGTGGTGGCACTTCTCGCGGACATCCGGCTGGCGGTAGCTGCTGGGCTGCCTGTGGTGGTATTGGTGAGTTTGCCGTCATTGTCGTATTCGTACAGCGTGACCATGCCCGCCGCAACCTGCTTGCTGGGTTTGCGGAATTGGGGATGCCATTCCGTTACCGTGGTACGGGCTTGGGCTGTGCCAGCGGCGGTGGTCGTGGATTCGGGCAAGCCACGGGCGTTCCATGTGATCAGCGTGACCAAGCCGTTTTTGTCCACGGTTTTGGTCGGATAGCCGTTGGTGTCGTATTCGGTGGTTTCCACTGCACCTGCGCTATCAGTGCTGCGGGTTGCCCGTGCGAGGCTTTGGATAATGCTGTGGGCGTAGCTGTCGGTAGTGTTATTGGCTACGTCGGTGACATTGGTTTCTGCGCCATTGTAGGCAAAGGCACGGGCTTGTGTGCCTGTTGCGGCTTCGGCATGAATGACGCGCCCTTCGGTGTCGTAGGTGTAACGGGCAACCACTGCGCCTGTTGCGTCGGTGATGCTGTCGAGCTTGCCGTCGGTATAGGTATAACTCTGGGTGCTGCCGTCGGGGAGTGTCACTTGTGACAGTTTGCCGTCTGCGCCGTAGGCATAGGCGGTTGTGCCTGCGGCACTTTTGGCTTGGCTGAGTTTGCCGTCGGTGTAGCTGAAGGTGAGGGTTTGCCCGAAGGGGCTGGTGACTATTTCCAATTGCCCCGTGCTGTTGTAGCTGAGGGTGGTGGTTTGCCCTTGTGGGTTGGTGATGGCGGTGAGTTTGCCGTCGGTGGTGTAGGTTTCGGTGTTGCCGTCTGGGGTGGTGACATCCCAACCATTGGCAGTGGATTCCAGTTGGTAGGGTTCGCGGGTGGTGGTTGCCCATTCGCCGTTTTGTTCGTAGAAGGTGATGTGGCTACCGTCGGCACGGGTGAGGATGTGGACGGGGTAGCTGCTGTTGCCGTCGCTGCCTTGCACGGGCAGACGGGCGACGGTTGTGCCGTTGAGTTTGAGTTCACACAAGCCCGCGTTGAACACAGCATCAGCGGTTTGCAGTTGCCCGTTGTAGGCACTGCCGTTGATTTGTTGCCAGCCGGATTCGCAGGCGGTTTCAGCATCGGGGTATTCGGGGCTTTTTGCGCCTTGCCATTCGGTGGTGGGGATGCCGCCTGCATCGAGGCTGCTGCTGTAGTTGTGCTGCCAACCGCCCAATGCGTCAGGGGTGATACCTTCGGAGGAATATTGACGGGATAATTCTAATTGGCTAGTGGCAAGATCACTGGCGGCATACGCCATTTTTCCGCTGAAAACGTCAACACCAGCAACACTTGCGCTGTTTCCTGCCACTTCCGGGGCGAGGTAGTAACGGCTGGCAACCTTAGTGGCATTACCGTTAGTCTGATTCAAGTTATTGTTATTATTGTCATTACAGGCAGTAGTGGCGAGTGCAGTCAGTACCGCAGTCGCTAGCAGTCGGCGTGAGATCATGGTGTAGCCCCTATGAATTAGTTATTTCGATAGGTTGGCATTTTATCGACATGATAAAAAAAAAAATCAATAAATATTTTTAATTATTTTTTACTTATTACATGAACCTTTTTCCCAGACAGCAAAAAGGCTGCACTAGGCAGCCTTTCTGGTTTTTGCGGACTTGCCGAAACTCAGTGACCGCGTGCTTTACCAATCCGGTGCAGCATTTCGATCTGCGCCTTCGCTGACTCTAGCTCAGTCTGGATCGCCTCATAATCGAGGTCTTCCGGGTCTTTGCCTTGCAGCGCGTCGGTGGCTTGCTTCATCGCTTCGCGGGCGGCGGCCTCGTCGAGGTCTTCCGCACGCATCCCGGTGTCAGCCAATACTGTCACCACGTGTGGCTGAACTTCCAGCACACCACCAGAGACGAACAGCGATGCCATCGCGCCTTCAGTGGTTTTGTACTGCAATTCGCCTGCACGCAGCTTGGAAATCAACTGCGAGTGACGCGGCATAATGCCTAAATCACCCATTGCACCCGGTGCAATCACTTCTTCGACGATACCAGAGAACAACGACTGTTCTGCTGTTACCACGTCCAAATGAAATGTCATCGCCATGATGCCCCCTTAGAGCTTCGTAGCTTTTTCAACAACTTCGTCGATGCCGCCGACCATGTAGAACGCTTGTTCTGGCAAGTGGTCGTATTCACCGTTGAGGATGGCTTTGAAGCTGCTCAAGGTATCTTTCAGGGTAACGTATTTACCCGGTGAACCTGTGAACACTTCCGCTACGAAGAACGGCTGAGACAGGAAGCGTTGGATACGACGCGCCCGACCGACGACTTGTTTGTCTTCGTCAGAGAGTTCGTCCATACCCAAGATCGCGATGATGTCCTTGAGTTCTTTGTAACGTTGCAGGATACCTTGCACGCCACGCGCTACGCTGTAGTGTTCTTGACCAACAACCAGCGGGTCAAGCTGACGCGAGGTGGAGTCAAGCGGGTCTACCGCCGGGTAAATACCCAGTTCCGCGATATTACGTGACAATACCAGTGTCGCATCCAAGTGGGCGAACGTGGTGGCTGGGGATGGGTCAGTTAAGTCATCCGCAGGTACGTAAACCGCTTGGAACGAGGTGATTGAGCCGGTTTTGGTGGAAGTGATACGCTCTTGCAGTGCGCCCATTTCTTCCGCCAGTGTTGGCTGATAACCTACCGCAGATGGCATACGACCCAACAGTGCTGATACTTCCGTACCCGCCAGTGTGTAACGGTAAATGTTGTCAACGAACATCAGAACGTCACGGCCTTCGTCACGGAAGTATTCCGCCATGGTCAGACCAGTCAACGCTACGCGCAAACGGTTGCCAGGTGGTTCATTCATCTGACCGTAAACCAGTGCTACCTTGTCGATAACGCCGCCTTCCGTCATTTCGTGGTAGAAGTCGTTCCCTTCACGAGTCCGTTCACCAACGCCCGCAAACACAGACAAACCGCTGTGTTGCTTAGCGATGTTGTTGATCAGTTCCATCAGCGTTACGGTTTTACCTACACCCGCACCACCGAACAGACCGATTTTACCACCCTTGGCAATTGGCATGATCAGGTCGATAACCTTGATGCCCGTTTCCAGAATGTCGATACCGGATGACAATTCATCATACGCCGGTGGCGCACGGTGGATTGGCATTTTCTTGTCGTGAACGATGTCGCCAGCGTTATCAATCGCTTCGCCCAATACGTTCATCACGCGCCCCAATGTGCCTGTTCCGACTGGAACAGAGATTGGTGCACCTGTATTCACCACTTGCATACCGCGCTTTACGCCGTCAGACGTACCCATCGCGATAGTGCGTACAATGCCGTCGCCCAACTGCTGTTGGACTTCCAAGGTCAAACCTTGGTCGGCTACTGTTAACGCATCGTAGACCGCTGGCACAGCAGAGCGTGGGAATTCCACGTCAACAACCGCGCCGATGACTTGAACGATGTTTCCAGTACTCATTATTCAGTACCTCACTAAAATTTAAAATCTGTGAACCCGCGCCAGCCTTAGACCGCTGAAGCACCCGCAACAATCTCGGAAATTTCCTGAGTGATTGCCGCTTGACGCGCCTTGTTGTAGATCAGCTTCAAATCATCAATCATCGTACCGGCATTGTCGGAGGCGCTCTTCATGGCGACCATCCGCGCTGCCATTTCACAAGCCACGTTTTCAACCGCGCCTTGGTAAATGAGTGATTCAATGTAACGCTGCATCAACGCATCAATGACTTCTTTCGACTCAGGTTCGTAGAGATAGTCCCAATGGTGCTTGATTGAATCCGCGCCAGCAGCCACGACCGGGATGAGCTGAGTCACCTGCGGTTTTTGCGTCATGCTGTTAACGAATTCATTCTCGACCAAGAAAAGGCGATCAATCCGGCCTTCCTCGTAAGCATCCAACATCACCTTGATCGTGCCGATCATATCCGCCACTTTTGGGGCATCGCCCATGTGGGTTTTCTGAGCGACAATCCCGTAACGCCGAAACGCCGCCGCAGCCTTGGCACCGAAAACGCAGATGTCCACTTCGACATCCTGCTTTCTCCAGTCCGCAATGCTACGCAACGCCTGCTTAAACAAGTTGACGTTCAAACCACCACACAAGCCCCGATCAGAGGACATAATGATGTAGCCAACCCGTTTCACGGTTTCGCGCGTCTGGGTATAAGGGTGTTTATACTCAAGATGACCTGCTGCCAAATGACCCACCACTTGACGCATTTTTTCAGCATAGGGGCGGCTGGCTTTCATCCGGTCTTGCGCACGGCGCATTTTGGATGCAGCAACCATCTCCATTGCTTTGGTGATCTTCTTGGTATTACTAATGCTCTTGATCTGGCTTAGTATTTCTTTACCACCTGCCATAGGAATAACCTCCCATTACCAAGTGTTTTTCGACTTGAAAGTTTCCAGTGCTTTTTTCATTGCACTTTCAATCTCGCCGTTGAAATCACCTTTTTCGTTGATCTTGTCCAACAGAGCCTTCTCGGAAGAACGAAGGTAGCTCAGCATTGCTGCTTCAAAATCCACGATTTTCTTCGCGTCTACGTCGTCGAGGAAACCCTCGTTGGCGGCGTACAGGGAGAAAGCCATTTCTGCTACGGACAGCGGGGAGAATTGCGGCTGTTTCATCAGTTCAGTTACACGTTGACCACGCGCCAAAGACTTACGAGTGCCTTCGTCGAGGTCAGAGGCGAACTGTGAGAACGCTGCCAATTCACGGTACTGAGCAAGCGCCAAACGCACACCACCACCGAGTTTCTTGATGATCTTGGTTTGTGCAGCACCACCGACGCGGGATACTGACAGACCTGCGTTAATCGCAGGACGGATGCCCGCGTTGAACAGGTCGCTTTCCAAGAAGATCTGACCGTCAGTGATCGAGATTACGTTGGTCGGTACGAATGCAGAAACGTCACCACCTTGGGTTTCGATGATCGGCAACGCGGTCAATGAACCGGTTTGACCTTTCACAGCACCATTGGTGAATGCTTCAACGTATTCAGCGTTAACGCGGGAAGCGCGTTCCAGCAAACGGGAATGCAGGTAGAAAACGTCCCCTGGATACGCTTCACGACCCGGTGGGCGGCGCAGCAACAGGGACACTTGACGGTAAGCCCATGCTTGCTTGGTCAAGTCGTCGTATACGATCAGCGCGTCTTCGCCACGGTCACGGAAATATTCACCCATCGTGCAACCCGCGTAAGGCGCGAGGTACTGCATGGATGCTGGGTCAGCCGCCGTAGCCGCAACCACAACGGTGTATTCCAGTGCGCCGTACTCTTCGAGTTTGCGTACTACGTTAGCAACGGATGACGCTTTCTGACCAATCGCGACGTAAACGCATTTTACGTTTTTGCCTTTTTGGTTGATGATTGCGTCAACAGCTACCGCTGTTTTACCGGTTTGGCGGTCGCCGATGATCAACTCACGTTGACCACGACCAACGGGTACCATTGCATCCAGTGCTTTCACACCGGTTTGCATTGGCTGGTCAACCGATTTACGTTCAATAACGCCCGGAGCCATACGCTCAATCGGCGCGAAACCGTCGTTTTCAACCGGGCCTTTACCGTCAATCGGGTTGCCCAGTGCGTTAACGACGCGACCCAGCAAACCACGACCGTGTGGTACTTCTAAGATACGACCAGTACATTTTACGGTGTCGCCTTCAGTGATACCTTTGTAATCACCTAGGACAACCGCACCGACAGAATCGCGCTCCAGATTCAATGCCAGACCGTAAGAACCGTTAGAGAATTCGATCATCTCGCCAGACATTACATCGCCAAGCCCGTGAAGGCGGACGATACCATCCGTAACGGAGACAACCGTACCCTCAGTGCGAGCTTCAGCACCGGACTCAAAGCTGCTAATGCGCTTTTTGATCAGGTCACTGATTTCAGTTGGGTTAAGTTGCATATGCTATTCCTCAATTATCGGCTGGGCTTAACGCGCCAACGCCGCCTTCATATCTTTCAGCCTGCTTTGGATTGAGCCGTCAATCACCAAGTCACCGGCGCGAATAATTGCGCCACCCATTAAAGAGGGGTCAACTGTAGTGACGAGCTTAATCTCACGTCCCAAGCGTTTTTGGAGTGCCGCAGCAATGGTCTGCTGCTGGTCATCGCTCATTTTCCGTGCAGAAATAATTTCCGCTTCAATTGCGCCTTCCGCTTCCGCCTTCATTTGTTCAAAGAGGGTGGAAATTTCAGGTAACAAGGTGAAACGGTCATTCTCCGCCAGTGCCTTGAGCAGATTGCGACCTTGGTCGTCGAGTGCATCGCCTGCAATCTCGCCGAATACTGTCGCTTTCTGTTCTTTGGTCATGCGAGGATGAGCCAACAAGGCAGATGAACCGTCAGCCGCGACTACCGCAGACATGGCTGCCAGTTGCGCTGACCATTCGGTCAGTTTCCCGGCTTCCTGCGCCATCTCAAATACCGCACGGGCATAGGGACGGGCAGCGGTTGTCAAATCAGACATGGTTCACCACCTTAAATTTGCGCAGCCAGTTCATCCAATGCTTTGGCGTGAGCTTTAGCATCAATTTCCTTACCAAGAATTTTCTCCGCACCCGCCACTGCTAATGCAGAGACTTGAGTCCGCAAACTTTCACGCGCACGTGAAACTTCCTGTTCGATGTCCGCTTGGGCTGCGATTTTCACGCGGCCTGCTTCTTCGACAGCAGCAGTCTTGGCTTCGTCAACGATTTCCGCTGCACGCTTTTGACCTTGCGCAACGATTTCGGCAGCTTCAGCTTTGGCTTTTTTCAGCTCATCCAATGCGTGCTTGCGAGCCAATTCTTCTTCGTGCTTGCCTTTTTCGGCAGCGGCAAGACCATCGGCGATACGCGCCTTACGGTCTTCCAGCACTTTCAGCATCGGTTCCCACAGTACGCTCTTGACGAACCAGACCAAGATCGAAAAAACGATCATCTGACCAATCAGGGTTGCAGTTACGTTCATGTTAACCTCCGAATGTTAGTAACAACGTTTAACAATCGGGGAATTAACCAGCGCCCAGTGCTGCTTTAGCTGCGCCGATGAACGGGTTAGCAAAGATGAACCACATGGAGATACCCAGAACGATCATTGGGAATGCTTCCATCAAACCACCGGTAAACAGCATTTGACCAGTCAACTGTGCACGCATTTCAGGTTGGCGAGCGATGCCTTCGATAAATTTAGAACAGATCATACCCCAGCCCAGTGCTGAACCCAGACCAGCAGCAGCCAAGATAATGCCAACGCCTACCGCAGTGTAGGAATAGATCATTGCAATTGAAGTTGCATCCATTGTGAAGTCTCCAAGAAAAGTTAAAAATCAAAAAATAAAACTAAAAAACGGTTTTGGTGGGCGACCACCGGTCGCCCCTACAGCTATTAATGGTCTTCGCCGCTCTGACTGGCTAATCCCAGATACACGATGGTCAGCAGCATAAAGATGAATGCTTGCAATGGTACGACCAGCATGTGGAAGATTGCCCAGAGTGAACCCAACGCGATCTGTGCAGGCATTGCCCAAACCGAGAATGCCAACAGTGCAATCAACAGGAACAGCAATTCACCTGCGAACATGTTTCCGAACAAACGCAGGCCGAGACTGACGGGCTTAGCCACTTCTTCAATCGCGGTCATGACAATGTTCACGGGCATCAGGTAAGGACCAAACGGGTGAAACAGGAATTGCTTGATGTAACCCCACAACCCTTTGTGCTTGATATTGTAGAAGATGATCAGCGCAAACACGGACAGTGCCAGTGCAAACGTGGTATCCAAGTTGGTAGTAGGGACAACTTTCAGGTAGACATGGTGCGGGTCAACACCAAACAAACCCGCGATACCACTCGCCAAAGCGGGCAGCAAGTCGGCTGGCAAGAAGTCCATTGAGTTCATCAACAGAACCCACATAAAGATGGTAATTGCCAATGGCCCGATCAGGCTGTCAGCATTGGGGAAAATGTCTTTTACTTGTTGATTGACGAACTCAACAATGGTTTCCGCAACGTTTTGCGCCCCGGTAGGCGTATCAGGATTCAGATTTTTGCCGATTTTCCAAGCAAAGAAAGCAAGCAAACCTGCGAGTAACACACTAAACAACATCACATCGACGTGGATCACGCTGAAGTCAACAATCTTGACTTGCTCACCGTGTTCAACGCCAACGCTCCAGTTGGTCAGATGGTGTTGGATGTACTCAACAGGATTTGAGATTGCTGGCGCATTTGATTCGCTCACAATTCACTCCGTACACAAAGTTAAAAAATCTCGTGCTGGCATCACTCGACTTGGCGAGTTCCCATCAGCATGTAAGCAAGTTGCGACACCATAAAGGTGGCTAATAATGGCACAGGGGACAATTTCAAGTAGCCTAATCCGAACCCTAGCGCAACTAACACAAATACAAATCGTTGTACCACACCAAAATACAAAGCATTGACGCTCTGCTGTGGACTGGTTTTTGCTATCTCACCCGCTTGCGTCACACGCCGTGATAGCAGCAAAGTGTTAGCGAGTGCAATCGCACCACCGTAAAATGCAGGCAACAATGCTGGTTCACCTTGATACGTCCATGACACTAACACAGCGGCCAGCATCAAGATGAATTGAATAATAAGTATGCGTCGCATCTGTTCCTCTGGAGCGGGCTAAATCATAACCTGCTCTCGCCTAAATCCCGATGGAGTATAAATACATACTAATATACGGTCAACCACTAGGGCTTACCCTGACCCATTAAGCAATAGGGCAGCATTATATATCCCTTTTGGCATATCCCGCTACAACAAAATGCTCTATATTTTGTCTACAAAGTTTAATAACGATAACGGCTTATCTTGAGGAAAAATTTCATGCACACAAACCCAACCTTCATCACCAATTGGTTGTTTGCCCTCGCGTTATGGGTGACATCACTCGCACCAACAGCCATTGCCGCAGAAGCCATTCCTGAAGCCAACGACTTTCAGGCGCTGCAACAAGAAATGCAACGCAAGGGAATACCATTGCTGTTAGCCGTGCGTGCTGATTATTGCGGATTTTGCCGACAGCTCGAAACCGAACACTTGGAACCCATGCTTCGCAGTGGTCAATACGATGCGCGGATTTTGATTCGTCGCTTTGACTTAGGCAGTGAGCAAACCGTTGTTGATTTTAATGGTGAGCGGATTGATGCTGACGAATTTGCAGCAAGGCATCAAGCATCGTTAACGCCGACACTGTTATTTTTGGATGCAGAAGGCAAGGAGGTGGCGGAACGTCTGCTTGGCTACAACAGCCCAGACTTTTACGGTGCTTACTTAGAAGACGCCATTACCACAGCACAACGCGCACTGAATTAACGGCAAAAAATAGGGGCATGATAACCTCACGCCCCAAACAGGAGAAATTAACGGTTACGCACGAATCGACGCACTTCAGCCAAATGGCGGCGGCTCACTTCCAGTTGATCGTTGACGTTATCCAGTACAATCTGCGTGCGCCCAACGGAAGATTTTGACAACCCCGCAATCGCACTTTTAGACACCAATGCATTGCGATGGATGCGGATAAAACGATCAGCCAGATCGGTTTCCAGTGATTTCAATGACTCTTCGATGATAACCTCGCCTTTTTTGTGACGCACGGTCACGTATTTTTGGTCAGCTTGGAAATACACCACATCTTCAATGGGAATCAACTCAAGGTTGCCACGCATCCGCGCACAAATGTGCTTCCGTGACAGCAGATTGCGACCCTCACGGTTTTCCAGCGCCTCCATACGTTGCGCACGGTTGAGTGAACGGGCTTGTTCCAGACTTTGTAATAGTTGTTCTTGTCTAATAGGCTTCATAAGATACCCTGTTGCTTTTGTTGAAAAGGCTTCTAAAGCATACTCACCATACGCTGTGGTGAATATGACGGCTGGTGGGCTATCCATGCCCGAAATGTGCCGAGCCGCTTCCAACCCATCCATACCGGGCATGGAAATATCCATGAGCACGATGTCGGGCTGATAACGTTCGGTCATAATCACTGCATCCACCCCGTTTTCGGCTTCTGCACAAACTCCGTAATCGACTTGGCTGGCTAATAATCCTTTGATGCGAGCACGGGCATATTCCTCATCATCAACGATTAACACTTTCAATGTCATAATTTTTTACTCCTTGGGGATGGAAAATGAAACCCGGTATTGTTGTACGTTTTTCTGGATTTTTAAGTTGGCACGGTCGCCATAAGCAAGATGCAAGCGATTCACCATATTTTCCTGGGCAATGTGATTCCCCTTGGTATGCGTGCTCATACCAGAAGGCGGCAATGGGTTAGTCACACAAACCTCCAGTCTGTCTCCAGCGTCATACAAACTGACCGTCAACAAACCACCATCCTGACGCGGCTGAATACCGTGGTACACGGCATTTTCGACCAAGGGCTGCAACAAAAACGGCGGAATATCCATATCCAGCGGCAAACTGTTTTGATCCATATCGAGCTTGATGTGTAACCGTTTTTCACCCAAGCGCAAACTTTCCATACGCAAATACGCCAGTGTTAACTCTAACTCTTCTTTGAGTGCGATCCGTGACCGCTTATCAAGTGTAAGGCGCATAATATCGGCTAAGTCCAACAACGCCGCTTCCGCCTTGTTCGGATCAATGTGTACCAAGTGCGCAATGGTATTTAAGCTATTGAAAAGGAAGTGTGGGCGCATCCGCGCTTGCAGGGCATCGTATTTAGCAGCGGAATCCGCCTCGACGGTTTCCTCCCACTGACCATGAATATAAAAATACCGCAGCAGCACCACCGTAATGAGCAGGCTGATCACCAAATTTTTGAAGACAAATAACGTATTCCCTACCGCATCATTATTGCCAGACATCAACAAGCCCAGCACAGAAGCCAACAGGGTAAACCCCGTAACGGTCGCCAGCACAATCGCAGAAGCATGAAAAACGCTTGGTTTGGTTAATAAGCGACTCACAAAGCACAGCGTAAAAATGGAAGCTAACGTTACCCACAGCACAAACAGCGAGTGCAGCCCCAAACTGACAAAGAAACCGCGCAAATCCGTTGTCACCACCAAGGCCAACACCATAGCCAATAATTCAGCAGCCAACACAGCCCGCAACAACGCAGGAGGAGCACAAAGACTAGGCAAATAACTTAAGGTTTTTCCATTGAATGACGGCATTTTTTGCTCTCAATCAGACAGATAACGCACAACTTCAGAGTTGCAACGCTTCATTCTGACCCAGTTGTAATGGTTTATATTTTTTATAATTCCCTGACCTGTCATAGCAGGCTGAGCATTTCCTTGTATACTAACGGCAACTAACGTTGCACAAATACGACATTAAGGATTGCGTTTTTTTATTCTTCCACAATGTGATAATGTTTAGCAACTTCTTTTAACAACTTGATGAAAATTCAACATTAACTCATGAGCCAACAACCATCAGACAATGCCAAGGACAAACCTTGGGGCGGACGTTTCAGCGAATCTACCGATGCCTTCGTTGAAGCATTCACCGCATCCATCCCTTTTGATAAGCGCCTGTACCGGCACGACATCCAAGGGTCTCGTGCCCATGCCCGCATGTTGGGTAAAACAGGCTTATTAAACACCATTGAAGTTGAACAAATCCTGAGTGGACTCGACGAAATTGAACGTTCCATCGAAACCGGTGAATTGGAATGGAAAATTTCGCTCGAAGACGTGCACATGAATATCGAAGCCCGCCTCACCGACCGCATCGGTATTGCTGGCAAAAAGTTACACACCGGCCGCTCACGCAATGACCAAGTAGCCACCGATGTGCGCCTCTGGCTGCGTGACCAAGTAGACGGCATCAGCCACGAATTACGCCGCCTGCAACACGCTCTGGTTGACCTTGCCGAACGCGAAGCCGACACCATCCTCCCCGGCTTCACGCATTTACAAGTAGCACAACCGATCACGTTTGGGCATCACATGCTGGCATGGTTTGAAATGTTGCAACGTGACTTCGAGCGCTTGCAAGATTGCCGCAAACGCATCAATGTCATGCCGTTGGGTGCAGCCGCGTTAGCAGGCACGACCTACCCAATCGACCGCTTGTATACGGCTGAATTACTTGGCTTTGACCACCCCGCCCGTAATTCACTGGATGCCGTCAGTGACCGTGATTTCGCAATCGAATTCACCTCTGCCGCTGCACTCATTATGATGCACTTGTCACGCTTCTCAGAAGAACTGGTGTTGTGGACATCCGCGCAATTTGACTTCATTCGCCTACCGGATCGCTTCTGCACCGGCTCATCCATCATGCCGCAGAAGAAAAATCCCGATGTACCGGAATTGGTGCGCGGCAAAAGTGGGCGCGTCTTCGGGCATTTATTCGCTCTGCTGACCTTAATGAAAGGCCAACCGCTGGCATACAACAAAGACAATCAGGAAGACAAAGAACCGCTGTTTGACACGGTGGATACACTATTGGGCAGCTTGCGTGCATTCGCTGACATGATGCCGCACGTCCAACCCAAGCCGGAAAAAATGCGCAAAGCCGCGATGCAAGGCTTCTCCACCGCCACCGACCTCGCCGATTATTTGGTACGTAAAGGCTTACCGTTCCGCGATGCGCACGAAGTCGTCGGCAAAGCGGTGGCCTTGGGTGTAGAAACCGAGCGTGATCTCAGTGAAATGCGCTTGGAAGAACTGCAAGCGTTTTCCAACACCATCACCGATGATGTGTTTGCTGTCCTGACGTTGGAAGGTTCGGTCGCTGCCCGTGACCATTTAGGGGGTACAGCGCCTGCGCAAGTGAAACAACAAGTTATTATTGCCCGCGAACGCATCGCCTGATTCCGTAGGGGGCGCACTTCCATGTGCGCCCCATATTTAATATTCCTACTCGATCTGATCCGCCGCAAACAGGCTCAAGAACACCAATAAAACCGCGCCGCAGGTAATCGCAATATCAGCGACATTAAACACGGCAAAATGATAATTTTCCATTACGAAGGGAATATCAAAGTACACGTCAATAAAATCAATAACCTTGCCGTACAACAAGCGGTCTATTAAATTACCAATCGCACCGCCCAACACAAGGGTTAGCCCCACTGCCGCCCAAATCCGCGTTTTTCTCAACTTACGCAGCCAATTGATAATAAAAACACTCACCACAATCGCTAAAGCCGCAAACAACCAACGCTGAATACCGCCCAAATCAGACAAGAAGCTAAAAGCCGCGCCGGTATTGTACGCAAGGGTCATATTCAAATGCGGAATTACCGCAAACGACTCACCCATTTCCAAATTGGCTTCTGCCATCCACTTGGTTAACTGATCGACCGCAATCACGACCGCAGATAACCACAACCAAGTCAACATCCCCGTGTCAGAGGAAAGGGAACGAAAACTACGCATAGTGACGCACCTCCCCAACCCCGTCGACATTATCAATGCACCGCCCGCACAATTCCGGGTGCTCGGTATGACTGCCGACATCCTCACGGTGATGCCAGCAGCGCGTACACTTGCCATGCTCAGAACGGGAAACGCGCACAAAAACATGTTCCAAAATTTCCACCGCATCGGCTGGCACTACCGCCAAATCGTGCAAATGCACCGCAGACGTGATGAACACAAAACGCAACTCATCGCCCAGTTTCAGCAACGAATCCGCACTCACTTCTGGGCTGCCTTTGCGGTAATAAATCGCCACTTCCGCATCCAAACTCGCCCCAATCTGACCGGCAACCCGCACCGCTTCCAATTGCTTGCTAACCAATTCGCGCAACGCAAACACGTAACTCCACTCACTCGCGGACAATTTATCGCTGGCATCCAAGCGGAACAGCCCGTCATACCATTGCGTAAACAGCACGAAATCTTCGGCTTTTTCACCCGGCATACTCTGCCAGATTTCTTCAGCGGTAAAACTCAACACCGGATACAACCAACGCACCAGCGCATTCAAAATGTGCCACGCCGCCGTTTGTGCCGAACGCCGCCCAAGGCTACCTGCCTGCATGGTGTACTGGCGGTCTTTGGTAATATCGAGGAACAAACTGCCCAATTCAACGGTACAGAAGTTCAACACTTCCTGCGCAATCAAGTGGAAATTAAAATGATCGTAAGCCGCCAGCACTTTGTCTTGCACTTGCGCGGCTTGGTCTACCGCCCAACGATCCAACGGCAGCATCTCGGCGGCGGGAACAAGATCGGTTGCCGGATTAAAGTCGTTCAAGTTTGCCAGCAAGAAACGCGCGGTGTTACGAATCCGCCGATACGCATCCGCCGTGCGCTTGAGGATTTCATCAGAAACCGACATTTCGCGGCTGTAGTCGGTCGAAGCAACCCACAAACGCAGAATGTCCGCGCCCAAAGAATCCGTCACCTTTTGCGGCACGACGATATTGCCCTTGGATTTGGACATTTTCTCGCCCTTACCATCCACCACGAAACCGTGGGTCAACACTGTGCGGTAAGGTGCTGTGCCGCGTGTGCCGATTGCCGTCAGCAAGGATGACTGGAACCAACCACGATGCTGATCAGACCCTTCCAAATACACATCTGCCGGGAATTGCAGATCGGCGCGGCGTTCCAGCACCGACGCATGGGTAACGCCCGAATCGAACCACACATCCAGCGTGTCGCCGACTTTATCGTAATGCGGCGCATCCGATCCCAGCAATTCCTCCGCCGTCAAACTGAACCACGCATCAATACCGTGTTGCTCAATCCGCTGTGCCACCGCTTCAATCAATGCAGGTGTTTGCGGGTGCAATGCGCCGGTTTCCTTATTGATAAACAACGCAATCGGCACACCCCAAGTACGCTGGCGTGAAATACACCAATCGGGGCGATTTTGCACCATGCCCTCAATCCGCGCCTTGCCCCAATCGGGAATCCACTTCACGCCCTGAATCGCCGCCATCGCTTGGGTGCGCAACCCATTTTGCTCAAGGCTGATAAACCATTGCGGTGTCGCCCGGAAAATCAGCGGG
Organism: Thiothrix subterranea; assembly: GCF_016772315.1. Taxonomy (NCBI): domain Bacteria; kingdom Pseudomonadati; phylum Pseudomonadota; class Gammaproteobacteria; order Thiotrichales; family Thiotrichaceae; genus Thiothrix; species Thiothrix subterranea. Next base: position 2,730,177 of record NZ_CP053482.1, on the reverse strand, counting down.
GTTTTATGCCGCCAGCAATGCGGGTAACTGTGGCGCAACTTATCCGCTTTCAGCAACTTGCCGCGCTCGGTCAGCACTTCCAAGACGTGTGGATTGGCTTTGTGAACCGATTCACCCGCAAACAATTCGGTATTCGGCAAGAAACAGCCGTCGTTGCCCACCGGATTATCCACCGGCAAGCCGTATTTCAAACCCACCACAAAGTCTTCCTGACCGTGACCGGGCGCAGTATGCACCGCACCAGTACCCGCTTCGGTGGTGACGTGATCACCCAAAATCACGGGGACTTGCCGGGCGTAAAAGGGGTGTTGCAGCAGCAAGCCCTCTAACTTGTCGCCCGTGCAACGTGCCAGAATCGTGTGTTCGCTAATCTCTGCGCGTTGCAATACCGCTTCCAACAAGGCTTCCGCAACGATCAAACGCTCGGTAGCGGTTTGCAGCACCACGTATTCCAATTCAGGGTTCAACGCCACCGCTTGGTTTGCAGGCAATGTCCAGGGCGTGGTTGTCCAAATCACCACGGACAAATCGCCCTGCCCCGCCGCGTCTGGCACACGCGCCAATAATGCCGCCTCATCCGCCACGGTAAAACGCACATCAATTGAAAACGAGGTTTTATCCGCGTATTCCACTTCTGCTTCCGCCAACGCCGAACCGCAATCGGTACACCAATGCACCGGCTTTGCGCCCTTGTGCAAATGCCCGTTCGCCGCAATTCGCCCCAACGCCCGCACAATGTCGGCTTCGGTTTGGAAATCCATCGTCAAATACGGGTTTTCCCAATCGCCCAGCACGCCCAGACGTTTAAAATCTTTGCGTTGCAAGTCGATCTGTTCCGCCGCGTATTCACGGCACGCCTTGCGGAACACAAACGCATCCACTTTATCGCCCGCTTTGCCGAGTTTTTCTTCGACTTTTAACTCAATCGGCAAGCCGTGACAGTCCCAACCCGGCACGTAGGGCGCGTCAAAACCACCCAAGGTTTTGCTTTTCACAATAATGTCTTTGAGGATTTTATTGACGGCATGACCAATATGAATCGTTCCGTTCGCATACGGCGGGCCATCGTGCAGAATGAACTTGGGGCGACCGTGCGCTTTGGCACGCAATTGTTGGTAAAGCTGGCGCTTTTCCCAATCTGCCAGCATCCCCGGCTCACGTTTAGCCAAGTCGCCGCGCATTGGAAACAGCGTATTAGGCAGATTGAGAGTGTGCTTGTAGTCCGTCATCGTTCGATCCTATTGTCTTCTTGAGGCGTGTGCCATGCCGTAAGTGCCGAAGAATACCAAGTTTTACCTTAAAAACCGATAGATTACCGTCAGATTAAAGTCTTTTCACGCGACCGACGGATACGCTATAGTCCTTTAATTATTTATGCCTCTCGCCTTGGGCTGTTATTATTTTCAATATGGGACTCAAAAAAATGCGCCAAACAACCCTTATTACCCGCACCTTCCTGTGTCTTGGTTTAGCCATCTCACCTAGCTTATTGGCTGAAATCAATATCACCCCACCGCTTTCACCCCCTGCGACGCAAGCCGTCACGCCTGCACCGGCAGTACCCGCTGAACCAGCGGTATCAGAAGCACCCGCACCGGTTGCTAATGAAGTTGAAGCCAGCACCAGCAACACACCACTCGAAGACGAAGTGGTCACTACACCCGATGGTTCCGACCCACGCGCTAAGATCAAGGATGCGGTCGTCAAAGTTCACGTCGTGCAACACACTTACGATACGCTCTCCCCTTGGAACTCCGATTCGCAGAAAGGTTCTGGCTCTGGCTTGATCATTGCTGACAACCTGATTTTAACCAATGCGCACGTTGCCTCTGACGCAACTTTCTTGGAAATTCAACGCCATAGCGAAACCAAGCGTTATGAAGCGGAAGTCGTGTACATTTCGCACGAGTCCGACTTAGCTATTTTGCGCACCAAAGATGCCAGCGCTTATAAAGATGTTACCCCGCTGGAACTCGGCGACCTGCCTAAAATGCAGCAATCTGTCGAAGTGTACGGCTTCCCGATTGGCGGCAACACCCTCAGCGTTACCCGTGGGGTGGTGTCACGGATTGAAAAACAAAACTACGTGCATACCGGTGAAAACCTGATGGCCGTGCAAGTGGATGCTGCGATTAACTTCGGCAATAGCGGCGGCCCGGTCATCTCCGACGGTAAAGTCGTCGGGGTGGCAATGCAATCAGGATTTTTGACCGAAAATATCGGTTACATGATTCCCACCCCGATTATTCGCCACGTATTAGCTGACGTAAAAGACGGCAAAGTGGATGGCTATGGCTTCCACGGCTTCCTCGCCCAGTCGATGGAAAACCCAGCAATGCGTCGTAAATACGGCTTGGGTGACACCCAAACCGGCATGTTAGTGCACAAGGTTTACAAAAATTCCCCGGCGGATGGCAAAGTGCAAATCGGCGACATTGTGACCGAAATTGACGGGCACAAAATCGAAAACAATCTCACGGTGGAATTCCGCCCCGGTGAATTCATCGACCACACGCACTACATCGACATGCACCAAATCGGCGAAAGCATCGCTTTCAAAATCCTGCGCAATGGTCAAGAGCAACTTGTTAACTTACCGCTCGACAAACCCGGCAAAGAATACCTGCTGGTGAAACCGAACCAGTACGACAAACAGCCCACCTACTTCATCTTCGGCGGGCTGGTATTCATGCCATTGAACCAAGACGTGATTGACAGCATGGATGGCACACCCGCCCGCATCGGCGCACTGACCTACGAATCCCCTGATGAAAAACGCAGCGAAGCGGTCATTCTCACCAAAGTATTACCGGCTGACATTAACAAAGATTATCACCATGACAACAATTTGCTGATTGAAAAAGTCAACGGTGAAAGCATCCGTGATTTCAATGACTTCTACCAAAAAGTACAGTCATCCAACACCGATTACATCACGTTGGAAACCTCCGACCACTACCAATTGGTGATTGATCGTAAAGAAGCTATTGAACGTCAGCCCAAAATTCTGGCGCAATACGGAGTAAATGCCGATCGTTCCAAAGAACTGCAAGCCATCGCTCAACCACCAGCAACGCCGGTAGCAGAACCCGTACCCGCCACCATTCCTGCTGCTCCCGCACCAGCGACAGCAGTGGTACAACCAGCACCGGCGGTTATACCCGCCGCGCCGCTGGTGATGCCAGCACCGGTTGCTACTCCCCCAGCACCGCTCGTTGTGCCACCACAGCCGGTGATGCCGCAACCCGTGATCCCACAACCGGTGATCCCGCAAATCCCACCAGCGGTAGGCGGTACGCAACCCTAATGCCGATACGCCAGCTTCCTAACCACCTCATTAACCAAATCGCCGCTGGCGAGGTGGTCGAGCGCCCCGCGTCGGTGGTCAAGGAATTGCTGGAAAACGCGCTCGATGCGGGTTCAACCCGTGTCGAGATCGACATTGAACAAGGTGGCAGTAAACGCATCCGCATCCGCGACAACGGCGGCGGCATTCCACACGAGGAATTAGCCTTAGCCCTGAGTCGGCACGCCACCAGCAAAATTGCCAGCCTCGATGATCTGGAACAAGTGCGCAGCCTCGGTTTTCGCGGGGAAGCCTTGCCCAGTATCGCCTCGGTTTCGCGCTTAATTCTTAGCTCCCGTCATGCCGATGCGTCCCAAGGGTGGCAACTGTTTGGGGATGGGCAAGAAGTATTCGACGCGCCCGAACCCGTGGCACACGCCACCGGCACGACCGTGGATGTGGTTGATTTATTTTTCAACATCCCCGCACGGCGCAAATTTCTCAAAACCGAAAAAACCGAATTCGGGCATATCGAAGACATGGTGCGCAAAATCGCCCTGAGCCGCTTCGATGTCAGCTTTGAACTCAATCACAACCAAAAAAATACCCTACGCTTACGCCCGGCGGAAGATCGCAGCGGCGCAGAACGGCGCATTGCCGAGATTTGCGGTAGCGCATTTGTCGAGCAAAGCGTGTATCTGGACTACGAAGCCGCCGGTTTGCGCTTGTGGGGTTGGGTTGGCTTGCCTACGTTTTCACGCTCGCAAGCGGACTTGCAATATTTCTATGTGAATGCCCGCCATGTACGCGATAAATTGATCAGCCATGCGGTGAAGCAAGCGTATCAGGACGTGATGTACCACGGGCGACACCCCGCGTTCGTGCTGTTTCTGGAACTGAATCCGCAATTGGTGGATGTGAATGCACACCCCACCAAGCAGGAAGTACGGTTTCGAGAAGGGCGGCTGGTGCATGATTTTTTGTTTCGCACCTTGCATCAGGCGTTGGCGGATATTCGACCGGGGGATGAGGTGGGTGCGCCGACACAACTTCCGGCGCAAACGGAAGATACCCCTCACCCCCTGCCCCTCTCCCTCAAGGGGCGAGGGGAGCAAGAAAAAGCACAACCTTATCGCCCTGCTTATCAACAGCAGCATCAGCAGCGACTGCAAATGCCGGTGCGCGAACAGATGGCGGCTTATCAGCAGTTGTACCAACCTGTAATACCAGCAACGCCAGCATCTCTTCCCCCCTCGCCCCTTGAGGGAGAGGGGGCAGGGGGTGAGGGATATTCTTCTGATATGCCACCACTCGGCTACGCCATCGCGCAACTCCACGGCATTTACATCCTCGCACAAAACGCCAGTGGCTTGGTGGTGGTGGATATGCACGCCGCGCACGAACGCATTACCTACGAATACCTCAAGCAAAGCATGGCAGCCGACGCGCTGCGCTCCCAACCGCTGCTCGTGCCTGCCAGCCTCAATGTGAGCCGCAAGGAAGCCGATTACGCCGAACAACACGCCGACACCTTCCGCACACTTGGTTTTGAGCTGGATCGCTTGGGGCAGGAAAAACTCACCATCCGTGCGGTTCCCAGTTTGCTGAAAGAATCCGACACCGAAGCACTGGTACGTGACGTACTCGCGGACTTGATCACACACGGTGCGAGTAATCGCATTCAGAATGCCATGAATGAAATCCTCGCAACGATGGCCTGCCACGGTTCAGTCCGCGCCAACCGCAAACTCAGTATTACCGAAATGAACGCACTCTTGCGCGACATGGAACGCACCGAACGCAGCGGGCAATGCAATCACGGTCGCCCGACTTGGACACAAATGGCGTTGGAACAAATCGACAAACTGTTTCTGCGAGGGCGCTAATGCACAAAGCGATTTGCATTATGGGGCCGACCGGTACGGGCAAAACTGACCTTGCGGTAGAATTGCGCAAGCATTTTCCCGTCGAAATTATCAGTGTCGACTCGGCGCTGGTGTATAAAGGCATGGACATCGGCAGCGCCAAACCCGATGCCGCCACCTTAGCGCAAGCACCACACCGCTTGATTGACTTTCTCGACCCTGCACAACCCTATTCCGCCGCTGAATTTCGCACCGATGCATTGCGCGAAATGGCAGATATTAGCGCTGCTGGGCGTATTCCGCTGCTGGTGGGTGGTACGATGCTGTACTTCCGCGCACTCGAATACGGCTTATCGGCCTTGCCTGAAGCCAACCCTGCCATCCGCGCCCGCTTGGAAGCAGAAGCCGTTACGCACGGTTGGCAAGCGCTGCATGACCGTTTAGCCCGTATTGACCCGGTGGCGGCACAACGCATCCACCCCAATGACCCGCAGCGCCTGCAACGCGCTCTGGAAGTCTTTGAACTAACAGGGAAATCGCTGACTGAATTGCAGCAAGCAACTTGGCACGCGGCTTGCCCCTACGCGCTATTTAAAATTGCCTTGATCCCCGAAAATCGGGCATGGTTACACACACGTCTGGAACAACGTTTCGACCAAATGTTAAGCCAAGGCGTGGTGGATGAAGTGCGCCAACTCTTGACACGTGGCGATTTAAATACCCACCTTCCCGCCATAAGAGCTGTCGGTTATCGGCAAATTTGGGATTATTTAATTAACGAAATAGACTACAATCAGATGCGCGATCGTGCTATTGTCGCAACACGGCAGCTTGCTAAACGTCAAATGACGTGGTTGCGATCCGAAAAAGGCATTAGTTGTTACGACCCCCAAGAACTTAACCTTTCATCGGTCATCAGCAACGTTTCAACGTTTATTGGCGGATGAACGGATACGTCCGACAAACAGGCATTCTGGTGAGACGATAGAACTGATAAGCTTTTAGGCGTCGAAGGAAACAAGCGACTGGCTCACGACCACCCCCCTAGCTTTAGGTGTGAGACCATAACAACCACAAACCCGAGAATATTTTTAGGAGAAGCTCATGTCGAAAGGGCACACATTACAAGAACCCTTCCTTAATGCTCTGAGAAAGGAACGGATTCCTGTCTCGATTTACTTGGTCAACGGCATCAAATTACAGGGTCACGTCGAATCATTCGACCAATTCGTTGTATTGCTGGGGAACACCGTCAGCCAATTAGTCTACAAACACGCTATTTCCACGATCGTGCCTGCTCGCTCGATCAAATTGGCATTAGCACCAGAAGAATAAGTCATTCTACTGAAATCATCAGAAAGGTTGCCGATTGGAACTATTTGAACGCCCCGGCGGCGGTGAAAATGCCGTACTCGTTCAAATCAGTTTCAAGTCGGCAAAGACGGCACAAGACGAAAAGGAATTCATCGAATTAGCGGATTCGGCTGGCGCACAGGTAGTCGGATTCGTTAATGGCTCACGTCAACGCCCTGACCCACGTTATTTTGTGGGCACAGGTAAAGCTGAAGAGATTCGCCAGTTACGTGAATTGCGCGACGCCAATCTGGTCATTTTCGACCACTCCCTTTCCCCTGCCCAAGAACGCAACCTAGAAAAATTGCTGGAATGCCGTGTCATTGACCGCACCGGTTTGATTCTGGATATTTTCGCGCAACGCGCCCGCAGCCATGAAGGTAAACTTCAGGTTGAACTCGCACAGCTCAAACACCTGTCTACCCGACTCGTGCGCGGCTGGACTCACCTTGAACGCCAAAAAGGGGGGATCGGAATGCGCGGCCCCGGCGAAACGCAGTTAGAAACTGACCGGCGCTTAATTGCCGAGCGCATTAAACAAATCGACCGCCGCTTGGAAAAAGTCCAAAATCAGCGTGAACAAGGGCGTCAATCGCGCAAAAAAGCCCAAATTCCCACCGTGTCATTGGTTGGTTACACCAATGCAGGTAAATCCACCTTATTCAATGCACTGACCCAAGCGGGCGTTTACGTGGCTGACCAATTGTTTGCCACCCTTGACCCGACGTTGCGCCAAGTGCAATTGCCGAATCAACAAGAAATTATTCTCGCCGATACCGTCGGTTTCATTCGTTATCTGCCTCACGACTTGGTTGCGGCCTTCCGCTCGACCTTGCAGGAAACCGTGGATGCTGACTTGTTGCTACACGTTATCGACAGCCACGACGACCAGCTAGAATTGTTCCGCGAACAAGTGAATAACGTCATCGCCGAAATTGGGGCGGAGCGCGTGCCACAAATCGAAGTCATGAATAAAATCGACCTCGGTGGCACTACCCCACACATTGAGGAAAGCACCGGCACCACCCCTACCCGCATTTACATATCCGCCCAGAACAATCTGGGGCTGGATGTATTGCTGGAATACTTAGGAAATTACTTTGCCGGACACATGTTCCAAGGCGATTTGACGCTCAAACCGCAACACGCCCGCTTACGCGCCAAGCTATACGCCGACAAAGCGATTCAGCAGGAAAGCATTACGGATGAAGGCAATTTCAGCTTAAAAGTGCTGATTGATCAGCGCAGGCTGGAACAATGTTTACGGGAAGAAGGCTTGGCGCTAGACGATTTGTAGCAGCAAATTATCCGAGAGAGATTATGCCACCGTGGGATTCGGTAGAGACGCAAAATCTTGCGTCTCTACGGGGATGCTCGATGTCGAAACAAGAATAAGGTTTTACCCGCGACGCATCACGTCAAAGAATTCGCTATTCGTTTTGGTCTTCGACAGCTTATCAAACAGCAATTCCATGGCATCCAGATCGTCCATGCTGTGCAGGAATTTACGCAACACCCACAAGGTTTGCAGTTCGTCTTGCGTGGTCAGCAACTCTTCGCGACGTGTGCCGGAACGGTTGATGTTAATCGCCGGGAATACGCGCTTCTCAGAAATACGGCGATCCAGATGGATTTCCATATTGCCCGTCCCCTTGAATTCTTCGTAGATAACCTCGTCCATTTTCGAGCCGGTATCAATCAACGCGGTGGCAATAATCGTTAAGCTACCACCCTCTTCGATATTACGTGCCGCACCGAAGAAACGTTTGGGGCGATGCAAGGCATTGGCATCCACACCCCCCGTCAATACTTTGCCAGACGATGGCACCACGGTGTTGTAAGCCCGCGCCAGACGGGTAATCGAGTCGAGTAAAATCACCACATCGCGCTTGTGTTCGACCAAACGCTTGGCTTTTTCAATGACCATTTCCGCGACTTGAACGTGACGCGCTGCCGGTTCATCAAAGGTCGACGACACGACTTCGCCCTGCACCATGCGCGACATTTCTGTCACCTCTTCCGGGCGTTCGTCGATCAGCAATACGATCAAGTAACTTTCGGGGTAATTGGAGGCAATGCTTTGTGCAATGTTTTGCAGCATGATGGTTTTACCGGCCTTTGGCGGCGCGATAATCAAGCCACGCTGACCTTTACCAAACGGCGCTACGATGTCGATAACGCGAGCGGTAATGTCTTCACGGCTGCCGTTACCCCGTTCCATGCGCATCCGGTCATCGGCGTGCAGCGGAGTCAGGTTTTCAAAGGCAATTTTGTTACGCGCACTTTCGGGCGGCTCGAAGTTAATGGTGTCGACTTTCAGCAGTGCAAAGTAACGTTCACTGTCCTTCGGTGGGCGAATCTTACCCGATACGGTATCGCCGGTGCGCAGCCCAAAGCGGCGAATCTGGCTTGGTGAAACGTAAATATCATCCGCCCCAGCGAGGTAGCTGGAATCATCGGAACGCAGGAAACCAAAGCCGTCTTGCAGGATTTCCAGCACACCATCCCCGTGGATGTCGACGTTGTTGGCTGCATTGGCTTTCAGCAAGGCAAAGATGATGTCTTGTTTGCGGGTGCGGGAAATGCTCTCGATCCCCATGGCTTGAGCCATTTCAAAGACTTCGGCGGCGGATTTCTTTTTGAGTTCAGACAGGTTCATATAGTGATGAATTTGATGGGGATAGTAGGAGTAAACAATCAGGAAGCCCCTGCTCGTGCTGTGTTTCTCAATCGGGAAGCGTGGCTGAGTGCCTTGCTATTGCCGTAATCGCGGCTATCGCCCGTTACAGTCTGTGCATGAATCTAGTGATTAAGAAAACGAGACAGGATTTTCAGGAATGAATCTGGATGCAGATTCAAGTACAGTTAAACTAGCACGCCAGTTTTACAGAGTCCAGCAAAATATCCCCGCAAGCCCCAAGGAAACCAAAAATCGCCAAGGGGTGCAGGAATCGAGCTGTTTAGAGGTTTGAGGTCAAGAACGCGGTCAACTGTGATTTAGACAGTGCGCCTACCTTGGTCGCAAACACTTCGCCGTCTTTAAACAGCATCAGAGTCGGAATACCCCGGATACCGTAACGCGGTGGTACCGCTTTGTTCTCATCAATGTTCAATTTAGCCACTTTCAGCTTGCCGTCAAACTCGCTGGCAATTTCATCCAGTAGCGGGGCAATCATTTTGCACGGCCCGCACCACTCCGCCCAGTAGTCAACCAGCACGGGTACAGCAGATTTCAGCACTTCCTGCTCGAAAGTTGCATCGGAAAGGTAAGTAATGTTGTTGCTCACAGAAGGGTTCTCCCTGATTTTTGAGGTTTTACGACCGCTATTCTCTACTATTTTGCGCCATCTTTGTAGTATAGCGTTTAAGAACCAATACGGCTTGCTGTAGTCTAATCAGGTCGATAGCGTTTAACCACAAGGAATTGCCCTCATGAAGCTTTTATGGATTGTCTCAGCAGCCCTCGCATTAGCCGCGCCACCCTTAGCGGCCGCCCCCGATGCATTTCAAGCCAGTTACACCGTCAGCGCCAAAGGGCTGGAAATGGGCGTGATGAATGCCAGTTTGCGCTACGACGGCGAAACCTACACCTACCAAAAAATCACCAAAGCCAACGGTTTAGCCGCCGTGCTCAGTGGCGACACACTGACGGAGCGCAGCACCGGCAAAAAACAAGCGGCGCAGTTGCTTCCCGAACATTACCTGTACCACCACAAAAACAAACGCAAAGATAAAAAAGACGAATTCCGCTTCACCACCGCGACTCAAGTGGACGGCAGCTTTGACAACAACACCTACCAGCTAAACGTGCCGACGGGCACTTTGGACATGGCAGCACTGGAATTGACGTTAATGGATGCCCTCGCGACCAACCAAGCGCTCAATTACCGCGTGCTCAGCAAAGGCAAATTGCAAGATTACCGCCTGCGCAAACTCGGCAAAGAGACCATTGAAGTCCCCGCTGGCCATTATGAATGCGAAAAACTCGAAGTCATGCATGACAATAATGAGCGCCAAACCACCTTATGGTTAGCACCCAAACTGGATTACGCCATCGTGCAAGTACGTCACCAAGAAGACGGCGATGTGATCGAAACCCGTTTAAAACAATACCAATAGTGGTGTCATTGCATTGTATTTTCCAATAGCAGCGTTACTCACTGATATTTTTTAGATTTTCAGTGCCAGACACACTAAAATGTAATATCATTTGATTTCAACCCTATAATGTCTGGAAAAATGAGCGTTAACCAAGGTGTACACCAAAATACAACTAGCCGCCGCATTCTACTCGTCGATGATGACATCGTATTGCACGCGCTATTGCAGGAATATTTAACTGCGCATGACTACCGCATTCATAGCCTATTGAATGGTGAAGAAATAGACGTATTTTTCCAAAGTTCACCACCGGATTTGGTCTTGCTTGACATTATGCTGCCCGGCAAAGATGGCTTACACTGGTTGGGATGGATAAAAACACACCATCCGCACTTGCCGGTGATGCTATTGTCTGCAAAAAAATCAGCGGATGAGCGCTTGGCGGGGCTAGAAGTCGGGGCTGATGATTACCTCACCAAACCGTTTCACCCCAAAGAATTGCTTATCCGCATTCAAAATATCATTCGGCACACACCCAATAAGCCCAGCAATAACCTCATCACCATCGGTGACAACCTGTTTGACCCGCTGCATGAAAAGTTAGAGCGCGACAACACGGTGATCAAACTCACCACGCAAGAAACCTGCTTACTGCAATTTTTTTACCAGAATGCCGGACAAATCTTGACCCGCGACGCCATCTCCCACGCGCTTAGCGGCAATGAGCACCTGCCCCTCAATCGCAGTATTGACATGACTATCAACCGCCTACGCAAAAAATTGGGCGATGATGCCAATGACCCCAAACACCTGCACACCATTTGGCGCAAAGGTTATCGCTTGATACTCGACGCATGAGCAGCAGCGCTTTATTTACCACGTTGCCCAAAATCTTAGGCAAGGAAGCAACTAAGCGCCTGCTCAAAGTTGCACAACCCGAACTTCAGCAGTACCAACAGGGACTGCTCAACAGCTTGCAACAACAAGACTGGCAAACCGCCGCCGCACTTGCCCATAAACTTTCGGCCACCGCGCATTTGTACGATTCTGCCAGCTTGCAAGCCGCTCTCGACGACATTAATGCGCAAAATCTAGCAGCATTACAACACCCCGCTTTCATCCCCACTCTCATGCAAACCTTCCAACAAATTCAGGCTAATATCCGACTGTTTATCTCAGATAATAATTGACTGAAATATGGCCTGTTACATTTTCTTACAATTTTTCACGTTACAAACGCGCTAACGTTCGTTAAGGTTGTGTACGGTAAATTGATAAGATTTGTGCAAATAAAGAAAAATTGATTAAGGATATGGCTAATGATTAAGGGAAAACACGGGGTCGCGAGTTTATGCCTGCTGGTTGGCTGCTTGAGTGCGCAACCGGTGATGGCGTTATCGCCGAAAGCACTACAACAACAAAGCAATCACAGCATTACCAGGGATGAAACCTTAGAAACAGCGGAACCACACACGCAGCCAACCAGCTTAAATGGTTTTCTGCCGGAGTTGATTGGCCCGCACGTGTATTTGTATTTATTGCAATCGGATCAATTCATTACGTTACAAGGCGTGGTGGAATCGCTCTGGGAAGAACACATGATAAAAAAACCGTAAAACCTCCTTACTCGGCTCACCAAACTGCGCCAAAATTGGTGAGTCCTTAACAGCCCTACTTACTCCCCTGTAGTTAGGGCTGTTTTTTTTGACTCAAAAACGTTGGTTCAATTCCAACCGCGCATCTTCCCAACCGCCGAATCCGGCACTCGCATCCAGATACAAATCCCTGCCTACTTGGGTTTGATAACCGACACGATACGCCAAGGTATCAGCCGTTTCGCCGCGCACCTCGGTTTCCACCTCGCCCAACCCCGGCAACACCAGCGTTCCGGCGTAATCAACATCCGCCTGCTGATAAATCAACCCCGCATTGAATGCGCCCACGTCAGTCAGCACACCCACGCTAGGTATTAGCGTATTCACCGCGCCATCTTTAATGCCAGCATCCCCGTCTGCACGGGTGTAAATGTAAGTCAATGCGCCAAAATAACGCCCCTGCTGCTTTGCCACCGTTGCCCCTGCATTGTATAAAGTACCGTCAGCATCAAACACCAAATCGCTTAAGCCTAAGCCCGGAAGCGCTGACAAATTAGCCGTCGATTCCCCAGTGACGTGTGAAATACCCCCGAATACCGTCAGGTGCGGGTTCACCTGATAATCCAGCTTAGCGCCCACCATTTTCAGATCATTATTAATCGTGACTAAATCTTTGGCATTCGCGGGCAATAACGCCGCTACCATTGGATTTTTAATCACAATATCGGTAATTTTAACATCCTGGTTTTGCGTATACAGTTCGACACCCACACCGCGTGCTTTCAAGGGCATACCCGTGGTCGCGGTACCGGCTCCAGCCGGTTGCATCACAAACATTAACGCACAAATGCCGCATGAACTTGGCAAAAATCCTTTTAACATAACACCCTCGCAATGGAAAAACAGACAAAAAACGGCACAAATTATCCCACTGAATGACGCGAAAAAGATACCAAATGTTCAAATAAAACGCACTATATTCACACAGTTACACAGCATTTTTATGTGAATTTTAATCACCAAGGAATCCAGCACGCTTGTTTCGCACTATTTTATTGCTAATTGGCGGGATGCTCATCAGTTTAGCGGCTCAGGCGCTACCCGCCGCCATGGAACTGAATGCCAACACCGCGCAAGCATGGATTTACCCACACATAGCGATAGCGCAAGACCCGACTGGCAACTGGCGTGTTGCCGATGCCGCCCGTGTTAGCGAACACTTCCAAGCCGACTGGCATTATCACCCGCAAATTGGCTACACCACGGCGGTGTATTGGGCGCGATTTGACATTCACAACAGCACGGCGCAAAACCGCAATGGCTATGTGTTGTTTCGTGGTCAATACCCCAGCACGGTGCAAGCTTACGCCTACCCATCAGCCGCCGTGCCGCCGGTTTCCCTCGCACCGCTGCAAGCCGTCGATAGCTTGCGGATGCCTGCTTATTACCTCGATCTCGCCCCGTATAGCAGCGTTAGCGTGTACTTGCGCGTGCAAAATCCCAATATTCCGCTGTCGTTTGAAGTGGAATTTAACGCTACCGACTATTTATTGCTGGCAGCCATTCACGATTACTTGTTTTACGGGATTGTCTTGGGCGGAATGCTGGCATTGGCGGCTTACAACTTACTGACTTATTTCAAATTAACCGAAATCAGCTTCCTGAGTTTGGCATTTTTTATCGTCTTTGTAGCCTTGGAATTGAGCCGTTTGACAGGTCTCTTGCATGTCATCACGCTGTTTCAGGAACATTACCTGTTAATACAATCGGTGTTTGCTTACGCCGCCATTGCCAGTGGCGCACACTTTTTCCACCACTTAATGGGCTTACCCAAACAGTTACCGTATTTTGTCGTACCGCTGCGGCTCGTGTTTTGGGACGCATTGCTGAGCATCCTGCTGAACCACTGGTTTGCGTTTGGTGCATGGCTGACCTCACTGCTGGGTTTTTTGTTGCTCAGCATCGTTGTTCCCGCCACCTTCATCTTATGGCGGCGGGGCTTGCGTGAAGCAAAAAGTTTCGCCTGGGCATCCAGCATCGTCACGCTGAGCAGCATTCCCTTAATCTTGGTCGGATTCGGGCTGGTACACAACTTGCCCTATGCCATTGATATTATGCATGTCGGCATGTTGGCGTTTATGATTTTGCTCTCACTGTCACAGGCAGAACGCACCCGCATCTTGCACGAACAAACGCAACGCGCTGAAGCCACCAGCAAAGCCAAAGGTGAATTTCTAGCCTCAATGAGCCACGAATTGCGCACGCCCATGAATGCGGTCATCGGCACGGGCACACTGCTGCAAACAACGCCACTGAACCCGCAACAACAAGAATACGTGGATCGGCTCGACACCGCCGCCAACCACATGCTGAACCTAATCAATGATATTTTGGATTTAGCCCGCTTAGAAAACACCTTGCCGGTAATCGAATCACACCCGTTTACCCTCGGCGAATTGCTGGAAAACCTAGAAAAACTCCTGCACGAACACGCTCAACAAAAAGGCTTAACGCTGAAGCTGCACAGTGATTTTTCGCTGCAAACCCTGCTACTCGGCGATCTCACCCGCTTGTCGCAAATATTGCTCAACCTGTTGAACAATGCCCTGAAATTCACCGCAACGGGCAGTGTGAGCTTGGCGATTCGTGACCTCGGCGCGGACGTAACCGGCAAGGTATTACTGCATTTTGACGTCACCGATACTGGCATCGGCATCGATCCAATGCAGCAAGCGCAATTATTTGAACCCTTCTCGGCTACTCAAACCTCAACCGACAAACGCTTTAAAGGCACGGGGCTAGGCTTATCCATCAGCCACAAACTGGTGGCGGCAATGGGTGGAACCTTGGCAGTGAGCAGCACCCCCAAACAAGGCAGCCGCTTCTTTTTCAGTTTGGATTTTGCTCTCGCCAGGGTTGACACGCCTTGTAGCGTTTCTCAGCAAGACGACATCGCGGTCATGAAACGTTTGCCCACGGCAACAACATACCGAATCCTATTGGTAGACGATGACGAACTGAATTTATTTTTCGGTCGCGCTCTGCTGAAAACACTGCACGTCGACGTTGAAACAGCCGATAGTGGCGCAGCCGCTCTCCAACAATTGCAACAACATACTATCGACTCCCCTATCGACTTGGTGTTAATGGACGTGAGTATGCCGGAGATGAATGGCTATGAAACCACGCAGCGGATTCGTGCTGATGCCCGTTTCACGCACTTGCCCATTATTGCCCTAACCGCCCACGCCATTGCGGGGGAGCGTGAACGTTGCCTCGCCGCAGGCATGAATGATTACCTCACCAAACCGTTTGTCCCCGCCACCATGCAGGTGATGCTGGAACGCTGGCTACCACACATTGCCGCACCATAACCGTGAAACCCACGCCAATGATGGGTATAATCCCCGCTCTCCTCTCTAAGCGATAAAAGGATTCCCCATGAGACCCAGCGAACGCGCTCCTGAGCAAATGCGAACGGTTACATTTACCCGCCATTACACCTGCCACGCGGAAGGCTCAGTATTAGTGGAATTCGGCAACACCAAGGTGCTGTGTACCGCCACCGTCGAAGACCGTTTACCCGGCTGGCTCAAAGGCAAAGGTCAAGGTTGGGTCACGGCGGAATACGGCATGTTGCCGCGTGCCACGGGTTCACGCACCGCACGCGAAGCCGCCAAAGGCAAACAAGGCGGGCGTACCATGGAAATCCAGCGCTTGATCGGGCGTTCCCTGCGAGCGGTAGTCGATCTCGAAGCCCTCGGCGAATTCCAAATCACCATCGACTGCGACGTGATTCAAGCCGATGGCGGCACGCGCACGGCTTCAATCAGCGGTGCTTACGTGGCATTGTGTGACGCGATTACTTGGCTGCAAAAAAACCGCCGCTTGAAGAAAAACCCCTTGCACGGTCAAATCGCGGCGATTTCCGTCGGCATTTTTGACGGTGTGCCGGTGCTGGATTTGGATTACGCCGAAGATTCCAAAGCCGAAACCGACATGAACGTGGTGATGAACGAAGCCGGACAATTCATCGAATTGCAAGGCACTGCCGAAGGTCACGCCTTCCGTCGCGACGAACTCGACGCCATGCTGGTATTGGCAGAAAAAGGCATTCGGGAAATCATGCAAGCACAACAACAGGCATTGGCATCATGAGTCAACGTATCGTCTTAGCGTCCGGCAATGCCGGAAAACTGCGTGAATTCAACGCAATGCTGGCGGATTTAGGCATTGAATTTGTACGCCAAAGCGAATTTGGGGTGCAAGATGCCGATGAAACCGGCTTAACCTTCGTCGAAAATGCCTTAATCAAAGCGCGTAATGCCGCTCAACACACTGGAATGCCCGCCATGGCAGACGATTCCGGCATTGTGGTCGATGCTCTCGGTGGTGCACCGGGATTGTATTCCGCCCGTTATGCGGGGGAACACGGCGATGATGCTGCCAATAACACCAAACTGCTGGAAGCCTTGCAAGACGTGCCGGACGCGCAACGCACCGCACGTTTCTATTGCTGCATCGTTTACTTGCGCCATGCCGAAGACCAATTGCCGATCATTGCTGAAGCCAGTTGGGAAGGTCGCATTCTGCACAGCTTAAGCGGGGCAAACGGCTTTGGTTACGACCCCTTGTTTTACGTGCCAACTCACGGCTGCTCGTCCGCCGAATTACCAGCGGAAGAAAAAAACCGCATCAGCCATCGCGGGCAAGCCTTGCGTAAATTGCATGAAATGCTGCTGGAGAACGCCGGGTGAAACTCATCATCCTCGACCGTGACGGCGTGATTAACGAAGACTCCGATGCGTTCATCAAAACGGTGGACGAATGGATTCCCATCCCCGGTAGCATTGCAGCAATGGCGCGGCTCTATCACGCCGGTTACACGTTGGCGATTGCGACCAATCAATCGGGCATTGCGCGTGGCTATTACGACGTTGCGACCTTGGATGCGATGCACGCCAAACTGCGCCATTTGTTAGCCGCGCACGGCGGTGAAGTCGCTTACATCGCCTATTGCCCGCACCTTAGCAGCGATCATTGTGAGTGCCGCAAACCGAAACCGGGGATGCTGTTCACCATTGCAGAACATTTCGGTATAAATCCCGCGCAAGCCCACGTCGTCGGTGATTCGCTACGCGATTGGCAAGCCGCCGCTGCGGTAGGCGCACGCTATGCCCAAGTCCGCACCGGCAAAGGCTTGCGCACACTGGCGGATGGCAAGCTCCCTGCCGCTATACCCGTGTTTGATAATCTGGCAGATTACGCCGATTCACTTTTGGGAACCACTTCAGCATGAATGCACTTAATACGCTTTGGCTAGGCACTCGTGCCGCGATTTTCTGGGTAGGCTTTGCGATCAGCACCCTCTTGGCAGGCTTACTAACCCCGTTAGCTTGGCTGTTTCCGCTTAAATACCGTTACCCCGCGACTACCTTGTGGAACTGCTTCAACCGTTGGTGGCTGGAAGTGACCTGCGGGGTGAAATACCAAGTGATCGGGCGCGAAAACATCCCCACCGATAGCGCCTTCATCATTATGGCTAATCATCAATCAACGTGGGAAACCTTCGCGATCCCCTGTATTTTTCCGCAACAATTAAGCTGGGTAATGAAACGCGAACTGTTGAAGATTCCGTTTTTTGGCTGGGGTTTGCGACTGATTCGCCCGATTGCAATTGACCGCAATGCCGGAAAAGCTGCCGTCAAACAAATTTCGCACCAAGGCAAAGCGCTGTTACAAGAAGGTATTTGCGTGGTTATTTTCCCCGAAGGCACTCGCGTCGCACCGGATGCCAACGTACCGTTTAAAATTGGCGGCGCAATCCTCGCCTCTCACTCCGGCTTTCCGGTGGTTCCTGTGGCACACAATGCGGGGTTAAGCTGGCAACGCCATGCGTGGATCAAAAAACCCGGCACGATTACCGTCAGCATCGGCCCAGCCTTTGCCACCCAAGGCTTAAAAACCGATGCCATTAACCAACAGGCGCAACGCTGGATTGAAGCTGAAAAGGCGCGTTTGCCTGAGATTGCGACCACCCCATAACGTGCTGAATTATTTATGACCCATTATAAATAATTTCATCAACATTAATCGTGCATTCAGGGTTCACTTCTGTCAAAACTAGACTACTATTTAATCTATAGAGTAGGTTTTGTTCACAGTCACAGATTACCCAAGGAGTGCGCCCATGTCAGCAAGGAAGCTAATACGTAACGCCGTCACAACGTTTGTTACCACCCTCATCTTAAGCAGCCATTACGCATACGCCGTCAATGGCGAAGTGCTGTTTAGTGCTGTCGATAATGGCAAGGCTATTTTGCGTGAAGTCAAATGGGAAATTGTCGGGCTGGATAGCCACAGCTTACAACACGATAAACGCCATACGTTTACCGCTGAACTGCCACCGGGTAAATACATCGCTAAGCTCACCTGTGACGGCAGGAATTACGAACGACCGTTTGATATAGTAACGCCCTTCCATAACGTGGTGATTGAGTGTGCTGGTCATTGAGATTGGCAATTGTAAAGGCATGAAAATAGCCGGATAACATCCATTATCCGGCTCAACATTAAAGACTAAAATCAACGCAACTAGAGCGCTTAGAAGTTGTAGTGCAACCCAACCGTTGCGGTGGTGACACCGGTGTCCGCCGTGCCAACCACGCCCGACTCAATGATTTTAGATTGCTCACCCATGCTCACGAAATGGTCAATGCCAGCCCGCACGCCCATGTGTTCGCTGAAGTTGTATTCTGCACCCACGCCAACAACGGGGGTGAAACCGGAGTCATCGGCATTACCTGCGGTGGTTTCTACTTCGCTGTCCCAATAGGCCGCACCGACTTTGCCGAACAAACCCGCATTAGCACTCAAGGGCTTGCGCCCGACCGCGCTCAACGTCAACGCTTTGGACTGTTGATCGCCGCGCACTGCACCGCCGTCTTGCTCAATACGGGCGGTATAATCCATATCGGTGTAACCTGCTTCCACGGCCAAATTAGGGCTAAGCGGATACCCAGCATACGCATTGACAGCGCGGTCAGTGTCACACACTTCACGGCACGCAACGCCCCCAACGCCACAATCTGAACTCAGATCGTTATCATCAATCGACGTATTAATGCCATACCCCACGCCCACATAAGGCGCTTTTGGCGAGCCTGCCATTGCTACACCACTGAACAATACAACCGCGACACTCACCAAAGGCAAATATTTATTCATCTACGTTTCCTCATTTATGTTTATGCTCTAATGAATTTAGCAGAAATGAAAGAAATCGTTATTTATTGTTTTTATGAGATTGAATATTTATCAGCCCGCCCGATTCCGCATGTGGTCAGCCACATTCGCAAAGGAAGCTTTTAACTGCATTTTCAATAATTCGTCGGTCAGTTGCTCATCCAATGCCATATTCATGCACAGCAACCACTGATCACGCATTTGGGTATCCACCGGAAATGGCGCGTGCCGCATCCGCAAACGCGGGTGTCCGTATTCTGCTTCATACAAACCCGGCCCGCCTAGCCAGCCCGACAAAAACTTAAACAACTTATCGCGAGCGGGTTGCGAATCTTGCGGGTGGATTTTGCGCAACTCCCACGCTTCCGGCAATTCATCCATAATGTCGTAAAAGCGGTTCACTAAGCGCGAAATACCGGCTTCGCCGCCGAGCATGTCATAGTGGGTTGTGATCGGTAATTCCATCCTGAATACTCCGTAGCTTGCTTAAAAATAGCAAGTCTACGGACTTTCACGGTAATGGGGGATGGGATTTCGCAAAGACTTAGAGTTTTGGGGCAGTGACATCCTGGTAACGGGTAGAAGAGGTGGTTTTGCCATCCTCCATGGCGGATTTGTAGGGCAGGCCATCATCCTTACCGATATACAGCTTGACCGTACCGCCTCCCAAATCTCCGGCTTCACTGTGGTAGCTCAACACCGTTACCGCCACACCATCGACCGTATCCTCACCGTCATCCTTGCAATCTGTTACCTTGATTGAGCCATCTTTAATCATGCCGATCGCAATTTTTTCGGCGTCATCCATATTCATTGGTGATTTTTGCCATTTGCCGTCGATACTCATGAAAAACTGCCCGTCCACTTTGATGGATTCGAGCTTTGCACCTGCTGTTTCCACCGTGGAATGCCAAGCGGCTTGGGTGAGTTTGGCTTCGCTGGCTTTGAGAATGGGGTCACAGGCAGCATCCAGCGCAAAAACCGGAGGCAGCAGCGTGAATAACGCAGTAGCGGCAAGTATACGTTTCATAGTCAACTCCTTGGGGTGATCAGCTTTGATTGAGTATAGGCAATTATTGGCGCATCAGTTCCACCGGCAGCACCGTTAGATGCCACATGCCAATGCCCAAGTCCGTGTAACGCGGAACGGATACAACTGTAATGACCAGAATGCAACGCACGCTCCATCACCTCCAACGCCAAAACAACACCTTTGGCGTCCGTGCTATCAGGATGCAGTGCAAAAATATCCCAGAACATATAGCAAATGTGCGCCAAGGGATCGACGCTTGCATGAACATCCGCTTCGTAGGTATCCGTGCAATAAGGCTCGAAAATATTGCTGTAAACATACGTCAGGCAACGAATCGCTTCATGCTGAAGTGGGCGTAGCAGGCGGCTATCGGGATGACGAGTAGTGTACAGCAACGGATAATCTGAACAAGCCGTGTCAGTTATCAGTTGTAGGCCATGTGCTAACTGATGCGATGAATAACGCTTGATCCAAGCGGATGACTGAAAAAAACCATTCAATGATTCCAATACCATAGCCGGGTTCAAGCTCATGCAATGCTCAGGCAGCATATCAACGCATGGGTCAAACTGTTCTGGCGTGTTGAAGAGACAGTCGATCACACGCGGATTAATTCTTGTCATATCTACAACTTGTCCACGGTTTTACGCACTAAATCTTCAAATTGGGGGGAATACTTTTTATCCATACCTGTTGCGGTAAGACCAAGGATAACTGTTCCTTTGCGTACTATCGCTTGTGTCATTTCAAGCGGGTTGTTATTGCCTGCCTTGAACCATACCTCATCCCCAATACCCGTCAGTTGTTGGTTAGGTGCGGCATTGTTTGCATTAAGTGTTGCGTTGAACATTTCATTCATTCCCCCTTGCATTTTGAGCATCATTTGGAAGGTGTCGGCTGCTTCTGTTACGTCGCGATTGGGTGTCAAGATTGTTGTCAGGAGTATAAATGCGCCCGGATCACCAGTACCATTGTAAATGCAGGTTTCTTTTTCATCAGCCATCGCTGCTACCGCTTGTCCGAAAGCAGCTTGAACATCAGTGGTTGTCACCAATTGACAGGCAGCAGGAAGTGTTTTTGCAGTGAGGGCTGCTGTTGATGCTGTGTCGGTTGGTTTATCCCCGCAAGCTGTCAAGAGCAGTACTAAAGTAAAGGGTATCAGTGTGTTTTTTTTCATAAAGAAACTCCTATGGTTATTCGTGCAATTGTTATTGACGGACTAGTTCCACCCGTCGATTACGGGCACGCCCTTCGAGGGTGTCATTGGTATCCCGTGGGCTGGCTTCGCCATACCCTTGGGTACTCAAACGGTTATCAGCAATCTTGAAACGCTCCAACAATGCGGTTTTCACTGCTGCGGCACGGCGATTAGAGAGATCAAGATTGAAACTATCGCTGGCAATGCTGTCGGTATGTCCGCCAATCGCGAGTTTCCAATCGGAGTGTTTACTCAATAAGCCAGCAATCAAGGTAAGCGTATCGTCCGATTCAGGGCGCAACGTAGCACTGTTGAAACTGAAGAAAATATCGTAAATGTCGACTTTCTCACCCTCTTGCAATGCTTTTTCTAATTTGGCTGCTCTGTTGCCACCGCCTGCACCAAGAGTCAGATTGCCCCCTCCACCGCCCATTGCGCCTGTACCCATGCTGCCGCCACCGCCGTTACCTGTACCCTCACCTGCATTACCTGCACCGCTTGCACTGGCTATGCTGCCACTACCTATCGGAAAAGGTTCAGCATCGGTGTCGAATTCGCCGGATACTTCCGCCGGTTTGCCCGTATTGGTCGCTATCGGCAGGATGTCACTTGCCTGGCAGTCAAACGTAATGTGCGTCACTTGTAACCGATCCCGTTCTGCCGGTGCAGGCGCAAACGCCGCTATTTCTTCCATCATCTTGATCATTGCCGGGTCTGAGGCAAACTTGGCTTTCAATGCCTCATCCGTGCCAAAACCTAGGCGGAATTTCAGTATCAGCGGGTTGCTCGGATCATCCAGAATAAAAAACTCCGCTTGTTCCGATGCAAACAAGCCCTTGGCGTGTAATGCGGGTAATTCAGCCGGTTTGCCATTCAGCAACACCGGCAGTTTGACCGGGGTTTTCTCAGGCAATTCCAGTGCATACACCGCCGGAGCAAGCCACCAGCGATAGGGCGAATCAGTGTCAAGCACGTTCTCTGGGGTAGCACTGTAGTTGAGCGTGGTAACGATGGAGAGTTCCGCTTTGCCCGTGGTTTTCAGGCGGGTGTAATTGTCGTGGGTCAGGCTGATGGCGGTGCTGTTGGGTACAGTTTCCGGCAAAATCGGGCTAAAAACTGCCAGATAATAACCTGCTTTTTGTTGGTCTTCCGGCAAGATACGGCGGGTGACGTTGGTGGCAACCAGTTCCGGGGGCTTGTCGCTGAAGGGATCATTGACTTCATGTTCACTGGAGTAATGCAAGGTAACACCGGCTTCATCCACAGCAGTAATGCGTTTGATGGATTCGTAGTCACCGCTGCTTTGGTTAATGGCAGTGACGATGGTTAAGCCGGGGCAAAGCGGAATGGTAGGTGATGTGCTATTTGCCAGTGCCGCTAGTGGTAGGGTATTCAGCAAAGTAAACAGCAAGTAAGGTTGAAATTTCACAGCTTTACACCCACGCCGATATAAAAACACCATAAACCAAAGCCCATGAATAGCAGTCCACCACCGATTGTTGATGCGGCAAAGAGGTACGACTGTTCAGGTTGCCCCGTCGGGAACACGACCGTAACTTTTTCACCCAACTCATAGGGATAAAAAGAAAAGGTAAATGCACCATTGGCTTTACCAATCAGATTAGGGGTTGCACCAACAGTTGCCGGGTATTGATAAGCGGGTCGTCTGGCAATACGATGACCGTTTCGGACACCCGTATTTTCTGGCTGAATGGAGGGTGAGTATCGACCTGCCAGAAAGCCCATGACTTTGCCTTCCACTACCATCCCTACTATGCGGTAGTAGATCGGGTGGTAGGCTGTCTGCCAACCCATGACAAGCATCCATATTCCTAATCCCAACAGGGCGAGACGCAACACGAATTTCATATCGGCAACCTTAGTGTCCTGTTCCCATACCCGGTACAGCAATCCCTAAGCAAAACACATTTTGCTTTTTGGCACGGTAAACACAAGCATCACCACCTCCCAATTCTGCGTTGTAACCCGCCGAGAAAATGCCCTCACCGTCTGGTTGACGAATGGTAATATTGCCGCCTTCGCCAGTACCTTCCTGACTTTTGGCAAGTGTGGTAATCGCTTCACCCGCATCATTGTACAGCACCACCATGCGCGGATCAGAGAGGAGTGCCGCCGTATTTTTTCCATTTTTCGCCACGCCCAATGCACCGCTCTCACCGTCTTCGGATGTGCCAAGGAATGCGACGGGTTCGCCTTTGGTGTTCGCCACCTTAACCGTGCCAGCCCCTGCTGCGGCTGGATTAGTGCCTGCCGAAACCACTGCATTACCGGCATCATCATAAAGGCGCAAAGCAACTTTTTTGCCAGCAAGAGCAGCAATTTCTGCTAAAGGCTTGGTCGGTGTTGCACTGCCATTTGCAGCTACTCCGCCCGCATCCCGCACGAAAAAGCCATTGCCTTCACCATTTGGCCCCGACCCCATACGGGTTGTGTACTTGGCTGATTCGACCATGATTTCAGCAGACTTTACTTCAGCATTCATAATAGCTCGTCCACCAGAACTCGACACAATTACGCGACCACGCTGTTCTGCCGTATAATTCATGAGCACTAGGCCACTACCCATATACAGCATATCTGCTTTCGCATCGTTGGAAACACGTAGCATGACCCTTCCATCGCTATCCACCACCTCAAAAGGGGCTTTAACCTGACTGGGTTTGCCTTGCTTGGCAAGCAGTGCCTGAACTTCATCTTCTAATACGGCAATGCGTTTCTCCAGTTGCGCAACGTTGGGATGCACCGCATTTGGCTCAGCAACTTGTGCCAGTACCGCCTCTTTATCAGCATTAGTGGCAGGATCTGGGGGAACAGACGGTGCAAGAGAGTTTGTGATAGGGGCGGTTTTAAGCGCTCCTTGCTGACCGGGGCTAATGATCGGGTCAATCGGGGCGGGGGCGTTATCCGTAACCTCTTTAACTTTGAGTTCATCGGGGACACTGGGTACAGATTTGAGAATATCCTCTTTCTCAGGATTAGACGGGGCAGGAATGCTGTTGGGCGCTGCCGCACTGGAACCAATATCTGTCGATAAGGCTACTTGAGTAAGCACTAGCAAACTGATGGTCAGAGTGAATACCCGACAATGAGAAAACACTGTTTTTTTATTCATGACCTAACGTTTCCTCGCAACTGGTTAGACAGTGATGTCTGCACGAGCGCATCACGTATTATCAAAATACTGTAAAAAATTATTTATTTTATATTCTTCTCAAAACAGCCATTCAATTCTCTGTCACGCGCATCCATTTCTGCCTTCAACACAGCGGTATCTGCTTTTTGATCGACGCACCAACCGTAATGGTTATTGCGGTCACTCTGCCAACGGGCATTAGGGCCCAGTTTGCAATCCAGCCCATTATTCCCTTTTTCAAACGCAACTTTCCTTTCGTATTGGGCAATAGCAGCATCCGTATAGGTGTTACACGCTTGGTCAATGTTGGCAGGAACACTTGGAGCAGTCGGCGCATTGGATTTATCCGTCATGGAGGGGTTGGCAGGCACAAACTCAAACCTCACATTCGGCTGATCAACGCATTCCCACGCAGTAATATTGTCGCCGTTACCTTGTGTATTGCCGTGTTGGTGTAGGCAATGCCCAATGCTTGACTGGATTTTGACGAATTTCCCCTCACCCGGCACTTCCATCCACGTTTGGTTGCGTGGTGCGCCTGCGTCACAAGTTGCTTGGATGATATTGGCACCGTTTTTATCACTATCACCCTCGACTGTCAGGCATTTACCACTGTGCTGAAAACGCAAGGTGAAATAAGGGCCTCCCGCAGTGACTTTTTCAATCCTAACATTGGGTTGATCAACGCAATCCCATTGGGTGACATTGCCCCCCTCGGCATTGGTAGAACCGTGTTGATGAACACATTTGCCACTGTGTTGGGCTTTGATGTAATAAAGTCCATCAGGATGGTCTGCATAGGCTGTGGTGGTAATGGTGGTGGCGGATAGGCTAATAGCCAACAAAGCCAGTGTGGTGTTTTTCATATTTTATTCCTCGCAAGTTTAACACTAAATACCAATCTAGTACCATAAAGTGTTTATTGCAACTCAATTCTTGCTAAAAATCAAAAATTCCCACAAATAATCATACCAAAAAATAATGCCTCATAAACATTCTAAACAGCCAAGCCCAAGTACTACAATGCACCCCTGCTTTGAGTGCGAGGTAGTGGATGAAAGTATTGGTTCTCGGCAGTTATGTCAGCGCGAATTGCCTGTGCGTTGAACGTTTACCCTTGGCGGGGGAGTCGCTTGGGGCGCAAGCCCTGTGGGTGGAACACGGCGGCAAAGGCTTGAACCTTGCCGTGGGCTTGCATCGTCTGGGGCTGGGTGTCGAGGTATTGCTGGCGGTGGGCAATGATGCGGCGGGGGATGCCTTGCTGGATTTATTGCACACTGAAGGCTTGGATACCCGCTGGGTGGTCAAAGTTGGGGAACGTTCCGGGCTGGGGGTTGGTCTTATTGCCGCAGATGGCAGCAATCTCATCGTGATTTATCCGGGAGCAAACGCTTTGCTGGATAAAACCCATATCCAAACTGCCATTAGTGCACTGGAAAGCACCAACCTCGTTTACGCCCAATTTGAAATCCCCGATGCACCGATACGGGAAGCTTTCCAGCAAGCGCAACAATACGGCATTAAAACCCTGCTGAATCCCTCCCCTTGGCGTGTTCCTGACCCAGCATTATTGGCACTGACCGATATGTTGGTTCTCAATGAAACCGAAGCAGCGGCTTGTTTTGGTATTACTGACGTACCGGCATTGTCCCTTACCCAGTGGTTACGCTTATTGCCGACGTTAGCTTGGCAGGGAGAATTGTTGGTGGTGACATTGGCAGAACGCGGCTGTGTTGCGTTGCAACGTGGGCAACCAGCCATCCATGAACCCGCGTGGACAATTACTGCGATTGACACTACCGGGGCTGGTGATGCGTTTACATCGGGGCTGATTTATACGCTGCTGAACCACTATTCGCTGGAAACTGCCTTGCGCTTTGCGAATGCGTGTGGGGCAATCGTGGCAACCCAACCCGGCGTATTGCCTGCACTACCCAGATTTACGGCTGTACAAACTTTTATGGCTGGGCAGGCATATGCGGATTCATCTTCAGTGTAATCCGGTAGGTGTACGCATCACCCCGAAACGTCCCTTCGACGTATTCCACCATCTGCCCCGTGGTTGCATACGTTTTGCGTTTGAGCAATAGACACGGACTTGGTTCAGCAAAGCCAAACGCCGCCATTTCCTCCGCATTGCTCATCGCGGCTTCAATGGTTTGCTCACCATCTGCCAAGATCACACCGCAGTGCTGTTGCAGGAATTGGTAAACCGAGCCGACCACATCCCAATCTGCCAATGCCGATGCAAGCGTCAAGTCATACCAAGCCACTTCACGGGTCATCGGCACGCCATCCCCCAAACGCAAACGTACCAACTTGAGAAAACGTGCGGTGGAAGGGCGGTTAAAAATCGAAGCAATGGTACGGTCACAAACAATCCGACGTTCCAGCAATTGGGTGGATGGTTGCACCCCAATTTCCCGCATTTCTTCGGTAAAACCTTTGAGCTTGCCGATTTCGGGGTTAATACGCGGTGGCGATTTAACTATCACCCCTGCACGTCCATGCGTACTAATGAAATCTTGCTCACGCAACTCATCGTAACAGCGCCGAATCGTGGTACGACTTAGCCGCAATGCTTCTGCCAACATGCGTTCAGAAGGCAAACTATCCCCTTCACCCAATTCCCCAGCTTGGATCATCTGGATAATTTGGCGTTGTAATTGTCGATACACGGGTTCTGCGATCCCACTATCAGGCTTCAAACGCTGAATGAATGCCGCGCTATCATTGACCGCATTTCGCGTAGCCTCGACTTTTCTTTCCGCCATTGCGTGCATACGTGTTTATTTACCCTTCACAACTAATTGGTATGATAACCATACCATAAAAAACCATCTTTTCAGCATTTCCTAACATTTACTTACAGCAATCCGCTGCTAAAACATGAAATTCATTAGAAAATTAACATATTCCAAGTATAATCGCGCTTTTCATGAATTCATTTGAGTACTTTAGCTGTGATCCAGAATCTGCGAAACATCGCCATCATCGCCCACGTTGACCACGGGAAAACCACCTTGGTTGACAAACTGTTACAACAATCCGGCACTTTGGGCGAACGCGCCGAAGTTTCCGAACGGATGATGGACTCTAACGCGCTGGAGAAAGAGCGCGGCATTACCATCTTGGCGAAAAACACCGCCCTGCGTTGGACTAACCCTGCCGACGGTATCGAATACCGCATCAACATCGTTGACACCCCAGGACACGCGGACTTCGGCGGCGAAGTTGAGCGCGTCTTGTCGATGGTGGACTCCGTATTGCTGCTGGTTGACGCGGTAGATGGCCCGATGCCACAAACCCGTTTCGTTACCCAGAAAGCGTTTTCGCACGGTTTGAAACCGATTCTGGTTGTGAACAAAATTGACCGCCCCGGCGCAAACCCGCACCGCGTGATGGATCAGGTGTTTGAACTGTTCGATAACCTTGGCGCAACTGACGAACAACTCGACTTCCCAGTCGTATACGCCTCAGCCATCAACGGCTACGCGGGCTTGGAAGAAACCGTTAGCGACGGCGATATGACCCCGCTGTTCCAAACCATCATTGGTTCAGTAAAAGCGCCAGACGTTGACCCGAATGCACCGTTCCAATTGCAGATCAGCCAATTGGACTACAACTCCTACCTCGGCATTATCGGGATTGGGCGTATCAAGCAAGGTCGCGTCAAAACCAATACCCAAGTCAAAGTTATCGACACCGAAGGCAAAATCCGTAACGGTCGCGTGCTGAAAATCCTCGGCTTCAACGGCTTGGATCGCGTCGAAGTCAACGAAGCGCAAGCGGGCGATATTATCGCGTTCTCTGGTATGGACGAGCTGCACATTTCTGACACCGTGTGTGACCCAGAAAGCGTTGTCGCACTGCCGCCGCTGACCATTGACGAACCGACCGTCACCATGACGTTCCAAGTCAACACCTCACCGTTTGCAGGCAAAGAAGTCAAAACCGGCACGTCTTCACGCCGCTTGAACGAGCGTCTGCATCAAGAATTGCTGAGTAACGTCGCCTTGCGTGTGGAAGAAACCGATGACCCTGAGAAATTCAAAGTCTCCGGTCGTGGCGAATTGCACTTGGGCATCCTGATCGAAAATATGCGTCGTGAAGGCTACGAACTCGCGGTTTCCCGCCCGGAAGTTATCATCCGTGAAGTTGATGGCGTGAAAATGGAACCGTTTGAAAACGTGACCGTTGACATCGAAGAGTCCAGCCAAGGTAAAGTCATGGAAGCGCTGGGTGAACGCCGCGCTGAACTGAAAGACATGGCACCGGATGGCAAAGGCCGCGTGCGTTTGGAATACCTGATGCCTGCGCGTGGTTTAATCGGTTTCCAAACCGACTTCATGACCATGACCTCTGGTACTGGCTTGATTTACCACGTATTTGACAGCTATGCACCGTTCAAAGCGGGCGCAATTGGCAACCGTCACAACGGCGTGTTGATTTCCAACGGCACCGGCAAAGCCTTGGCTTACGCCCTGTTCAGTCTGCAAGATCGCGGCAAGTTATTCGTCAGCCACACCGAAGAAGTATACGAAGGTCAGGTCATCGGTATTCATACCCGCGACAACGACTTGGTCGTTAACCCGCTGAAAGCCAAGCAGTTAACCAACATTCGTGCTTCCGGTACAGATGAAAACTTGATCCTTGTCCCTGCCATCCGCATGACGCTGGAACAGGCGATGGAATTCATCGACGACGACGAATTGGTTGAAATCACGCCGAAGAACATCCGTATCCGCAAGCGTTTCCTGATGGAAAATGACCGCAAGCGGGCGGGCGCGGCGAAGAAAGATCTGGCGTCGTAAATCACGCCACAAGAAGGGGCTGTTTCAGCCCCTTTTTTTTATGAAGAGGGCGTATGCCATACGCCCCTACGAAATAAGGGCTGTATTATGAAAAAATTCTTACTGGTGTTAACACTCATCGGACTGCTGCAAGGCTGTGCCGTACAAATGGCAAGTTCTGCCGTGGGCGTAGTGGCTGGCACGGCAATTGGCGTGGCGAAAGTGCCTTTCCAAGTTGGCGGCGCTGTCGTTGATGTAGTCAGCGGCGACTAACACTTCACTTGATCAAATTCAGGAATTCCTGCCGGGTGCGGCTATTTTCGCGGAATTCCCCCAGCATCATCGACGTGACCGTGGATGATTGCTGCTTTTGCACCCCACGCATCATCATGCAGAAATGCTGTGCTTCCAACACCACGCCAACCCCTGCCGCGCCCGTTACTTGCTGAATCGCATCGGCAATTTGCTTGGTCATGTTTTCCTGAATCTGCAAACGTCTGGCGTACATATCGGTAATGCGGGCAATCTTCGACAGCCCCAGCACTTTGCCTTTAGGCAAGTACGCAATGTGTGCTTTGCCCACGAAGGGCAGCAAATGGTGTTCGCACAAGGAATAGAATTCGATGTCCTTCACCACCACCATTTCATCGTTGTCAGAATCGAACACCGCGCCATTCACGATGATTTCTAGCGATTGCTGATAGCCTTGGGTCAAAAAACCGAAGGCTTTGGCGGCGCGTTCCGGGGTTTTTTGCAGCCCGTCACGGGTAATGTCTTCACCGATGCTGGTGATGAGGTCGGCGTAGAGTTGGCTAGCGTCTGTCATTGTTATTTTCCTGCTGGGTAATGAAGTCTGACAGCAACGTTAAGCTGATTACCCACCGATGACAAGTAAGACGGAAAAAACTAGTGCATATTGATGCTCACTTCATACACCCCACCCACCACCAAAAACTCCCCTTCTCCCCGCAACAACTTCGGCAACAAATCGTAATACCCCAACACCTTCACCAGCGGCACTCGCGCTTCAATCACGTAATCCCCAAATTCATCCGCCCGCTCGCGGCTGTGGGTAAAGGAACTGACATTATTCATCAGCACCACCGCCCGCTTGCCATCACGCTTCAACACCCGGTACTCATCCAGCGCATTCACCCCGCGATACAAGGTCAGGTGCGATTGTAGCGAATGCAACAAAGCCAATTCATACTGACAATACGTATAAACAAGGTCAAGCTGGCTTTCCAGCGCATTCGTGCCATACAACCCCTTGCAACGATCCAGCAGGAAATTGCCCTGATGGTATTGCACCGCCAGCCCAAAGCGCGATTCCACCCAGCCCTTCAACACCGCACCCTCGCGCCCGCTGGAATCAAACCCCCAGCCACGCAACACCCGCAGATAATTGGCATTGGCACGCTTTTGCTTGCCGCCAGCATCCAGCCCCGCCTCTTCCAACGCCTCCAAACAAAAATGTACCGTCATGTAATCCATAAAACGTTGCGCCCGCGCCGCCGCATCCGGTATAGCTTGCAGGTGGGTAAACAGGGAACGATGCAAAGTTGCCACCCCATCAAGGGTTAATGGCACGGGATGTTGCTGGAAACTCAGGCTACCGAGGATGCGAGCGGGCAGGTTACAACGGTTGAATGGCAGGAAAGCACTGTCTTTACCCATACAAAACGTGTCGGAATTGTCGGGAACACGACTGGAATCAACACCTGTCATCTTCATGGTAAAAGATAATTTCTCTTTAAGAATCAGTTAACTGAAAGTAAAAGTGCCGCCTTGGCACGCGGTTTGCAAAAACATCATCGTTACATTCAGTTATCACAACACACTCACACAAGGAGACCAAGATATGGCACTACGTCAATGTGCAATCTACGGCAAAGGCGGCATCGGCAAGTCTACCACAACCCAGAATCTGGTTGCAGGTCTGGCTGAAGCAGGTAAGAAAGTCATGATCGTTGGCTGTGACCCTAAAGCAGACTCCACACGTTTGATCCTGCACGCTAAAGCCCAAAACTCCATCATGGAAATGGCAGCAAACGCAGGCAGCGTGGAAGACCTCGAACTCGAAGACGTACTGAAAGTCGGCTACCGCGACATCAAATGCGTTGAATCCGGCGGTCCAGAGCCAGGTGTTGGCTGTGCAGGTCGTGGGGTTATCACCGCCATCAACTTCTTGGAAGAAGAAGGCGCGTATGAAGAAGACCTCGACTTCGTATTCTATGACGTACTCGGTGACGTTGTGTGCGGTGGTTTCGCCATGCCCATCCGTGAAAACAAAGCGCAAGAAATCTACATCGTTTGCTCCGGCGAAATGATGGCGATGTACGCAGCGAACAACATCGCCAAAGGTATCGTGAAATACGCCAACTCCGGCGGCGTGCGTTTGGCTGGTCTGATCTGCAACTCCCGTAACACTGCTCGTGAAGACGAGCTGATCATGGAACTGGCTCGCCAGCTCGGCACACACATGATCCACTTTGTCCCGCGTGACAACGTTGTACAACGTGCTGAAATCCGCCGCATGACCGTTATCGAATACGAGCCAACAGCGAAACAAGCACAACAGTACCGTGATTTGGCTAACAAGATCATCAACAACACCAAGTTCGTGATCCCAACTCCAATCACGATGGATGCGTTGGAAGAACTGCTGATGCAATTCGGCCTGATGGACGAAGAAGACGAATCCATCGTCGGCAAGACGGCTGCTGAAGAAGTCGCTTAATTAAACGGATAGCAGGGTGTGTAGAGACGCAAAATCTTGCGTCTCTACGGTGGGCAAAACCCAACCCTCATACCCATCCTTCCCTCACCTGTCCACAGATTAGTGGCAGTGAATCAGGAGACTAGACATGACGAACCTGACCCGCGAAGAAACCGAAGCCCTCATTGCCGAGGTTTTGGAAATTTATCCCGAAAAGGCGAAAAAAGACCGCGCCAAGCATTTGACTGTCAACGACCAAAGCATCGAACAGTCCAAAAAGTGCATTACCTCCAACCGCAAATCCCTGCCCGGCGTAATGACCGTGCGTGGTTGCGCCTACGCCGGTTCTAAAGGTGTAGTGTGGGGGCCGATCAAGGACATGATCCACATTTCTCACGGCCCGGTCGGTTGCGGACAATATTCCCGCGCTGGTCGCCGTAACTATTATGTTGGTACTACCGGTATCAACACCTTCGGCACGATGAACTTCACCTCTGACTTCCAAGAGAAAGACATTGTATTCGGCGGCGACAAAAAGCTCGCCAAAATCATGAACGAAATCGAAGGCTTGTTCCCATTGGCGAAAGGCATTTCTGTTCAATCTGAATGCCCCATCGGTTTGATCGGTGACGACATCGAAGCCGTTTCCAAGAAAGCTTCCAAAGAACTCAACAAGCCAGTCGTACCGGTACGTTGCGAAGGCTTCCGGGGCGTTTCCCAATCCTTAGGCCACCACATTGCTAACGACGCAATCCGTGATTGGGTGCTGGATAAGCGCGACGGCGACAACAGCTTTGTTGGCACTCCGTATGACGTTTCCATCATCGGCGACTACAACATCGGCGGTGACGCATGGTCTTCCCGCACCTTGTTGGAAGAAATGGGTCTGCGCGTGGTTTCCCAATGGTCTGGTGACGGCACGCTAGCTGAAATGGAACTGACCCCTAAAGTGAAGCTGAACCTGCTGCACTGCTACCGTTCCATGAACTACATCAGCCGCCACATGGAAGAGAAGTACGGTATTCCTTGGGTTGAATACAACTTCTTTGGCCCGACCAAAATCGCCGAATCCCTGCGTAAGATTGCGGGCTACTTCGACGACACCATCAAGGAAGGCGCAGAGCGCGTGATTGAGCGTTACAAAGCCCAATACGATGCAGTCATTGCCAAATACCGTCCACGTCTGGAAGGCAAGCGCGTCATGCTGTACGTCGGTGGCTTGCGCCCACGTCACGTTATCGGTGCGTATGAAGACCTTGGCATGGAAGTCGTGGGTACTGGTTACGAGTTCGCGCATAACGACGACTACGACCGTACTATCAAAGACATGGGCAACGCGACCCTGATCTATGACGACGTGACTGGCTACGAATTTGAAGAATTCGTCAAAAAGGTCAAACCGGATCTGATCGGTGCAGGCATCAAGGAAAAGTACATCTTCCAGAAAATGGGTATCCCATTCCGCCAAATGCACTCTTGGGACTACTCCGGCCCTTATCACGGCTATGACGGCTTCGCCATCTTCGCCCGTGACATGGACATGACGCTGAACAACCCTTGCTGGGGCAAGATGAAAGCGCCGTGGATCAAGGACGAAGCAGCACCAGCGATTGCTGCTGCTGCGTAAGCCGAAGAGGGCGACCAGCCGGTCGCCCCTACGGTGAAGATTCCATGTAGGGGCGACCGGCGGTCGCCCAATCCGGGGACATCCGGTCAACATCCGGCGGTCGCCCCACAGATTGTAAATTTACTACCCGTTGTCCGCAGATTAGCGGCGCGGGAGGAGAAATGACATGAGCCAAGCTGTTGATAACATCCAACCCAGCTACCCTTTGTTCCGCAATGACGAGTACAAAGCCAGTATTAAAAACAAGCAGGATAACTACGAAGAGCGTCACTCCGACGAAAAGATTCAGGAAACTTTCTTGTGGTCTACCACCAAGGAATATCAGGATCTGAACTTTGCGCGTGAAGCCCTGACCGTTAACCCGGCGAAAGCCTGCCAACCCTTAGGCGCGGTACTGTGCGCACTCGGCTTTGAGAAAACCTTGCCGTATGTGCACGGTTCACAAGGTTGCGTGGCGTATTTCCGTACTTACTTCAACCGCCATTTCAAAGAGCCGATTTCGTGCGTTTCTGACTCCATGACAGAAGATGCAGCGGTTTTCGGTGGTCAGAAGAACATGTATGACGGTCTGGAAAACGCCAAGGCGATGTACAAACCGGACATGATCGCGGTTTCCACCACCTGCATGGCGGAAGTTATCGGTGACGACTTGAATGCGTTCATCGGCAACTCTCGCAAAGAAGGGCATATCCCGGCGGATTACCCCGTGCCATTCGCGCATACCCCTAGCTTCGTCGGTTCGCACACCACGGGTTGGGACAATATGTTTGAAGGCATTGCCCGCTATTTCACCCTGAACCACATGGAAGGCAAGGAAGTCGGCAGCAACGGCAAGATCAACCTTGTGCCGGGTTTCGAGACTTACTTGGGCAACTTCCGCGTGATCAAGCGCATGATGGCGGACATGGGTGTGGACGCCACGCTGCTGTCTGACCCGACTGAAGTGCTGGATACGCCTGCTGACGGCACATTCCGCATGTACGCGGGCGGCACAACAATGGATGAAGTCAAAGACGCGCCCAATGCGTATGACACTTTGTTGCTGCAACCTTGGCAGTTGGAAAAGACCAAGAAGTTTGTGCAAGGCACGTGGAAACACACTGCGCCTAAAATCAACATCCCGATGGGTCTGGACTGGACAGATGATTTCCTGATGAAAGTCTCCGAAATCACTGGCAAGCCTATTTCTGACAAGCTGCTGACTGAACGTGGTCGTTTGGTCGATATGCTGACCGACTCCCACGCTTGGTTGCATGGCAAGAAATTTGGTCTCTACGGCGATGCGGATTTCGTGCTGGGTATGACTAAGTTCCTGCTGGAAGTCGGTGCAGAACCTACCCACATCCTCTGCTCCCATGCCAACAAGCGTTGGAAAAAGGAAGTAGAAGCACTGCTGGCTTCTTCCCCTTACGGCACAAACTGCGAAGTTCACATCAGCAAAGACTTGTGGCATTTCCGTTCACTGATGTTCACCAACAAGCCGGACTTCATGATTGGCAACAGCTACGGCAAGTTCATCCAACGTGACACGCTGCACAAAGGCAAAGAGTTTGAAGTACCGTTGATCCGCATCGGCTTCCCAATCTTCGACCGCCACCACATGCACCGCGACACCACACTGGGTTATGAAGGTGCAATATACATGTTGCGCACCTTGACCAATGCAGTGTTGGAGCGTCTGGACGAGGAAACTCGTGGGATGGGGACTACGGATTATAACTACGACTTGGTTCGTTAATTATTGGTCTGATCCCCCGTAGGGGCAACCGGCCGGTTGCCCCTGCTCATCCTGGAGAAACCCTATGCCTAACGTGATGATCCGCCGCAAGCCCGATGGCAACTTGCAATTTTATGTCGCCAAACAAGACATGGAAGAAACGGTTGCGACAGTCGAGAAAGATACGGCGGAAGAATGGGGTGGCACTGTCGAGTTAACTGATGGTTCCAAGTGGTACATCGACCCGATCAGCCCCCCACCCGCTTTTCCGACCACGCTGCGTTTCAAGCGCGGCTGAATGCTGAACCCAGTGAAAGGAGAATACTCATGGCTTTGAAAATTGACAGAAACATTTGTACCTCGTGCGGCGATTGCGAACCCAAATGCCCCACCAAATCCATCAAGCCGTTCAAAGGCGCTTACAAAATCGTTGAAGACACCTGCACCGAGTGCGAAGGCGAGTTCGACGAGCCACAGTGCCTGAAAGTGTGCATGGAAGATGGCTGCATCGAATACGTTTAATGTAGGGGCGACCGGCTGGTCGCCCTCTTCAATCCCGATCCTGAGAGGGCGACCAGCCGGTCGCCCCTACGAAGAATTCTAGGAGCCGCACATGAGCAATATCCCGACTCCCCTGCCCTATACCGATGGCGACATGCCGGATTCGATCCGTGTCGCGTGCGCGTCTAACAGCGGCGACCTGCTGAACGGGCATTTTGGTTCTTGCGAACGCTTTCTGGTGTATCAGGTATCGCAAACTGCATACCGTCTGATCGACGTGCGCGACGTCGGCGACGATGAAGCCGAAGAAGATAAAAATGCCTACCGCGCTAGTTTGATTCTGGATTGCCAAGTCTTGTTCATCGCCTCGGTCGGTGGCCCCGCTGCCGCCAAAATCATTAAGAAAGGCATTCACCCGATCAAGCAAGTGACGGTTGTACCCACCAGCGAATTGCTGGAAAAGCTGCAATCGGCATTGGCAAACCCTTCACCGTGGTTGGGCAAAGTCATGGGCAAGGATGCGCAAGCACGCGCCCGTTTCTCTGGCGATGACGACGATGATGAACTGCTTGAGGCCGAAGGATGATGACCCCGGAACAGCTTGCCAGTGTGGTGGAACAGGTCACACAACACGGCTTGGCTGACAGCAATCTGACCTACTTGCGGGCGCATTTCCCCGAACTGCATTTTACTTGGTGCATGGATGACGACGTGTGTGGCCCGCAACCTGCCGCACAAGGCAAGGGTTTCAACGTCTATCTGGTGGATAGCAGCAACCATTGCCTGTGCTTCACGCCGAGTCTGGAAGCGGCAAGCGGCGTGGTGATCGCTGAACTGGGTGAGGATGATGAGTGATTGCGCCACCTGCCCGCACCATGCGGATAGGCTGGAAAAAGGCCGCTGCAAACCGGGCGATGCTTGCGTACAAGCGATGAGCGGGCGGCAAATCGAACGCTTTTTCCGCGAAAACCCCGATTTGGCGCAAAGCTATACCGGGGATGATTTTTGGGAACGGCGGGCGATTGCCGCACGGTACATTTCCCAACAACGCCTGCTGGAACTGATTGATGACCCGGATGAGGTGGTACGCCGCGTGTTGGCTTACCGCTTGCCTGTGGATGAGTTGTATCGGCTAATTGGCGATAGTGACCGCGAAGTGCGCATTACCGTTGCCGACCGTTTGCCTGCGGAACAGCTCGAAGCACTGGTCAATGACCACGATTATTTGGTGCGCAAATACGTGGCGCGGCGGATGCCTGCCGGACGTTTGTTCCGCATGATTTGTGACACCGACCGCGAAGTACGCATGAGTGTTGCCCGCCGTTTGCCGCCGGAAAGTCTAGTGCATTGCCAAATTCAGAAATTAGGGTTTTAAGTCACCTGATTTAGGTAGATGCTATGGGCAACACACGAAAGGTTAGCCCATGCAAAAGAAATACATTGTCCGCTTAAGCGATGAAGAGCGTCAGCTCCTTGAAGAAACCATCAAGAAACTCCGTGGCAGTGGACAAAGAGTCCGCCGTGCACAGATTTTGCTGAAAGCTGATGTAGAAGGAGCCAACTGGACAGACCGTCAGATAGCTGAAGCCTTCAACTGCCGGACAAAGACCGTTGAAAATATTCGCCAACAGTTGGTGCAGCACGGTTTTCAGCAGGCATTGGACGGCAAGCGACGTGAACACCCACCCATCCCAACAATACTGGATGGCGAACAAGAGGCGAAGATTATCGCGTTGCGCTTAGGTTCGCCGCCAGCGGGTTATGCCAACTGGTCATTGCGCCTGCTCACCCGCCACGTGATTGAATTGGCGATCGTGGAGTCGGTTAGCCACGAAACCCTACGGAAGATGCTAAAAAAAACGGTATGACCTCGCGCAAGCTCCAATATTGGGTTATCCCACCGGACAGTGATGCCGAGTTTGTGGCTAATATGGAGGAAGTGCTTGAAACCTATGCGAAACCCTATGATGCCCAGCATCCGGTGATTTGCATGGATGAGCAACCCGTGCAGCTCACCAAAGAAACCCGTCAACCGATTGCAGCGACCCAAATCCATCCCCGTCGGGTGGATTACGAATACGAACGGGCGGGTACAGCCAGCATCTTTATGTTCACCGAACCGCTATCGGGTTGGCGCGAAGCCCATGCCCGACCACGCCGGACGAAAGTGGACTGGGCGATTGAAGTTGCCGAGCTGCTGGAAGGGCGTTACGCGGAGTGTGACAAAATCACCTTGGTTAGCGACAACCTTAACACCCACACCAAGGGTGCATTTTATGAAGCCTTTGAACCGGAACGGGCGCGGGCATTGGTACGTCGGATTGAGTTCTGCCATACCCCTAAACATGGCAGTTGGCTCAACATCGCTGAAAATGAATTGAGTTCCATGACGCGCCAGTGTGTATCAGGTCGCCGTATTGGCGATATTGAAACCTTACAGAAAGAAATTGCAGCATGGTCTACCGACGTGAATAGCCAGCAGCGTGGGGTGGATTGGCAGATGAACATCAGCGATGCACGCTGTAAACTCAAATCCATTTATCCCAAATCTAAGGAATGACGATGCACTAGGGCTGATGCTGCATGATATTGAGCCGGAAATTCGCCGCATTGTGGCGGAACGCATTCAGCCGGAAGCCTTGAGCGCCTTGCTGGATGACCCCGATTGGGGCGTGCGTCTGCAAGCTGCCGAACGTGCTACCCGTGGGATGCTGGAAATACTGGAACACGACACTGACCCCGATGTGAAGGAAGTCGCCCGTCAGCGGCTTCGGGAGATGGATGACAATGACTGAATTCGACTGGCAAGCTAAAAAACTCGCCGCGCAATGCCCAGAACTGGCAGTGGGCGCAACGCACGAAGCCTTGCTGCACACCATTAATGCCCTGTTTGCGCCGCTCAATCTCAGCTTTGAGAAAGTGCTGGAACGCGGTGGCTGGCATCATTTAGGTGGCGTGGTGAACCTTAATATGCAGCCGATTGCCAGCAATTTACGCTTGTGGGCAGAAACCGAGTCCGGCGGTGATATTGAAACCTTGTTAGACAAGTGTTCGGAGCAAATCCTGTTTGCCACCAAAATCAGTGGCACGACGCTGTATTTCACCGCATCGACGGGCGACAAGCCGCAGGATTTTATCCAGC
Organism: Thiothrix subterranea; assembly: GCF_016772315.1. Lineage (NCBI taxonomy): Bacteria > Pseudomonadati > Pseudomonadota > Gammaproteobacteria > Thiotrichales > Thiotrichaceae > Thiothrix > Thiothrix subterranea. The sequence continues at coordinate 2,690,848 of NZ_CP053482.1, read as the reverse complement.
TTGAGGTGGAAGTGTTGCAGGAAGTGCTGGATCGCCCACTTTCCGACCCTGATTTCCTGCCGGATAGCGTGGAAGAGTTCCTTGATCCGGTGGATTTTCCGCGCCTCGAACCCGAACCTGTGGGCAAGCCGCATTACCGTTTCCGCCGCTTGCAGGCGATGGCGGAGGTATTTGCCGACCAGAATTTCCACAGCCGTCATGTGCAAAACCTGCTGCGCTTTATGCAGGACTGGCAGAACAGCAGTGCGGGGCATAATGAAGCCACTTTTTGCCAGCATTGGGTTATGGTTTTGCAAGGGTATCAGGGCAGCGACAAGGCGGAACATTACAATATCAAGCCGACGGCGACGTTTACTGACAAGGTGACGGATTTTGCGGAAAACCACGGTTTGAGTGGGGCGGAAATGGCAAAAGCCCTGCACAGTTTTGACCGCAAGGTGGGGTATCCGTTTGCGTGGTATTTCCTCATGCTCAACCGCAAGGGCGTGCCGACCACGGTAGCGGAGGCGGTGTTGCGTGATCAGATGGAGGCTTATGCGTATTTGCCTGCGCGGGATTTGAAGATTCTGCGCGAGTGGGAACAGCGTTCTTACAACGTGTAGGGGCGACCGGCCGGTCGCCCTCTTCAGGATTAGATATTGCCCGCAAAAAGGGCGACCGCCGGTCGCCCCTACGGAGAAATAGGTTATGCAAGAACTGGATTTTCACGAGGTCGCCGATGAATTCGTCAATCTGGCGAACAAGTTGAGCGAGGAATGGGCACCGAATTTCCTCAGTGCGGCGATCCTGTACGCGGCGGCGCGTTACAACGCTTTCCACTTCAGGGAAACCATAGGTGATGAGGACAAGGAAGCGGCGGCAATCGAGTATTACACCGAGCAGTACCGCAAGATGTTGAAGGAAAACCTGCACGAGATGCGGCATGGAGTGCCCCATGAATAAGATCGGGATATTTTTTGGTACGAACTCCGGCACGACGCGGCTGATGGCGAAAAAGATGGCGAAGCTGTTGGGCGATGTCGCTGCCAAACCGCTCAATATTAACCGCACCACGGCGGAAGAACTGTTGCAATACGATGCGTTGATTCTGGGGACTGCCACTTACGGCATCGACCAGCTTCCGGGCAAAAGCACCGATATTCAGGATGGCAGTTGGGAAGATTTCATGCCGCAACTGGCGGGCAAGGATTTGTCCGGCAAGGTGATTGCGCTGTACGGGCTGGGCGATCAGGAAAAATACCCCGACCGCTTTGCGCATTCGTTGATCCATTTGTATCGCTGGGGCGTGGAGAATGGTGCGGACGTGGCTGGGCAGTGGTCTACCGAGGGTTATACCTTCAAGCAGTCGCCTGCGGTGGTGGATGGGCAGTTTGTTGGGCTGGTGCTGGATCAGCAGTCACAGAGCTTGCTGACCGAGGCGCGGTTGAGTGCTTGGATTGAGGCGATTAAACCGGCGTTGTTGGCGAAATTGGTGGATTAGATAGAGGGAGGCGCGGGGTGCTTTCCGTGGGTTGGCAAATATACCTGCACAATAAAACGTAGGGTGGGTGGAGCATAGCGATACCCACCACCCACTGGCGACGGTTCATGAAGATGGTGGGTATCGCGTTCCGCTCCACCCACCCTACGGTTACGCTGCTAAACCTTGCGGCGCGTGGCTCATGCACTGCTTGGGGCAGACCTTAGAACACGCTTGACAGCCAATGCAATCCAGCACGTTTTTCAGGTTCATCACCATCGTATTGTCGTCATCGTCGTAACTGTCGTCGCTGTCATCGTCTTCTTCCAGCTCCAATTCGTCACGTTCGACCAGCTCAAATACGTCACGCGGACAGACTTTGTAGCAACGTCCGCAGCCGATGCATTTACCCTGATTGAGGGTGGTGATGAAGGCGGGTGTCCACTCGATGCCGCCACGGGTAAGACCAGTAATGGGTTCCATCTGTGTATCCTCTAGTTGCTGGCTTGCGCCGCTTGCAGTTTGGCGTTGGCTTCTGCCCACTCAAGGCAGGCAGCGTAAGTGGCTTGCGCAATCGCGGGTAGCTCTTCATACCCCGCAGGCAGCTTGTCTTCCACCAGATCGTGCAAGGCGCTGGCGTGTTCGGTAGCAATGCGCTTGGCTTTGCTGACCGCTTTTTGCAGGGCTTTGAGTTCTTCCGGGGTCATAGTGCCTCCTTACAGTCCGGCAACATCGGGGTATTTCCCGACTAGATTCAGCGCCACAGACAGCAACTTGTCGGACTCATCCTTCATTTTGGAGAGCGACTCAAAGCCAAAGCGGTGGACATCGCGCAAAGTGCGGTCAACCACCACCAACTTGCCGACCGTGATCAGTGCCCGCCCAAAACCTTCGTGCGACAAGTTCATCAGCGGCACTGCCATCAGCCCACATTCCTTTTCGATCATGGAGGCAATCGCGTTGTAGAACACTTTGAGGCGGGCAATGATGATTTCATCCGGGTCGCCAATGATGGGAATTTCGCGCTTCATCGCCTTGGTGAGGATGAACGGTTCGAGGATTTTGGCGGGTGTCCACGTATCGTAACTGCCGTAGCTGTCGAGCGCCCGCATCTGGCGCAACATTTCGGTGGCAAAATCCGTGCTGAGAACGGGATCGTCGACGGCAATCAAGGTGCTAACTTCGCTCATGGGGTATCTCCTGTAATAAAGTCTTGCTCCCCTCGCCCCTTGAGGGAGAGGGGCTGGGGGTGAGGGGTAATCTTGCGTAATAATTGTGGTTGGAAGTAACGGTTCATGCGGCGATTGCTGGTCAGCACACCTGCGCCCAACAAGCCCAACAGCAAACCCAGCAAGGCAATGCCCGCTTGCTGCTTGTCGCTCATGCCTTGCACATCCGCGATGATTGCCGCGCCCAACATCAGCACCACGGGCAAGATGTACGCAGCCAGTGACGCAGTGACCATAACCTGATCTTCCACGCCGATAATCACCTGTTCACCCACGCTGGAGGCAAACTGGTTCGGCAAACGTAACTGCTGGCGACGCACACCAAACAGTTTGGAAACGCTGGACGTGGCGCAACTGTCTTGCGTGCCACAACTGGAACAAGCACTGCGAGCGCGGGCTTCCACCCAGATATGGTCGGGGGTAGCGGCAACCACGGTAGCGGTTTCTTCGATCATTCGTCCCACCCTTCGGCTTCCATCGAGTCGAAGCGTTGGGCGTTGGGGGCTTGCATCCGCTTGATGGCTTGCGCCAGCCACGCGCTGGGGCCGCTGCGCAGTTCTGCCTGCAAAGCTTCCAGCAATTCGCTGATTTCCGCGCCTGCGCTGACTTTGACGGGCTGGATATTGGCGGTCTTGAGCTTGGCAACCGCCGATGCGCCGACCGCTTGCGAGTAAATCGCCACGCAGCCTTCCAGCACTTTGATCTTGGCATCAAGCTTGTCTTCGTTGCCGTCCATCGCCAGCTTGCCGAACTGGGTGGCCTCCACCAATTGCACGTTGTCTGGGGTCAGGGCGTAAATCGCAAACGATTCAGCCGCGCCGAAATGCTGGTCGACGTGCTTCATGTCGGTGGATGCAAACGCAACTTTAATGGCTGTTTCCATGAAGTGTTCCTCAGTGTCTTGTCCGAGAACTGTGAGCCGCCTTGTTAAGGTCATAGCTGCCTACCTCGTCTTCTTGCTTCAGCATGGGCGGGTATTTCCGCTGGTTTACAGGGGGTTTGCAAGGCTTATGCCAGTTTGATAACTGATTGTTAAAAAAGAGTTATCGGGTCTTTGTGCTTTGTCGTGAATGCGACAAAGGCGGGATGAATGAGGGATGTGTGACAGGTGACACTGCTAAATAACCAGCAGTGTTATAAACTGCTCAGGCGTTTCGCATTTAAGGGGTTTGGGGCAATATGAAACAACACACGAGTAATTTCGTTTTTCTGCAAGAACACAGCCCGGTATTGCCGTTCGATGACAACCTCAATGAAGACCTCACCCGCATTATCATCGACCAACAATTGCAAGAAGCGGGTTGGGAAGCTGACAGCCAACTTCTGCATTACACACAGGGCACGCGCCCCGAAAAAGGCAAGAACAAAGCCATTGCCGAATGGCCTACCACGGGCAAACAACGCGCCGATTACGTGCTGTTTGCTGGATTAACCCCGATTGCAGTGGTTGAAGCCAAGCGCGAAAACACCCATGTTGCTGGCAAAATTACCCAAGCCGAACGCTACGCCCGTGGTTTTCGCGTCGAAGCAGCCATGCAAGCGGCGTGGGAACAGGAAGGGCGAAATATCCCGTGGGCAGATGAAGCCGAGGAACATTACCACATCCCATTCGTGTATTCGTGCAATGGTCGCCCGTTTATCCAGCAACTCAAGGAACAATCCGGCACATGGTTTCGGGATGTGCGTGCGCCTGCGAATACGGCACGGGCGTTGCAGCAATTCCATACGCCCGATGGTTTGCTGGATCGGCTGAAACGTAGCCGCGAAGCTGCCCAGCAGCAGTTGCAACAGGAAGGGTTTGCTTACCTCAAGTTGCGTGATTATCAGGAAAAAGCCATTCAGGCGACGGAACGGGCATTACAGAACAACCAGCAACACTGCTTGCTGGCAATGGCAACTGGCACGGGCAAAACGCGTACCATCATTGGCTTGATGTACCGTTTCCTCAAGACCGAACACTTCCGCCGCATCTTGTTTCTGGTTGACCGCACCGCCTTGGGAGATCAAGCGCAGGATGCTTTCAATGAAGCACCGTTGGAGCAAAACCAAACCCTATCCAAAATCTACAACATTGCCGAACTCGGCGACATGCAGGCGGAAGCCGAGACCCGTATTCAGGTTGCTACCGTGCAAGCAATGGTGATGCGGATTTTCCAGTCCGACACGCCACCGCCTGTTGACCAGTTCGATTGCATTATTATTGATGAAGCGCATCGGGGTTACACGCTCGATCAGGAAATGACTGAAGGCGAACTCAGCACCCGTGCTGCCAGCCAATATTTATCCAGTTACCGCCGCGTGCTGGACTATTTCGATGCGGTCAAAATCGGGCTGACTGCCACACCAGCCAAACACACCACCGAGATTTTCGGCAAACCCGTTTACACCTATTCCTACCGCGAAGCCGTGGCAGATGACTGGCTGATCGACCACGAACCCCCAATCCGTTACACCACGCTATTGAGTCAAAACGGCATCAAGTTTGAAAAAGGCGAAACCGTCAGCCGCCTCAATACCCGTGATGGCACAGTCGATACCGCCGAACTGGAAGATGACACAGGTTTCAAGGTGGAAGCCTTCAACAAGCGGGTGATCACCGAACCGTTCAACAAGGTCATTTGTGACCAACTCGCCAAAGAACTTGACCCGTTTGGTCTGGAGAAAACCCTGATTTTCTGTGCCACCGACTTGCACGCCGATATGGTCAAACGCCTGCTGGACGAGGCGTTCAAGGCAGTCTACGAAGACGATTACAATGAAGCAGCAGTACGCAAAATCACCGGACAAAGCGACAAAGTAAGGCAACTGATCCGCCAGTACAAAAACGAGCGTTACCCCAATATTGCCATTACCGTGGACTTGCTGACGACGGGAATTGATGTGGAAGAAATTGCCCATCTGGTGTTCATGCGCCGTGTATCGTCACGCATCCTCTACGAGCAAATGATCGGGCGGGCAACGCGCCGTTGCGATGAAATCGGCAAAACCGTGTTCAAAATCTACGACCCGGTGGACATTTACGCCAGCCTGCAAGACGTTTCCACCATGAAGCCGTTGGTCAAAGACCCGAATATCACGCTGGAACAACTGTATGACGAACTCACGACTGGCGAACAAACCAATACCAGTCAAGCCGATGATGTGTTGAACCAATTCAACCAGAAAATCATGCGGGTGATGCGCAAAGCCACCCACAAAGCCGAGCGCAAACCGGCACTCAAAACCAAGCTGGATGAGCTGGAAAACCTGTGGGGTATTGCGCCGGACAAGTTGCACCAGCACTTGCATCAGTTGGGCGCAAAACAAGCCGCCAGCTTCCTGCAACAGCACCACGGCTTGCTGCAACAAGTCGATGCCATCCGCCAACTGTTGGGCGGCGAACACTACCCGCTGATTTCCGAACATGACGACGAACTGTTGGTACGCGAACAAAGCTACGGTCAGTACCAAAAACCCGCTGACTATCTGGACAGTTTCAACCAGTTCATCCGCGAGCAAATCAATCAATCCGCCGCCTTAGCCGTGGTGGTCAACAAACCGCGTGACCTGACCCGTGAGCAATTGCGTGAAGTGAAATTGCTGCTGGACAGTGCGGGCTATTCCGCCGTCAACCTGCAAACCGCTTGGCGTAACCAAAGCAATCAGGACATTGCCGCCAGCATTATCGGCTATATTCGTCAGGCGGCGTTGGGCGAAGCCTTGATACCGTTTGAACAGCGCGTGCAAGCCGGAATGCAGCGAATTTACAGCCTGCACCCGTGGACACCCGTGCAACGCAACTGGCTGGAACGCCTTGCCAAACAACTGGTACATGAAACCGTGATCGACCACGAATTCGTCAATCGCACCTTTGCGCGGGATGGCGGCGCGAAACGGCTGGACAAACTGCTATCGGGTCAGTTAGAAAGTGTCCTCGACCAATTGAGTGAACACCTCTGGCAGCAAGCCAGTTAAAAATCAAAACAAGGAAGCCCCATGACCAATAACGACATCGTGCAAAAACTCTGGAATTTGTGCGACGTGCTGCGTGACGACGGCATTAATTACAGCGATTACGTCGCTGAACTGGTGCTGCTGCTGTTTTTAAAGATGGTGCATGAAAACACCGAAGCGGGCTTGCTGGGGCAACATACCTTGCCGCAAGGGCGACGCTGGACAGACATCAACAGCAAATCGGGGCTGGTGTTGCTCAACTATTACAAACAGATGTTGCTGGATTTATCGAAAGACCGTGACCCGTTGATTGCGGCGATTTATGCCGATGCGCAAACCCGCTTGCGTGAACCGCGCCATCTGGAACAACTGGTGAAAGCGTTGGAGCAAATCGACTGGTTCAGCGCGAAACGCGACGGTTTGGGTGATTTGTACGAAGGTTTGCTGGAGAAAAATGCTTCCGAAACCAAATCCGGTGCGGGGCAATATTTCACCCCACGGGTGCTGATCAATAGCATGGTGAATTGCATCCAGCCGCAAGCGGGCGAAACCATTCAAGACCCGGCGGCAGGCACTGCGGGCTTTTTGATTGCGGCGGATGCCTACATCAAGGAGCGTACCGACAACCTGTATGCCTTGCCCGAAGCACAGCAACACTTTCAGGTGAACAACGCTTTTATCGGGGTGGAACTGGTTCCCGGTACGCGGCGGCTGGCGTTGATGAACTGCTTGCTGCATGGCATGGAAGGCGACAACGAAGGCGTGGTACATCTGGGCAATGCCTTGGGGCAAGTCGGGGCGACGCTGAAAAAATGCGACATCGTGCTGGCGAATCCACCGTTCGGCACGGCGAAAGGCGGCGAAGCCAGCATTACCCGCGATGACCTCACCTACAAAACCAGCAATAAGCAGCTTGCCTTCCTGCAACACATTTACCGCACCCTCAAACCGGGTGGACGGGCGGCGGTGGTATTGCCTGACAACGTGCTGTTTGAGGCAGGCGTGGGAACAGAGATTCGTCGTGACTTGATGCACAAGTGCAATCTGCACACCATCTTGCGGTTGCCGACGGGGATTTTCTACGCGCAAGGGGTCAAAACCAATGTGCTGTTTTTCACCCGTGGCACAGCAACCAACAAGGATCAGGACGAAAACTGCACGCAACATATCTGGGTGTATGACTTGCGTACCAATATGCCCAGCTTCGGCAAGCGCACGCCGTTTAGTGCGTCGCACCTTGAGCCGTTTGAAGTGTGTTATGCGGAAAACCCGCGTATTGATCAGGGTGAGAATGGGCGCTGGCGCTGCTTTAGCCGGGAATACGTGCGCGATACCAAGGGTGACTCGCTGGATATTAGCTGGCTGAAAGATGAAAACAGCGTGGATGCGGCGAATTTGCCAGAGCCGGAAGAGCTGGCGGCGGAAGCTTTGATTGAATTGGAATCTGCCATGACTGGTTTACAAGGGCTAATAGAAGCGTTAGCAGGTAAAACGCGTGGTGAAGCAGTATGAGTGAGCTATCCAACACCGCTTACCAAACATGGCTGGGCGAACTGAAAGCCCAGATTCTCACTGCGCAACAACGGGCAGCGTTAGCGGTTAACCAAGAATTGCTCAAGCTGTATTGGCAGATTGGCAATGACATCCTACAACGCCAACAACAACAGGGCTGGGGTACGAAAGTCATTGAGCAACTGGCGCAGGATTTGCGGCAAGCCTTCCCCGAATTGAAAGGATTTTCAGCACGAAATCTGAAGTATATGCGAGCATTTGCCGAGGCATGGAGTGAACCTGAATTTGTGCAACAGCCTGTTGCACAATTGCCGTGGAGTCATCATTTGGTGTTACTGACCAAACTGAAAGGCAATGTTGAGCGGTTAACCTACGCGGAACTATCCCGACAACACGGATGGTCACGCAACGTATTGGTTCACCAAATCGAAAGCCGTTTGCTGGAACGTCAAGGCAATGCCGCCACGAATTTTGCGCAGACCTTGCCTGCTCCGCAGTCCGAACTTGCCCAGCAAACGCTCAAAGACCCGTATATTTTTGACTTTCTCTCCTTGGGTGCAGAAGCGCGGGAACGTGATATTGAACAAGCACTCACCCAACACATCAGCCAATTTCTGATCGAACTTGGGGCGGGATTCGCCTTTGTTGGCAAGCAAGTTCATCTGGAAATTGGCGGGCAAGACTTCTACCTTGACCTGCTGTTCTATCACCTCAAATTGCGCTGCTATTTGGTGATTGAACTCAAAGCGGGGGATTTCAAACCGGAACACACCGGGCAATTGAGCTTCTATTTATCCGCCGTGGATGATCATTTCAAAACCGAACACGATGCGCCTAGCATTGGCTTATTACTCTGCAAAAACCGCAACAAGATCATTGCCGAATACGCCTTACGCGATAACAGCAAACCCATTGGCATTGCCGAATACCAACTCGCCCAAGCACTCCCACCCGATTTAGAAGACAAACTCCCCAGCATTGAACGTATCGAACAAGAACTACAAAACGACTGGCTGAATAAGGATGATCAAGCATGACCAATCAACTTCCTAACGGCTGGACTAATACGACTCTCGGTGAAATTGCCCATTGGGGTTCAGGTGGTACACCATCTCGTAAAAACACAGAATATTATGGTGGAAATGTACCTTGGGTAAAAACAGGCGATCTTGGTTGCAAAATATTAACTCGTGTTGATGAATTTATCACGCAAGAAGCTATTACTAATTCAAGCGCAAAATTATTCCCTAAAGGTTCTGTTGCGCTGGCTATGTATGGTGCAACAATTGGCAAAACTTCAATACTCGGAATAAATGCAACCACAAATCAAGCCTGTGCAGTAGGTCAGCCGATAGTTGGAATAACATTTACCGACTACCTATATTATTTAATTCTTAATGAGAGAGATAATTTTGTTGCAAAAGGCAAAGGTGGAGCGCAACCAAATATTTCTCAGTCTTTAATTAAAGAACATGAGATTGCATTTCCCCCACTCGCCGAACAAAAAGAAATCGCCACCCTCCTCGACAACCTCCTCGCGCAAGTCGATACCCTGAAAACGCGCCTTGATGCCATTCCTAACATCCTGAAACGCTTCCGCCAATCGGTGCTGGCGGCGGCGGTGAGTGGTAAACTGACGGAGGAGTGGCGTAAAAGTGAAGAGTTAATAGGTTGGAAAAATAAAAAAGTTTTGGATGTAGTCAAAGAGAAACCACGAAACGGTTATTCTCCGAAAGGAGTCGATTATAATACCCCTTATCGTAATCTGACCTTATCAGCGACAACTTTAGGTTATTTTATAGAAGATAAATTTAAGTTTATTGATATTGATATAGCCGATGATTCGTACTTATGGATAAAGTCAGGAGATATTTTAATTCAACGAGCAAATTCATTAGATTATGTTGGTGTTAGTGCTATCTACAAAGGTGCTGAAAAAAAATATGTTTATCCAGATTTAATGATGAAGTGCGAACCTAATGAAAGTATTCTAGGCGAATATTTACATTACAGTTTATTATCCAAAAAAGTCAGAAAATACTTTCATGATAATGCAACAGGTACGGCTGGTAATATGCCTAAAATCAATCAGCAGACCGTGTGTTCTGCCCCAATTAATTTACCGCCAATTGAAGAGCAAACCGAAATCGTGCGGCGGGTGGAGGAGTTGTTTGCGTTTGCGGATCAGATTGAGCAGCGCGTGAAGGTTGCCCAACAGCGCGTGAATCATTTGACGCAGGCGATTCTGGCGAAAGCGTTTCGCGGTGAGTTGACAGCAGAGTGGCGCGAGCAAAATCCTGAGTTGATCAGCGGAGAGAACAGCGCGGCGGCGTTGTTGGCGCGGATTCAGGCAAGCAACAGTAACAATGTGAAGACATCACGTCACAGTAAATAGCAAGGGCAACGACAGGAATTAAATAGCATGGAAAATAATACATCAGCGACAATAGGGCTAAGTGCTTTAGAAGCAGATAGGAAATTCAGTGAAGTCTCTGTCTGGTCATACCGTTTCACGGTTACTCCTTGGCAAAGTGATGAGGATTCAACTAAACGTTGTCGACGTATGGCACGAATGGTTTCCGCAAATAACGGCTGGATTCCTGCTACTGAACTAGATGCCTACACGCTGATTACTGTTAAATCGATGGAACAACTGGAATATGAATTCAAAGGTGAAAAACTGTCTTTGGTAAATCCTGAACCATTGATGTTGACTAGTTGCGATAATAAGCAAAGAGAAGCCATTGAGCGTTTAATTAATCAGGATATTCAACAAGCTGCCCGACAACTTGCTAGGGGTCGTAAAGATATTGAAGCTGATCAAGAATACGGTAATGCGATTATTTCTGAAATTGAACCCTCCACACGAATTACAGTAAAGAGTGATTACCTGAGCGTCTTCCAAACCTTGCAGCTCGCACCAAAGTTACTTACGTGTGGTACTTTATTACTTGAATTAAACATTAAGCATCGTATTCTAGCAAATCCTGAAATAACGCTTGAATGGATTATCCATAAACGTCCAGAATGGTTAAAAAAAATTGATCAGGTACGTCATGTATACAGTGAATTCAATAAGGGATTTACCGTTGCGAAGTTTGCTGGTATTGATCAAAGTGCTTCACCTGAGACTGAAATTGATGGATTGGGAAAAACGATACTGGAATATCACCAAGAAAAAGCACTGGCTTCAAAAAAGCAACTCGCTAATGCAGCCCACTCCTCCGTGATTCGTGTCCGTTATGGCAGAAGAAACGAGTCCGTTATGCACTTGGCTGCACTAGTTCAGCCTATGTTTGATTTTGACACACTACAACAAATCGACTCGTCATTACTGAACAAATTAGCCAAGAATTTGAAGTGGTCTATTCAGGAACGTATGTATACAGCAAGCGGATTGGCACAAGGACTTTATTTGCCATTTTTTGCAACTAAATTCAATAGTTTGAAATTTGTTAATTATGAGCGGTTATCTGTAAAACCCGATATTCAACTGCACTTCCATAAAGGTGTGGCGGATAATGAACGAGCTGTACTACGTCTCAAGGCATTTTCCAACATGACTCGCCAGAAAGTTATTCCACTTATCGTGGGCAAACATTCAGATGCTGAACAAGATGTCATTTTTTCTAAAATCAAGAAAGCCTATGAAACCTGTCAATCATTTTGCAGCGAAAAACTCCCGCCGCTAACAAAACTCCCTGAACCTATCATAAGTGCAGATGCGTTGGATCAACGTCTTAATAATACAGGCAATCGCTTTGAGAATGCCATTTTACTCATTGCGTTGGCTAATCAAGATCCAAAGAAACAAATTCGGGATGTAGCATTTAGTCATAAAATTGCGACTCAATTCATGCGTTATGACCACAGACCCAATCACTATAGTGATTCCTACTACCATAATTTGGCTGCGGGTTTATTCAGTAAAGGAGGCGGTCAATTGTGTGCGATTGAAAATATGCCCGGTGATTCTGATCTATTCATTGGCTTGGATATGGGTGGAACAACAACCCGTTCCCCCGGCTTTGCATTCTTATTTACTCGTGAAGGTGCACAATTAGGTTGGCAGTTAGCTGACAGACAAAAAGGTGAGCGGATGAATGATGAAGCACTGGGATTATTATTACAAAAAAGTCTGACTCTTTACAAAAAAGCACACAATGGCGATGTTCCAAAACGTATTACCCTACATCGGGATGGTAAGTTTTATGAGTCGTTGGATATTATCAAGGCGTTCTCTGAACAACACCAAGTTGAAGTTGATGTACTGGAAGTATTGAAATCGGGTGCACCTGTTTTATACCGCAGACATCCACCTGTACCGCCAGAAATTAAGCCAACATTTTCTAACCCAGAAGTCGGCGATGCAATCTTTTTCCCTTGTCAGGATGAAATTGTTGTCTCAACTTACAGTGGAGATGAATTAGGCAAAAATTGGGGTAACGCGGTGAGTGTACGCCCTTTACGTCTACGCAAACGTTACGGCTCAACCGATTTGATTACCTTGGCTCAACAGGTGGTGTTATTGAGTCGGATTCATGGGGCATCGCTGTACCGTCATCCTCGCCTTCCCGTGACAACGCATCATGCAGACCGTTTTGCAACTTTGCGACAGGAAGTTGACGTTGATGCATTAGGACAAATGGATAGGATGTGTCCTGTATATCTTTGATTCATATAGCTGAAATTTGCAAGATTACGACAGTAACATAAACTTACGATGAAGAACCATTGAAAATAGGAAACTCATTATGAGACAAACCGTTGAAAACATCCTACACGGAGCAACAAGCACTGAAAGGGGCTATTCACCATGATACACCGTCACCTCAACCACCAGCGTTTCACACTCGCTGCCATCGACGACATCATTTCGCGTGGACGCTGGCAAGATTGGACAGAACTACGCAAAGCCGTTCTACAAGAACAAACATTGCTGGAAAAAGTAGAACGCATTTGCCGCCCCTACTTAGCTGACCCTTACGCCCAACGTTACCACTTCTGGATGCACTATGCCCAAGCACACCGCCCCGCTGCCTGACTGGGAACTCGTTCTCTCTTCTGCCGCACATTTACAACGCATCCTGCCCGATGCCGTATTAGTTGGTGGAACAGCATCCGCCATTCACGCCGAACACCGTTTTTCACGCGATGCTGACCACGTATTGACCGACCTACGGGCACGCTTTGACACGGTACTAGCGCAACTCGAATCCGTAGCGGGCTGGAAAACTGCCCGCGTTCAACGTCCAGTACAAATTCTGGGTAGTCTGGATGGAATTGAAACCGGGGTACGGCAGTTGATCCGCGAAGCCCCCTTGGAAACAACGGTGCTTGATTATCACGGCGAACGCTTGACCGTACCCACAGACCATGAAATTTTACGCATCAAAGGCGTGCTGATCCTCAAACGCAATGCCACACGGGATTATCTCGACTTCGTGGCACTGGCTGACCACATGGGCGATGAACGGGTAGCACAAGCACTCCGCTCATTCGACAAGTTATACCAGCAAGACAACGGCGAATCGCCCTTGCAACAACTGCAAGTGCAACTCGCCAATGCCATGCCCTACGATCTGGAAGACACGGAATTGTCCGAATACAAAAACCTCGCCACCCAATGGCACGACTGGAATACCGTAAAAGCCGTGTGCGCACACATTGCCACCGTCATTTTTGACCGTATTTGCGATTTTGAAGAGGATGTCCGCGAAGATTAATGCCGCGTATGCGCCCCTTCCCCATCCCGCTTCTGCGCATAAATCGACTGATACGGATGAATCTCGCCCTTTTCCAACGACAGCAAAATATTGGCAATGTCGAACAGCGTCTGGCGCGTTCCCGTATACCCAATCCACTGCCGCTGATACCCACCCAGCAAGTCATACTGCGGAAAACCTGCCCGTAACAGCGGAATACCCAGCCGCAACGCCGTTTCCTGCCCGTGCGAATTGCAAATCAGCACTTCGGCTTCATTGGCTTCCGCCGCTTTTTCCAAATCTTCCAGATCGCCGATATGCACCTTGTCGGCGGCGATGTGCTTGAGAATCGGCGCATTCGCCGGAGCAACCGCCGCCACGGTATACGCGCCGTTTTCCGCCAGCAATTGCGAAAAGGCATTCAGCAAGTCCGGGTCAGCCGCTATCGCAAAACGCGACAGACCGAGCATGAAGTGCGTATCCAACATCGCATCCTGCAATTGCGCCCGCTGACGTTGCAGCTTGGGCGGCACAGGTTCGGCGGCAAGCGTGTGCAAGGTATGGACAAACTGGTCGTTAGCCTCCAGCCCCATTAAATGGTTGAAACGGTAATCCGGTACACCGGTTTTCTGGTGCAAAGTATCCGCCGCCGCTGTCATTGACGCGCCAATCACCAGCGTTGCCAGCGCATCGCCCAGCGTTGCCATTTCCGACACCAGCGTGCCGCCAATGGTTAGCGGACTAAAATCGTCTTCTGGCAAATGCCCATCGAGCGAATCCGACAAATCGGGGATCACCACCGGGCGCAAACCGAACAGTTCGATGGTGTCTTTCAGGGCTTCCAAATCGCCGGGGGTCAGCGAGGCATTCACCAGCACATTGACCTGATGCGGGCGTTTACCCGGTTGCGTACCTGCGGTAGCAGCATCGGGAACGAGCGTGGCAATAATCGCTTCCACCGCTTTGGCAAAGCCGCTTTCCAAACAGCCCGTGAAATCGGGTGTTGACAACGCCACCACCGGAATGTGGGCATATTCGGGGTATTTCTTACGGAATTCGCCCGTTGCCATTGTGACGTCACTGCCTTGGGTTTCTGCCAAGCCGGTAGTGGGAACACCGACCAATGACGGATTGTTTTTGCTGCAAATCGCTTTTAGCCCTTCGACCACGTTTTCATCCGAACCCATTACCGCCGAGATTTGATCCATCGCGCTGGTTTGCAATGGAATCGGTTCGCGGAAGTGGCGCACGAAAAATACTTTACCGAAGGCGGTGCAACCTTGCGCCCCGTGCAACATCGGAATGGCGCGGTGAAAGCCGAGGAAGGCGAGTGCTGCGCCGATGGTTTGGCTGGCTTTGAGCGGGCTGACGGACAGGGCTTTGTTGCGTTTGGTGATCTCAGCCATGAGTAGCCTCCTTGGCTATTGCCCACGGCGCGGGCTTGCGCACGGCTTGCCAGATCGGGCTTTCGACCGTCAGGGCGAGTTGTTTGGCGAGTTCCAGCATCCCTTCATAACCCGCGTAACCAAACTCACGTTCTTGGTTAATGTCGAGGAACGGGATGCGGGCTTTGAGCGCGGTGTACATATTGCGTCCACCCGCGATGAGGATGTCGACATTGTATTCACGCACAATATTGATTAGGGAACGCGGGCTGCCGTCTTCGACCATTTTGGTGTCTTCGCCCATGATTTCACGGATGCGGGCTTTGTCTTCTTCGGTGGATTTATTCGTCCCCGTTGCCACCACGGTCATGCCTAAATCTTGCAAGGCGGAAACGATTGACCAGGATTTCACCCCGCCGGTATACAGCAATACGCGCTTGCCCTTGAGACGTTGCCGCCAGGGTTCTAAGGCTTTGTTAATGCGGGCTTCTTCTCTAGCAATCAGGGCTTCGGTGCGTGTGGTCAGGTACGGGTCGTCGATCAGGCGGGCGAAATCGCGCAAGGCATTGTTCATGTCTTGCACGCCGTAGAAGCTGCCTTCAAACCATTTCGTGCCGAAAGCGTCTTCGAGTTTTCGCGCCACATTGAGCATGGCTTTGGAACACACCATCATGTTCACTTTGGCGCGGTGCATGGTTTGCACTTCGTGGAAACGCGCATCGCCGGAGAGGGTGCAAAGGATGCGGATACCGAGGTGGTCAAGCAGTGGCAAGACGTGCCAGAGTTCGCCTGCGATATTGTATTCGCCGACCAGATTCACATCGTGGACTTTGAAGGTGTCGCTTTCCGCGCCGCTGGGCAGCGCGTCAGGTTCGCGTGTGCCGCAGACGTGTTTCACCATCGCGTCACCGGCAATGCGGTTGCCAAGGTTTTTCGTGCCGTAAAATCCGGCGCAATCAATCGGCACGACGGGCGTTCCCCAACGTTCTTGCGCGGATTTGCAGATGGCTTCGATGTCATCGCCGATCAGCGCGGGGATGCAGGTGTTGTAGACGAAGACGGCGGCGGGGCTGTAGCCGTCAATCGCTTGCTTGATGGAATGGAACAGGCGTTTTTCGCCGCGCCCCATGATCACATCCTGTTCGGTCAGGTCGGTAGTCATACCGATCTTGAACAGGCGCGAACCGCTGGAACGTGTGCCACGGTTATCCCATGAACTACCTGCACAGGCGATGCTGCCGTGGACAATGTGCGCCACGTCTGCAATCGGCAGCAGCGCGATTTGTGCGCCATCGAAGGCACAACCGCCCGCCGATGCGCCGGGTTTTGGGCGAGCGCAGCCGGACTTTTCCTTTTTGTTGTGGGTACAAGCTGGTTCGTCCAGCAGTGCGGCAATGTCTTTGGACTTCATCATGGGGCGTTACCTCGGTCAGTCGTTGGGAAGGACATTGCAAGGGGTGTGCCAGATGGCTAACTGTTTGTTTAATAATGCCATCGGTGTGATTTTGCATTGTTAGGAATACGACAAGCCTAAGCGTTTCAGAGGCGTTTACGACAAACACCTGCCAGCACTTAACCCCTAACATGATGATAAATAAAAGGCTTACGAAGATGGCACGTTTCCTGCTCTACCACTGGCATTTGCTCATCTGACAGGAGATTCCCCCATGTTGCTGGATACCTACAAAGCCAACGAACTCATTTGGCTCACCACCATCAACGGCAAAACCAAAAACGGCCTGAATGCGTTCCGTGGCGACCTGATCGTCAAGCTCGGTGACTTCAACGAAGTCGCCAACAAACGCAACCCACCGGAAGCCGCCATCAAAGAAGCCGTGATTCTCGCCAACGACACCAGCCTGTTAATGGTCGTTGGCAACTTCAGCAACATCCTCGAATTGCCGGAATTCATCAGCCGTTTCACCGCCGATCTTGCCGCTGAGTGCAAACCGATTTTCTTCATCGACAACCTCACAGAAAGCGTTGTCGTGGAGGTGGACGGGCGGCAATACACCCTCATCTCATTGCCTGCCGGGATGATCTGGAATGAATTGCTGGATCTGTGCTACCTCGACAAGCACGATCTCAAAGGGCAATCCACCGAAGATAAAGTCGTCACCGTTTATAACGCCCTGAAAAGCTATAAACCCAAATTCAAGGCTTCCACCCTCGATGAAGCCATCGCCAACCGTAACAGCGTCAAACGTCAAGTTTGGGGCGCAGTTTAAGGAACACACCATGAGCAGCAACAAAACCCTCGACAAAATCCAGCAGCAAGTCACTGAAAACCCAGTCATGATTTACATGAAAGGCACGCCGGACGCGCCCGAATGCGGCTTTTCCGGCAAAGCGGTCGGCTACCTGAAAAAGACCGGCGTGGAATTTGCCTACGTCAACGTGCTGAAATCGCCCTTCATTTACGAATACCTGCCGCGCTTTTCGCAATTCCCCACCTTCCCGCAAGTCTTCGTGGGCGGCGAACTGGTCGGTGGCAGCGACATCGTGGAAGAGCTGTACAACAGCGGTGAGTTGCAAACCCAGCTCGCAGCACTGGTAAAACAAGGAAAACTGCCAGAACCCAGCGTTTCCGCTACCATCAGCAGTGAATCGGCAACCGCCGACAATCTGGTACAACTCACGCTGTAATGGATACCACACAAACGGTACGTGCCTACCACGAACGCACCAAACACCGGCTGGACGCTTACGCCAAAGGCCCGGAGTTTCTGGACTGGGATCAGCAGCCGAACCCGTTCCGGCGGTTTGTGGGTGCAGAGGTGGTGGAGCTGCCGTTGGAAGAAAACGAGGGAATTGCCGCCCTGCTGCAACTCTCCCTCGGCTTATCCGCGTGGAAACAATACGGCCCTGACCGCTGGGCATTGCGCTGCAACCCCTCCAGCGGCAACCTGCATCCCACTGAAGGCTACGTTATCGCCAACGGTATCGACGGCTTGAGCGATGGCGTTTACCACTACGCCCCCCACGAACACGCACTGGAATTACGCGGCAAACTGGCTGACAGCGATTCCCCGCCACAACTCCTGCTCGGCTTGAGCAGCATCGCATGGCGCGAAGCGTGGAAATACGGCGAACGCGCCTTCCGCTATGTGCAACTTGACGCTGGTCATGCGTTGGGTGCAATCCGCTACGCTGCCGCAGCCCTTGGCTTGCAGGTGGAATTACTCCCCGTCACTGATGCTGACATCGCCGCGTTATTAGGACTCGACCGGGCGGACGATTTCACGGATGCAGAAGCCGAACACCCCGATATGCTTTTACGCATTCACACCGGCGCAGCCAGCACGTTTCACCTCCCCACTATCACGCAATGGTACGGCAAAGCCAACCCGCTAGGCGGCCTCCCCAAACACAACTGGTCAATCATCGACGAAGTAACCACCGCCACAGCATCTCTTCGTAGGGGCGTATTGCATACGCCCTCTTCAGGCGTTCATGAATCCCAACCCAACCTAATCCCCCTAATCCGCCAACGCCGCAGTGCCCAAGCCTTCAGCGGCAAAACCAGTACAATGCCCCGCGACACGTTCTATGCGATCTTGTCCGCCTTACTGCCTGCCAGCAATCCCGTGCCGTGGGATGTATGGACATTGCCCATCCGCCTGCATCCGGTCTTATTCGTGCATCGCGTCGAAGGTTTACCTGCTGGTCTATACGCCTTACCACGCCATGCAACAGCCGAAGCTACCTTGCGCTCTGCGATGAATCCCGATTTCCTCTGGCAAAAACCGGAAGGCTGTCCGGCGGAATTACCGCTATTCCACCTACTGGAAGCCGATGCTCGCAAAGCCGCTCGCACCCTTTCCTGCCACCAAGACATCGCCTCCACCAGCAGTTTCAGCCTCGGCATGTTGGCAGAATTCGACGCAGGCTTGGCAGAAGGTGCACCCGTTTACCGCCACCTCTACTGGGAAGCTGGTTTAATCGGGCAAGTCCTCTACCTGCAAGCCGAAGCCGCTGGAGTACGCGGCACAGGCATCGGCTGCTTCTTCGACGACAGCGTACACGAGGTATTGGGCTTGCAAGATACCCAATTCCAAAGCCTCTACCACTTCACCGTCGGCAACCCAGCCATCGACACCCGGCTGGAAATGCTGCCCCCTTATTCCCACCTACCCAAAGAACGCCAACCATGACCGCAGCCGAAGAACTCGCCGACCTGAAAGCCCGCATCGCGGCAGTATTCGCCCAACGCGAAAGCCTCAAACAAGCGCTGGGTGAAGGCAAAATGCCACCCCGCCAAGGCTTCCAAGCACTGGAAAGCGTGGATGCGGAACTTTCCGCGCTGGATTTACGCTTCAAACAATTGTGGGATGCACAACAACAGCGGTAACACACCATGAAAGTACTAGTCCTAGGCGGCGGCGTTATTGGGGTCAGCACGGCTTATTACCTTGCCAAGGCAGGGCATGAGGTGCAACTGGTGGAACGCCAATCCGGTGTGGCATTCGAGACCAGCCACGCCAATGCAGGTCAAATTTCCCCCGGTTATTCCGCGCCCTGGGCTGCTCCCGGCATTCCGCTCAAAGCCTTGCGCTGGATGCTGATGGAACACAGCCCGCTGCATGTTTACCCACATCTGGATTGGGCAATGTGGCGCTGGTTAGGCGCTTTCTTAAGGAATTGCACCCTGCCCCGTTACCAGCTCAACAAAGCCCGCATGGTACGGCTGGCAGAATACAGCCGTGATTGCTTGCGCGAATTGCGGGCAGAAACCGGCATTCATTACGACGAACGTAGCCTCGGCACGCTTCAGTTATTCCGCACCCAGCAACAATTGGACGGTATCCACAACGATGCCGCCATCCTGCAAGCGCAAGGTGTGCCGTTCAATATCCTCAACCGAGACGGCGTAATCCGCCACGAACCAGCACTGGCGCAAGTGCAACACAAATACGTCGGTGGGCTGCATTTGCCGGATGATGAAACCG
The DNA here is from genome assembly GCF_016772315.1 of Thiothrix subterranea. NCBI lineage: Bacteria > Pseudomonadati > Pseudomonadota > Gammaproteobacteria > Thiotrichales > Thiotrichaceae > Thiothrix > Thiothrix subterranea. The sequence goes on along the minus strand of NZ_CP053482.1, from coordinate 2,670,676 downwards.
GCGACTGTTTCCGCTTCACCCAAACCTTAGCGGGGATGGCGGAACAGATGGGCGTGGTGTTCCACTGCAACACCACCGTTCAAGGCTTGGTCGCCAGCGGGCAAACCTTAAGCGGCGTGCAAACCAGCAAGGGTTTGATGCAAGCTGATGCGTATGTGCTGGCGTTGGGCAGCCATTCCCCGTTGCTGCTCAAGCCTTTGGGTATCCACTTACCGATTTATCCGGTGAAAGGCTATTCCCTCACCGTACCGATTACCCACCCGGAACACGCCCCCGAATCTACCGTCATGGATGAAACCCACAAGGTTGCCATTACCCGTTTGGGGGATCGCATCCGCTTGGGGGGAACGGCGGAACTGAACGGTTTTGACCTGAGCCTGCCAGCCAAACGCCTTGCCACGCTGCAATACGTATTGTCTGACCTGTTTCCCAATGGCAGCGACCCCAGCAAAGCCAGTTTCTGGGCGGGATTGCGCCCCATGACACCGGATGGCACACCCATCCTTGGCAAAACGCCGTATTCCGGCTTATTTCTCAACACCGGGCATGGCACGCTGGGCTGGACGATGGCAGCAGGCAGCGGGCGGATACTGGCAGCCATGCTCAACGGTCAAACGGCGGACATCGCACTGGAAGGGCTGGGTATGGAACGTTACCGGTAATGTCGGTTTCCACACAGTTCCCACCCGTCCGCGTGTGTCGCAGACTCGACAAAACCAATGAAAAATTCACTACTATTTTATTAAAAACAACAGCTTAAAAACTATGGCACAAGTCTTGCTGAGATCAAGCAAAGATCATCAGCAAGGCGAACACCATGCACCACAGCAAGCGTTTCATCACCATCAACGACACCACCCTGCGCGACGGCGAACAGTCCGCCGGAGTCGCGTTTTCCCTCGCGGAAAAGCTGGCGATTGCACGCGGGTTGGACGCTTTAGGCGTACCCGAACTCGAAGTCGGCATCCCCGCGATGGGCGAGGAAGAACGCGAATCCATCCGCGCCGTTGCCAGCCTCGGTCTGAATGCGCGGCTGATGGTGTGGAGCCGGATGCGCCGCGACGACATCCTGCTGTGCCGCGACTTGGGGGTGAACATGATCGACATTTCCATCTCGGTTTCCGACCAGCAAATTTTCCACAAGCTCAAGCGTGACCGCGCTTGGGTATTGCAACAAATCTGGGCGTACGTACAAATCGCCAAAGACTTGGGCATTGGCGTGTGCGTCGGCGGGGAAGACGCTTCCCGCGCTGACCGCGATTTCCTGCTGCAAGTGCTGGAAACCGCAGAAAAAGCGGGCGCACAACGTTTTCGCTTCGCCGACACAGTGGGCATTCTCGAACCGTTTGCCACCCACGACTGGATGACCTCGTTGCGGGCGCATACCGACATGGAAATCGAAATGCACGCCCACGACGACCTCGGCCTTGCTACCGCCAATTCACTTGCCGCCGCCCGTGCAGGCGCTACCCACATTAACACCACCGTCCACGGTCTTGGTGAACGTGCCGGAAACGCACCGTTGGAAGAAGTCGCCTTGGGGCTGGGGCGTTTGTACGGACTGGATTGTGGCGTTAACTTAAAACGCTTCCCCAAACTCTCCTTACTGGTAGAAAAAGCCTCCGGTCGCCCGGTTGGCTGGCAAAAAAGTCTGGTCGGCGAAGGCGTGTTCACCCACGAATCCGGCATCCACGTCGATGGCTTGCTGAAAGATTCGCGGAATTACCAAGGCGTAGACCCGGCGGACATAGGGCGACATCACCAACTGGTGCTGGGCAAACATTCGGGCAGCCACGGCGTGCAACGTGCCTATGCCCTGCTCGGCGTACCGCTGGAACATGAACAGGCGGAAGCGATTCTCGCGCTGGTACGGCGTTTTTCCACCCAACACAAACGCCCACCGACAGCAGATGACTTGCAGCAGTTCTTGCAACAGACTCGTGTGGCGGAGGTGGGGGTATGTTGTTAGAACTGATCCGCGAAGACATCACCTGCGTCTTCCAACGCGACCCCGCCGCCCGTTCCCGCTGGGAAGTTGCCACACTCTACCCTGGCATCCACGCGGTGATGTTGCAACGCATCGCCCACAGCCTGTGGAAACGCGACTGGCGGTATTTTCCTCGCTTCCTTTCGTACTTTGCCCGCTTTTGGACGAATATCGACATCCACCCCGGTGCAAAAATCGGGCGACGCTTTTTCATCGACCACGGCGCTTGCGTGGTGATAGGCGAAACCGCCGAGATCGGTGACGACGTGACTCTCTACCACGGCGTGACCCTCGGCGGCGTATCCTGGAACAAAGGCAAACGCCACCCTACCCTCGGCAATCGCGTGGTGGTCGGCGCAGGCGCAAAAATCCTTGGCCCGATTGAACTGGGCAACGACGTGCGGGTTGGCTCCAATTCCGTGGTAGTCAAAAACATTCCGGCGGGCAAGACCGTGGTCGGCATCCCCGGCAAAATCGTGCAAAACAAAGTCGCCCGCAACGACAACCCCGAAGGCATCGACCTCAACCACCACCTGATTCCCGACCCGGTGGCAGGCGCAATCCAGTGCCTGCTCGACCGCATCCGTTTACTCGAAGAAGCCGCAGGCACTCGCGGTTGCTTGCCCGAACAAGAAGACGACAGCGCGGAATGCAACCACTGCGATGCCCGCGATCTGTGCGACGACGAACTACCTAACGCACCAATCACCGAACATCCGATTCACTTTAAAAAATCAGGGGACTAACATCATGGATTTGCAGGATTTTGAAGCCGAAGACCTTTATTTCAACGCCGCTATCGACCCGGAGGTTGCCGCACTGCTGGAGGAAGCCGCCAGCCTTTACCCAGAACCTGAAGCCGAAACCCTGCTGCTTCGTGCCTATTTCCTCGCCCCCGAAGATTTGAACGTGCTGGTCGCGCTGTACCGCTATTTCTACTACCAGCACCGTTTGCGGGATGCGTTGGTGGTGGCGCACAAAGCCATTGCCGTCAGCGGCAAACGCCTGCATCTGCCGGAAGACTGGCGGCATTTGACCCGCTTGCATCTGGGGCAAGGCGTGCTGGTGTCCATGACCCTAACGCGCTTCTATCTGATGGCGCACAAAGGCGCGGGCTATCTGGAAATGCGGCTGGGCGAACTGGCGGATGCGGTCGGGCGGCTGCAAACGCTAGTTGATATTGATAGCAATGACCGGCTGGGCGCGAAGGCATTGCTGACGCTGGCGCAGGAGCATTTGTATGAGCAGCAAGGGGTGGCGGTGTTGCGTAGGGCAGCGGGTTAAAAAAGTTTACGCAGTTTTCAATATTGCATACAATATCAACTATGAAGTTTGTGATTGATACTAATGTAGTCCTGTCTGCTCTTTATTCTAATAAGGGAGCTTCGCATCTGTTGTTACGCTGGTTGTTTCAGCATCCTCAGCGGCTGAACATCGTGTCCACGCCATTGGTCATTGAGTTTGAAGATGTATTGACCCGACCTGAACATATGCAACGCTACCCGCTTCTCAGCCAACAAGACATTGGTTTTTTCATTGATGACATTTGTGCTGTTTCGTGGCATCAGAAAATTTATTATCTGTGGCGACCGTACCTACCCGACCCCAAAGATGACATGGTGCTGGAAACGGCTTTTAATGGGCAGGCGGATTACATCATTACTCACAACATCCGCGATTTCAGGGGCGTAGCGGAGTCATTTGCTATCCAGCCGATTACCCCCGGCGACTTTTGGCGGCTACAGCAGGAGAAATGATATGAATTTTGCACTAAGAATACCGGACTATTACAAAGACGAGATCATGCACCTGAAAGGCGATGTTTCTATCAACCAATTCATTATCAATGCGTTGGCTGAAAAGATTTCTGCCTTGCGAACAGAAGCCTATTTGCAGGAGCGAGCAAGCCGTGGCTCGCGGCAACATGCTTTGTCCATCCTGGATAAAGTACCCAATGTGCCGCCGGAAGATTATGACCGCGTTTGATGTCACCTAAGCATGAGGATACCTCTATGAATGCCGTCGCCCATGAATTTAAAATCAAAACGCCGCCGTATTTCGCGCTGGCGGTTAGTCTGACGGATGCCGAACTGGAACAACAAATCCTGCTCATGGCTGCACTCAAAATGTTCGAGCTAGGCAAGATTTCCTCTGGCAAAGCGGCGGAACTGGCGGGTATGTCACGCATCGACTTTTTGATGAAATGCGGGCAATACAAAGTCAGCATTTTCAACTACGACGCTGACGAACTGGCGCAAGAATTGGATGCTGACGTGGCGACACTGGAGAAGCTCGGTCTATGATCGTGATCAGCAATACCGGGCCGTTAGTTGCACTTGCCAAGCTCGACCGGCTAGATTTGTTGAACCAGCTTGTGCCTGATGGTGTATTCATCCCACCCATTATTCAGCGCGAATTATGGGCGAAAAGCAGCTTTGAATCGGCTGCACTGGAAGCGGCATTGGATGGCTTCATTCAAGTGCGCAGCAAACCAGAAACTGTACCTGTCGCTGTTGAACTAGCCACCATGTATTTGGATGAGGGCGAAAAGCAGGTTGTCCGCTTGGCAGCTTCGTTGGATGAACCGCTGTTTGTCCTGCTGGATGACAATGCGGGGCGCAAGGCTGCCCAAAAACTGGACTTGGCAGTAACGGGTACTGCCGGATTACTGGTGAGTGCGAAAAAGCAAGGCTTGATTCCCGCAGTCATACCCTTACTTGAAGCTTTGCGCACGCACGGCTATTGGTTGTCGGATGAGCTGGTTGAGCATGTGCGGCGTTTAGTCAAAGAATAAGCAAGCCGGAAATGCGCCTTGTAGCTTTGCAGCAAGCATTGCACAAAGGTAAAAAACTTATCGGACTAACGCAATTCCGCCAGAATCACCTGCTGCGTATCCAACATGGAATCGGCGATGAAATCCAGAAACGGCTCAATATCCCCCCTATCCGCTGCTGCTAAGGCTTGCAGGTAAATCCGCCGTTTGGTGGTGCGCACAATCACGGGGGTATAGCCTTGTATCAGCAGGATCAGGTTCATCAATATCCGCGCCCCACGCCCATTGCCGTCGTCAAACGGGTGAATCCGCACCATGTTGTAATGGGCAATTCCCGCCACCGTGACCGCATGAAGCTGGTTCAGATTTGAGTTCACCCAGTCACACAATTGCTGCATTTCCAGTGGGACTTGCAGCGGCTCGATGTAATGGTGGATTGAACCGTCCTGTTGCAACACGCCAGCCAGCAATAGGGCATTGAGTTCCTTGATCAGCCATTCGCTGATGGCGCGTTTTTGCGCTACCACGTCAAACAGCAGGTCGATGGCTTCGGCATGGTTGCGGGCATCGAGAAAGTCCTTGAACGGTTTGCCCTCTACCGTTAGCCCTTCCTGCAAAAAGAAAATGGTTTCGCCTAGCGTCAGGGTGCTGCCTTCGATGGCGTTGCTGTCATACGTCCATTCGGCGCGGAGTTTTTGCTGGATGGGTTGCCAACGGTCAGGCTGTTGCGCACGCAAACGCTGGATGTCGGCTTGCGCGGCATCAATGGTTGCCAGTTTGCTGGTTAACTGGGCGGAGGTTTGGAATTGGTAGGAAGAGTTTTGCATACGTCACACTTTTAAATGGGGGCTACCTGATTGTAGTTCTTGAATGGGAAAAACAGCCATTACGGACTATTTCCGCCCATCCACTCTTCCAACTTCTTCAACAACCCCGCTAGCAATTTGCTATCGCCGGGTTTGTTTTCGATGAGGAATTTCCATTTGCCAGCGGCGGTGCGTTCTAGTTTGATGTGGGTACGCAGCACGAAAGCGACGGCAAGGTAGAGGGCAACTTCGCCGCCGGTGACAAAACTTTTGCTGGCGTTCGGGTTGTTGCATAGGGCTTCAATGGCGGCGGCTGTTTGCGGGTCTTCGCCCAATACGGCGAGTGTGTCGGTCAGTACGTCCACTGGTAGCGTGGCGTTGCTGGCAGCATCGGTGAAATCAGAGCGGAAAGCAGCGAAATCGGGGTTACTGGTGGCAATTATTTGTAGGATTTGCTGTGCTTGTTCGAGGGAAAGATCAGGCGTTGTCATTCAGTTGTTGCTCCAGTTGGTTGAGGGTAATGGTTTGGTCTGGCCTAGCATTCTGTCACGTCGGTGCAGAGTGATTTAAGTGTCATTATGCTTTAATTTTTACCAGATCCCCATTTTCCACATAAGCAGTCACTCTAATGAGTTGACCATTCATCACTTTCTGCTTGATGGAGTTAGGTAGAGTATTTAACAATTTTGTAGCTGTTGGCGTAGTTGCTACGGCTTCTTTTTCACTATTTTTCACACTGAGTGTTTTGTTCGTATGATTAAACTTGATAATTGCATTAACCCAACACTCTGGCTTATGATCTACTGGGGTTTGATAATTAGGCGCTTCATATAAAATTGATTCAAAATGATTCCATATAATCTGCTTGAGTGATCTAGCACCATATGGAGAATTTTCCGCTTGATCAAGAATTGACTCGATAATAACATCATCAATTAAAAAATCTTGTTGATTTATTTCTATCATTGATTTTATTTGCTCAAGCGGAGAGTTTCGACTATTTAACAAAATTTCCTTGTAATTTTCTCTAGTAAGAGAATTGAGAGTAACTATCTTGTTAATTCTACCCAAAAGCTCTTTCGGCAATCCTGTTTCTTCAATATCACTAATATTAATAACTGTGTTGTTATCATCCAAAAAGTTAGATTTTTAATCGATAACTTTTTGAAATGATCCGGCAAATATAAACAGCATCTGATGTGTTGAGATGTTTTTTATTTCTTTAAGCCTTTCTTCGGACTTGTGATCGTCGATAGGAACAATTGAACCCTCAATAATTCGCAAAAGCTGATGTAAAATAGATTGCCCATCATGATGGGAAAGTAATTTATCTATTTCATCAAATAAAACAATAGACGTTTCTGCCTTTTTAATATTATAGTTCACTTTTCTGAGAAGATTTTTCAGTATATCATCGACTGTATTTCCAACAATGCCAGTGGAAACGAGTGAGCTACAATCTACATGCATATAAGGTAAACCAACAATATCACAACCCACCTCTAACATAAATGATTTCCCAGTTCCTGTACCCCCTATTATCATAATAGGTGCAGGAGTTTTGAATGGCAAGGTATGATTTAGTGTATATGCAGTGGAAACTGCATTATGATAATAAAGCAATGTAGCTATACTTCTGGCAGCTTCACCTTGTCCTTTGACCATTTTTTCCATGAGGCCCTTTATCGAAGAGGGTGTCATATTACGGTTATTATCTGTATTCATATGCATTGATAGATATCCTTCTAAGTAAATCTCTATTTTTTTCCATTCATACTCTTTTTCTTTAATAAGAGTTTCAATATTATTTTTTTCTTGCAAGCTCAACGAATTAAATTCAGATATTTCTGATTTAAATGTATCAATCAGTCCATGTATTTTCTTAACTGATAACTTTGGAATTCCCACAATTATTTTTATTTTGAAATTAGCATTGAGAGAAATTGAACTTTTCAATAACCTTTCAAATTCATACTCCTCTGAATGTGTAAAACACGTATTTCGTAAAATTCCATAGTTTTCTTCGTGATGCCTTAAAATTCCCCACTTATCATTAAGCATATTATTTACTCACACCTTGTTAAGCAGGGCGTGCTGGCGGCATCGGCGAAATCGGGATTTGCTGCTGGCGAGGATTTGTTGGGATTGGTCGGGGGGAAGTTCAGGTGTTGTCATTGCAGTTGTTGTTCCAGTTGGTCGAGGGTAACGATTTGGTCGAGTCCGGCTTCCGTCCAGTGTTGGCGCAGGATGGATTGGGTGGCGGGGGCAGTGGCTTGTACTGCCAGTGCATAATTGCGAGCTACGACCATAAAGCTGTGATTATCCTGATAGCGCAAAAAAATCGGCAGGGCTTGCAGATACCAGCTAGTCGCCTCTAAAGAGGACTGTTGCAAACGGGCAAGTTGTCCCAGTTGGTAGTAAGTACTCGCCGCATGATATTCAATGCCGAGCTTTTCCCAAATAGGTAACGCTTGTTTGTACCAGCGTTCTGCCGCCGCATAGTCACGTTGCTCTTGGGCGATTATCCCCAATTGGTGGTAGGTACTCGCCGCGCCGTGTTCGTTGCCGTATTTTTCCTCGATCGCCAGTGATTGCTTGTACCAGCGTTCCGCTGCTGCATAGTCTCGTTGAGCTTCGGCGATCATCCCCAGTTGGTGGTAGGTACTCGCCGCGCCGTGTTCGTTGCCGTATTTTTCCTCAATCGCGAGCGATTTCCGATACCAATCATCTGCCGCCACATAGTCACGTTGATCCCCAGCGATCTTGCCCAATTGGTGGTAGGTGATTGCCGCGCCGATGTCGTCACCGTGTTTTTCCTTGATCGTAAGCGATTGCTTGTACCAACGTTCCGCCGCCGCATAGTCACGTTGATCTTCAGAGATCCTGCCCAATTGGTGGTAGGCGATTGCCGCACCGATGTCGTCACCGTGTTCTTCCGAAATCGAGAGTGACAGCTTGCACCAGCGTTCTGCTGCTGCATAGTCGTGTTGATCTCCGGCGACCACCCCTAGGTGATAGTAGGTACTCGCCGCGCTGTGGTCGTTGCCATGTTTTCTATTAATCACCAAAGACTGCTTGTACCAGCGTTCCGCCGCCGCATAGTCGCGTTGCGCTTGAGAAATTCTTCCCAGTTGGTGGTAGGCCGCAGCTTCCCATTTTAGGTTGCTGGTTCGTTTACCTTCAACAGCGAATTTTTCAAACAAGCGGCTGGCATCAGTGTAGTCACGGGTATTCTGGGCGTAAACAGCGAGGCTCTGGATTAGGGCGGCAATAGCCCTATCCATACTCAAGGTTTGCGCCAATGCCAAAGCATGGTGGAGGCTACCAGTGTGCAGAGTAAAAAGAACACGCTGTTCATGCAGTTGTTTCGGTGCAAGCTCGTCGGCAAAACGACCCATGACATCGACGAAAGCGCGTTGTAGTGCCTCGTGTGCCGGATGTTTACTACTCAAGTAGCTGTGCAAGGCTGGATGCATCTGGTAGATATTTCGCCCCACAGACTGAAGGACACCAGCATTTTCTAGTGGTTGAAAACAGCCTTCGAGCAATAGCCAATCTGCTCTATCACCTGCTTCTTGTAGTATGTCTTGGATAAAATCGCGGTTCACGTAATGTACGTGCAGACCAATCACTTGCAACGCAGGGAAAAATTCCTCTGGAAAATCCTTCCCAAAGATTTCCAGTGCCACAGCAATGCGCTTGGCGCTTTCATCCTCTGATGACCCTGCAAATTCCTCGCGAAGTTCCTTTAACAAGGCGGATACGGAATAGTCCTGTAATTTCAATAAAATGGCACGGATAGCCAACGGATGCCCGTCGAGTTCGTTGATGATGGCAAGAAAATCCTGATTTTTGCGGTCGATTTTCAAGCCCAGATCGCGCACCACCGCATTGCAGTATTCCCACAATTCTTCGCCCTGCAAGCCGAAAAGCGGCAGGCGGTAACATTCCTGTGGGGTCAGCCAGTTTTCCGGTGAACGGCTGGTGATCAGCACTTTGGTTTTGCCGCCGCGCAGTTGCTTGAGTAGTTTTTTCAGCAAACTATGGTCATCGTCGCTCAGCAGCGCGGTCACTTCCGTGCCCGCAATACCGGAGGCGGACTCGAAATTGTCCCATACCAATAAAAACGGCTGGTCACGCAAGGCTTGCACCAATGCCGTCAGCTTTTGTTCCAGCGAAGCAGCACGGGCATTCGTGCCAAACAACGCATCCACCAGATCATTAATGACATATTCGGCATTGCGGATAGCCTCGAAGCTGAACCAAAATACGCCCCCATTGGGCAACTCATGCGCCAATCCGTTGGTGTCATACAACCAATGCAGGAAGCCTTTCGCCAAGGTAGTTTTGCCGATGCCTGCCATGCCATGAATCAGGAAAGCGGCTTGTGGCTGCTGCAAACGGGCGCGTTCCAATGCCTGTACTGCCCGTTCGCGCCCGATGAAACCGTAGTCACCCAAATATTGTGCCGTTTCGGGCAGTGGAGACTCGATTTCACTTTGCCCCGGAAAAACGAAAGCTGGGGCAGACCGTTGAATATTAGGCAGCACCGCCTCTCCCGGTGGCAACTGCTGGTACAACACGGGAACTAACCAATCCTGCAAGTTGTGTTCACCCAACACACAAACTCGTTCAGGATGCGCCAGCATCGCCTGTCGCCCAGCACGGGCAGCTTCCGCGACATTGCCGCTACTCAACAAACGCTGGTAAAACGCAGGCACAAACTGCTGTGCACCACTGACGTACAGGTTGTAGCCCATCGCCACCACGCTGCGGATACCCGCTTTCAGCAAAGCCGCCGCTACGGAGGCAAACGCATCATCCGCTTGCTCATCAATTTTGGCGGATTGGCAAGCGTTCAGCACCATGATCGGGATGCGGTGTTCCGCCATCAACTGGCTGAGTACACCCGCGTCTACATTTGCAGGTTCGGCATGGTCATCTTCAAAAACCAGCATCCCTTGCATACCTTTGAACGCATGGGGCGAAGTATGCCCCGGCGTGCCATAACCGCCATGCCCATCGAAATGCACGATATGGTAAAACCCCGGCTTGTCACGCAAGGTCTGGCGCAACTGGTCAAACGTGGGCGGGCGCAATACGTCGATATGCACGGGGGAGTTTTGCGCTTTGGTCAGTTCCACCAACGGACGCGACAAAGCATGAAAGCCGATATCCTTGTCACCGTAAGGGCGGGCAATCACCAACAGAATATTGATGCGGTTTTTGGGCAGATTGGCAGGTAAGGGTAGCGGATCATGTAACTCGCTCAACTGGCGTTCAATCCGGCAATGGTGCGCCAATGTGCCGCCTTCAGGATCGTGCAGGACTTCCCAAGGCCATGCCAAAACACGCGGGTCGTTACTGGCAATTTTCAGGGTCAGGTTTTCCAAGCCTTGACGACGGGCATCCTGAAACCAATCCCGCGCCTGTTTCTGGAAAAGACTATCAAAACAGGCGCTACCCCATTCCTGCAAAGTAGCTTGTACCCGCTCTGCGGTATCGAGGTACGCGCCGAGTGGCAACTCCAGAAACTGTTCCAGATACCAGCGCAAATCCTGCTGGAGGTTATTGTTGGGGCGACCAGGAACAATCGTCTGCTCAGGCGGAGTGAGTGCGGTTTCTGATCCCCACTTCATGTCACTGCCACGCACTACGACGAATCGAGGCTTATCATCCTGATAGCCGATGTGACGGATTTGTAATTGCACATCCATGAATAACCCCGTTTATTGCCCCGAAAACAAGCCAGAGTTTGCCCGATTTTTGCGGGGAATGTAAGCATAGCGCCCAATGCCACTAATGTAGGGTGGGTGGAGCGCAAGCGATACCCACCGCAACGGCGATAATCCCCGAAGATGGTGGGTATCGTTCCTCCACCCACCCTACGGGTTATTTATGAATGTCCCTTTCCCCACAATCCACCGCCGCCACCCTCTGTTTCAAATCCTACAAACCCCACACCAATAACCCCCAAACAATTGAATAATCAGTGATTCCACAACATGGCACGCCCTTTGCTTGATCTTCCTCATTTGGCACAAGGAGCACGACATGACCGATACCGACCTCACCCTCGACCTCGAAGAACTGGTCAGCGCGGAAGACTTCCTCAACTACTTCGACATCGCGTTTGACCAGACCGTGGTGCATGTCAACCGCCTGCACATCCTGCAACGCTTCCACAACTACCTGACAAAAGAGCCAGTCGCCAGCGACGACGATGCCTTGCGCGAGCAATACACCCGCCTGCTCACCAAGGCGTATACTGACTTCGTGGGTTCTGATGCCAAGACCGAAAAAGTGCTGAAAATCTACCGCATGAACGAGCCGCAAACCGCTTTCGTCCCGCTGGAAAGCCTGTTCGGGAAGGGGTAACGCCATGCCCCAATACGAATACGGCGCGAAAGTGCGCGTGATCCGCAACGTGCGTGACGACGGCACGTTTTACGGTGCTGCCATCGGCAATATGCTGGTGCGGCGTGGCAGTGTCGGCTACGTGCGCGATGTCGGCACGTTCCTGCAAGACCAGATCATCTACTCGGTGCATTTCCTCGACGAACAAAAAACCGTCGGTTGCCGCGAAGAAGAACTGATCGGCGGCGACGACCCGTGGGAACCCAGCCTCTACCAATTCCGCGACAAAGTGACCACCAAAGTCACCCTCGCCATCGAGGGCGAAGTCATTGCCAACCCCGGTGATGTCGGCGAAATCCTCAAAGTGATCAGCGGCCTACCCACAGGCTTCGCCTACCATGTACGCTTCCCCGGTCGCACGCTGCAAGTCCCCGAAAAGCTGCTGGAGGAAGTCCCCGATGCCTAACCTAAGCTTCGCCATCATGGGCAAGCCGCCCGCTTACCGTTACCACCTGCTACGCAATGCACTGGAAGCCTTCCAGAAAAACCTGCCGCATCTGGACGAAAAGGAATTCAACCGTGTCTGTCAACGCGCCGACCGCAGTTTTCACCTCGAATCACTCGCCCTGCAAAGCCCCGAAGCCAGCCAAATCCTCATCCAGCCCGAACGGGTCGATATGGCACTGCAAGAAATCGCCGACCGCTACCCCAACGACGAAGACTTCACCATCGACCTCAGCCAGAACGGTTTAACCCCCGACACCCTGCGCCAAGCCCTGCAACGCGAGTTACTGTTCGATGGCATCCTGCAAAAAGTCGCCTCCCGCAGCATCACCATCGGCGACATCGACGTACAGCTTTACTACGAGATGAACCGCGAACGTTTCATGCAGCCGGAAACGCGACTGGTGCGGCAAATCCTCATCACCGTCAACAACGATTACGTCGACAACCAGTACGATACCGTGCTGCAACGTATCCGCAGCATTGCCGCGCAAGCCACTGGCAATGCCAAACAATTCGGCAAGCTGGCACGCCAATATTCGGAATGCCCCACCGCGATGGAAGGCGGCAAACTTGGCAACCTGCCCTACGGCAAACTCTACCCACAACTTGATGCCGCGCTGTTCGCCCTGAGTGCGGGGCAAGTCAGCGCCCCCATCGAAACCGAACTCGGTTTCCACCTGTTGCTGTGCGAACACATCTACCCCGCGCAACAAGTCTCCCTGACCAAAGCCAAAGCGCAAATCCGTACCCAGTTGCAAGAACGCGCCCAACGCAACTGCCAGAAAGAATGGTTAAAGCAATTGCAAGCCACCACCCCGGAGGTATCCCCATGAGCGATAAAACAGCCGCCTGTTCCTTCTGCGGACAAGAGCAAACCGCGCACATCCCGCTGATTGCCGGGATGAACGGACACATTTGCGAAGCCTGCGTGCGCCTTGCCCACCAAGTCATCAGCACCTGGAGCCGCAAACGCAGCATGAGCGAACCGCTCAAAACCCCGCCGAAACCGCTGCAAATCAAAGCAATCCTCGATGGCTACGTGATCGGGCAAGACACCGCCAAAGAAACCCTTGCCGTCGCGGTTTACAACCATTTCAAACGCCTCAATCTGGAAACCGACAAGCCGCGCATTTGCACCCGCGCCGACAAATCGGTCGTCGAACTCGACAAATCCAACATCCTACTGCTGGGGCCTTCCGGCACGGGCAAAACCTTGCTGGCAAGCACCTTGGCGCGGATCGTGGGCGTACCGTTCGTCATTGCCGATGCCACCACCCTGACGCAAGCAGGCTACGTCGGTGAAGACGTGGAAAGCATCATTGCCCGCCTGCTTGACAGTGCCGACGGCAACAAGGAACTGGCGGAATGGGGCATCGTTTACATCGACGAAATCGACAAACTCGCCCGCAGCGGTGAAAACTCGCACGGAACCCGCGATGTCGGCGGCGAAGGCGTGCAACAAGCCCTGCTCAAACTGGTCGAAGGCACGACCGTCAAAGTCCCCGCCAAAGGTCGCAAAGACCAAGCCCCGGTGATGCTCGACACCCGCAATATCCTGTTCATCGTTGGCGGCGCGTTCTCCGGCTTGGAAAAGCTGCTGGAAAAACGCCTGAAACCGGGCGCAAAAGGCATCGGTTTCCACTCCACGCACACGCCGGATGACCCCAAAGCCGACAAGCTGCGCCTGTTCAGCGAAGTGCAGCCGGAAGACTTGCGCCATTTCGGATTAATCCCCGAATTCATCGGACGTTTCCCGGTCATCACCGCGTTGCACGAACTCGACGAAGACGCGCTGGTACGCATCCTCACCGAACCGCAAAACGCGCTGACCAAGCAATACCATCAACTGTTCGCGCTGGATAATGCCGAGCTGGAGTTCACCGACGAAGCATTGCGGGCAATTGCGCAGAAGGCCATTGCGCATGGCACGGGCGCACGCGGTTTACGCGGGGTGTTGGAAACGCTGTTGCGCAAACTGATGTTTACCTTGCCATCGGAAGAAAACGTGGTGCGGTGTGTGGTGACAGAGGACGTGGTGAAAGATGGTGCAGAAATTGTACTGGAATACCGCGAATCGGAAACACCCACCACCGTAGAGACGCAAGTCTCTACAAGCCTGAACGCGGCATTACGCAAGGCGTTTCTCAATGGTTTACAGGGCGAAATCGCCCGTAGCCATACTACTCCCCCAGCGCAGGCAACAAACGCGGGTCGCCCTTGATGTCGTCACTCTTGCCCCACACCGTCACCGCCTCCACAAACCACTGGCACTTGGTCGGGTGCGGCTGCAACACGTCGTATTCGGCAAAGAACGTGCCATCTGCATGGAACAGCAGCGTCCCCGTTTTGTAGCCGCTGGTGGGGTGCATCCACACCCCCAGCAGCGAATCCAGCCCCGAAAACGTGTCGCGTTGCAGGCTGTATTGCACATGGCTACCCAGCGTCACGTCAGCGCGTTCGGGCGGGAAACCCAACTTGAGGATTTGCCGGTTCAACTCCGCACAAATATTCGCGGCTTGCGGCGCGGCGGCATTGATCTTGTCTGACAAATTATCGGTCATGGCAAATCGCTCACTATTCGTCATCATTATTGCGATCACGCCGCTCCACCGTCTCCGAGTCAGCCGTAATCGGGCGGTAAATCTCCACCCGGTCGCCATCCACCACCTTAGTATCCAGCTTACTGATCTTGCCGAAAATTCCCACTGCCTGATTTTCCAAATCAATGTCCGGGAACTGCTTGAGCAAACCCGAAAACTCAAGCGCTTCCTTGATGGTGCTGCCATCCGGCACTTCCAGCTTCAACCACGTTTGCTTGAACTTATCCGCGTAAGCAATCCCCACATTCATACCGCACCCCCCACTTCTGTAGAGGCGACCGACCGGTCGCCCCTACCCCGCTGTACCGACAAGCGCATCATCCGCGCATCCCAAACCCGTTTCCCCGCCAACAGGAAACCCAGCGCCATAAACCCACCCGGCGGCAAAATCATCAACAAAAACCCCTTGTAATCAGGAATAATGGTCAGCTCCATAAAGGAAAATGCCTTGCCCAGCAATAAGGACGCACTGGCAAACAACGTACCGCTACCCAGCACTTCACGCACCCCACCGAGAATCACCAAAGCCAACGTAAACCCCAACCCCATCATCAGCCCGTCAAACACCGCCGGAATCGGCGAATTCTTCGACGCAAACGATTCCGCCCGCCCCAAAATCGCACAGTTGACCACGATCAACGCGATGAACAGCCCCAGCACCTTGTACAGCTCATGCACCCACGCATTCAACGCCATATCCACCAGCGTCACCAGTGTGGCAATCAACACAATATAAACCGGAATCCTTACCGCAGGGCTGACCCACTGGCGGATCAAGGACACCAGCAAATTCGACATCACCAATACCGCCGTACTTGCCAGCCCCATGCCCAAACCGTTGGTGGCAGAACTGGTCACGGCGAGTACCGGACACAGTGCCAGCCCTTGCGCAAACACCACGTTGTTGTCCCACAGCCCATCTTTGGCAATGCGTTTGTAATCGCTCATGGTTTCACCTCCAGCAGTTCGGTCTTGTGTGCCTCAAAGAATTGCAAGGCTGCGTGCAGGCTTTTCACCACCGCACGCGGGGTAATGGTTGCACCGCTGAACTGGTCAAATTGCCCACCGTCCTTTTTCACCTTCCACTGGTCTTCGGGCGGATTGCCTAAGGACAGCCCGGTGAACTTGGTTATCCAGTCAGCCTTGGCAGCTTCGATCTTGTCGCCCAGCCCCGGTGTTTCCTTGTGCGACAACACCCGCGTGCCGAGGATGTTGCCTTGTGGGTCAAGTGCGATAATGGTGCGGATTTCGCCCGCGTAGCCGAAGCCGACGGTTTCCCACACCAGCGCGGTGACGTTGCCCGCTTTTGTGCCTTGATAAACCTTGATCTCTTTGCCATCCTCCCCCGTCAGTAGCAGCGGCTTTGCCACCATATTGTTATCGTGCAAATCATCCGGCACGACTTGCGCCAGCGATTGTTGCAGGTCTTCCATCTTGCGCTGCGCAATCGGTTCGCGGGTGGCGTTATCTACGCCCAGCAGCAAGGCGGCGGCAATCGCGGCACACGCACCCAGCAAGATCGCTTGGTAAGGAATGCGTTCCAGTAACGGGGTTTTGGCTTCAGTCGTCATTATTTGTTCTCCCCGCTGGCATAGTTGAGCGGTTCGCCCTTGCGGTCACGTCCGTAAATGCGTGGGCGGAAATAGTGGTCAATCAGTGGGGTCAGCGCATTCATCAACATAACGGCGAACGCCATGCCTTCGGGGTAGCCCGCCCATGTACGAATCACGTACACCAGCAGCCCACAGCCCGCGCCGAAAATCAGTTGCCCGGTAGCTGACACAGGTGACGTAACCAAATCGGTAGCGATGAAGAATGCCCCCAGCAAAGTAGCCCCCGCAAGCAAATGCACTTCCGCACCGGGGTAAACGTCGGGATTGACAGCGTGCATAATGCCCGCCAACACCAACAGTGTGCCGATCATGGAGACTGGAATGTGCCAGGTAATAATGCGTTTCCACAGCAGGAACAAGCCGCCGAGTAACAACAAGATCGCCGACGTTTCCCCCATGCTGCCGCCCATCATCCCCAATCCCATGTCGCTGACACTCGGCAAACTGTCGGCAAAGCTCGACAAGGTATGCCCTTGCCCCGTTTCAGTACGGATATGCCCTAACGGCGTTGCGCCACTCACACCATCGACCGTTACCCACGTGGTCATTTCCAGCGGGAACGAAATCAGCAACGCCACCCGCGCCACCATTGCCGGATTAAACAGGTTTTGTCCGATGCCGCCGAACACTTGCTTGCCAATAATGATGGCGAGGAATGCGCCAAGCAGCCCAATCCACCAAGGCGCAGTCGGCGGCAAACTCAATGCCAGCAACCAGCCGGTGAGAATCGCCGAACCGTCGCTGAGGTATTTGCCGACGGGCTTGCCCATGATTTTCAGCGCCATCGCCTCCGCCAACACGCAGCCGAGGATGGTAATCAAAAACAGGCTGATGGCAGGCAAACCGAACAGGTACAAACCGAAAACGGTCGCGGGGGCAAGTGCCAGCATCACCAGCAACATGGTGTTCTGGACGCTCTTACCGGAATGGGTGTGCGGGCTGGAAATCAACAGGCTCATGCGCTGGCCTCCTGTTTGGGTTTGGCGGCTGCGGCAGCAGCTTTTTTGGCGGCAGCTTCGCGCTTGCGGCGTTCCATCATTTCTTTCTTCGCCCGTTCTTGCGCTGCCATGCGTTCATTGCGCTGTTCAATCAAGCGTTTGGTTTCGTCCTGTTTGTGCTTGGCGCGTTGGCGGCTGGCAAGTTCGCCCTTGGCGTAGTTGAAATATTGCACCAGCGGGATGTGCGCAGGGCAAACGTAGGAACATGAGCCGCAGGCGATGCAATCCATCAGCCCCAGTTTGGTGACGGCATCAAGGTTGCCAGCGCGGGCATTGGCTGCCATGTCCAGCGGCAACAGCCCGCACGGGCAGGCTTGCACGCAACTGGCGCAACGGATGCAGGGTGATTCCTGATTTTCGGACACTTCTTTGGCGGTGAGGGCGAGGATGCCGTTGCAACCTTTCACCAGCGGTACGCGGGTATCAGGTAGCAGGTAGCAGGTTGCCCATCATTGGCCCGCCGCTGATCAGACGGGCAGGTTCGACGATGAAACCTTCGCAATGGTCGATCACGTCCTGCACTTTCGTGCCCAGCAATACGCGCAGGTTGCGTGGCTGGCGTACTGCCCCGCCGGAAACGGTGACGACGCGGGAAACGAGTGGTTTGCCTTCACGCAAGGCATCGCGTACTGCCAGTGCGGTTGCGGGGTTATGCACCACAATGCCGATGTCAGCGGTCAAGCCACGTGCTGGCGTTTCCAGCCCGGTGAGGGTTTGTACCAGATGTTTTTCCGATCCCATCGGGTAGCGCATCGGCAAGCCGACCACTTGAATATTGGGGAAAGCGGTGGCAGCTTCACGCATCGCGGCTTGCGCTTGCGGCTTGTTATTTTCGATGCCGATGATGATGTTTTCCACCCCCAGCGCGTAAGCCATGATGCGGATACCGTCAATGGTATGCGCGGAATATTCGCGCATTAGGCGGTCATCGCAGGTCAAGTAGGGTTCGCATTCCGCGCCATTAATCACCAGTGTATGCAATTGGTAGCGGTTGCGCAGGTTGAGTTTGACGGCTGAGGGGAAGGTTGCGCCGCCCATGCCGACGATTCCGGCAGCGGCGACACGAGTGGCGATTTCGGCAAGTTCGAGCGCGAACGGGTCAACGGGTGGGTTGAGTTCCACCCACTCATCCTTGCCATCCGGTTGCAGGGTGATGGTGTGTACCGACAGGCCGGAGGCGTGGTGCGCGGGGTAATGCCCGACCCCGACGACGCGCCCGGAGGTGGGGGCATGGATGGGGGCGGAAATCATGCCTTGGCTATTGGCAAGCAATTGCCCCTTGAGGACGTGATCGCCGCGCTTGACCGCCGGTTTCGCCGCCGCGCCGATGTGCTGCTGCAAGGGAATGTGCAACAAGCTGGGCATCGGCAGATCTTCGATGGCTTTGTCCGCGCTCAGAGTCTTGCAATCGTGCGGGTGTACTCCGCCACGGATGCGGAAGAGTTTGCTGATTTTTTGGGTGGCTAGGAATCCCATGACATTTTCCCGGAAATGGCTATGGGAGGGGTAATGCAGGAGACGTGCCAGAGTTTTGCTGGAGGCTATCTTGCTGAATTAGCTTGATTTTTACAGGGATTTTATTGGGGTGTTTGTGACAAGGGGGTGGGGATGTAGGGTTTGCGACATTGGCATTGCCCAACCGTTTGGTGATAAGGATTTACTCATTTGCCATTAGTATCTTGCTATACTTTATTAAAATCACATCTCAACTGGGCTATCTTCGAGGTACAGCATGTCCAACGTCCGTTTTATTGTTCAAGGCTCGCCAGACACCGCAGCCGATACCGCTTATGAACTCCAGCAATACCTTGAAACTGCGTGGCAAGTGCAGGTAGAGGCTACACCTGCCGATACATCAACCTTGAATGCCACCGATGCGAATAGCAAAGGTATTGGGTTTGATCCTGAATATATTCAAATTTTGTTGGGGTTCTATGGTGGTATCAAACTGGCAATAGATACTGCTCATGGCTTGCTCGAAACCAGAAAGAAACTGGAAGAGCTGGTTGCTTGGGCAACACCTATTCTGACTCGTGACCACGAATACATCTGGCTGGAGGTCAGCGGCATCCCTTATCCGGTCAAAGCCGAAAATCTGGATGACATCATCAAAGCCATGCAAGTACAGGAATAATCTCCCATGAACACCACCTCAAGCGCGGAGCTGCGTTTAACCTTCTCCAATCCGCGCTTGATGGTGCGGGATGACAACACCGAACGGGTAGCCGCTGATACCCAAATGGTGTTTACCCAAAATGGTATGTCCGTCGCTCAAAGTGAGCCATTTCCGTTTGTTGCGCCCATCGGCTTGTTGGAAGCGGATAACATCAAGTGGTATCTGGAAAGCTACTACATCTGGCCTGTCGGCTTATTCAAAGAACGGGCAGAACGGATTGAACGGTACTTTCCGCAATGGGGCGACAAACTGCTGACAGCGATAACGGCTTCACCTTCAGCTCAACCTGTTTTCCAACAATGGCTTAACGCATCATCAAACCATGAACCTGTCTTCAGCTTGCATGTGCAACTGAGCGATACACCAGAATCAAAAACAGCCGCCAGCCGTTTGTTGGGATTTCCGTGGGAACTGTTACGCTACGATGACCAATACTTGCTTACCCATAATCCCCCCGTGCGAATTCGGCGTAATCTACCAAGGTTAGATACCCCTTCTGTTACTCCATACGACCAAAACCAGACTGTTCTTCGTGTCTTGGCAGTGAGTCCGCGCCCTTCTCAAGCGGGTTATATTGATCACCGCGCCAGTATCAAGCCACTGGTAGAGGCAGTGGAAAGTTTGGGTAAACGGGTGGAACTGGTGCGTGTAAACCCACCGACATTTGACCAACTGAAAACAGAACTTCGTCAGGCACAAGCGGCGGGTAATCCCTTTCATGTACTGCATTTTGATGGGCATGGGGTATTTGATACCAAGACAGGCAGGGGCGCATTGTGTTTTGAACATCCACTGGACAATAAGAAATTACTGCCTGAGTTTGTGAAGCGGATTTACGCCGATGATTTGGCAGCACTACTAAACGAATTCCCCCTGCCATTGGTATTTCTGGAAGCCTGCCAAACCGGGCAAAGTGAAGCAGAGAAACAAGAGCATACCGACCCAAATGCATCGGTAGCGGCAGCCTTGTTGCAAGCGGGTGTGGCTTCCGTCATTGCCATGAGCCATAGCGTATTGGTGGAAACGGCGCGGCGATTTGTCAGCGCGTTTTACCAACAACTGGCGGAGGGGCAGCGGATTGGATCAGCCGTATTAGCGGGCAGACAAGCCCTGATGCAATCCACCGACCGTATCAATATTGCCGGGGCGGGAACGTTACAAATGCAGGACTGGTTTGTTCCAGTGCTGTATCAACGGGAAGATGACCCACGCTTATTCAGCCATGCGCTACAACTGCCCGATGAAACAGAACCGAAATGGTTGTTGGGTGATTTACCGGAAACGCCCAAACACACCTTCATCGGGCGTAGCCGTGACCTGCTAAAACTCGAACGCCTATTGGACAGGCAACCTTATGCTGTCATCCGGGGGATGGGAGGTATCGGTAAAACAGCCGTGGCAGTAGAGTTGGCTCGCTGGTTAGTACAATGCCGCCGTTTTGAGCGTTGCGCATTTGTGAGTGTAGAAACCTACACCCATGAACGTGCCATTGTGGACATTCTCGGCAAACAGTTGGTGAATGAAAAATACAGCGTAGCGGAATACGGCGATGATCTGGATGCAGCTTTGCAGCCGATCATACAAATCTTGCAAACCCAGCGTACCCTGCTAGTCATCGACAATATGGAATCATTGCTGGCAGATGTGGGGAATACTGAGCCTGTGTTGGCTCTGGCTGATAGGTTAATAAAATCTGCCCCTCAAACTCGCTTATTGTTTACATCCTATGAAGCGTTACCAATACCGTTTGAACAACAGCAATGTACAATTAACTTGGGTGCATTAAGCTCTGATGATGCTAAACAATTGGTAACAAAGGTTATGAATATTAAAAGCCAATCATTATCTTTTAATGTTCAAAGTAATGCAGTTAGGGTACTGGTAGATACGGTAAATTGTCATGCGCGGACATTGGTATCTCTAGCAAACGAAATTAAAACAACAGAAGTGATAAATGCCGGTCAAAATATTCGCAGAACAATATTAAAACAAGAAAGAGTATGTTCAATCAGAAAAAACAAATCATTCTTTTCAAATATAAGAAAATCTATCAAAAAAGTTAGTTATGCTGATGTTAAATTTATCAAGAGTTTAGCGGTTTTTCATTCACATGTCAGTATAAAAATACTGCAAAAAATATTAGGGGTAGATGATAAAAAAATCAGAAAGATAATTGATGAAATGGTTAGGGCTGGTTTAGTCGAACAAATTATTGAGTACGATTATTTACGATTTGACCCGATGTTATCTATCTATATGGACTTCTCTATCACTAGTAAACAAAAAGAGTTATATCAGAATCGTCTAATCAATTTAATGGATGAAAAAATAAAATACCTTGATGACCTTTCTCGAAATAATTTTTTAAAATACGAAAATCTAATTAAAATGGAGATGCCCAATCTTTTAATGCTGCTAAACACCCTTTCCGAAAGACTTAAAAATAATCAGTGCCACGTTGATTTTTTTACAAGATATTTAATAAATATCGAACTATTAATGCGAGATATTGGTGGCTACCAACATAAACATGGTGAAATTGTTAAATTATGCAATCAGGCTTTAGAAGGTTGTAAAATATGGGGAACCGTTACCTTTAACCTTGAGAAAATAAAAGTTGATTCATTACTTTCTAGTGGTCAAATAGAAGAATCTTTAACGAAAGCAAATGCTCTTATAAAAAAATGTGAAGCCGCAGGAAAGTATGCATATTCTGATGCAGAATACGATATTGCTTTAGCATATGCGACAATGGGCAGAGTCTATGATGTATATGGAAAAACAAGAGATGCTTTACCTTATTTAGAGAAAGCACAAGAAAAATTTGCTGCAATGGGCAAGAAAGGGCTTTTCATGGCTTTTTCGTTATTAGGAGAACAAGCTGACTGCTGGAAAAATGAAGGTAATTTTAGCAAAGCAGAAGAAGTCTATAAAAAAATCTTTGAGAATGAGAAATATGAAAGCATCCCTAAAAGTCTCTTGTCAATATCAAAATACTTAAGAGCAATCAACAATATAAGGAGAAAGAAATTCGATATTGCAATTAATGACCTTAATAGTGCAGTTGTCTTTTTCAAAGCAGCAAAAGACATTAACAAAACTCACCAGAGCTTAGCAGGATTAGGTCATGCTTATAGGGAGATGGCTCTAAAAACTAAAGGAGAAGCGATTTATTATATGAGAAAATCTGAAGATTATTACATGCAGGCATTAGCTACATACGATTCTGCGAAGAATCCAAAACATGAAGCTGAAACATTTATAGAATTAGGCAATCTTTATAATGCATGGAATCGTCAAGAATATGCCGCAAAGTTTTATCAAATGGCGGCAAATATTTTCCTCAGACTCAACGACTTACGTGAAGAAGGTATAGCACGTAGCAATCTTGCCCATGCACTTATTCAAGTTGGTCATTATAATCAAGCTTATGAGGAGTTAAAAAGATCATTGGTGTGCAAAGAACCATATAATAGTTCAGTCGAACCTTGGATAACATGGAATCTTCTATCTTATCTCGAGAAAGTCAAAGGCAACATGCTTGCCGCCAAAGATAATTACCAAAAAGCACTAAGTATGTTTTTATCTTATCGTAGAATAGGAGGTGAACACCCGTCAAAAATTGATGCATTATGCAGATTTATTTTTAATGAATTAAATCAAGAAGACACCTCAAAAGCAGTAGAATTCATTAATAACTTATCTATGCAAAATGATTGGCAAGAATATCAAAATTTCTTAGAGAAACTGCAAGCCATTCTTGCAGGAGAACGGAGTTTAGCTTTAGCGGAAGATGAGGATTTACGCTACGACTTAGCTGCGGAGTTGATTTTGTTGCTGGAGGAATTACAGGAAGCAGGAATTTAACCCACTCCTTCCCACACCAACCGCTCAAACCCCAACGCCACCACCGCCAAACACCGCAACCGCTGCGGCTCACGGTACTTTGCCACCAGCACCGCCTGGTATTGCTGCAATTGCTGCGTAGCATCCTGCAACGCCGTCACCACCAGCGGAAGCTGTTGCAGTTCTGCCCGCGATATCCCCCGAACCTGTTCCGCACTCACACCCAATACACCTAATTCCTTCAACCCAAGGTATTTAAACTCCAGCACCATATCCAGCAACGCCGGATACTGGCGCATATTGGGGCGCACGATCAGGGTCAAGTTGGAATAACGCCGCTGTAAAGCCGTTTCCGAATCCATGATGTAATAGGTATCGTTGAACAGCAGCGTCAGAAACGCCGTCTTGATGGTGAGTTCATTGCTCCAGCGGTAATCGCGGTTGTTGAACACCGCGAAGTATTTGCTTTCCATGAGTTGGTGTTCATCACTTCCAATAACGAAAGGCGTTTACCCGATGCTTTCCTCCGCCGTTGCGTTTTTCACCATATTGAATTCAACGAAAAGTTATATGCTCAGCAACCATTTTCTTGAAACCATGCCAGCAGTTCGATTTCCAGTTCCGCCAAAGCAACATCCACCGAATCGGTTTGGGAATCGCTTTCCCAAACCAACCCGCCCTCATCCAATGCCCGAACAAGAGATGAGCTGTCTTCATCTGCACCCAGTTCGACCCAGCCCTGCTCTGTAATCCAGCGTGTAATTGTTGGATATTGTTTGGAGAAATTGTTCATGCCAGCACCTCCCACACCAACCGCTCAAAGCCCAATGCCACCACAGCGAGACAGTGCAGGCGGTGCGGTTCACGGTATTTTTCCACCAACACCCGGCGGTAATCCTTCAATTGCAACAACGCTGCCTGCAAGGCTGCTTGTACAACAGGCAGTTGTTGCAAGGCTTCACGACTTTGCGCCCGTACCTCTTCCGCCGTCAGCCCCAGCGCCTTCAGTTTTATGTATTTGAATTCCATTACAAAATCCTGCAATGCAGCAAGGCGGCGCTGATCAGGGCGGATAATCATCAGCAAATCGGCATAACGCCGTTGCACAGCAGCCTCTGAGTCCATGATGTAATACATATCATCGTACAACAGGCTCATGAAAGCGGTTTTGATGGTCAGTTCATTGCCCCAGCGGTAGTCACGGTTGTTGAAGGCTTTGAAATAGCTGGTTTCGAGGTAGTCCGCCAACGGGTGCAAATCCGCCGTTTGGTAGAATTGCTTGGCAAGGGCTTCAACGCGGCGACGGTCTGCCAAATCGGGCAACACCTGTTCGCGCAAGGTCTCCACATACAGCGCGAAAATGACGCGGTTGGGGACTTCCAGTTTCATCTCTTCCAACGGCCCCGCAGTGCCACCGATGGTCAATACCCCAAAAAAATACAGCAACGATGCCATGTAGCGCGGGTCGGTTTGCAGCTTGTGTAATTGCTCCACCCCAAACTGGGTTTCTAAATACGGCAACACCACGGGGTTTTGTTCGTCGAGGATATTGGCAATCACATTGCCACCCTCCGGTAAGCTGGCGATATAACGCACACGGCTGGCATCCATTGCCAAATTGCCATCCAGCATTTCGGCGGGGGGCTTGCAACGTTTTTGATAGGCTCGCAAAAAGTAAAAGCACAAGGTAGGGTTGTAAACGGTGGGGAAACTAGCATCCGCGCAAAAGCGGTAGCCGTTGTAAAACTGACGCATCGTGTCTAGCACTGTGGCAGCTTGCGTGTCCGGTAAGCCACAATCCTGCAAGACTTCGCTGACCAATCCGCTTAATTCTTCCTCAGAAACCCCACACAGCCCGTTGAAGTCTTCGTCTAGCGAAATATTGGTAGAGACATTATAGCCACTGGTCACGTCGCTCAACACCAAGGGGGATACGCCTGTGATGAAGACGCGGGAAATTTTGCCTTCGGATACACTGCCTTTGATCACTTTGAACAGCGTTTTGACGATACCCTCGCTTTCCAGCAAGTCGTAGTAGCGTTTGGTATTACCTGCGTCATGCACCAACACTTCGTTGGCAAAGTTGTCGTATTCGTCGATCAACAGGTAGACGGTATGACCGCTGTTTTTGACCACACTGCTCAAGGACTCCAACGTTGCAAGCGCGTCGTCATCGCGGATACGCACAGGAAATTTCAACAAGGCTTGGTAGTTTTGCACAAAATCCGTCATGCGATCATTGAGGTGATTGAACAAATTCTGCTTAATCTGCTCCACATCACCTTGCCCCGACACCTTGGAAAAATCCCAGCGCAGGATCAGGTATTGGTTGTGTTCGGGCGTGGGGTTGTTGCCAACGGCTAGCCCACCGAACAGGGCTTCAAATTCACCCGCCGTACTGATGTCGTAGTAATTGGCGAGCGTGGATAGCAGCAAGGATTTTCCGAAACGGCGCGGACGTAGGAACACCAGTTGCTGCCCCGCCGCCTCCAGCCTAGAAATGCAGGCAGTACGATCCACATACAACATGCCTTTGCTGCGGATATGGTTGAAATCGCTGATACCGTAGGGAAATGTGATCATTCACTCAAGCCTCAATCTGGCGGATACACTTCGCCAGATTGTAGCACGGCTCAGGCGATGCCACCCACCGCCGGACTCGGCCAATACCACGTTTGCACCGTATGCGTCAGCGGGCGCATTTCAATACATTCCGTCGGGCAAACCTCAAAGCACTTCTCACAACCCGTGCAAGCATCCGCAAACACCGCATGAATCTGCTTGGAACTGCCCAAAATCGCATCCGTCGGACAACGCTTAAAGCACTTGGTACAGCCAATGCACAAGTTTTCATGCACATACGCAATCATCGGCCCCTTGTCCGCCACGCCGGAAAGGTCAACACTCACCCCCAGTTTCCCCGCCAGCATTTCAGCCAACGCCTTGCCACCGGGTGGGCAAGCAGTCACGGGCGCTGCACCATTCGCAATCGCCTCCGCCGCAGGGCTGCAACCGGGAAAGCCGCACTGCCCACATTGCGAACCGGGCAACAGTGATTCAATTTCTTCCTGTAACGGGTTGCCTTCCACCTTGAAATACTGGCCTGCCAGCCCTAATAGCCCGCCCAGCAACAACCCCAAGGTCATCAGAATCAGAATCGCAGTCATGCTCTTTCTCCCTTTCCTATTGGCTCGCCAGCCCCGCAAAACCCATAAACGCCAGCGACAGCAACCCGGCAACAATGAACGCAATCGGCAACCCGCCAAACGCCGCTGGCACTTGCGCCAACGCCAGCCGTTCCCGCAAACCCGCAAAAATCACCAGCACCAAAGTAAACCCCACCGCCGACCCAAAGCCATACAGCAAGGTTTGCAGAAAACTGTGCTGCTCCTGGACATTCAGCAGAGCCACGCCCAGTACCGCGCAATTGGTGGTAATCAGCGGCAAGAAAATCCCCAACACCTGATACAGCGCAGGCGACACTTTCTTAATCACCATTTCGGTAAACTGCACCGTCGCCGCAATCACCAAAATAAACGACAAAATCCGCAGAAAACCTAGGTCAAACGGCTGTAACACCCAATGTTCCAGCATCCAGCCCGCCACCGAAGCCAGCGTCAGTACGAAGGTGGTCGCCATGCCCATGCCAATCGCCGAATCAATCTGCTTGGAAACGCCCATGAATGGGCACAGGCCAAGGAACTTGACCAACACCACGTTGTTCACCAGTACCGTACCGAGCAAGATCATGAAATATTCCATTGCGCATTCCCTGAGAATCATCTGTGGCAAAGGCAATGCAGGGAGCGTGCCAGCCGCTGCAAGCCTTGCGTGGCGTGGGTTTGCGGCGGATTTTGCGGGGTGGGGTTTGTAACAAAGGTGAGGGATTGTTGGATTTGCTACATATCGATTGAGGGGATTGAAGAGGGCGACCAGCCGGTCGCCCCTACGTGGAAATGCTTGTAGGGGCGACCGGCTGGTCGCCCATCTTCTCTCCATCCCCTATTCCCATCCACTGGCACGCCTATTGCACCGCAATAAACACAGCAACCGTGGAAACCGTTATGCACAAGCCAAGCACCTCGTTCGCCGAACACTACGCCGACCTCTCCCGCATTGCCGGATTCGAGCATGTGACCCCCGGCTTATCGCTGCAAGCCATCCTCGAAACCGTGGAGCAAGCCCCGGTTGCGATTTCCATTACCGACACCCGCGCCAATATCCTCTACGTGAACAGCGCGTTTGAGGAATTAACCGGCTATTCCCGCGACGAGATTTGCGGGCAAAACGAATCGGTACTGTCCTGTAAAACCACCCCGCTGGAACTTTACCGCACCCTGTGGCGCACCATCCAAAGCGGCAAAGAATGGCGCGGTACGCTGATTAACCGCAACAAAGCGGGCGAACGCTACCTCGCCGAAGTCACCATTGCGCCCGTGCTGGATGCGCAGCGCAATATCACCAATTTCCTCGGAATGCACCGCGACATATCGGTGATCCACAACCTCGAACAACAACTCAAACACCAAAAAATCCTTTCCGACACCATTTTCGACCTTGCCCCCGCCATCGTGGTATTGCTCGACAGCAACCGCAATATTTTGATGGATAACAAAGCCTACAAACGCCTCAAAGTCGAATTCGGGGCAATCGAACCCATCCACCTATTCCTCGACGCGCTTAAAGATCGCCTGCCCTCCCTCGACGGTGAAACCTTCGACAATTTCCACGATGTGCAAGTCCGTTTCGACGCACCCAATGGCAACGAATGCTGGTTCACCCTCTCCGGCATCCACGTCGAAGAACTCGACGATGCTGCCAAAAACTATTTCGCCCTAACCAACAGCGGCGGGCATTACCTGCTGTTGGTTGCCACCGACATCACTACCCGCAAAGCCGAGCTGGAACGCGCCCGCATCCAACACCTCAAAGTGCAAATGGCAGAACAAGAACTCACCAGCAGCATCCGCGAAACCCTTGCAGGCGCGATTTTCCAACTGGAAACTCCGCTCAATGTGATCCAAGCCGCCCTGGTCATGCCGCCCTCTTCCACCGAAGCCTTGTACCCGGTGCTGCAACAAGTACTGGAATCGTCCTACCGCGCCATCAATGCCATGCGCATGGCAATCCCCAGAGCCGAACACGGCACGTATTCCTTGGTAAACATCAATCAGGTACTCAAAGACTTACTGATTATTGCGACTGACCGGATGCTTTCCGAAGGCGTGGTTGTCGATTGGCGACCTGAACCTGTCCTGCCTGCGCTCATGGGCAATGAAGCCTCAGTGCGGCGTATGTTCAATTACCTGCTCGACAATGCCCTGCTCGCACTGCACGAAGCCGGGCGGGTACACCGCGAATTGCGCATTCACACCCGTTTGCACGACGACAGCATTAGCGTAGAAATCACCGACAACGGCATTGGCATTCCCCCCGCGCTACGCCTGAAAGTGTTTGAACCCTTCCACAGCGGCTGGAAACGCGGCAATGGCAATGTCGGCATGGGCTTGTGCATGGCGCAAGAAATCGTCAACAACCACGACGGCAGCATCAGCATCGACCCCGATTACCCCAACGGTTGCCGTATCCGTGTCAACTTGCCCCTAAAAGCCAGCAACGGGGGGATGGAATGAGCCACGACAACGCGCAATTGCAACAAACCCTCAACTTGCTGGAAGACGAACTTGCCTGTATTTACGCCGTCAGCAAAGTGTTAAGCCGCTCCCTCAACCTCAAAGAAACCTTGCGCGAAGTGTTGCGCGTACTGCACGAAGAAGGCCAGCTCGAACACGGCATGGTCAGCCTACTCGACGGCGATAGCGGCGATTTATTGCTGCTGGAATTGCACCGTGCCGACAAACTTACCGTGGAAAACGTGCGCTACCGTGCGGGCGAAGGCATCATGGGGCTGGCGATTGAAATGGATAAGCCACTCATTATCCGTAAGTTAGCCGACGAACCGCGTTTTCTCGACAAACTCGGTGTATACAACCCGGTATTGCCGCTGATTGCTGTGCCGATCCGCGCCCGTGGTGATGAAATCGTCGGCGTATTAGCCGCACAACCGCCAGCCGAACTGCACTTGCTGGGCGAACGTCGCCGTTTCCTCGAAATGATTGGCAACCTGATCGGGCAAAACGTCGTCCTTGCCAACGAAGTCGCCAGCGACAAGCAGGAACTGCAAAAAGAACGCGATTCGCTACGCCGCAAGGTTAAGGGCGAATCCGGTTTCGCCAACCTGATCGGACGTACCCGCGTGATGCAAGTCGTATTCGACCAAGCACGGCAAGTCGCCAAGTGGAACACGACCGTACTCATTCGCGGCGAATCCGGTACGGGTAAAGAGCTGATCGCCAACGCCATCCATTACCATTCACCCCGCGCCAACAACGCTTTCATCAAACTCAACTGCGCCGCCTTGCCGGACAATTTGCTGGAATCGGAACTGTTCGGGCACGAAAAAGGGGCATTTACCGGCGCAGTCAGTCAGCGCAAAGGGCGTTTCGAGCAAGCGGATGGCGGCACGTTGTTTCTGGATGAAATCGGCGAAATCACCCCTGCATTCCAGGCCAAATTGCTGCGGGTATTGCAGGAAGGCGAATTCGAGCGCGTCGGCGGCAGCAAAACCCTGAACGTGGATGTGCGCGTCATCGCCGCCACCAACCGCAATCTGGAACAGGAAGTGCGGGCGGGCGAGTTCCGCGAAGACCTGTATTACCGCCTCAACGTGATGCCGATCATTATGCCGCCGTTACGCGAACGGCTGGAAGACATCCCCGACCTTGCCCGCTTTCTGGTCAATAAAATCAGCAACAAGCAAGCGCGACCGCTGGATATTGGCGACAGTGCCATCCGTGCGCTCATGCACCACGGCTGGCCGGGCAATGTGCGCGAGTTGGAAAACTGCATGGAACGTGCCGCGATTCTCAGCACCGACGGGCATATTGACCAGCAAGTGATCCGCCTGACGGGGCTGGAAAACCAGTTTCCAGCAGATGATAGCGGTGGTGGTAGAGACGCAAAATTTTGCGTCTCTACGGGAAGCGCAGGTAACGGCAAACCGAAGGCGGACTTGAATGACCCGGATCTGGACGAACGTGAGCGCGTGATTGCGGCTCTGGAAGAAGCGGGTTGGGTGCAAGCCAAGGCAGCGCGGTTGCTGAATATGACCCCACGCCAAATCGCCTACCGGATTCAGATACTGAATATTCAGGTGCGGCAAATCTGATACGTAAACCTTAATCCATTGATAACTATCACGAGGAATCACCATGTCAGAAATGACGCTTCAAACCCTGCTCGCCGGGGTCGCCAACAACACCATCGTCCCCTACCTCGGCGCAGGTGCGCTCGCGGGTTCGGTCGATAAACTGAGCGGCGTTGCCATCCCTGCCGACAGCGATAGCCTGATTTTGGCGATGAACGGCGGCAAGCCAATGTCAGCCCGTTTGATGTGGGAATTCCCGCGTGCGGCGATGGATGTGGAGCTGAAACGCGGGCGCAAAGCCGTCCATAATTTCCTCGAAGACACCTACGGCAAGCGCAAGTGGACACGCGCCCCGTTGCACGATTGGCTTGCCAGCATCGAACCGCATTACGTGATCGACAGCAACCGCGATACTCAGTTGCAGGATACTTACGCCGACCAGCCGCACACCCTGATTCGGGGAACGGCGCGGATTTCTGGCACGAATTACCGTTTCGTGCTGAACGAATACGTGGGCAGCGGCGGCTACCGCGAGATTACGCAGGAAGAGGTGAATCTCGCACTGCCAATCCTCTTCAAACCAATGGGTAGCCCGCGACCGGATGCGAATTACATTGCCTCCGACGCAGACTATGTGGACTACATCACCGAGTTGATGGGCGGGTTTGCGATTCCCGATTTCCTCAAGGAATACCGCAAGGGCAAGCAATATTTGTTCATCGGGATGCGCTTACAACGCGATACCGACCGTATGGTGATGTCGGACATTACCTACGCCTCGACTGAACCCAAAGGTTGGGCATTGATTCCGCAACCGACTGACAAGGAAGTGCGTTTCTGTGCGCGGATGGGGATTGAGATTATTGCGGCGGATGTGGCGGACTTGCTGGCAGCGGCGGGTGTCACTGGCTATCATGCCCAGCATGAAAACGCTATGTAACGAACCGCCCCTCCCCATTGATGCCGTCCTCAACGACCTCAAACAAGCCCTGCGTGAACACCATGAAGTCGTGCTGGAAGCCCCGCCGGGCGCGGGCAAAACCACCCGCGTTCCCTTGGCCTTGCTGGATGAGCCGTGGCTTTTGGGCAAAAAAATCCTCATGCTCGAACCGCGCCGCATTGCCGCCAAAAATGCCGCGCACCGCATGGCAAGTTTGCTGAACGAAAGCGCAGGGCAAACCGTCGGCTACCGGATGCGCCTTGACCATAAAATCAGCCGCCAGACCCGCATCGAAGTCATTACCGAAGGCATCCTCACCCGCATGTTGCAGCAAGACCCGTCGCTGGATGGCGTTGGCTTGGTCATTTTCGACGAATTCCACGAACGCAATCTCGATTCCGACCTCGCCCTCAGCTTGTGTTTGAAAGGGCGCGAACTGTTCCGCGACGACAGCAATCCGCTGAAACTGCTTGTCATGTCCGCCACCTTGGATAGCGTTGCGATTGCCAGCCTGCTGGATGATGCGCCCGTGGTACGCAGTGAAGGCCGCACTTACCCAGTAAACATACGCTATGGGCAAGCCGCCAAACCTGGCGAACGCATCGTCGAGCGTATGGTTGCCACCTTGCGCCAAGCCTTGAGCGACAACCCCGACAGCAGCATCCTCGCTTTCCTACCCGGTCAAGGCGAAATTCACCGTACCACTGAAGCACTCGGCGAATGGCTGGTGGAACGCCGCATCCGTGGCGTGCATTTGCGCCCCATGTACGGCAACCTAACGCTGGACGAACAGCAACAAGCCATTGCCCCGTTAACCGCTGCCCACGCAGGCGAACGCAAAGTCGTATTGGCAACCAATATTGCCGAAACCAGCCTGACCATTGAAGGCGTGGATGTAGTGGTCGATTCCGGT
Organism: Thiothrix subterranea; assembly: GCF_016772315.1. Lineage (NCBI taxonomy): Bacteria > Pseudomonadati > Pseudomonadota > Gammaproteobacteria > Thiotrichales > Thiotrichaceae > Thiothrix > Thiothrix subterranea. The sequence continues at coordinate 2,637,953 of NZ_CP053482.1, read as the reverse complement.
CTGGTGCGTGAAGCCCGTTTTGACCCCGGCACGGGCATGACTGGCTTGCATACCACGCGCATTTCCCGTGCTTCCAGCACCCAACGCGCCGGACGTGCAGGCCGACTTGCCCCCGGTCAGTGCTACCGCCTGTGGACAGAAAGCCAGCAAGAACAACTTGCCGCCCACAATACCCCCGAAATCCTGCGTGCTGATCTCGCCCCACTCGCCCTGCAATTACTGCAATGGGGTGTGGATGATCCGACGGAATTGCGTTGGCTGGATGTGCCGCCCTACGGCTTATGGCAACAAGCGTTGGACTTGTTGGAAACGCTCGGCGCGATTCAACGCAAGGGCAAAGCCACGGTGCTGACTGCACACGGGCAAGTGATGTGTCTGCTGCCCGTGCATCCGCGTCTCGCCCACCTGCTGATTTGCGGCGCACAAGCCGGACACCTGAACGCCGCCGCCAACCTTGCCAGCCTGCTGTCTGAGCGTAACCCGTTCAGCCAGGACAATCCCGACATTAGCCAGCCGCTGGAAATACTGGCAGGCACAAGCCGTTGCCCGTCCCCGCAACAGGGCTGGTTACAGCGTACCCGCCAACTGGCAAACCAGTTTGTGGAGCAAATCCGCAGCCAGAAATTGCTGGAAAGTGGCGTGAGTTTTTTGCTGCCCGCGACACAGATTCACGGTTATTTACTGGCTTGTGCCTACCCGGATCGGATTGCCCGAAGGCGGCATTCCGGCGGCTACCAGCTTGCCAACGGACGCAGTGCCGACCTGCCCGACAAACACGCGCTCGGCAATCAGGCATGGCTGGCGATTGCAGAAGTCAGCAGCATGGTGGGCAAAAGCAGCGACACCATCCGCTCCGCTGCCGCGCTGGATGACAAGCTGTTTACGAGTGCATTGGCGGATCAAGTACGCCCGCAAACCGTGGTGGAATGGGACAATAAAGCGGGGCGTTTCATCGCCGAACAACAGCAAAAAATCGGCGCATTGGTGTTACAGCGCAAAGCCCTGCAAGCCGTGCCGGGTGAAGCCAAAAGCACCGCACTGATCGGTTTCATCCGCAAGCAAGGGCTGGATGTATTGCCGTGGCAGGCGGAACAGGAACAATGGTGCGCAAGAATCAATCTTTTGCGTGGTGTCGAACCGGAACGAGCATGGCCTGATGTCAGCCGCGCTAACTTGCTTGCAACACTGGAAGATTGGCTTGCCCCGTATCTGAATGCAGTTAATGTGCTGGGTGATTTCAAAAAGCTAGATTTGACTACCATCCTCAGCAGTCTATTGCCGTGGGACATGCAACAACGCCTCGAACAACTTGCCCCCAAACGTTTGGATGTGCCTTCCGGTCATGACATCGCCATCGACTACAGCCAATCGCCGCCGGTACTCGCGGTGAAATTGCAGGAAATGTTTGGTTGCCAACAAACCCCGACCATTGCCAATGGCAGGGTGGCGTTGCTGGTGCATCTGCTGTCTCCGGCGGGTAGGCCGTTGCAGATTACGCAGGACTTGGCGGGGTTTTGGCGTACTTCCTACCATGAGGTGAAAAAGGATATGAAGGGGCGGTATCCCAAGCATCCGTGGCCGGATGATCCGTTGCAGGCAGTGGCGACGCGCAAGGTTAAGCGGCTGCTGAAGGATTCATGCTAGAATCAGGCAATCACGTTGGTTGAATGGCAGTGGCATCATGATTCATTTTCCCTATGGAAACAGCAATTTCTACGCAATACGCACAGAAGGCAAACTGTACCTTGATCGTACCCAGCATATCCCCCTGCTGGAACAGGCGGGCGAGCAGCTTGTGTTCCTGCGCCCGCGCCGTTTCGGTAAATCCTTGTTGCTGTCTACGCTGGCGAACTATTACGACATCAACCGGGCGGGTGAATTTGAAGCCTTGTTCGGCGATTTGGCGGTTGGGCAAAATCCGACGGGGGAACAGAACCAATACACCGTATTGCGTTGGGATTTTTCCAAAGTGTCGGCGCAAGGTGATACCGCCGCGATTACCCGTCATTTGTTCGACCATATCAACCAAGCCATCAAGTATTTTGTGAATCAGTACCAGCCTTATTTGCAGGTTAGTATTGACATTATTACTGACAACGCCATTGCCTCGTTTGAATCCCTAGTAAATGCGGTAGGCAGCAGCGGGCAGCAACTGTACCTATTGATCGACGAATACGACAATTTCGCCAATGAAGTGCTGATGCAAACCCGCCCCAATCAGCAACGTTATGAAGATTTGGTGCAAAGCGAAGGGATTTTAAAAACCTTATTCAAAGCCATTAAAGCCAATGCTTCAGAAGGTAAGATAGGGCGGGTATTCATCACGGGCGTATCGCCCTTGGTGATGAGCGACATGACCAGTGGCTACAACGTCGCTACCCATATATACCTTGAGCCTAAATTCAATGCGTTGTGTGGTGTGACAACCCCCGAACTGACGCAGTTGGTAACAACTATCAGTGCGGAATGCCAGCACCCCAGTGATAGTGTGCAAACCACGTTGGAAACCATGCGGGTTTTTTACAATGGCTACCGTTTTTGCGGCGATATGCAGCAAGCCTGTGTTTACAATCCGACGTTGACGTTTTATTTCCTGCGCCACTATCAAGAATATTGCAGTGCCCCGCCGCAGATATTGGATGGCAACTTGTCAATGGATGCCAACAAAATCCGTTACATCGCCAACCTGCCCGCTGGCAAGGCGGTGATTGCCAATATTCTGGATGAGCAACAGGCGGTCACGCTGGCACGTCTGGAAAACCAGTTTGGCATTGAAAAGCTGCACGATATTCAAACTGACCCGGATTACATGGTGTCTTTGCTGTATTTCTTTGGGGTATTGACCTTGACGGGGCGCGGCATGATTGGGGAATTGGTGTTGGGTATCCCCAATCTGGTGATCCGGGGTTTGTATGTCGATGAAATCAAGCGCAATGCCTTGCCGGATGCGGGTGATCGGCACAGTTTGCACCGCTTGACCGATAAGTTTTACCAAACTGCCGATTTGCAACCCTTGGTAGAATTCATGGAAAGCAAATATTTCGCGGTATTCAATAACCGTGATTACCGCTGGAGCAATGAGCTGACCGTCAAAACCGCGTTCCTGACCCTGCTGTTCAATGACACCTATTACATTATGGATTCGGAAGCGGCATTGCAGCGGCGTTATTCCGACTTGACCCTGATTGTGCGTCCGAATATGCGCCAATACGCACTGTTGGATATGGTGCTGGAATTCAAATACTTGCCGCTGGCAGCGTTGGGTTTGAGCGGGGAACAGGTTCGCGCCCAGCAGCGCGAGGAATCGGCGGCATTGCCTGCGGTGCAAACTGCCATGCAGGAAGCGCGGCAGCAATTGCAGCATTACCGCGAGGTCTTGGAGGCGAAGTACCGTGAGCCGCAGCGGTTGCGGTGTCTGGCGGTGGTGGCATTGGGGTTTGAACGGTTGGTGTGGGAGGTTTGTTAGGCGCTATACATTGATGGTCAGCTCCTCCGCCCAACACCCCAGCGACAACCCCAACGTCCCGCTCTCATCTTCAAACTGCACCAGATAAAGCGCCACATCCGGGTATTCCTCATAATGCCCAGTATTGATCAGCACGCCGCGAGTACCCGCTTTGACGACCAGCGCACCTTCGGCATAGCCCGGAATTTCGCCGTCACTGAACAAGTCGGCAGCAGCAAACACCATGTCACCGGATTGAATTTGAGCAATATCCATGAAAACCTCCGAATCTGCGGGGGAGAGAAAGAGGGCGACCAGCCGGTCGCCCCTACAATCCGTAACATTTCTATATAGTTAGTTGTTTTAACCATCGTAGGGGCGACCGGCTGGTCGCCCTCTTCGGTTGCCAATCAATAACGTTCAGGCATACGCCGGAGCAAACGCCTTTTCCGGTTCTTCCACTGGCACATTATTGGCAGCATCCCAATACGGCGAAAGCTTGCGCAGTTGCGCAATAATCGGCGGAACAGCAGCGATGACTTTCTCGATTTCGGGCATATTGTTGTAGCGCGACAGTGAGAAGCGGATCGTGCCATGCGCAGCCGTATAAGGAATGCCCATTGCCCGCATCACGTGCGACGGTTCGAGTGAGCCAGACGTACACGCCGAACCGCTGGAAGCCGCGATGCCTTGCTTGTTGAGCATCAGCAAAATCGCTTCACCTTCGATGTATTCAAACGCGATATTGAGCGTATTCGGCAAGCAATTATCCGGGTCGCCGGTCACGAAACAGTTGGGAATAGCAGCCAGCAAGCCTTCCTTGAGGCGGTCACGCATGGCACGCACACAAATGTTTTCATGCTCCATGTGTTCCAGCGCCATTTCCGCTGCTTTGCCGAGAGCGACGATGGAAGCGGCATTTTCCGTACCCGCACGTCGCCCACGTTCCTGATGCCCACCGCGCAGCAACGGACGGAAGCGTGTACCCCGGCGCAAATACAGCACACCAATCCCTTTCGGCGCGTGCAATTTATGCCCCGAAACCGACAGCATGTCGATCTTGGTGTCTTTCAAACTCATCGGAATTTTGCCGACCGCCTGCACCGCATCGGTGTGGAACATGATGCCCGCCGCGTTCGCCATTGCCGCCATTTCCACCACCGGGAAATACGTGCCGCTTTCGTTGTTCGCCCACATCGCCGACACAATCGCCACATTGTCGGTGAGCAGCTTGGCGTAGGCAGCCAGATCCAGCCGACCTTTGCCGTCAACCTTGAGGTAATGCACGGTGTAGCCGTCTTTTTCCAAATTTTCGCACAGGGTCAGGATGGCAGGATGCTCGACCACGGTGGTGATGATTTCCTTGCGTTCCGGCTGCGCTTTGAGGGCAGAGAGGATAGCGGTGGAATCGGATTCGGTGCCGCACGAGGTGAAAATGATCTCAGAATCGTGTTCCGCACCCAGCAGCTTTTGCACTTGCTTACGGGCAGCTTTAATCGCCAGCCCGACCTTGTTGCCGAACTGGTGGATGGAAGACGGGTTGCCGAACTGCTCGGTGAAATACGGCAGCATGGCTTGCACGACTTCCGGCGACACCATCGTAGTCGCATTGTTATCGACTGATGTTACGCAGCCCTAAGCACCTGTAGCTCATCAAAAGCGCCCCGAATTGCCTTGGCGTAGAGTTTTGCCCGTAAAGCAAAGTGGTTAAGATGCTTGCTGATGGTCAAACACTCCATTTTGAAGACAGCGACGATGGAGGCGAATAAGTGATTCGCTTGTGTTTTAGCGGTGTGTGCAGGGGATTTCGCAAATGCCGCATTGGATTTGAGCGATTTATGGAAGACCTCGACTTTCCACCGTTTTTGGTAGGTTGTCGTGATTTCGTCCCACTCTACCGCCAACTGGCTACAAACCAGATACAAAATGCCAGTGCTGCCGTCTTTGTTCGTAAAGATTTGCCGAGCGAGCTTGACGGGGAAGGTTAGCCCCTTCAAGTAGCCCGTGATGGCTTTTTGTTCTGTCCATGCCAATTGGTCGAGCCGTGTGTAACGGTTTTCCTTCCGATCTTTTTCGCTTAATGCGACTAATCGGTTACTTTTCAATGCCATAATGAAGTCCTTTTGCCGTTTCTCCTTGATGTGTTCCATATTCTCGGCGGAGGCGAACCAAATGTCGTTCAACACCCATGAAAATTTCAGTTGGTTTTGAATGCAGGTGTCAATCATGGAGCGCATTTGCTCATTTTTGGTGACATCGCTGCACCGTTTTTCTTGGCGGGTCTTGATGTCGCAGAAACGGAATGGCTTCCGTATCAGTTCAAATGCAACCGGAATGGATGCGCCGTTGCTGTGATACAGGCAGTTTAACAAGTTGATTCCCTTGATATTGCGTCCTTTACAGTGGTCGTAATGCCAACAAATCAGGTCGTTTTCGTCCATGTAGGGCTTTTCTTGCACCGTATCGTCGATGATCAGGATGCCATCGGCTGATTCGACCTCCCTGACGGTCTTTTTTACCTGTTTCCACAGGTCTTTCGAGGTGTATTCATCCCCCGAAAGAAAACGACTGATCGCATCGTGGCTAATTTCGCCGTCCAATAGTTGGGATAAACCCGTTGCTGTGGCGTAGCCAAAAGTCACGGTTAGGTAGTCGGTGTAGAGATCAAGACGTGTTTGGTTCATACCTGAAATATAGTGGATGGAAGCTGCGTCTGCGTAACATCAGTTATCGAGATAAATACCTTCACTCATAACACCACTCCTTAAAACTTGCCCATTTCAGTGGCAGGCAGCACACGGATGAATTCACCCAAATCTTCCATGACGCGCTGTTGCACGCCACCCAAGGTAGCCGCTGCCATCTGGCAACCAGAACACGCCCCGCTGAGGTTAACGAAGGCGATTTTCTTGTCGAAATCGACTTCCACCAGTTCGATGTCGCCCCGGTCGGCTTGCAGTTGCGGGCGGATCGCTTCCAGCGTGTGCTCGATGCGGCGCATCCGTTGCAGGTTGGTGAGAGGTTTTTTAGCCGATTCAGTGGGGGGTGTTGGGGGTAGAGACGCAAGATTTTGCGTCTCTACGGCGGCGGCAAATTCGGGTTCGGCTAAAACCTTGTTGAGGATTTCTTCGATGCCTTCAAAACACGCGGAACAACCGCCACCGGCTTTGGTGTAGAACGTGACTTCTTCCACCGTGCTGAGGTTGTTTGCACGAATGGTTTCTTCGATCAACACCGCATCCACCGCGAAGCATTTGCAGATTAACGCGCCTTCTTCGTGGTCGTCTTTCCACTCTACGCCACGGTAATTAGCAACGGCGGCTTGCAAGGCTTCGCGCCCCATCACCGAGCAGTGCATCTTTTCTGGTGGCAAGCCATCGAGGTAATCGGCGATGTCTTGGTTGGAAATTTTCAGCGCATCATCCACCGTCATGCCCTTGACCATTTCGGTCAGGGCGGAACTGGAAGCGACCGCCGAACCACAGCCAAACGTCTGAAAACCCGCCTCTTCGATAATGTCGGTTTCAGGGTTGACCTTGAGGGTCAGGCGTAGCGCGTCGCCGCAACTGAGTGAACCCACATCGCCAGTGGCATTGGCTTGTGCGACGGCACCAGCGTTACGCGGGTTGAAAAAATGGTCTTGTACCTTTTCTGAATAATCCCACATGGCTTGGGTCTCCTGTTGGCGTGGCATCGTGAATCAGGCAGCGAATGATTTGCCGCAACCGCAGCTATTGGTGGCATTGGGGTTTTCAAACTTGAAGCCGCTGCCGTCGATACCGTCGATGAAATCCACGGTTAAGCCTGCCAGTTTCGGGGCATTTTCGGGGTCAACGAAGACGGTCAGGGCGGGGAATGACACTTCCAGATCGCCGTCGGTTTTGGCTTCCACCAGACTCATGGAATATTGCAAGCCGGAACAGCCACCGCCGGAAACGCCAATGCGCAAGCCAGCGATGGATTTGTCTGCGCCTTCAATGAAACGTCCGAGGGCTTTCTGGGCGTTGTCGGTCAGTATGATCATGCGTTATCTCCCGTTGTAAAGTGCTTTACGGGGATACTGCAAAGCTTGTGCCAAGTGGTTTTATTGTTGATTTTTAATGATTTATTCCTAATGATTGGTTGTAATGTAGGATTCTGTACAGAGGAGGGAGATGGGCATTGTCGTTAAGTGAACATTATCGTTGTGATCGGTGAAGAGGGCGACCAGCCGGTCGCCCCTACGACGGTCACAGGTAGGGGCGACCGGCTGGTCGCCCTCTTTCTCTTTCACCGATGAGCTGACCAGAATGTGGCGGAAACATGGTGGCGATGTAATTGCTGACGGAATCTTCACGCTGTTTCCACACGCTGCTGGGTTTGGTGCTGGCGAAATCGGCAAGGGTGAGTTCGCCGAGAAAGTCGCGGATACGGCGGCTGAGTTCGACCCAACCATGCGCCGCTTCCAGCCCGCGTGTATCCACGGTTGCGAGGGTGCTTTCCAGCGTCTCCTCATCTGTCAGGGCGTGGGTGGCGTGGAGGATGTCGGCAATGCTGATTTGCGTGGCAGGGCGTGCCAGTCGATAGCCGCCGCCTACGCCGCGCAAGCCTTCTACCAGCCCGTGTTTGCGCAGACCGCTGAAAATGTGTTCCAGATACGAAGTAGAAATGCCCAGCGACTCCGACAGTTCGGTGAGGCTGATGGGAGCGGCGTAGCGGTCAGTGGCAGCCAGTGACAGCATCGCGGTAATGGAGTGTTCGTCTTTGCGGGAAAGTCTCATGGGGTGTGTCCTTGTTGTGCCAGTTGGTAAAGGGCGCGGGCTTGTTGGGTGCATTGGGCGCGGATGTTGGGGTCGAGCCGTTCCAGCCAGCGGGTGGGGATATTGTCTACGCCGTACAGTGCGCCTGCCACCATACCGAGGATTGCGCCCGTGGTGTCGGCATCGCCACCCCGGTTGACCACATCGACCAGCGCGGCTTCAAAGTTGTCGGTGGAAAACAGTGACTGAAACACGGCTTGCAGGGTATCGACGATGTAGCCGCTGGGGTTGTCGCGGCGGCGTTGGCGGTATTCAAATACGGGGTAACGTTGCACCAGTTCGTGTAAGGTACTCCCCATTGTCCAGACCAAAATCTCAAGAAATTAAAATAAAAGCTGGTTGATAAAAATCTGTCTTCCCTTGCCCATCCTGCCGCCCTGCAAAATACACAGCAGCCGGTGTGCTGTAATCGAGGGACTGATGCAAGCGTCGGTGGTTGTAGAACTGGAAGTAGTCCCGCAAGCCTGTCCTTGCCTCTTGCACCGTCTGTATATCCTGCAAATAAATATGTTCATATTTGACTGTCCGCCACAGCCGTTCAATAAAAATATTGTCCAGTGCGCGTCCCCGCCCATCCATGCTGACACGGATGCCTTTGTTTAGCAGCGGTGTCGTGAATCGTGGTGTCGTGAACTGTGCGCCTTGATCGGTGTTGAAGATTTCACACGACCCGCTATCCAATAACTCGCCGACCACTTCAATGCAAAAATCAGCTTCCAACGTGGTACTGATCGCCCAACCCAACACATAACGGCTGTACCAGTCGATCACTGCCATCAGGTACACAAAGCCATGCGCCAATCGGATATACGTGATGTCGGTACTCCACACTTGATCGCAGCGGTCAATCACCAAACCCCGCAGCAGGTAAGGGAAAATCTCATGTTCAGGGTTCGGTTTACTGGTGTCAGGTTTTTGGTAAACCGCCTCCAGACCCATGGTGCGCAATAGCCGCCTCACCCGCTTTTCGTTCACTACATGCCCCAAGGTACGCAAATGTGCTTTCATCTTAAGCACCCCGTAGTAGGGCGTTTGGGTGTATTGTTCATCCAATAAGCGCATCAACAACAGGTTTTCCTCACTTTCACCCTGCGGCTGGTAGTACAGGCTGGAGCGGTTGATCCCCAACAATCCACACTGCTGACGCAAGCTAAACGCCGCATTGTCTGGCTCAAGCAAGGCTTTCCTTAGGGTTAATGGATACCCGCCGACTTTTTTTTCAGCCAATCACGTTCGGCAACCACTTGCCCTAGTTGGCGGTATAACTCGTCAATCTCCGCTTGCTGGTTGTGTTGATCGCGGTCTTTTTTACTGGAAAAAGCCAAGGGGATGGCAGCTAGAGCCTGTTTTTTCCACGTGCTGATCTGAGCCGCTTGGATGGCGTAGGCGGTGATCAGTTCGTTGGTGGTTTTCTGTTGCCTGATCGCCTCCAATGCCACTTTCGCCTTGAACTCCGCTGTATGATGTTTGCGCACATTTGCCATATCTTGCCTCCTTTCGCTGCTATCCTCTTATCTTAGTCAGTGGTCTAGAATATGGGGAGTATCATAGTGTGCTAGCAATTCGAGTTCTGTTAGCGGTTCGCCGAGGATGGCGGCTTGTAGCATGTGGATAATGCATTCTGTGCCTGCATCCGATACCGGGTTGTGGTGGGTAGTGTGGGCTTGCAGGCGGGAGGCGGTTTGCACGTCTGTCCATGAAGAATGCAGGGTGACGAGGGCGATGGGCAGGCAGCGCATACACGCGCCATTGCCTGCGTCGTGTTCGCTTTCCGGCATGGTGGTTTGTCCGGTGCGGCGGTATTGCACAATGCCACGGCGCACGGTGTTGCCGATGTCTTTGGGTTTGCTGCGCATCCAGTTGCTGAAGGCTTCGGCGACACTAGCGGGTTCGACTTTGCCCGCAGCAAGGATGGCGTTGCCCAAGGCAAGGCTCATTTCGGTGTCGTCGGTGATCTCGCCGGGTTTGAGTTTCAGCCAGCCACCGCCGATCATTTGCTTGTGCGTACCGTATTCGTGGCGGATTTCTGCGGGGGTCATGAATTCCACGGTTGCGCCCAAGGCATCGCCGATCGCAAGACCAAGGTAGGCAGCAACCGACCGTTGCAGGCTGTGCAACTCGGTTTCGAGGTCGGTGACTAGGCTTCCGGTGCGAAACATGCGGCGTAATCCACACAGACTTCACAGGAAGGGGCGCGGCACACGTAGATGCCTGCGCTGCTGCACAATTGCTTGTAGAGGAATTTTTTCCACTTCATGTCTTGGGTGTTCCGTTCTGCTAATGGACGGAAATTATCGTGCATCAGTGCGGATAAGTCTTTGCGCGACCACAATCCGAGGTCTTGCCAGAGGTGATCATTGCCGGTGCATCCAGCGCAAACAATTTCGGTCATCCAGCCTGCCATCGGTGACGGTTGGCTGAGGTTTTGTTGGAGAAGGGTGCGCAGGTCATCAAGTTCTGGCAGACGTGCAAAATCCAGCGATGCGACGTGAGCAGGTAGCGGTAATTGTGGAAGGGTTGGGAAATGGTACGCCATCATGCTGCGGAAGATGTCTAGTGGCAGACCGAGGTGCAACGGCATTGCCCCTTGTCCGCACAGGGCTGAAGCGTACATGGTTGCCAACAGGTGGTCGTTGGTTTCACCACGGCGGTGCTGCATGAGATAGGCGTAGTGGGTTTGCAAGAGGTTGGGCGGTTTGGGCATGGTGGTCATGGTTGCATCCTATCAATACGGTTTCACTCTAAATATGCAATAAATAAGCCAGCCATCATTTTTTTGTAAACATTTGTAATTATTGTCTATTTCCTTAACCACCCAGTGAACAATGTCGTGAATCCCACAACGTAGGGGCGACCGGTTGGTCGCCCTCTTCTCTGCAATATGGTGATTCAAACCCAAAGAGGGCGACCAGCCGGTCGCCCCTACGTTGGTTTTTTGGAGGGCGAAGAATCATGGTGATTTAAACCCAAAGAGGGCGACCAGCCGGTCGCCCCTACGTTGGTTTTTTGGAGGGCGAAGAATCATGGTGATTTAAACCCAAAGAGGGCGACCAGCCGGTCGCCCCTACGTTGGTTTTTTCGGGAGGTTCGGTAGAATGGGCGAATCTACCATTTATAAAAACAAGCCAATGTTACGTTACGACCCGACTATCCATCATCGACGTTCGATCCGTCTGAAAGGTTATGATTATTCACAACAGGGAGCTTATTTTCTCACGCTCTGCATCCAGCACAGGGAATGCTTATTGGGTGAAATTAGTGATGGAGTCATGCACTTAAACGAGTTTGGAGAAATTGTTCAGACGGAATGGCAAGCGTCTGCTCACATTCGTACAGAAATAGAATTGGGCGAATTTGTGGTAATGCCCAATCACTTCCACGCTATCGTCTTCATCAACGTAGGGGCAACCGGCTGGTCGCCCATCCCCAACACTAATATCCCTGTAAAAGGTCCCAAGTCCGCATCAATTGGCGCATTAATGTCTGGTTTTAAGTCCAGTGTCACCAAGCAGATCAATGTGCTTCGCGCTACTCCTAGAGTACCCGTGTGGCAACGTAATTATTGGGAACACATTATTCGTGACGAACGTTCCATGCAGGAACTCAGCGCGTATATTGAGAATAACCCGGTTCGGTGGGAAGAGGATTCGTTGTTTGTGGTGCGATAGCGGAAATTGAGAGAGGATTGGAAGGGATAGGGCAACGAAGAGGAGGGCGACCAGCCGGTCGCCCCTACGGGGGATAATCGTACAGACCAATGTAGGGGCGACCGGCTGGTCGCCCTCCCCCATCCCAACGTCGGTAATCAATACTCGACCAAAACATCCTCATCACGCGGAATGAACTGGCAAGCCAGCCGCCATTTGCTCGGCAAATCATTAACGATCATGTCTTCCATCTCGCTCTTGGTGATTTTGCCCAGTTCCAGCAAGACAGTCTTTTCCTTCTCTTCCAGGTGATAGCCCATCGGCGCTTTGTCGCCCAGTTGCGTGACCTTAACCACGCAAGTGCCGCATTCGCCATCACCACAGGAAAACTGGATGGGTATCTTGTTGGTTTTGGCAATTTTCAGCACGGTTTCGGTGAAACTGCCTGCCACCGCGTACACGGTTTTGTCCTTGTATTCGGGGCTAGAAAAAGTAATTAATGCCATGTTGTTCTCCTTGAATCAGGCGGGTTTAACTTTGCAATCGCCGAGGATTTGCGCTTGGCAAGCCAGACGGTTGTGACGACCAGCCATGTTTTCGCGCAGGACTTTTTCTTCCAGCACGGAAGGTTCGGTCAGGTTATTCCAGCCTTCGGTGACTTCCATCATGCAAGTGCCGCAATCGCCTTCGCGGCAACCGTAGATAACGCCCGCACCGATCTTTTCAGAGATTTCGATAATGCGGGTTCCGGCGGGGACATTGACCGTTTGGTGAATGTCTTCAAAGGTGATTTTTGCCTTTGCCATGTTAATTTCCTTGAATCGTTAGTTAAAAAATTGTCTGGCGGCGCAGTTGTCAGGTGAGGTCACTGAATTCAATGACCCCGCGCTGCACTTCCTTGCCCACCAGAATGTTGGCTATTTCTCTACCCAACCCTGTGCATTCATCCAATTCTTCTTGTGTTGGAATCAATTTGACGCGCAACCCTTCACGCGGGACGCGCATTTTCAAGCCACGCATCCGGTCTTCGACCATGCGCACGGCTTCGCCGCTCCAGCCGTAAGAGCCGAACGCTGCGCCGATTTTGCCTTTGAGATTCACCACCGCCAGTGAAGAAAGCAGATCCCACACTGGCTTGACGGCATCGCCGTTGATGGTGGGGGAGCCGAACAGCAGTGCATCGGCATCTTCAATCAAGTCAACGAAAGGCGCGACTTCACCGCCTTCGAGGTCGTACAGCGATACGCGCACGCCTTCGACCGTATCCGCACCGCTGTAAATCGCTTCTGCCATGCGTGCCGTATTACCGTAGGAACTCATGTAAAAAATGATCAGTGACTTGTTGGTGTCGCCGATTTCGCGGCTAAGGGTGGAGGTGGAAAGCTCGCGGTAATGCGCCACGTAACGGCGTGGGCGTTCGCGCAAAATGGGGCCATGTGTCGGCGCGACTATTTTCATTTTCAGCGGTTCGATCAGCGCCAGTGCTTCCATGACCCACTGCTTGAACGGGCGCATGATGTGCGCGTAGTAGTAATCGAACGAAAAGCGGAAATCGCCCACCCGGTCGTTAAACAGGCGTACATCGCAGTAATGGCAGCCGAAAATGTCGCCGGAAAACAGCACCTGCTCCTCTTCCAGATAAGTGCATTGCGTATCCGGCCAGTGCAGGAATGGTGTGTGCAGGAAGCGCAAATGCCGGTCGCCGAGGCTTACCCGGTCGTTGGTGGTGACAGTGGTGTATTCAAACGGCTCTTCGCGGTTGGGGCGCAATAACGCCTTGAGCATGGTCGTTGCGCGGGTGGAAATGTACAAGCGGGCTTGCGGGGCGCGGCGCATCAGTTCCGGCAACGCACCGCTGTGGTCGGGTTCGAGGTGGTTGAGCACGATCACTTTGATTTCGTCGTAACGCGCTACTGATTCGAGGCGGTGGAAAAATTCGTCTTCAAAGCCTTCCTTTACCGTGTCGATAATGGCGACACCTTCGCTGCCGCGCACCAGATAGGAGTTGTACGTCGTACCGTTGGCGGTTTTGAGGATGATGTCGAAGGTGCGCAAGGTTGGGTCGAGTGCGCCGATCCAGTGGACACCGGGGGCGAATTCGACCGCTTCCTTCCATGTCGAAACGTTGAGCGGGAGGGTGTCAGCCATGACGGTTGCCTGCAAGACTCATGCTCAACAGCGCGGAATGGCGTTTGAGCAGGCAGTTAGGCAGGTTCGGGTAGGCGCGTTTGAGTGCCGGGTCGATCTGTCCGTGACGGCGGAAGGTCTGCAAGAATTTTAGTAAACGTGATGGCATGGCTGTGTCCTCGTGTTGGGTTTCGACAGAAGAGGGCGACCAGCCGGTCGCCCCTACAGGGGACGTTACGTGTTGGGTTTTGGCAGAAGAGGGCGACCAGCCGGTCGCCCCTACAGGGGACGTTACGTAGGGGCGACCGGCTGGTCGCCCTCTTCGCACCACGCCCCAATCCTGTTACCGCGCCTGTATCTCCGCCCGCACCTGTTCCCACCGTTCCGGCGGAATCCCGGTCAGTGAACCCGGTGGGTTCAGGGCTTCACCCTGACTGTCCACGATGGCTTCCTCAATCGGGCAGATGCTGGCGCATTGCTTGTCGGCGTAGTCGCCGTCGCATTCGGTGCATTTCTTGGCGTCGATCAGGAAATGCGGGATCGCGGCGTAAATGGCTTGGCTGGGGCAGAGCGGTTCGCACGCCCAGCAGTTCACGCAGCCGTCAACGATTTGTAATGCCATGATGCAGCTCCTTACGCGGTGGCGCGTTGCTTGGTTTCCGGTTTCTTGTCGAGCAAGCCTTTTTCGCCCATTTCCTTGTAGACGGCGGCAACCGCGTCTTCGATGGCTTCCATGGCGTGTTCGCCATTGGGGATGATTCCGGCTTCTTCCAGCATTCCCCACGGCTCGTAGCCGATCTTGGAACACAGCACCACTTCGCAGCCTTTCAGCGCGTTGATGGTTTTTTGCAGGACACTTTCGCCGTCGCCGCAGGTTTCATCGCCGCTGCAATACAGGTCGGTTTTGCGGTGGCTGATGAAGCGCACGTCGTGGGCATTGGCTTCGTAAATCAGGAATTCACGCGCATGACCGAAGTGCTGGTTGATGATGCCGCCGCCAGAGGTGGCAATCGCCATCAGGACTGGGCGGGATTCCTTTTTCGGCAGCGTCAGGGAAGACAGCGAAACGAACGCAGTCTGTAGAGACGCAAGATTTTGCGTCTCTACCTTGGCCTTTGCTTTGGCGGCGAGGGTGGCTTCGATGGCGGCGTGGACTTCGGCGCGTTTGACCATCGCAGCGGCGTAGTCGACATCCACGGCTTCGATTTTGTCCATCGTGAATTCATCACCACGGTCTTCGCCCAGCATCCCGACCGCATCGGCGCGGCATTGGCGGCAGTGGCGCATCATGTTCATGTCGCCGGAACAGGCATCTTGCAGTTCCTGCAATTCGTCGTGGGTCGGGCCGCGTTGCCCCATCACGCCGTAGAACGTGCCGTGTTCGGCTTCGGCAATCAGCGGCATGACGTTGTGCAGGAATGCGCCTTTGGCTTTGACCGCTTTGCTGACTTCTTCCAGATGCTTGTCGTTGACACCGGGGATCATGACCGAGTTGACCTTGACCAAAATGCCGCGATCGACCAGCATTTGCAGCCCTTTTTGCTGCTGCTTGATGAGGATTTCCGCACCTTTACGCCCGTAGACGCGGCGGTTTTTCCAGAAAATCCACGGGTAAATTTGTGCGCCGATGTCGGGGTCAACGCAGTTGATGGTCATGGTTACGTGGTCGATATTGTGTTTGCACAGTTCGTCGACCAGTTCCGGCAGTGCCAGACCGTTGGTGGACACGCACAGCTTGATGTCCGGCGCTTTCTCGGTCAGTTGGCGGAAGGTGTCGAAGGTGCGTTCCGGGTTGGCGAGCGGGTCGCCGGGGCCTGCGATGCCCAGCACGGTCATTTGCGGAATGTTCGCCGCGACGGTCATGACTTTTTTCACCGCCTGATCGGGGGTGAGCAGTTCGGAAACTACGCCGGGGCGCGATTCGTTGGAACAGTCGTATTTGCGGTTGCAATAGTGGCACTGGATGTTGCAGGCCGGGGCTACCGCAACGTGCATCCGGGCGTAATGGTGGTGTGCCTCTTCGGAGTAGCACGGGTGGTTATGCACCTTGGCGCGGATGTGTTCCGGCAGGTGGTTCAGTTGGTCGTCGTTGCTCCCGCAACCGCTGGAGGCGCAGCCCCCGGCAGCGGGGGCGGTGGTTTGGCTTTGCCCTAAAACAGTCAGTTCCATGCGTATTCTCCGTGACGAAATGGGTTTCGTGAGGGTGTTTGCATGGGTAGTTCAATTTGCGTGCCAAGTAGCGCTATCAGATAATTTTTCTTTTATTTACAGTTAGTTGGGGTTTCGTTGTTGGGTGTGCGACAAAGGGGTTTGCGGGGGAATGTCGGGAATGTGATGTAGGGAAGATGACAGAACCTTCAAACTCTACTTATGTCCATCTATCAATAAATAATAATGACTACATTTTACAGATTATCTTTTTCATTGAATTAAAAACAGATGAATCCTTAAGACACATCACCTATATCTTGCTCCAATTCTTTGATTATATGACTTATTCGCATGTTGAAAAAATGTTCTATCCTTTCATCTGAGGCAGATGAAAGGCTTTTATATCCAAGATAACGTTCAAGAATATCTCTTTTTTCACTTATAGAAAGTTTATCGAAGTTAACTATATATTTGTGTGATGATGCTTTTAATCTTTTTGTTTCATGATAGGTTTTCACTAGACTTTTTATTTTTAGTTCTCTTTTGCAAAATATTGATGCCATTTTTTTTATAGCAAGATCTATCTTGTATAATGAATATATGTCCTCGATCTGAGAAAAATAAAACATCCATCCTCTTTTTTGATTTTTAAATATACATCCTGTAATTTTTAAGTTCAGCCTCCATTCTAATACATTGGTTGTGTTAATTCGTTCACTCTCATTTTTTGCATTATCAAATCTATATTTATAGGCTGTAAATATGGATGCTATTGAATCTTCAAATTTTTCGCGATTCCTTTCTATTATGGATGATGTTCTATCCTTATATTTGTATCCCAAAAAATGAATTTCATCATTTATATCTCCTAATTGACATTTTGACCCGTCCTCGTTTAATTCGTGAATTTCAAGACATTCCTTGTTAATGCTTTTTTTTAGATCTTCAAATATAGATTTGACATCATTCTCATTGCAAAAAACTAAAATATCATCTACGTATCTAGTATAAAATAAATCATCTCTTTTTTGATATTTCTTGTCGATGTCCGAGATATATATTTCAGCTAATATATTTGATATAGATAGTCCTTGAGGTACTCCAGTATGATTGGGATGTTGAGTTTCCTTCTTTGATTTCGTTACGTTATTATTTGTGATTGCTTTTTTTATTAAATTAATGATTTCTTTTTTTCTTATCTTTCTTTGTAGTTTTTTTATCAAAACTTCATGATTAATAGATGGATAGAAATTTTTAACGTCAATCTTGATATATGCCGTATACCTTTTTTCTTTTATTGCTTTGTTTACATAATCAATTTTTGCTTGAGCAATCTCTATTGAGAGATCATTCCGATAAGTATCCGATAATAAGTTACATAGAGATCTAAGTGTCAATCTGTCTCTGATAGTAGGTATCGATATGATTCGAGGAAATTTATTTTCACCTTTTGAAATTAGTTTCTTTTTATATGGGGTAAAATTATAGCCATCATTACTAACTTTTTTATTTATTAGACATTATTCCAAAATCTCGCACTTGTCCCTAGTCAACAAATCATGTGAAAAATCAACGGGAATGCGCTACAACCTATGATCATCATTTTCACCAAGGGAACGGAACACTCATGACAGAGTACAGCTACCATGCGCTCAAAGGCAAGAGCAAAACCTTCCGCGCCATGACAGGCATAGATCTGGGTGAATTCACCAAACTGTTGCCCCATTTTCAACGGGCATACACGGCGCAGTTGATTGTGGATGGTCATGAGAGTGAAACGAAGCGAGGTCGCCCCGGCAACCTGACAACGATCGAAGATAAGTTGTTCTTTATTCTGTATTATTTGAAGACTTACCCACTGCAAGAAGTGTTGGGCTACTCCTTCAATATGTCCCAAGGGTTAGCCAATCGGTGGATACATCGCCTGTGTCCCGTTTTGCAGTCGAGCTTAAAAAGCATGGGACATTCCCCGGCCAGACTCCCCGAAGAGGTATTGGAACGCCTTTCGCATGAAATGCCACAAGCGCTTGGCTTGGATGCGACAGAACGCCGTATTCAACGTCCGACTGACATTGGGGTTCAGGAGGAATACTACAGCGGCAAAAAAAATTCCATTCGGTGAAGAACAACATAATAGCAGGCTTAGAAGATCGTGAAATCAAATACTTGGGAGAAACACGACGCGGCAAAGACCATGACAAACGTATCGCGGATGAGGAAGGCGTGAAAGTGCCAGAAGGGTATGAGATTTACCGGGATTTGGGCTATCTGGGGCATAATTCGGGTGACGGGGCAGTTGTCCACCAACCCAAGAAAAAGCCACGAGGTAAACCCTTGAGTGATAAGGATAAAGCGCATAATCGTGCCATTTCTAGCATTCGGGTGGTCATTGAACATGTGAACAGCGGTATCAAACGGTGTCGGTGCGTCAAAGATATTTTCCGCAACTACGTGGAAGATTTTGATGATTTAGTGATGGAAATCGCTTGTGGTTTGCACAATTTGCGCACTGCCATGCGAATCAAAAACTACTGAATTCATTTAACCATCAATAAGTTGAGATTTTGGAATAATGTCTATTATATCAATATTTTTTAAATGATCACGTAAAAATACATCTTTATTGATTTTATCAATTCCAATTGCAGAGCTATCTTTAATATGTTCCTCATACGTTTTTATTAACTGAGGCTTTGAAAACCATTTTTTGAAGTATACATATGCACTCATGATATTTGGATATTGTTTTTTATTAACAAGTATATCGCCATAGCAAATGGAAATATGTAAATAAATACTATAGTCGCATAACGTATTACTTTATATGAGTACGCAATTAATATCTCCATCTTGTTCGGTTTTCTAGTGGTTAAATTTTGTCGGTTTAGTACTCGAAAAACAATATCATCAATTGAATGATGGTTTTCTTCTAGTTCTAAAATATTATTGTACTCTTCTCTAATTATCGCAAGCTTATCAAGATCATTATTAGCTTCTGCATCAATTGCTCTTAAATATAATCTCTGCAATGAAATATAGTGATTTTTAAGTGATAAACCACGTCCTTTAAAGTTTTTCCCTCCAATCACAAGAGATATTATTGTTATAATCAAAGACATGACCACTCCAATCATATCTGAATAAGCCCCTATGGCTTGTGTATTTTTGAGTAAAACTATTGATAAAATCAGGCTAATCAAAGAGTAAACTATCAGCATTATTTGTGAGTGATTGTCATTGCTTAGCAGTCGTTCTGATGTTTGAATTCTTGCTTTTCGAGTAAACCAAATATTATCTGAAAGGTTTGACATGATGCGATGCTATAAATAATGTGGGAGTAGGTTGTTTCGAGATTATTTGATACTTCACGAATGAAGTCTAAGGATTTCATTCCTTAAATCATGTTTTCACATGATTAGCTTATTAGATTCACTTCTTTATAAAGGAGCTTATCAAAAAGATACCACTCCCACATCCGAACTCTAGTTATAAAACACTTGAATGTCAATATTTACGCTTGATTTTTCCAGATAAACCAAGGATAACTTATGCCCACATCAAAGATTTAGCATTGCATGGTAAACAGCGTTACATCGCCCTTAATGTAGTTGAGTGGTTTCGGAAGCAGGTGGAAGGCGGTGGCAATTACCAAAGCCTGATCAACGAAGCATTGAAGGCACACATCAAGCAGCAGGGCGAATCACTGGAAACCATCTTGCGCCGTGTCATCCGTGAAGAGATGAAGGCTGAACAGCAGCAGGTGGCTGCCTGATCACTCACGCCACCGCCAGCCCACTATATTTCCGTTCGTTGGGATGCCGGAATCCCAGCACGATATGCGCTTTCGGCACACCCGCTTCCAGCAATTCGGTAGCAACGCCGTCATACTGAATCCAGATTTTGCCGTCGATCAAACGGATATGGGCAAGGAACTTACGCCGCCCGTTTGCCCGTTTTTTCCATCGCTTCCCGCAATACCTGATTCAACCGGGTTTGGTAGCCATTGCCACTCGACTTCAGCCAAGCCAGTACATCCGCATCAATCCGCACGGTAATCTGTTTCTTGATAGGACGAAAAAACTCACCGGGTACAGCATTCTTCCAAGCATCATCACCAGCTTCCGGGATGTCGCTCAGGTCAATGTCTTCATCCGGCTTGTCTGCCAATGCCTTGAGCATCGCAATCTGTTTATCGGAAAGCTGCCTGTTCATAATATTTTCTCTTCAAATCCGCCGACTAATCCAATCGTCTGCCAGCGTTCTTCCCCGTCTACTATCCTGTCCTGTTCACTCAAAAAGTTAGGATCATCAAACACATAACTAGCGGTATCGAAATCAACTCCATGTTTTTGTTGGTTGGTGCGGTTTTTGTTCTCATCCCATTCAAACTTTCTGTACATGCAGGAAACCATTGCTAATTTGTAGTTACATCATACGATATACGGGTGAAAGAGACAATTTGCAGGTGGCTGCCTGATCACTCACGCCACAGCCAGCCCACTATATTTCCGTTCGCTGGGATGCCGAAATCTCAACACGATATGCTCTTTCGGCACACCCGCTTCCAGCAATTCGGTAGCAATGCCTTCTTCCGTGCCGTCATACTGAATCCAGATTTTGCCGTCGATCAAACGGATATGGACAATCGCGCCATGCAGGTAATCATCCCCATCCCAGCCTGATTGCAACAAGGCGTAGTTGGCATGTTCGTCATCAAAGCTGACGGTGGTTTCGATGTCGCCATACACCGGCTTGTATTTCGTGTACTCCAGCAGAATGCGCTTGATCAGCGCGGGGTAGTCTGTGGGTGAGCGGTGCTTGGCACGCAATTTCTCCCGAATCTGGCGTTTCAGCGAATCAGTCAGTACGGGCGCAAGGCTGCCATTTCCAAACAAATCTTGCCCTAAACGGTAGGGCGTGCGGTTATCCACTGCCGTTTCCAGCATGTGCTGATCTTCTGGCGGAGGTTGTACAGGAATCGTCATGGTCGTTACACCGTCATTCACGAGATAACAAAAGCGTAGCAGTAAAATGCTACCGTGAGAATCTGGTTTGTGGAGAGTGGTAGCAACGCCTTCTTCCGTGCCGTCATACTGAATCCAGATTTTGCCGTCAATCAAACGGATAGGGATAACCGCGCCATGAAATAACCTTTGAAGAGGGCGACCGCCGATCGCCCCTACAGGGGACGTTCTTCGTAGGGGCGTATGGCATACTCCCTCTTTATCTGGAATGGCTGCAAATCCCGGTGGCGGAGGTCGCGCAAATCCGCCAACATTCACGCTGATAAGGAAGGTAGCGGATGTATACCATCGGTCAACTGGCGAAACGTTTCGGTCTGTCACGCAGCACCCTGCTGGCTTCCGACACGGACGCACCCGCTGCCGTGTTGGAACGCCACCTTCAGGAACTCAACAGCGACATCAGCCGTCTGCGCCAGCAGCAACAGGTGATCTTCCCTGTCTACTACCCAGCAGGTTGTTGCTGAAACCGCTATAATGAAGCACCTTGTTTCATCCTCCAGCAAAGGAACTCCCCATGACCTCAACAACCTGCTTTGATGTGTTTGAACAGTGCGTACTCGCAGTGCAGGCAGGTGAACTCATTGAATCCGTCAGCGCCAAGGACAAGGAATTCCACTTCCAAAACTGGTTTGAGAAACGTCTCCAGATACTTACGCTGCATTACGAGGGCGCGGGGCGCAACACTTACCCCGACTTTTCTTTGGTTGAGTACGCCGAGGGTTATGAGGTCAAGGGGCTAGCATGGCCGGGGCGCGAGCGTGATTACGATTCCAACAGCCAAGTACCGACTGGCTACCACAACGGACGGCAGATTTTCTACGTGTTCGGGCGTTACCCAGCAGACCTGTCAGGCTATTCAGAGCTGAGTGGGCGGCGGCAATACCCGGTGGTCGATCTGGTGGTTTGCCACGGCGATTTCCTCAACGCCGATCACCACTACGAACACAAGAACAAAAACGTCAAAGGTTTCGGCACTTTCGGCGACATCATGATCCGTGATCGCAAAATGTACGTCGCACCCACACCGTTTGCCCTCACCGAAGGAACGACCGGGTTGATGACCCTGATTGTTCCCGAAGGCTTTAAGGCGGATGCACGCTTTCAGGAAGTCGGTCGCCTGATCCGTGTTGAGGCTGATACATTGGTCGTCGGTTACAGCTTCGATTTGCGCACTAACACCCTCACTGCTGAACGTATTCCCAATCCGAGCGCGGGAACAGAACGCAAATTCATCGCCTACCGCTTGGTAACTCAGGCATCAAAATCTGTCGTAATGGCGGGTACGGACGCATGAACACCACCGCCCACACCATCCCGTTCCTGCCTACCAGCGAAACCACCGCGATTGAAGGCGATTTCCCGATTGTTGAAATCAGCCAGATTGCCGAACAGGAAAGCTGGCGCAAGGAAATCAACCGCCCGATTTACCACATCCATAAATGGTGGGCGACACGTTTGGGTTCAGTGTTCCGGGGCATTACCTTGGCAGCCTTGAGCGAGCCGGGAACGGATGTTTGGCAAAGCTTTTACAAACACCACCAACTCAGCGGCAAAGTGGTGCTTGACCCTTTCATGGGCAGTGGCACGACCTTGGGCGAAGCCACCAAACTGGGGGCAAAAGCCATTGGCTGCGACATCAACCCGGTCAGCACGTTTCAGGTACGGCAGGCATTTACCCGTGTTCCAGAACCGGAATTACGTGCCGCGTTTGCCCGCCTTGAAGCACAAGTTGCCCCTGAAATACGCCGTTATTACCAGACCCGCGACCCCGTGTCCGGTGAACTTATCCCGGTGCTGTATTGCTTTTGGGTCAAGACAGTCACAACCCCGGAAAACGAAACCATTCCGCTGTTTTCCCGCTATGTGTTTTCCCAAAATGCTTATCCGAAGAAAAAGCCGAAAGCCCAACTGGTTTGCCCTGCTTGTTGGGAGGTGATGGAAAACCGTTACGATGCTGTGGATGTCGTTTGTCCGCATTGCGCCCAGTCTTTCAATCCCCAGCAGGGGAAAGCAGCGGGGCAATACGTCACTGCCCAAAACGGCAAACGCTACCGGATTAAAGACCTGTTGCCTGCTGATAAACCACTGGCGCAGCGCATGTATGCGATGATGGCTCTCCGACCCAATGGTGAGAAAATCTATCTCCCCGTTCGCGATGAAGACCGGGCTTTATATACCGATGCTGAAACCCGATTAGTGCAGGAAGATTTACCGCTCCCGACTTTGGCTGTCCGCTCAGGCCATAATACCGATCAGGCGCTGGGATATAACTACCGCCATTGGCGCGATTTCTTTAATGCCCGCCAATTGTTGTGCTTGGGGTTGCTATTGCGCAGCATCCTTGAAATTGAAGATGTAGCGGTTCAGGAGCAAATGCTGTGTTTGTTTTCCGGTACGCTGGAATTCAACAATATGTTTTGCAGCTTCAAGGGCGAAGGCACGGGCGCAGTCCGCCACATGTTTTCACACCACATCCTGAAACCGGAACGTGCGCCGCTCGAAAACTCGGTGTGGGGGACGGATAAAAGTAGCGGCACATTTAGCACGCTGTTTGAATCCCGCTTGCTGCGGGCAAAACGCTATCTGGATGAACCGTTTGAAGTGGATTTTCAGCGGACATTATTCGGTGAACGTTTAGGGGCAATTAAAACAGTAGCCAGTTCAGCGATTGATGTGCAACGGGTGGATTCATGGGCGCAATTCAAAGCAATACCGAATGCCATGATGGTGTTGAATGGTGACAGTGCTACTTTGCCAATTCCCGCTAAATCGGTTGATGCGGTGGTGACTGATCCGCCTTATTTCGATTTCGTCCATTACAGTGAATTGAGTGACTTTTTCTTTGCGTGGTTGTCGCCCGTGCTGAAAGGGCGTTACGCATGGTTTGAACGGGCGGATTCTTCTGCTCCTGGCGAAGTTCAGCATAAAGATTCGCGGGTATTTGCTCGACAGCTTGCAGCGGTGTTTACGGAGTGCCAGCGGGTGTTGAAGGATGATGGGGTACTGGCGTTCAGTTTCCACCATTCGCGGGTCGAAGGTTGGGCAGCTATTTACGAAGCGATTACGTCGGCTGGCTTGGTAGTGGTTGCCGCGCATCCCGTCCATGCAGAATTACGTGCCGCAAGCCCCAAAACAGCGACGAAAGACCCCATTAGTTTGGATGCCATCCTGGTCTGCAAGAAGCGATCTGTAGCTACTGTTTATCTGGATGAGAAGGCTGCCATTGTCAACGCCAAGACATTGGCAAAGCGGCTGGAAAACGCGGGAATGTCGATCTCTAGCGGAGACCGCTTCGTGATTATTGCCTCCCAAATGCTGGTCGTTTTATCATCACAGGCATTGGGATTTGATGCAGTATGCAGTGCCTTGCATCGGGCAGCTCAACAAATTGCAATCGTACCCATACAACAACAGGTGATTGCCTGGTCGGTAGCAACGCCTTCTTCCGTGCCGTCATACTGAATCCAGATTTTGCCGTCGATCAAACGGATATGGACAATCGCGCCATGCAGGTAGTCATCCCCATCCCAGCCTGATTGCAACAAGGCGTAGTTGGCATGTTCGTCATCAAAGCTGACGGTGGTTTCGATGTCGCCATACACCGGCTTGTATTGGGTGTACGGGCGCAAGACTGCCATTTCCAAACAAATCTTGCCCCAAACGCTAGGGCGTGCGGTTATCCACTGCGGTCTGTCTCCAGCTTGGGTAAAATCAACGCACCGCCGCCCGCATCAGCTCATTTTTTCGCGAGCAATCGCCCGATGTCCAATATCCGTGCGGTAATACACCTTATCCCAATCAATCGCTTGCACCAACCGGTAAGCTGCCGCTTGCGCTTCGGTGACATTATTGCCCAAACCCACCGCACACAACACCCGCCCACCGCTGGTCACAACCTTGCCATCTTGAAACGCCGTACCCGCATGAAACACCTTGCCATCGAGGATTGCCGCCACTTCCAAGCCCGCAATCACATCACCTTTGCGATACGCATCCGGGTAGCCACCCGCAGCCAACACCACGCCCAATGACGCACGACTATCCCACTCGGCGGTCACTTTATCCAAACGCGCATCCAAGGCTGCTTCCAGCAAGCCGACGAAATCAGACTGCAAGCGCACCATAATCGGCTGGGTTTCGGGATCACCAAAGCGGCAATTGAACTCCAGCACTTTCGGCACACCTTGCGCATTGATCATCACACCTGCGTACAAAAAGCCGGTATACGGAATGCCATCCGCCGCCATGCCGCGCACGGTGGGGTAAATCACTTCCTGCATAATGCGTTCGTGCATCGCCGGGGTAACCACGGGTGCAGGAGAATACGCCCCCATACCGCCAGTATTCGGGCCTTTATCGCCGTTATCGCGGGCTTTGTGGTCTTGCGAACTTGCCATTGCCAGCACGTGTTCGCCATCCACCATCACGATGAAACTGGCTTCTTCACCCAGCAAAAACTCTTCAATCACCACGCGACTACCCGCCGCACCAAAGGCATTGCCTGCCAGCATATCCTGCACTGCTGCAATCGCCTCGTCCTCGGTTTGCGCCAAAATCACGCCCTTGCCCGCCGCCAACCCGTCGGCTTTCACCACAATCGGTGCACCCATTTTGCGGATGTAGGCAATCGCCGGTTCAACCTCGGTAAAATTCGCGTATTCGGCGGTGGCAATGTGATGCCGCGCCAGAAAATCCTTGGCGAAAGCTTTCGACGATTCCAATTGTGCCGCTTGTTGGGTGGGGCCAAAACAACGCAAACCTGCCGCACGGAATTTATCCACAATGCCTTTGGAAAGCGGCGCTTCGGGGCCAACCACGGTCAACTCAATCGCGTGTTGCTGCGCGTATGCCAGCAACGCATCCACGTCTTCTGCCGCAATCGGCACATTGCGCATATTGGGTTCTAACGCCGTACCCGCGTTACCGGGAGCAACCAGCACCTCGCTTACTCGCCCGGATTGTGCAATCTTCCATGCCAGCGCGTGTTCACGCCCACCGCCGCCTACTACCAGCACTTTCATCGTGTTACTCCCATTGCATCCTGAAAAACGCACCATTAAAGCGGGATTAGGTAGCCGTTTCAAGCGTTCCTGCGTTTAATTGTCAGTAAGTTGAGGCCGGAAACACCGCGCATAAAGGAATAGCCGGGATATGAATCAGTATTGTTATTATGGATGCTTGCTCATCGCCGCCGCATTAATGGGATGCGGGCAAAAAACACACCCTTCAGCGGTCACGTTACCCGCCAGCCGCGTGATCGCTACCCTGTACGCCGTACACACCGACACGGATGCCGTCCCCTGTTATCGCTTACCCGATGCAACCTCGCCCGCTGTCCTCCACCTGCGTGATCACCAACAAGTTGAATTGGTATCGCCACAAGACAGCATGGTGCAACAAGGTGAAAATTACTGGTTGCACGTTTACCCCCGTATCGAGCCGCGCCCCGCTTGTTACCTGAATGTACGCCACCTGATGCCACTGGCTTGAACACTCTGGTATCCTCACGGTTTTCTCCAGCCACAAGCGATCACCATGAGTCATACCGTTCAAGCCAATAGCCGCATTCGCTGGCGTTACCAGTTATTCCTCGCCGAGGGGCATAAGGTGGAAGCCAGCGAAGACCCGGCTGGCGACATTTTGCAACTGGGGAAAGGTGACATTCACCCCAATCTGGAAAGCGCTCTGATTGGCTTGCCCCAAGGCGAACCCATCCGCCTGATTATTATGGCGGATCAAGCCTTCGGCTATCCTGACCCGGACGCCATTCAAACCTTGGCACGCGATGAATTTCCCGCCGATTGGCAGCTAAACGTCGGGCAAATCATCAGCTTTGCGCTACCGTCAGGGCAAGAAATCCCCGGCAAAGTGCGCGACATCCGTGCTGACAGCGTGGTCGTCGATTTCAATCATCCACTGGCTGGGCATAACATCACCTTTGAACTGGAAATCCTCGACATTTTGGAAGCCTAAGCCATGAAACATTCCAACGCTACCTACATCGCCCAAACCCGTTGCTGGTTGGAAAACGTTGTCCTCAAACACAACCTGTGCCCGTTTGCGCACAAGCCATTCAACGGCGGGCAAATCCGCTTTGTCGTCACCGATTCCGCCCGCCCCGAATTTTTGCTGGAAGATTTGCAGCACGAACTCGAACAACTCCGCGCCACCCCCGCGAGCGAAGTCGAAACCACCCTGCTGATTCACCCCGGCACGCTGGAAGATTTCATGGAATACAACGACTTTCTCGATACGGTCGATGCGCTCTTGGAAGACGGCGGCTTTGAAGGCGAATTCCAAGTGGCGAGTTTCCACCCCGACTATCAATTCGAGGGTACACGCCCGAATGACGCGGAAAACTTCACCAACCGTTCGCCCTGGCCAATGCTGCATCTCATCCGCGAAGACAGCTTGGCGCAAGCCGTTGACAGTTATCCTGATGTCGATGCGATTCCTGAGCGCAATATTGAAACCATGAACGCGCTCGGCACCGCACACCACCGTCAAGTACTAGAAACCTGTTTGCAAACGAAAAAAGAGCCTGAATGAAAAGCCACATCCACCGTATCCGCGAAGAATTACCGTTGGTTCTCCTGTTTCTCGCCACCATTTGGGGCGTATTTCTGTTGGATCGCATCCTGCCGCTAGAACGCTTGGGACTGATTCCGCGAGACTTCGGTGGCTTGATTGGCATTGTGACCATGCCATTTCTGCATTCCAACTTTACGCATTTGCTGAATAACACTGTGCCGCTGGCGGTATTGCTGACGTTACTGGCGGGTTCGCGCACCGACTCACGCGCGGCAGTGATACTGGTGGCAGTCGTGGGCGGGGTATTGTTGTGGCTGTTTGGGCGTGGGCATTCGCTGCACATTGGCGCAAGCGGGCTGGTGTTTGGGCTGGCGGTGTTCCTGATTGTATCCGGCGCATTGGAGCGGCGCATTGTGCCACTACTCGTCAGTGCGTTTGTGGCCTTCACTTACGGTACAACCTTGCTCACGGGGATTTCGCCTTGGCAAGCGGGTGTATCGTGGGATGGGCATCTGCTCGGTGGGGTCGCGGGCGGCTTGGTCGCTTGGCTTTTGGTGCGCAAAACCCCAGCCGCCTGATTGCTTATGCTTACACCGGAAAGCCGGAATCACCAATGGTGCGCAAGGCTTTCAGCACATCCAAGCGCGTAACCACCCCGACGACGCGGTTGTCATCCAACACGGGGTAACGGCGGTAATGGTCATCCATGAACATTTTTGCCACATCGAGAATGCTGTCTTCGGCATCCACAGTGCGCACATCCCTCGACATCTTATCCCCCACCGTGCCGCGCCAGCCGGAATGGTAGCCAGAGCGCAACGCCGCATCAATGCAGTCAGTGACCGACAAAATACCGACCAGATTACCCACATTGTCCAACACCGCGCCGCCAAACAGATTGCGCTCCGTAAACACTTTCACCGCTTCGCGAATATCCTGACGCTCGTACAGGGTCGCGAGACGGTTTGACATGTAATGACGCACCGACAATGAAACATCCGCCATAATCCACTCCTCCAGCTTATTCAAGATTTTAAAATATCATGCCGTTTCAGTACGGCTTCGCGTTGTTCTTGTGCCATTTTTTGTTTGCGTTTCTCGCAAGGATTAGAACAAGAACAGTCACTTTTTTCTATACCCGGAATCGCCGCCAAGCCGCCACAACTGCCTTTTAAGCTACGTTGATTCAAAATCCAGCCCAAAGCTAAACCAATAATTGCTAACCCAAAAATAAGAAACGTTAATAGAAAAATTTTCATCAGGATTTACCGTTAATCTTAGTAATTCAGAATATTATCATGCTGCACTGCAAAAACATTTCACGTTTAGGAATTTTACGCTACTATTGCCTTGGGTTAGGCAACTAACCCATTTCCTCCTAGCGGTTCGGGGTGGATGTCCACCCCGCTCTTTACATACCAATCAACAACTTAACCCACATCAATGCTATTCAGCAAATAACATTAACCGCCAAAATCATCCAACAAAATGTTTTCGCGCTCCACGCCAATATCCAATAGCATTCTAACGACAGCCGCATTCATCATCGGTGGCCCACACAAATAATATTCGCACTCTTCTGGTGCAGCATGATCTTTCAAATAATTTTTATAAAGTACATCGTGAATAAATCCGACGTATCCCGTCCAATTATCTTCAGGCTGCGGTTCTGATAAACCCATGTGCCAGGTAAAGTTCGGGTTTTCTGCTGCTAACGTGTCAAATTCATCCACGTAAAACGCTTCCCGCAAACTCCGCGCCCCGTACCAGAATGACATTTTGCGCTTACTTTTCAAGCGGCGTAACTGGTCGTAAATGTGCGAACGCATCGGAGCCATGCCCGCGCCACCGCCGATAAACACCATTTCATTATCCGTCTTACGCGCAAAGAATTCACCGTAAGGCCCTGAAACCGTGACTTTATCACCCGGTTTGAGGTTGAAAATGAACGACGACATTTTGCCCGGTGGCAGATCATTCTTACCCGGTGGCGGGGTCGCAATGCGCACATTGAGCATCACAATATCGTCTTCTTCGGGGTAACTTGCCATGGAATAAGCACGCAATACCGGCTCTTCAACGTGCGATTCAATATCCCACAGCTTGTATTTGTCCCAATCATCGCGGAACTTGGGTGGAATATCAAAGCTGGAATACTTCAAATCGTGCGGCGGGCATTCGATCTGAATATAACCCCCGGCACGGAAGTCGATTTTTTCACCCTTCGGCAACTCCACCACCAATTCTTTGATAAACGTAGCTTTATTCTCGTTGGAACGCACTGTGCATTCCCACTTTTTCACACCGAAAACTTCATCGGGCACTTCGATTTTCATGTCTTGCTTGACGGCAACTTGGCAGGCTAAACGTTCACCTTCGGCTGCTTGACGGCGGTTAATGTGACCTTCCTCAGTCGCCAGTAACGTACCGCCGCCTTCCAGCACTTTTACGCGGCATTGCGCACACGTACCGCCACCGCCACAGGCAGACGACACGAACAAGCCTTTTTCCGCCAATGCGCCCAGCAATTTCGTGCCGGGTTTCACGATCAGTTCTTTTTCGCCATTCACCAGAATGCGAATATCGCCCGTTGCCACCAGTTTGGAACGCGCAAACAAAATGCCGTATACCAAGCCAATAATCATCAGGGTAAACAGGGCTACGCCCAATATAACGGTTGTCATTGCGTGTTACCCCTTATAACTGGATGCCAGAGAAGGACATGAAGCCCAACGACATCAGCCCGACCGTAATAAAAATTATCCCCAGCCCTTGTAAACCGGCGGGGACATCGCTGTATTTCAGGCGTTCGCGTACACCCGCCAGCACCACAATGGCCAGCATCCAGCTAAAACCGCTGCCGAAACCGTAGACCACGCTTTCCGCGAACGTGTAATCGCGTTCTACCATGAATAACGCACCGCCCAGAATCGCGCAGTTGACCGTAATCAGTGGCAGGAATACCCCTAAGGCTTGGTACAGCGCTGGCACGAATTTATCCAGTACCATTTCCAGCACCTGCACAATCGCCGCAATCACCGCAATGTAGCTAATCAAGCCCAAAAAGCGCAGGTCGACCCCCTGCAACAAGGCGCTTTCTTTCAAAAAGACATTGAGGATCAGATTGTTGGCAGGTACGGTAATCGCTTGCACAATCACCACCGCAATCCCCAACCCCACCGCCGTTTCAATCTTTTTGGAAATGGCGATGAAGGTACACATCCCCAAAAAGAAGGTGAGTGCCATGTTCTCAATGAACACGGCTTTGATAAACAGACTTAACATGGCTTCCATATCAGCGATTCCCCAGTCCGTGTTTCTCATGAATCTTGAAGTCGTGAACTTCACACTGTTCTGGGTATCGGGTGCGGATAACCCAAATCAACATACCGATGATAAAGAACGCACTCGGCGGCAACAGCATCAAGCCGTTGGGTTCGTACCACCCACCATTTTTGACCAGCGTGAAAATTTCATACCCCAGCAGTGACCCTGAACCAGACAATTCGCGGATGACTGCCACAATAATCAGTATCAGGCTGTAACCCAAACCATTGCCAATCCCGTCAAGGAAACTCATCCCCGGCGGGTTTTGCATGGCATAGGCTTCTGCCCGCCCCATGACGATGCAGTTGGTAATGATCAAACCGACGAATACCGACAATTGCTTGGCAGTGCTAAACGCATACGCCTTCATCAACTGATCCACCACGATAACCAGTGACGCAATGATGGTCATCTGCACAATAATGCGGATACTGCTGGGAATGTGGTTGCGGATAGCACTGATAGAAGCATTGGAAAACGCCGTTACCGTGGTCAACGCGACCGCCATTAACAACGCCGTTTTCAGTGAGCTAGTGACAGCCAAGGCGGAACAGATGCCGAGGATTTGTAGGGTAATCGGGTTATTGGCGACCAAAGGGGTCGTAATAACCTTGCTGGTTTCAGATTTCATGCGCCACCTCCCTTACGGAATTTTTGCAGGTAGGGGCCAAAACCGTCAGCACCCATCCAGAATTTAACGAGGTTATTGACACCGTTGCTGGTCAACGTTGCACCAGAGAGGGCATCAATTTCGTGCGTGGCTTTTTCGCCTTCCGTCGCTGCCATCTTGGTGACGCGGATAGCCACGTTACCGTTGGCATCAAATACCTGCTTGCCCGGCCACTTGTCCTTCCACTGCGGGTTATCGACTTCGCCACCCAAGCCCGGCGTTTCGGCGTGTTCATAGAAACCCAAACCGACTACGGTATTGGCATCGCCTTGCAACGCAACGAAACCGTACAGGGTTGACCACAAACCGTAGCCGTAGATCGGCAGGATAATTTTCTGCACCTGACCCTGCGTATCTTTCACCAAATAAACGGTGGCATATTTGGCTCGGCGTTTGATGGATGCAATGTCTTGCTCCTTCGTCAGCACTAGGTTTTGTTTGGGGTCGACGGAGGCCGCACGCGCATCAAAGGTGTTGGCATCAATCCCCTCCACGTATGCGCCGGTTTGCAGGTCGACCACTTTGGCTTCCACCTGTTTGAAGGCTTCCTCCACCGACTGCCCCGGTTTGGCTAAACCAGCGATTTGCAGAATGTTCTTTTTCTTGTCCAGCAATTTGTTTTCGTCCTGCACCGGCTTTAAGGCCACGGCAGCAGCAGAAACGGCGACCGAACACACCAGACACAACAGCAACGCTACCCCGTAGGTTTTCACTTTGCTGTCATTGGGTAAGTCTAAAAATTGACGCACGAGTTTCATGATTTCGCTCCCGCATTGGCTGCTTGACGCTTCAGGCGGCGTTTGATATTGGCTTTCATCACCCCGTAATCCATCAGTGGCGCGAACATATTCGCAAACAAAATCGCCAGCATCATGCCTTCGGGGAACGCCGGATTCACCACGCGAATCAGGATGACCATTACCCCAATCAGCACGCCATACCACCAACGTCCGGTGTCGGTATGCGCCGCTGTCACCGGATCAGTCGCCATAAAGATCATCCCGAACGCAAAGCCACCCGTGACCAAATGCCACCACCAAGGCATGGCAAACATTGGGTTGGTATCGCTACCAATGGTATTCAGCAAAATCGTCATCATGACCATGCCGAACATCACGCCCGACACAATGCGCCAACTCGCAATCTTGGTGAACAACAAAAACGCCCCGCCAATCAGGATTGCCAGCGTTGAGGTTTCGCCCAAGGAACCGGGTTCCAGCCCGATAAAGGCATCCCACCAGCTCACTGTTACTGCCTGCATTCCGCCAGCCGCTGCCGCAGACAGCGTGGTTGCACCGGAATAACCGTCAACCGCTACCCACACCGCATCGCCGGACATAAACGCGGGGTACGCAAAGAACAGGAACGCCCGCCCCGCCAGTGCCGGGTTGATAAAGTTTTTACCCGTACCGCCGAACACTTCCTTGCCAATAATGACTCCGAACAAAATGCCCAAGCCCACCATCCACAACGGAATATCCGGTGGCATTACCAGTGAATACAGGATAGAAGTGACAAAGAAACCTTCGTTGACTTCATGCCCACGCACCAGCGCGAACACCACTTCCGCAATCCCGCCCACGATAAACGTGGTCATGTAAACGGGCAGGAAATACAGTAGGCCGTGGAAAAAGTTATCGAAAAAGCTTTTCGGGTCGTAGCCAATCATGTCCATGAGCGTGCCGCGCCAGCCTTCCGCGTGTTCCAGCCCCATGGACTGCATCGCCAGATTCGCCTGATAGCCGGTGTTGAAACACGCCATGAACATCACGGGGAAGGTTGCCAGCCACACATAGCCCATTACCCGTTTCAGATCGAGCGCGTCGCGCACATGCGGTGCGCCGATGGTGCGGTTCGGCGGGCTGTACAGCAGGGTATCGACCATTTCAAACAGGCCGTAATACTTGTGATATTTACCGCCTTTAGTGAATTTCGGCTCAACCTTGTCGAGCAGGCGGCGTAATTTATCCGTCATCGCTTATTCCCCCTTTTCCAGCATTCGCAGGCAGTCGCGTAACGCGGGGCCGTATTCGTATTTGCTGTGACACACGAAAGTACACAGGGCGAGGTCATCTTCATCGAGTTCCAACGCGCCGAGCTGTTGCGCCATTACCGTGTCGCGTACCAGCAAGGAACGCAGCAATTGCGTCGGCAAAATATCCAACGGCATGATTTCCTCGTAATTGCCAATCGGCACCATCGCACGGTGACTGCCGTGTTGCGTGGTCGTCATCGCAAAACTGGCGTGCCGCACATCGGGGCGCAAAAACACATTGAGGATGGAAAACTGCTTGAGCAAGGGGTTCAACCAATGCAGGAACAAGCGCGGCTGCCCTTCGGCAATCACCGCCACTTGCACGGTGTAACGCCCCAGATACGCGCTCCAACCCGCTGCACGGAACCCCGCCAACAATGAACCGGCAATCACGCGGCATTGCTGGCAATCGAGTTGCCCTTCCACAATGTCATCGGTGCTTGCGCCCAAACGGGTACGCAGCAAGCGCGGCTTTAATACCGTTGGGCCTGCCAGTGAAATAATGCGTTCCACGTACAGCGTGCCGGTGGTGAAAAGCTTGCCAATCGCAATCACATCCTGATAGCCGATGTGCCACACGGTTTTGTGTTCGCTGACGGGATCAAGGAAATGGATGTGCGTACCGGGTAAACCCGCCGGGTGCGGCCCCGACCAACCGTTGTAACGGATGTGGTTGGCTTCAACACGCGGTATTGTTGCCCCTTCCGCATGATTAACAAACACTTGCGGCGCGAGTTTGGCAATCACTTGCAAGCCACTGCGAAACGCTTCTGCCTGTTCGTTAATCACGATCAAGGGGTCGGCTGCCATCGCGTAGGTATCAATCGCGGTCACGAAAATAGAGGTGGGAATGCTGTCCGCTTTAGGAACTTTACTGTAAGGCCGGGTACGAAACGCAATCCACTGCCCGGAATCCAGCAATTGCTGGCGGATGGTATCGGCATCCAGTGTCGACAATTGCTCAGGGGAATAGGCGGGGAAACTGACCGCCTCTTCCTGCGCATCCAACTGAATGACGACCGAGTTCAACACCCGTTTTGCGCCACGGTTGATCGCTTTGATGACACCGCCGCCCGGTGAAGTGAAATTAACGCCCGGACTCTTGCGGTCAGTGAACAGAACTTGTCCACGTTTTACCCGATCCCCTTCCTGAACTTGCAAAGCAGGGCGCAAGTCGTGGAAGTCACGCCCCAACACGGCAACCGTCTGGGGGGCAGGGTGTGCATAAACCGCTTGTTCCGGCTTACCCGTAATGGGCAAATCCAGACCTTTTGTGATTTTCATGTGCTGCAACAACGCTCTTGAGGGGAAATGCGCCCGCACCCTAAGCAGACGCTAGAAGTGGTGGATTATCAATAAATGTCGACAATGTTGCAAGCGCACATGGGAAATAATGCGGTTTTTTGGGGTTTTTCGTAAATAGTGTCAGCACTTTAATGGTGCGGGGTTGCACCAGTACGGGTAGGTGTGCGCTGAATAGTGGCGTGAGCACGAATATTATTCCCACTCGTCAAAATACATATTTTATGTATAATACAAATAATAAGTAGTTGAGGTAACACAATGGCAAACCTGCTCACCCCCCGGATTTCCGCCACTGAACTGGCGCGGAATCTCGCTTCCGCCATTGATCAGGTGCGCGTATCCCGCTCCCGCCTGATCATTACACGCGGCAATCAAGACGTTGCCCAGCTTGTCCCCGTGATCAGCAATGGCGCAACTTTGGCAGACTTGGACAGGTTGTTGAAACGCCATAGTCTCAGTCAGGAAGAAAAACGCGCATTCAGCCAAGACCTGCGCACCATCCGTGAGGCGGCAACGTTGCCGACATCAGCATGGGATTGATCATTGATACCAATGTTTTCATTGACGCGGAAAACGGACGGCTGGAACTGGGAGCAATCCCGGTGTTGCAAACCGAGCCAGTGTTCATTGCTGCGATCACGGTATCAGAACTGCTTGCTGGGGTTAAGCTTGCCAAAACCCCGGAGGAATACATGCACCGGCATACTTATGCCGAGAGCATCCTCAATAGCATTCCGGTACTGGATTTTGATACCGAAGTAGCACGCACCTACGCTGAGTTGTATGCGCAAGCCTTGGGGCAACAGCGGCGTAGTAATTTGAATGTGCATGACCTGCAAATTGCGGCGACGGCGTTGGTGCAGGGTTATAGCATCCTGACTACCAATGTTGATGATTTCAAAGGTATTCCCGGCGTGAGGTTGATCAGCCCGTATGCGTTGCAGGGGAATACGATTCACGAAGATCAAGCCAGCTACAGCCCAAGTTCTTAACATGCTTGAAAAGATGTAAATATTCATCAATAATCCTAAAAATCCCTATTTTGATGAGTATAACCATCATGTTAGCAGCCATCGGTGAAACCATCCGCTCCGCCCGCAAAGCACGCGGCTGGAGCCAGCAACAACTTGCCGACCTGTGCCATCTCGACCGCACCACCATCGGCGCACTCGAACGCAACGATTTCAACGACCTTGGCATCCGCAAAGTCGAGCGCGTATTGATGGTACTGGGCAAAACCCTCACCACCAAAGATGTAGGCTTACCCACGCTCGACGATTTAAAGGCACAACAACATGGCTGAAGTCGACGTTTACACCGGACACGGTTCGCAACCGGCACTCACCGGACGCTTGAGTGCCAACCAGCAACACCACGTTTTCAGCTACCGCCACGATGCTCGCGAAGCCTTATCGCTGACCATGCCACTACGTCACGAAAGCTACAGCTACACACAACTGCACCCCATTTTTCAGATGAACCTGCCCGAAGGCACATTGCGCGAAGCCTTGGAGCGCATGACCGCCAAGCAATACGGCAGCGACGACCTGACCCTGCTCACCATTCTCGGCACACACCAAATCGGGCGCATGGCTTACGCACTCGCCGACCAGCCCTTGCACCATCCCACTGACCAGCCCTTAACTCTGCAAGCCTTGCTGAACAACCCCGATGCCAACCTATTCAGTGAATTATTGCAACGTTACGCCCAACAATCCGGTGTTGCTGGGGTACAACCCAAAGTCTTACTCGACCTGCAAGGGCATCTGACTTTGCCGCTGGAACACTACATCGTCAAAAGCTGGGGGGAGGATTACCCGCATCTGGGCTGCAACGAATACCTGTGCATGAGCATTGCCAAAGACGCGGGGTTGACCGTGCCGGTGTGTTACCTCAGCGACAACGCCAAGCTGCTGATCAGTCAGCGTTTCGACATTGACAGCAACGGCGAAGCCTTGGGCTTTGAAGATTTTTGCGTGCTTCAAGCCAAAGGCACAAAGCAAAAATATGACAGTTCACTGGAAAGTTGTGCCAATACCATCCGCCAATTCGTGTCGGCGGAACATCATCGACAGGCATTACATGACCTGTACAAACTCACCTATCTCAATGTCAGGATCAGAAATGGCGATGCGCATCTGAAAAACCTTGGAGTACTTTATTCACGGCTGCAAGACTTTCGTGTGGGTGAAATACCCGCGATGACGCGCACACTCGCGCCGGTATTTGATCTGGTTAGCACCGTTCCGTATTTGCCGCACGACACGATGGCATTGACCCTGACCGGCTCGAAACGCTGGCCTAAACGCAAGGTGTTGCACACGTTTGCCCGCCACCATTGCCTGCTTGATACGCAACAAATTGAGGCGAGTGATGCAGCCGTGGAACAAGCTATTCAGCAAAACCTGCCGCTGTTGGAACGCTTGCAGCAGCAATATGCGGGGTTTGCACCGATTGCAGAACGCTTGTATGCGTTGCTGATTACGCCCCCCACAACACACTAATCGGCACTGCCCACATCCCCGCCCCAAACGGCACAACATGTTCCCCCGTATACACCACCACCCCAACAAACCGCTTACTTTTCGCCATATGGTCACGAAACCAATACAAGTGTTTGAAACTGTCCTTGCTGACGGCTGACCCCGCCTTAACCTCAATACCCAACAAATCGCCGTCTTCGTTTTCGACAATGAAATCGACCTCGCGCTGTTCGCGGTCGCGGTAATGGTAAAGCTGATAGTCTTCTTCTTGCGCATCCCGTTGTGCTGCCAGTTGGGTGAAAACAAACGTTTCAAGCAGCTTGCCGTTTTTCTCACCATCCAACCGCACCTTATCGAAACGCCAGCGTAATACCGCCGCCATCAAGCCCGTATCAGTCATGAACAGTTTGTCTTGTTTGCTAACCCGCTCGTAATCCGTTTTTGTCCACGGGCGCACCCGTTCCACCAAATACAGGGCTTCCAGCGCATTGATGTACGTTTGGATAGTGGCGCGAGCCAGTGCTAACCCCGTGCCAATGCCCGCAATATCCATGAATTTGCTCGACCATGCTGCCAAGACTTCTACCAGCAATACCATACTGTCACGCCGCCGGATATTGATAATGTCCTGCAAATCACGGTCTAGCAAAGCATCAAGGTAATCGTTCAGCCAGCGCCGCGCTTCGCGCTCCTCCGATTGGCGCACCACCTCCGGGTAGCCACCACGCAATGCCAGCAGGATATAGCGATCTTTCAGCGAATATTCCCCAGTTGCCTGCAAGCTGCTATTGGGCAGAAAGGTTTCTGCAAAAGCGTTAGGCAGAAAATGCGCTGGCACACCTTTGATTTCACCCTGCGCCAGCGGACGTAAGCGGATTTTGCGTATCCGCCCCGCCAGTGATTCAGAAACACCGGGTAATGCTTGGATATTGGCAGAGCCAGTCAGCAGGAAGCGCCCCGGCAATTGCTGAACATCCACATCCTGCTTAATGGCTGGCAATAGCACGGGGGCTTTTTGCACCTCGTCAATAATCATCAGATTATCGCCGTGCCGGACAAAACCGTGCGGGTCGCTTAGCGCGGCTGCCAGCAATGTGGTGTCGTCCAGAGTGCGGTAAACCGTTGCATCGGTAGCAATCGCGCGGGCAAGCGTGGTTTTCCCACATTGGCGCGAGCCAGCTAATACCAGCACACGGCGGGATTGCAGCGCTTTACTGATGATGTGTTGTTGCCAGCGGGAATATTGAAACTGGGGCATAGTGAGTATCCTGAGTCTTTTAGCCTTTATACCATAGATCACCCGCGATTTTGACAATAAAAGTTCCGCGATTTGCAAAGTAGTTAATCCGCGATTTTAACATTAGCGCAATCGGCAAATTAAGGATAATTGAAATTCCCATCCCGCTACATCACACTTTGCGTCCATCGCTTTATCAGGAAAAACCTCACCATGCACATTGCTGAAAACGCTTTCATGCCACAGGAAATCCCCGCCATGACCCAACTCCACGAAGAAGAGCGGGTCATGCTCAACAATCTTTACACCTTGCTGGCACAGGCAACGCCGGATATTGCCAGCATCGACGCACACCTCGACGCACTGCTCCAGCACACCACCACGCATTTCGAGCAAGAAAACCGCAATATGTTGATCATCGAATTCCGCCCTTACCCGGTACACAAAGATGAACACGACCTCGCCCTCAGCGCCATGACCAGCGCGTTCGACCACTGGAAAGCCACCCGCGACCTGCCCGCCTTGCGCCATTATCTCGAAACCGAATTACCCGCTTGGTTACAACAACACATTGCGACGATGGACATGATCACCGCGCGTTTCCTGAAAATGCATCAGGACAAAGGCGGCGAGCTTGCATTCGCCTGAGTTGCCCACCGTGCTAAGCCTGCATTGCCATCCCAGCACCCCCTGCCCTGCCGTCGATGCGTTGCAGGTGCAAATAACACCCACCAAAGGCGGCTTGCACCTGCGTTACACCCTCAGCGGCACACTCGCCGCACTCAACATTCCCC
This sequence comes from Thiothrix subterranea, assembly GCF_016772315.1. NCBI lineage: Bacteria > Pseudomonadati > Pseudomonadota > Gammaproteobacteria > Thiotrichales > Thiotrichaceae > Thiothrix > Thiothrix subterranea. Next base: position 2,598,378 of record NZ_CP053482.1, on the reverse strand, counting down.
GCCCGCAAGCCCCGACCGCCACCGATGGCCTGTGGGAACACACCTGCTTTGAAACATTCATTCGCGTGTTGGGTGAAAACCGTTATCATGAGTTCAACTTTTCGCCTTCGAGCCAATGGGCAGCGTATGCATTCAGGGCTTACCGAGAACGGCTGGCATGGCAAGCGCAACAGCCGCCCGTGATCAGTACCGCAGTACGCGGCAATGAATTCGTGTTGGAAGCCTTGCTTGCCAGCGCTGATTTACCCGACAATTGCACCCAACAGCCTTGGCAATTGGGGATAACAGCGGTGCTGGAAACCACCAGCGGCGAAAAGTCCTACTGGGCATTGCAGCATCCCGCCACACGCCCGGACTTCCACCATAATGACGGATTTGTACATGCAATTTGGTCTTGACCGCTTTCTAAACGATGCCAGCCTTCGCGCCCCCTTGCACGGCAAACGGGTTGCCCTGCTCGCGCACCCGGCCTCCGTCACCGCCGACTTGACCCATTCGCTGGATGCACTCGCCGCGTTGCCGGACATTCACCTCACTGCCGCATTCGGCCCGCAACACGGCATTAAAGGCGACAAACAAGACAATATGATGGAATCGCCAGATGTGATCGACCCGCAACACGGCATTCCGATTTTCAGCCTGTACGGGGAAGTGCGCCGCCCTACTCCCGCGATGCTCGACACCTTCGACGTCTTGCTGGTGGATTTGCAGGACTTGGGTTGCCGCATTTACACCTTCATCACCACCCTGCGCTATGTGTTGGAAGCTGCCGAACAACACGGCAAAAGCGTGTGGGTACTCGATCGCCCCAATCCTGCCGGTCGCCCCGTGGAAGGCTTAACCTTGCGCACGGGCTGGGAAAGCTTCGTCGGCGCGGGCGCAATGCCGATGCGTCACGGCTTAACGATGGGCGAGTTGGGTTTATGGTTTATCCGCGAACTCAAGCTCACGCTCGAATACCGCGTAATCGGCATGGAAGGCTGGCAACCCAAGCAAGCACCCGGCTACGGCTGGCCACTGGGTGAACGAGAATGGATCAACCCCAGCCCCAACGCCCCCAACCTATTCATGGCACGTTGCTACGCCGGAACGGTGATGCTGGAAGGCACCACCCTCTCGGAAGGGCGCGGCACGACCCGCCCGCTGGAATTGTTCGGCGCACCCGACCTTGACGCTCGCGCCATTATTCACACCATGCAAACCCTTGCCCCGCACTGGCTGCACGGCTGTCGCTTGCGTGAATGCTGGTTTGAACCCACCTTCCACAAACACGCGGGCAAACTGTGTGCGGGGGTGCAAATCCACGTCGAAGCGCCGCATTACGACCACGCCGCGTTCCGCCCTTGGCGCGTGCAAGCGTTGGCGTTCAAAGCGATTCGCCAGTTGTACCCTGATTATCCGCTGTGGCGGGATTTCCCCTACGAATACGAATTCGGCAAACTCGCGATTGACGTAATCAACGGCTCCACCTTGCTACGCGAATGGGTGGATGACCCGCAAGCCACCCCGGCAGATTTGGATGCACTCACCCTGCCCGACGAACAAGCATGGGAAGCCGCCCGTGAGCCATTTTTGCTGTACACGGCTTAAACGACTTAATGCGCATCTTTGAGCAGTTGCGCGATATTCCACAAACTCGGCACGTATTCCACGGCCGCTTTCAAGGATCTATCGCTCGGCTGCTTGAGGTGTTGCGCATAAAGCTCATGGTAAAAATTGGCAAAATTCAACGCTATTCCGCGACTTTCCATGTCCGCAATCAGACGTTTGACATTGCCCGAACCCCAGTTATACGCGGTAAACGTCAATAACCACGCATCGCTTTCCGCAAAGCCTGCCACATCCGCAAAATAGAAATGGTAACGGTGCAAATGCACTTGCGCCGCCTGCGTACTCAAGCTGGCATTTGAGCGTAATTTATTGATGCCCGTGGTTTTAATGGCATCACTGACATAATCCAGCGTCTGAATTTCTTTCAACACTTCCGGGGTTAATTGCCAATAGCCGTAATCGGCGGATTTTTTACCTTTTTTGCCATGCCACTGCGACTCCAGATACGCAATCAACAAAATGCTATCCGGCATCCCCTGCAAATCGGCTTTTTTCACAAACGGGTACGAGCGAATAAACGCCTGCAAATAATCATTCTTGCCGTTAGCGTCGCGCCACTGAATTTTATTGCGCACCTGTTCGCTCACTTGCAAGAAGGTGGTTTTGCCCTCGCCATGCAGCGCATTGCTCAGAAAAAACGCAAACAAATCGTAATGTTTATGCGCCAATTGTGCGATGGACGATTCCGCTGGCACTTGGTAAGCCACTTTGTGCCATGCGGGGGTTTCAGCGCGTGCCACCGTGGTGAAACCAGCCATCAAGCATAAGCACACACCCGCAAAAGTTGGTTTTAGCCACAACATAAAATTCCTGTCAGTAACGCGATTGGGGTATTTTAGCCAGCTCCATGCACCGTGCATGGATTATTTTTGGCTTTGGAGTGGATGATGCAAAAAAATACCACGCAATTCGGTTTAACGCTGGCAATTGGCGGCACGGCCTTGTTTGCGCTCAAGTCGATTTTCATCAAATTGGCTTACGCATACGGGGTGGATACCACCACTTTGCTAACCTTGCGCATGTTGATTGCGTTGCCGTTTTACGCCGGAATGCTGCTATGGCTGTTGCGCCAAGCGGATGTGGTCAAACCCGTACCAAGGGAATTGCTCATGCTGACCGGCTTGGGTTTCATGGGCTATTACCTCGCTTCTTGGCTGGACATGGAGGGCTTGCAATACATTTCCGCACAACTCGAACGCTTGACGTTGTATACCTACCCGATCATGACCACCTTGCTAGGCTGGTTGTTTTTGCGGGAAAAAATCACTTGGCAAATTGTGAGTGCATTGGTGTTAACTTACGGTGGCATTTTATTGCTGTACGCGCACGAAGCGGCATGGAACACGAATAATGCCGCACTAGGTGTAACACTGGTGACATTGGCGGCGTTGACGTTTGCGTTTTACGTGGTATTCAGCAAGCACTTGATTGGTAAATTAGGCAGTTTATTGTTCACCAGCATCGCTATGTTGGTGTCCACAGGGTTTATTTTTGTGCAATTTCTGCTGACACATGCGTTAGCCGATTTGGGAAAACTGCCCTTGCCGGTATGGGGTTATGCGGTATTGCTGGCGATATTCAGCACCTTATTGCCGAGTTTCATGGTAAGCGAAGCGATTCACCGGATTGGCGCGGCGAAAACCAGCATTGTGGGCACGGTTGGTCCCGTATTGACGATTTTACTGGCGGTGTGGTTATTGGGTGAACCGTTTGGCTGGTTTCATTTGGCGGGGATGGCGTTGGTGATGGGTGGCGTGAGTTTGCTGCGGAAATAACTTAACCGAAACGAAAAGGGCGACCAGCCGGTCGCCCCTACGAATATTATCCCCGGTAGGGGCGACCGGCTGGTCGCCCTCTTCCCGACATTATTTCATCGTAACCATTTCTTCGGCGCTGACGGGGTGAATCGCAATGGTGTCGTCAAAGTCCTGCTTAGTCGCACCCATGCGGATAGCAACCGCAAAACCTTGCATCATTTCATCCACACCCACGCCAATCGCGTGGCAACCAACGATCTTTTCTTCCGCACCGACCACCACCAGCTTCATTGCGGTCTTAGCTTTGTGCTTGACGAAGGAATAATACATTGGGGTGAATTCGGTGCTGTACACCTTCACCGCATCGCCGTATTTTTCCCGCGCCGCTTCTTCCGACAAACCAATCGTGCCAATCGGCGGATGCGTGAACATCACGGTTGGAATCAGGCTGTAATCGACCTTGCGGTCTTTCATGCCACCGAATAAACGATCACCGAGGCGACGACCGGCGGCAATCGCTACCGGGGTCAGTTGCACACCGCGCTTATTGATAATGTCACCAATCGCGTAAACACCGGGAACGCTGGTTTCCTGATAGTCGTTTACGTCGATGAACCCACCGGGCGCGAGTGGCAAACCAATGTTTTCCAAACCAATATCGTCGGTATTAGTCTTGCGACCAATCGCCCACAACAACTGATCCAGATCACTTAACGTGCTGCCATCGGCATAGTTCACGGTAAGTTTGCCGTCAGCCTGCTTTTCCACGCTGGCAATTTTCGCCGTGTCATTGAACACAATGCCGTCATGTTCCATTTGCGTGCGCAGTGTTTTCTGCATCAAGCTATCGAAACCGATCAACACGGGGAAACCTTGGTGCAGCATGTGCGTTTCTGAACCGAGGGCATTCAACACGCCCGCTAATTCCAACGCAATGTAACCGCCGCCAACCACCGCGACTTTTTCAGGCTGCTCGTCCAGCTCAAAAAAGCCGTCGGAGCTGATGCCGTGTTCTGCACCGGGAATATCCGTTGGCACAATCGGGCGACCACCCGTGGAAATCACGATATGGTCAGCGGTATAGGTTTCGCCGTTCACTTCCAGCGTTTTTGCATCAACAAAACGCGCTTGCCCTTGGATCAGGTCAATGCCCGCTTCGGACAAAAAGCTATCCATGTACCAGTCGGTAATGCCACCGATCATATTGTCGCGCTTGTTCACCAGCTTGCCCCAATCGAGCTTGCCGGGAACGGTAGCGAAACCGTAATCCTGCGCATCGTGCTGGGCATGAACCAAGTTCGCGGCAAACCACATCACTTTTTTGGGGACACAACCCCGATTGACGCACGTACCGCCGAGGTCGTCATTGACTTCCACGACCGCGCACTTCGCGCCGTGTTTCGCAGCCTTTTCGACCACTGACAAACCACCGCTGCCCGCGCCGATGGCGATTAAATCGTAATGTTGGCTCATGCTGTTCTCCGTAATTCTTGCTGTACTTTATACAACCAGCCGTAGAGACGCAAAATTTTGCGTCTCTACCTATCGAGGGGTCTTATCGTGCGCTCAACCACGCTTCGAGTTTGTCCGAACCGCCAATCAACGCGCCGTTGATAAAGACTTGTGGCACCATGTCAACGCCTGTAACTGCACGCAAACTGCGGTTAGTGTAGTCTTGGTTCAATACCAGTTCGTCGAAATCAACGCCAGCGTCATGCAACAGACCCTTAGCTTTGGCGCAGAACGGGCATCCTGGGCGTGTGAATACTACAACGTCAGCCGGGGCAGTCGCTTGTGGTGCAACATAAGCCAGCATGGTATCAGCGTCAGACACTTCAAACGGGTCGCCCGGTTTGTTGGGTTCGATAAACATTTTAGCAACCACGCCGTCTTTTACCAGCATGGAATAACGCCATGAACGCTTGCCGAAACCGATGTCTTGCTTATCAACCAGCAGCCCCATGCCGTCGGTGAATTCGCCGTTGCCGTCTGGGATGAAGGTAATTTTGTCGGCTTTCTGGTCAACTTTCCACTCGTTCATGACAAACGTGTCGTTGACCGACATGCAGATAATTTCATCCACGCCATTTTGCTTGAAGGTATCCGCCAATTGGTTATAACGCGGAACGTGGGTAGAAGAACACGTCGGGGTAAATGCACCCGGCAGTGAGAAAACGATGACAGTCTTGCCCGCAAACAGCGCGTCGCTGGATACATCGACCCACGCATTGTTTTGGCGAGTACGGAATGTGACGCTAGGAATGCGTTGACCTTCTTTATTTTCAAACATGGGAAGCTCCTTTTGAGAAAAAACAATTTAACAATTACTTAACAATCTATAAAACTGATTGGAATGGGCGCAGTATAAGCAGGTGCTGATGGATTTCATAGTGGATTATTTCTAACGTTGCATTCGATTTATTCGATGCAACGCCAGAATCAAAATACGCCTAACCTTCCCGCAACAAAATACCCAAATCCATCAATGCCGCATTCGCCCGTGAAATTTGCGATGCCATCACCAAGGAATGGTTAGCCACAAAACTGTAACCACTGCCATTGAGGATAACCGGACTCCATATCATGGCTTGTGTATCTTCCAGCTTATTAATGATTTGGCGCAAACTCACCAAAGCATTTTTCTGACGCAGAATATCCTCAAAATCAGCTTCAATCGCTTTCAATAAATGTAACAGCGCCCAAGTTTGCCCCCGTGCTTGATAAAACACATCGTCAACCTTTAAACGCGGGGTTTTCACGATCACTTCATTAGGGTCATCGGTTGCCGGTAACACTTCGGGTTGCAACTCAATGCCGGGTACGGGTGTCGCACTGCCGTCACGTTGCATCGCCGCGCCCTCTTCTTTCACTTGGCGAATACCAACGCTGGCACTCAAGGCAATGGATAGCGAACCCATTTGGCGTTGCACCTTATTCAACCAGTTATTCAGGTTATCCGAACGTGCATAAAACTGTGCCTGACCTTGCTGCAAGCGCTGCAAATACGCCTCCAATGCTTCCGCGCCATCATTGAATTGGCTTTCTGTCGGGGGAAATAACCACAGCTTGCCATCAGTATTCAACCGCAATTGCGCCCTCACCAAGTCCGGGTCGGCGGCTGACTGTGATTGCGAACGGCTCAAATCATCCCGCATTGCCAGCGACATATCCCGCAGTTGGGTCAATACACCCAATTCCCAGTTCGGAATATTGTCCATAACAATGCCTGGCGGGGTCACATCATTACTCAAATAACCACCGGGCTTATCCAATAACGTATTGGCAATGTGCACCAAGGTAGCGGTGGTAATAACACCGGGGCGCAACGGCTCATTCGCACTAACACCCACCATCTGCCGCGCATTGGCACGCACGTCAAAGGTATCCGGGTCACGGCTCCACAAAAACATCAAGAGCGCCTGCGTGACCAAGAAAATAATCAGGAAAAATTGCAGCGTCCAACGCAAACCTTTTTCCCGCCAGAAACGCGGGTCAAAATGCCGTAACAGGTAAATCAAAACGGCACGCCCCCAACCTTCCACATTACGTTGCATTGCCTTTTCAAACTCCACGACCACAAAAACCAATGAACCAACGCCGACTATCCAGAACCACGCATACAAATCAATTGCATCCGTGCCAAATACGCCCTGAAAAGCAGGCATATACGTAAACAACCCCTGTAATACCAATACGGAGACAATCGCGGCTAATAACCACGGATTTTCACGCAAGCTTGCCCATTGCCACCCCGGTTCACTCGCATGGCGCACACTCAACAAGTAGAAAATCTGCCCGATTACCAAGGTATTCAGCGCTGCCGTGCGAGCCGCCTCCAAGGTTTCACCGCGCTGCAATTCCCAGTGGAAAATGGCTAATACACTCACCAAGAGCAGCCCCGATACCAACAACAGCCGCCACACCAAGAAGCCACTGATTAACGATCCCACCGGCTGTTCGATGGGTTGCCCGCGAGCAACCGGTAACGCCGCTTTTTCAAACGCCAAGGTGAGTGCCAAAATACCCGCCGTCACCAAATTGACCCACAACACTTGCACCGGCATCAGCGGCAATGCCAAGCCAAACCATGACGCCAAAATAATGGCAGCGGCTTGTGCGCCATTGGTCGGCAACATGAATTGCACCATTTTGTAAAAATTCTGAAAGACCTGACGGCCTTCCTGCACTGCCGTCATCAGCATGGGCAACTGATCACGCATCAACACGATTTCCGCTGACTGCCTAGCGGCTTCCGTGCCATGAATACCGGGAGCCACCCCAACATCCGCCTGTTCCAGTGCGGGCGTATCGTTCACCCCACCGCCAAGCATTACCACGCGCTCACCGTGTGCTTGCAAGGCTTTGACTAAACGTAATTTTTGTTCCGGGCGTAACCGCGCAAACACATCAACGTGCATCACCGTTTCTCGCAAGGCATTCTCATCCAATGCGTCCAAATCAGCGCCGGTTAACACCGTTTCACCGTCACCAATGCCCACTTGTTTGGCTAAGGCGCAAGCAGTCAGCGCGTGATCCCCCGTCAGCATTTTGACGGACAATCCCGCTTCTTGGCAGGCTTGTACCGCTGCCAATGCTGACGCTTGCGGCGGGTCGCCGATGCCCACCACACCCAATAACACCATCCCGTAGCCCACATCCTGATGCGTTAGGGTTTGCAACAGTGCGTCGGGTTGGCGGCTGGCAATCACCAACGGCTTCATGCCCTCTTCCGCAAGCTTTTTCAGTTTGTCTTCCCAGACATCTTGTTGCAATGGCTCAAGACCCGTATCGGTTTGCACATGACTGCAACGCGGCAAAATGGCTTCGGGTGCGCCTTTCAACGCCACATACTGCGCCCCCGTTGCATCTTGACTTAGCGTCGCCGCATAGCGGTAAGTTCGATCAAATGGAATACTTGCCAGGCGGGTAAATTGCTGCCGCAATGCGTCAGGCTCCACCCCACATTTATGCGCCATTACCAGCAATGCCCCATCCAAGGGGTCGCCCAGCACTCGCCAGTGTTTATCCAACTGCTGCAACTGTGCGTCACTGGCTAATACAGCGGCTTGGGCTAAACGTTGCAAATCAGCGCGGTCATCGTGTTCGGGCAGCTCAAAACTTTCGCGCAAAATAGCGCCTTGTGGGGCATACCCCGCTCCCTGCAAGCGCACGCCACCACGCGGGGTAATCACCTTTTGCACGGTTAATTCATGACGGGTCAGGGTATGGCTTTTATCCGTACACACCACGCTCACCGTTCCCAAGGTTTCCACGGCAGCAAGCTGGCGCACCATCACATCCTGTCGCGCCAAACGCCTGACACTGATCGCCAACATAATCGCAAACAACGCCGGTAAACCTTCCGGCACAATCGCGACTGCAAAACTCGCCATCGCTTGCAACAACCCCTGCGGGCTATGTCCGCTCACCCCCGGCGTCAACCAGCCAATCAACAAAATCAAAGCCGCTGCTGCTGCCAATACCAAGGCCACCGCATTCATCAGGCGCTTTAATTCATCACCCAGTGGGGTAGCATACGGCTCGTTACTATCCAGCAAGGCATTCAGCATCCCCAATTCGGTACGTGACCCAGTGGCAACCACCACACCCCGCCCTTGCCCTGCCAATACCAACGTTCCCGCATACGCCATATTGCTGCGGTCTGGCAGGGCAGTATCAGCATCCAAAGGACTAATGCCTTTCAAAACAGGGGCGGAATACCCCATTAAGACCGATTCATCCAACTGCAAACCGTCGCTGTGCAGCAAACGCACATCCGCTGGCACTTGATTCCCGGCTTCCAATAACACCACATCACCCGGCACAAGCTGCTCAGCGGGCAACGCTTGTACTTGCCCATCACGCAATACCGGCGCGGTGGGTGACAATAAGCGCTGCACCGCTTCCAACGTTTTCGCCGTGCGCCGCTCTTGCAGCAAACCCAACACAATATTGAGTACGACCACTCCCAGAATTACCAAAGTATCCAGCCACAACTGCAACATCAGCGTCAGTGTCGCGGCTAAGAGCAAAATGTAAATAAAATGATGGTGAAATTGGTGCAGCAAGCGGTTGAAGAAACCAGCGCGTTGCGGTGTGGCAAATCGATTAAAGCCGTGTTGCCGCAAGCGTAATTTAGCAGATGCGATACTCAAACCTTGTTCTTGGGTATCAAGCTGTTGCAAAGCAACCTGCGGTGCAAGGCTATGCCAAGGGATAGAATCGGTTGTGCTTGGGGTGTCGTTGAACATCAGCGTACTCCTTACAAAATAACCCTACACAAGTCCACCAAATTCCTACCTTTTTACTAGGAATTAAATTTACTATAAAATAAGGCAAAAAGTACTTTCAACAAACCCTTTGTTTGTGGTGTTTGCAACGCAGACTTACCCAAGCAAATCCATCAGCGTTTGCAATAACGCGCTAGGTTCAAACGGTTTCGCCACATGCGCATTCATCCCCACCGCTAAACAACGCTCTTTTTCTTCACGCATTGCATTTGCCGTCAGTGCGACAATGGGCATGGCTGCGTAACGGGTATCAGCGCGAATCAAGCGGGCTGCTTCGTAACCATCCATCACCGGCATTTGAATATCCATTAACACTGCGTCATACGCGGGCGGCAGGGTGGCAAAGATTTTTCTCACACCATCCCGACCGTTATCCGCACATTCCACAATCGCGCCGTATTGCGTGAGGATTTCGGAGGCAATCAATTGGTTAATCGGGTTATCTTCCACCACCAAGATGCGTTGATGGTGCAACGGTGTGCCAAGCATAGGGGATGCGGTACTCACCACATGCGATGGATTAACCGCAGACGAACGCGCATGTGCCAAGGTAAGCGTCATGCTGAACCGCGAACCCTGACCGGGTTCACTGCTCACCGTAATCTCACCGCCCATTAAATCCAACAAGCGTTTCACAATGCTCAAACCCAAACCCGTGCCACCGTAACGGCGCGTCGTGGAATCATCCGCTTGCGAAAACTCCTGAAACAAACCATTCACCGCCACGCTATCCATACCGATGCCGGTATCTTCGATGCAAAAGCACAAGCGACTGCTGTTTGCCCCGCGTTCCAATTCATCAATGTACAACGCCACATGGCCTTGGCTGGTAAATTTCACGCCATTGGTGAGTAAATTGGTGAGTATTTGTTCCAAACGCAAGGCATCGCCTAAGAAAAAGCCCTGCTCCCCTTCCAACTGCGGGCTGCGTAGCTCAAACAATAGCGCCACGCCTTTTTCCAGTGCTTGTTGACGCTGCAAACTTAGCGCATTACTCACCACGTCTTCCAAACGGAAAGGGGTCATTTCCAGCGTTAATTTGCCCGCTTCGATTTTGGAAAAGTCGAGGATGTCGTTGATGATGCGTAACAATGATTGAGCCGCGTGCTGTATTTCAACCACGTAATCGTGCTGCCGCTGGTTCAAATCACTGCCCAATGCCAAATGGCTCATGCCAATAATCGCATTCATGGGGGTGCGGATTTCGTGACTCATATTGGCCAGAAACAAGCTTTTGGCTTTGCTGGCTTCTTCCGCTTTCGCCGCCATCGCGAGGGAATGTTCAATGGCTTGCGCTAACTTGAGGTTGGTTTCCCGCAACGCCACTTCCGAGCGATGCCGTATCACCGCCGCGCCGACCGATGCCGCCATCGAGGTAAGAATGGCCTGATCTTCTACTCCCCACTGGTAATCACTGTAGCAGTTATCAAAACCGATAAAGCCCCAAAAGCGCCCTTCCACGTTCACGGGGACAACCATCAATGACACAATATCTTGCGCTTCTAAAATAGCGCGTTCTGTTTCAGGAAAACTAGCCACTGACCCAGACACCGCTCGCCCTTGAGACAGCGTATCAAACCAACGTGGAAACAAGCCATCAAACGACAAATTTTGCAAATCAGGGTTGTCGATTTGAAGACTCACACCATCACGCACCCATTCGTAACGTTGACTCATGAAACGTTCAGCCGTGAGCGGGTCAACGTGGTATTCAAATAAATACACCCGATCTTGGTTGGTGGCACTCCCCACGGCTGCCAATGCCTGTTGCATGGCTTCATTGATGCAGGGTTCAAATAACAATGCCTGCATTGCAATCGCTACCGCTTCAAATAACGCATCTTTGCGCAACAACAAATCTTCAGCTTGTTTACGCTCAGTAATATCGCGACCGGTTTCAAGAATGTATTCGGGTCGCCCTTGCGAATCCCGAATCAGCCGGTGACTGCTATTACACCAATAATGCGAACCATCTTTGCGAATGACATCAAGATTCACATCAAAGGCAATATCACACTGCGGGTCGGCTAATTTCTCTGGGGTTAAATTGTCTGCCACCAATTGCTTGAGTCGCACCAACGATTCCGGTGTCATCAAGTGCTCAAACGGTAGACAACGAAATTCCGCCGCGCTATACCCGGTGCGCTGATACAGTGAGGGCGTGGCGTACAACACACTCATATCGAGATTGAGCACGCCGATGTAGTCGTGCATGTTCTCGGTAATCAAATTAAACAGGCGGGTTTGTTCACGGGCTTCCGCTTCAGCCTGTTTACGCTTGGTAATGTCGCGCACGTCGACCACCAATTTACAGCCATCTTCATGGCGGTTAAGCGAGGCCATGAACCAGCGTGTTTCCCCTTGAATCACTAACGGGTATTCGTAACGACGGTTCTCGCCAGTACGCCGCACGTATTCAGCGCATTCCAAATAAGGCTCACTGGTATCCGGCGGCAGCACCGCTGTAATGGGTTTGCCGAGAAAGGCTTCGGGCGGTGCGAATAAGAGTTGGGGGGAACGGCACTGAACGTCCAACAAGCAGTCGTCAGCATCTATCAGGAAAATTAAATCACTCATGGACGACATCAAGGTCTGGTAACGTTCCTCGCTGCGCTGGAGTGCTTGGCGCGTTTGTGCCAATAAGACGCGCAATGTGTGCGGATCATCAGGCAAATCGCCCACCGTTAATAACTCGGCGGGGTGAGTATCGGGGTAGCAATTCATGGGGTTCCCTAACGGTGCTTATCATTTTAATGGGTAACAGCACGTAGCATATCGCCCTAAACGCTAGGTTTCCACACCATCCAGAACAAACGCATTAAAGATTTCATCAATCAGATAAATAATGCCTATGCTTACTGCGCGATTGCCGCACCCAATGCCACCCACGGTAGCCAGCGTGCGCCAACAACACCGGCACATCCCCCGCTGGAATACGCGGCAATAACGCCAAAGCAACCATCCCCAAGCCCAGCAAAATCGGCACGACATCCCACCACTTAAACGCCGGTAGCGCAAACAGAAACGGCCACCACAACACCCATTCCACTAAAATAGCCCACCCCAACCATTGTGTCAGACCGGGGGAAGTGCTGGTGTGATGGCTGGATACAGCCTCATGCTGGCGGCGATAACGCCACAAACTCCACACAAAGCGCCCCATCAGCAAAGTGGTTGCCAAGCTGCTCAGCCATAAACCCAGCGCCAAGTGCTGCCAATCGGCTGGCAATGCCGCTTTCACACTGCCTTTTGCCAACGCGCCACTGGTCAATGGCACGCCGATCAACACCAACGCCAAGACCACCAGCACACCCAATAACCACCAAGACAAGGTTTGCTTAAATAAGCCCACCCCAAGGAATAATGCCCCTTTCACCCAAGCATGGTGTGCCACATACAATAACAACGCCATTGCCAACATCGCATCCGCAGGGGCTTGCAATACCAATCCCGTCAATAAAGTCAACACCCCCAACTGACTCATGGTCGAATACGCCAGAATCACTTTCGGCGCGGTTTGCCGCAAGCCAAACACCACCCCGTAAAACGCGCCCACCAATCCCAGCCACACCAACCACTCTGCCACCCACACCGTGCTGGCTGCACCCGCTGGCAGAAACCGCACCAAACCCAGTATCCCCGCTTTCACCATCACGCCGCTCAACAATGCCGACACCGCCGGAGGGGCTGCACCGTGCGCAATCGGCAACCACACATGCAAACCCGGCAATGCCACCTTAATTCCCAAGCCCAGCGTCACCAATATCACCGCAGCGAGGGGTAAATCCTTGCCCACCACCTCACTGAAATACACACTCCCCACCGCCCCCGCCGTGAACACTGCACCGGCAAACAACAACACCTCACCCAACACCGTCCAAATCAGGTAAATGCGCCCAGCACGGCGCGTCGTCACCGACGCCTGTTGCGCAATTAACCCATACGCCGCCAGCCCCATTAAGGCAAAACCCAGAAAAAAGCTCCCCATGTCCTGCGCAATAACCAACAACACATTGCCGCTCAAGGTCAACAGGAAAAACACCCGAAAACGCCACCAACTTGACCCCGCAGGCGTACCACTCACACTGTACAAACCTGCTAACAACCACAATAGTGCTGTCACCAGTAAAAATACCTGCCCTGTAGCATCAAGCCCCCATTGCGCTCCCAATAATACCCAAGGCAACGCCACCGACGTTCCCACTGGCAACACAAACGCTGCGACTAACGCAGGCAATGCAGCCACCGGCAAGAGCCATTGCCCAATACGGTCATTCCCCACCAAGGCAAAGCACAGCGGTAACAAGGGCGCTAACAGCAATAAAAACGGTAACTCCAGCAGCACGGGTTGCAACATTATTTGTACTCCCTAGCGGTGATCAATTGCGCCCACTCCAACGGACTAAACGGCAAAGACGCGAACAAGCCTGCCAATAACGCCAAACTCGCGGTAATCACGGGCGGCCACAACAACATGCCATGCGTTTCCCAACGCTGCGCCTTAATGTGTTCGTCTGGCCAAGGGTCAGCAGGCAAAAACCACGCACGGTACAAAATGGGCAGAAAATACGCCGCGTTCAGCAAGCTACTGGCAATCAACACCGGCATTACCCACAGCAATACCCCTGCTTCCAACGCCCCCAACCCCAAATACCATTTGGAAATAAACCCCGCCATTGGTGGAATCCCAATCATCCCCAACGCCCCCAAGGTAAATGCCAACGTGGTTAGCGGCATTCGTTTGCCCACCCCGTTCATTTGACTGACGCGGTGAATCCCCAAGGTTTCCGCGTAATTACCGGCGGCAAAGAACAAGGTAATTTTCATCAAGCCTTGGTGAACCAAATGCACAATACCGCCCACGGTCGCCAACGGGCCTAGGATTGCCGTCCCCAAAATGATGTAAGACACCTGACTCACCGTCGAATACGCCAAACGTTTTTTCAACTCATCCTGAAACAATGCCAAGGTCGATCCGTACACAATCGTGAACGCCGCCACTATTCCTAATGGCACTAATACGCCCAAGACAGCGGCAAACTCCACCCCATACACATCGTAAACCACGCGCACAATCCCAAATGCCCCTGCTTTCACCACCGCCACCGCGTGCAATAACGCACTGACCGGCGCGGGCGCAACCATTGCTTTGGGCAACCAACCGTGCAACGGCACCAAAGCGGCTTTGACCCCCAGACCCACGATCATCAGCAAGAAAATCCAACGCAAGGCGCTGTGCGTTTCCGCAGGCAAGGTATCCAGAATCCCCCCTTGCACAAACGTCAACGGCCCGGCAATCGACTTCAACCACACCACTGCCACCAGCAACAGCAATCCACCCGTGAAGGTATAAGCCAAATACAAACGCGCAGCTTTGCGGGCTTCATGCGAGCCTTTGTGCGCCACCAAGGGGTAAGTCGCCAAGGTCAAAAACTCGTAAAACATCACAAACGTCACCAGATTGCCCGCCAACGCCAAACCCACGGTTGCCGATACGCACAAGCTGAAAAACCCAAAGAAGCGGCTGCGGTGCGGGGAATGCTCCAGATACCCAATCGCATAAACCGTTGTCACCAACCACAGCAAGGCAGATAAGGTCACAAACAACATCGACAATGCATCGGCGTGCAATAGCAATTCCAGATTGGGCGCAATCACCCAGCGCACTTCGTACACCTGCCCGTGATACACCCCCCACAGCAAGACCCCAACCAATGCCAACTTCACCACTGCCGCCAGCAAATTCAAGGTGGTGCGTAAGCGATGGCTGCCTTCCTGCACAAAGAAAATCACCAAACCGACGCTAAACGAACTCAGCACAATCCACAGCGGTAAATTTTTTCCCAGCGCTTCGGTGAGAACATTCAATAACTCGTTCATAGCCCTGCCCCTGTGCCAGTGTGCGCCAACCATGACCACAGACTCATTGCCCCTAAGCCCAGCCCAAAGGTTGCCAGCAATGCCAATGCCAAGGCAGGCATTTCCTGCGTAGCCGCCACAATCGGGCGCTTAACCGCTGGCAAATGCCCGAAAGCGTGCCCCAACAAACGGAACACATAAGCGGTTGCCAATAACGACCCCGCCACCAAGACCAGCACCCACCACCATTGCCCCGTCTTAAACGCCGCATCCAACAAATACCACTTACCCAGAAACGCCCCACTCGGTGGCAAGCCCACCAAGGCAATGCCCGCCAACGCAATCACAAACGTGGTCAATGGCAAGGCTTGCGTCGTACCACTCAATTCGCGGATACGGTCATGCCCGGCGTATTGCATCAAAATCCCCGCTGCCAAAAACAATGCCGATTTCGCAAACGCATGAGACAGCGCAAACAACACCATTGCCCCAAACAACCAGTGCCGTGCTTCGCCCTCCAACACCATCAACAGCGGGAAAAACATCACCAAATAGCCCAATTGCGCCACACTGGAATACGCCGCCAATAATTTCAAGCGTTCTGCCCGCAACGCTGACCAAGACCCCCACAACACTGCCATTGCACCCAATGCGCCCAAAACATTCGCCAGCAGTGGCGTTGTCAACGGTGCAAACACCTCAAACCACAGCCGTACCACCAAATAAAATGCCGCTTTCACCACCAACGCCGATAATGCCGCACTCACCGGCGCGGGCGCATTAGAATGCGCTGGAGGCAACCAGAAATGCAGCGGGAATAACGCCATTTTCAACGCCAACCCTGCCAACATCAGCAACAGCGCTGCCCAGCCCAAGGGGTTAACTTGCAATGCCTCGGCAATTTGCACAGCGTTCAGTGTGCCGTAAGCGGCATACAGCAAGGTGATAGCCATTAGATACAGCATCGACCCCAATAGCCCCACCACCAGATAGCGCAAGGCTGCCCGCAATGCCGCCCGTTTCGCCCCTAACGCGGTAAGTGCCGACGCTGAAATTCCCAACAATTCCAAAGTGACATACACATTGAACAAATCACCCGCCAAAAACAACGCATTCAACGCCGTGGCTAACAACAACCACAACGGCCAAAACAATTCATGCTGACGCTGCGCCCGAAAATACTGCCGCGCA
The DNA here is from genome assembly GCF_016772315.1 of Thiothrix subterranea. Lineage (NCBI taxonomy): Bacteria > Pseudomonadati > Pseudomonadota > Gammaproteobacteria > Thiotrichales > Thiotrichaceae > Thiothrix > Thiothrix subterranea. The sequence continues at coordinate 2,581,670 of NZ_CP053482.1, read as the reverse complement.
TACACACTGCACCCCAACACCACCAGACTGCTCATCAGCACCATGACAGCCGCCAAACCATCCGCGTACAAGCTGATGCCCAGACCGATTTCCCAGCCACCCAGCGCCAGTTGTTGCACTCCAGCGTGTTGCACCACCCACAACAGCCAGACCGCGCATCCCGCCGTTAATGCGCTGCTGATCCAACCAATCGTCGCCGCGCGTTGCCGCCACACCGTTGCCAGCAATGCGCCCAGCAACGGCAGGCTAATTACCCAAACGACACTCGCAGCTTCATTCATCGGTTGCATCCTCCAAACGGCGGATAATCACCAATGCCAACGCTGTTGCACTGACAGCCACCACAATGCCGGTCAACACCAAGGCATGAGGCACAGGGTCGGGGGGCAGATTTTCACCGCGATACGCCACCGCGATCAGCGTCAGAAACACCCCCGCACCCATCACATTCAAGCTAATAATTTTGCGCACATAATGGGCATGTAACCAAGTTCCCCACAAACCAATGGCGAACAGGAAAATGCCAGCGCACACATACAAAAACTGCGGATTGATTGCACTTAACCCCGCCATCACGCTGCCTCCTTCTGCGGTATCCCGCCCATGAAAGCCAACGTCAGCGTCATCCCAATCGACACCGTAGCCAGCATTTCAATCAATAATATCCACCATTTTGCATAAGCGACCGGGTAATGCAGGAAACCCTGCCCCCACCCCAACAGCCCCAAACCCACCAGCAAAAACACACCCGTTCCTGCCACCAAGCCCAAACGTACCAACCAACGTGTCGTCGGCAACCCCGCATGGGAATACCCCGCCAAGCGCAGCAAAATGCCCGCCCCCGCCAGCAATGCCCCCGCCTGAAATGCTCCACCCGGTGAATGCGCTCCCGCCCACAGCACATAACCCGCCATTAGAATCAATAAGGGCACCAACCACACCGCCAATTGGCTGAATGCGGCTTCCGTCACATACGCCGAACGCACATACCCCAAGGCACGAATCCCCAAAATGGCCGCCAACAACACCGCCAATTCCAACAAGGTATCCCATGCTCGGAAATTCAATAACACCGCTGTTACCGGGTGGCTAACCCCGCTGAATGCCAAGTGCGCATCGACCGCCGCGCCTTTGCGCCAGGTTTGTTCCACCGTGGGCAATACCGAGAACAAGCCCCACGCAATCATCGTTCCCAGTACCATTACCAACACGCCCGCGCCCCATAACACCACAGGGTGTTGTGGAAACTGATCGGTCTGCTGATGCGTATCGCGCCGCAAGGTTGCCATTAACAACGCCCCGCCCAACCCCGCCCCAATCGCGGCTTCCGCCAGTGCAATATCCGGGGCGTGTAACCGCGCCCACACCAACGCCAATACCAAACCAAACACGATAAACAGCATCATGCTACGCCGCCGATCACTGCTCAGTACCGCCGCCATTGCCAATAACAACAACACCGCCACCAGCAACAGATCCAAAATGCCCCATAAGCCATCAAGCAGATTCATCGTGTCCCTCCTGTTGCCGGTGCAGGAATACCGCAATCAAATGCGCATTCACCGCACTCGCCACCAATGCCAGCAACCACACCAAGACGAATTTAATCGCCCACAACACATCGGGTACTTGGAATAGCAAGCCGGTCATCACCAACCCCAAGCCCAAATTATCCGCCTTAGTCAGGGCATGAAGCCGCGCAAACGTATCGGGAAACCGCCACAACCCCAACAAACCGGACACAAAGAAAAACAAACCCAGCACCAGCAATAGCACGGAAAGCGCATCAAGGATCATGATTTGCCTCCCCGCTGCCGGTGGGTAAAGACTGCCGTGACCACAACCGCCAGCATCACCAGAACCAAGGCGGTATCCAAAAACGCCCGTTGCTGCATCACCACTGCCAGCACCAGCAACATCGCGACACCCAACGTTCCCAACAATTGCACCGCCAACAAGCGGTCAGTTAACCGCGTCCGCGCTAACATAATCAGTAAACTGATGAGTAACACCAGGGCTAATACCACCACTAGCGCCAATAGCACCGTATTCATAGCGCCCCCTTGTAACAAGGCAATGCAAACAAATCACAAACCCGCTGTTCCAAACGGGCTAAATCTTCCGCTACCGCGCCACGATCATCGAGCACATGCAAGCGTAACTTGCCATTTTCTGACACGCACACACTCAACGTACCCGGCAATAAACTGATGCAATACATAAAAAACGAGCGGATTGGCCCTTGAGGAAAAATAAGACGGTATTCATAAAAGGCCACCGACAATGACACGCGCGGTTGCCACACCCGCAACGCAATATCCAAGCCACCACGCAAAGATTCGCGCAGGAAAAATACCGCAAAGCGCAATGCACCAAGGAATGAAAACGTTAAGGGATAAGGGGCATGGCGCTGCAACCGATAACTCCACAGCGCCAGCATAATGAACGGCAACCCGACCAGCAAAGAACCGAGATCACCGCTGGTCAATAATAACCAGAGTGCCAGCAACAATATAAATACGATGATAATCAATGGCATAACATGTTACCCTCTGCTGGATTATTTCCTAAAAAAACAATCAAGAATGGGATTAATATAGTAAACGTATTGAATAGCCGCCAATTTACGTAAGATTGCTTAACTGTCTTGACAAACCGCATTGGCTTAGTTAAGGCAACACGATTGCCTTATGCGGATAACACTAATAAGGCAAGTGCAGGTAAATCTCTTCCTCGTCTTCCATCATCTGAATCGCCGCATCCAAGCCCAATTGCTGCGGGTTATCCGCGCTACACGCCTGCAAACGCGCAAACAGCGCCTCTTGTTCCAGCACATAGCGCTCACCGTTTTTCAATTGCACATACGCCGCCCAAGGAATGAATTTGGTTAACACAAACGCCTGTTCCGGCGACGGTGAAATATCCACATGCAAGCCTGCAACGTAGAGCAAATTACGCCCCCGATAAGCGCTATCTTGTGAGATGCTGCGGTAAGCACGGTCGAATTCGGCTTGCGTATTGGCTTGCGCTGCCGTCAGCATTGGCTCAGCGGACGTCACAATCCAGGGCATTGCGCCGATTAGGTTTTGCTCCAATTGGCGTGACCCGTCGGTGTCTTCCCGCAAACTGGTGTGGTAGGTGAAATATTCCGGCAACAAGGCATCACCAAGCGGTTGCCTGCCAGTGCCTTCGTTGAAAAACCAGCGCATGTGCTGAAAAAAAGCGTCGGTCGCCATGAACGTGCGCGACGTGCTTTGCATGGCAATCGGTAACATTTCACCGTCGTGCTGGTGTTCCACCATTTTTTCCAGATGCAATACCAAACTGCGTTCCCGGCTACGCGACAAATATTGGTTGTCCAAGGTCAAGCGGCAATGATCCGCCCGCATATCCACGAAAATGTTTTGGCAAGCAAATTCGTATTCGCGCAAATACCATTCCAACGTGGCGTGGATTTTGCCGCAGTTACTGGAACAGCGATGATTCGCCGTCTGGATGCGCCGATAGGAACCAAAGGTCATGGCTTCGGGGTCATAACCGACGTGGCTGGAATGCACAATCACCAAATCTTTACCGTGATGCGCGTGCGGGCCATGCCGGTCACACGCCATAATTCCGCCCACTTGCCCGTGATTGAATGGAAATATCCCAAAATGTTTTGCCAGCAAAATTACCGGGTAGCCTTGACTCTCATCCGAACAAAACGCCCGTGAGGGCATGATTTTCCCCGGTTCAAACCCCAGTTCGATGCACCAGTTATACAAGCGCGGCACGAAATTACTGTAACGAAACCAGTAATTTTCCATGCGAAAATGCCCCAAACTGGCCTGCACATTGTCACGGACGTTGTACATGTTAGTCGCCCTCACCCAACTCCGCATCCCACCCCTTCGCTTTCGCCTCACGAATCGCACGACTATGCCTGTCGCTGTGCCGCTGCTGCAATTCCGGTGGCAAACGGCTGGGCAAATGCCCGTATTTCATCCACTCCGCGTGGACTTTTTCATACAGGTTTTGCAGCATTCCAGCACTCCAGCCCGCGCATTGTTCGGTGTCGGGCAGTAAGCCAAACACCCATGCATCGCGAATCAGTCGCCCGACCGAACTCATGCCAAATTGTTTATCGTTATCCAAACCTTCGTATTTTCCGCTCATGGTATTCCTCTGTATTCATTCGTGTTACGCCGTCGCCCGTGCATTAATGCTGGCAATGGCGCGTTCTGCTGCTTGCATGGCTTGGGCGGTTTCCGCTTCACTGCCCATCATAATCAGCCGCCCGAATGCGCCGTAAGCTTTCACATCCACCAAGGTGACGTGCGCGGCTTTTTCGGCTTCGTTGGCAGCGTACACAATGTAACCGGCGGGTTCGGTTTCAAAAATAAACATGCTTTTGCCCGGTAACAACATCGAACCGTGCCGCAATTGGCGGTTGATTAGGGTCGCGTGGTCGGGGGTAATGGCACGGATGATTTCTTTCCATGCCACCCGACATGCCATGCGGTTTTCGACATCAGCATGAATCTCACGCAATACCGCTTCGCCCGCCGAAGTCACTTCACTTTGGTTGCGGAAGTGGACTTCCATCGAACCAAACGCGCGTTCCACCACCTGCTGACCGAGGCGCACATTCGTGGCTTTGAGCGCAATGTCACTGAGGCGGTGGACTGCCATGCCCGGTGCCACTTCAATCCACAAACAGGCATCACCGGGAATCGGCAAAAAGCCTTGCGAAGAGGTCGCTAAGTACGAAGCAAGCTGGGGTTGCAACGAATCAATGAAGGAATACACGCGCAAAGTGACATTATTCATCGGCATCAGGCTCAAGTTTTGGGTTCAAAAGCGAGGTTGGCAGGTGCAAGCGCTTAACGTTGATGTCTTCCCACATCCGCGCCCCGTCTTGCAACAGAAAATCGAGAAAGCGTTTGGAAGTATTGGAAAGCTTTTTCCCCTTCAAATGCACCGCGTGCCAACGGCGCATGAGCGGAAAATGTTGCACATCCAAGACGGCGAGCAAACCCGCTTCCAATTCGAGGCGCAAATTGTGAAACGACAATACCGAAATGCCCAAGCCTGCCATGACCGCTTGCTTGATGGCTTCGCTACTGCCAAGTTCCATGTAAATATTGGCTTCCAACCCGTGTTCGGCAAACAGTTTGATGCGGGCAGCGCGAGTGCCGGAACCTTCTTCGCGTGACAAAAAGCGTTCTTGGGCAATGCGTTCCAAGGTAATGTTGCGTTCCCCAACCAAGGGGTGATTAGGCGGGGCAATCACCACAATGGGGTTATCAAGGAAATATTCAGCGGCGAGTTCCAGATTACCGCTGGTGGGAACCGTCCCCATGATCACCAAGTCATCCAGATTATCCTCCAAACGGCGGATCACTTTCGCTTGGTTGGTAATGGTGAGACGTGGCTCCACCCGTGGGTAATCCTTGAGGAAGGTGCCGAGTAAATGCGGCATGAAATACTTCGCGGTGGTAATCGCTGAAATATTCAAAGGGCCTTTCACCCCTTCTTCCATGCCGATCATGTCGTCGTTGAGCACCCGCAAGCGGTCGAGAACATCGCGACACGCCTCAAACAGTTCACGCCCCGCTTCGGTTAGGAATAAACGTTTGCCGATTTGTTCCGTCAACGGGATACCGACACTCTCCTCCAAGCGTTTAATCTGGATAGACACCGCCGGTTGCGTCAGGTGCAATTCTTCCGCCGCACGAGTAAAGGACAAGTGCTTGCCTACGCTGTAAAACAGGCGCAACTGGTGCAGGGTAATGTGGCGCAGGTTCATCATTAAGTCCGCTTTATCAAGAGCATTTACATTTACTTAGGTTAATCTAAGTAATATTAATGATTAACTTTAGTTGATTGTCAAGCTAATTTATAGTGCGCCTCAATTCGAGGAATTTACTATGTCGCAACCACAGCACGATGATCAACACGAGGCAAAACCGATGGAACATACATCCCCACCCAAGCAGTCGATCTTAAGCTGTGACCCCGCTGTATTGGCGATTTTGTTGGTATTTGTATTGTTCTTTTCTGCGCTGTTACCCAGTGCATGGCCATTGATTGTTGGGGCGACCGTGGTGGGTTTAGCCATCCGCTGGGGAGTTCTTTGGTATGATCGACACCGGGAAAAACGCTAACGCCAACACGAGGAAATCGCCTTGCACCATTTTGTAAGCAATAACATTGCAGCGGCCTGCCAAGCAGTGCAACAGGGTAAAGTGATTGCTTACCCAACCGAAGCGGTGTTTGGCTTAGGCTGTGACCCGGCTAATCTTGAGGCGGTGCAGCGCATTCTTACGCTTAAACAACGCCCTGCACACAAAGGGCTGATTCTGATTGCTGCCGACTTGCAACAGCTTGCCCCTTGGTTGTTACCGCTCGAAGCGGCGTTACTGCAACAAATCTTACCCACTTGGCCGGGGGCGGTGACGTGGTTGTTACCCGTGCGCCCTGAGGTTTCCCCGCTCATTCGAGGCGAACACGACACACTGGCGGTGCGGGTCACAGCGCATCCTGTTTGCCGGGAATTGTGCCAATGTCTGGGGCATCCGCTCATTTCCACCAGTGCCAATTTAAATGGGCAAGAACCTGCCCGCAACGTGACAGAAATCCTCCAGCAATTTGACCAGCAATTGGGATTTGTCTTGGATGCGCCCTTGGGCGGGCAATTACAGCCTACCCAAATTCGCGATGGGCGTACCGGGCAGGTGATCCGCCCTGGTTAAGGCCGTAATACCCGCATCATCATGTCATCGACATAATGGTGCGGGTAATCCTTCTGAAACAGAATGTGATGGTCGGAAAAAACCTTGTCCTCAGCCCCATTCATCTCATGTTTACTCGTCGTCGAGAGAATAAAAGAATTCAGTGTAATGTGCTGCTCGACCGTGTGTTGATACTTGGCTTCATACGTCTTAATCGTTTTGGCAAACTGAATTTTCGGATGCTCAAAACCTTGCGTATTGTGATGCAAGCCCTTGGGATCAACGAAGGTAATCCATTGCTGATTATCTTTTTTCACCCACAAAATAAAGTCGGGGTAGAAATTCCCCGCTTCAAAAAATCCCACACCGCTTTTCGATTGGTTACGCAACAAATACAGCTCATACCCTTGCAGCAAAGCGGGCTTGCTGTCTACCCATTGCGTCAGGTCACGCACAAATTGCGCCTCGCCCTGATTCAGATGCACGGGCTTTACCTTGACGGTATGCCCCTTACCGGAAAGCTCAACCAAGGGAAAATACAGGTGAAAATCCGCGCCGATGAAGTGAAAATCACCGTGACCGGTTAAATCACGCACGGCATCCGCGCGTTTAGCATTTTTCAGACGCTTTTCAGCAGCTTTCAAAACAGTAATCAGGTCTATTTCCGTCACTGGTACATCCACCTGATATTCCCTAACGAAATTCGGGTCGGTGGTTGCGACGCTTTGGTATTCCAGATACGGGGCTTCGTACTCCTGTTTTTTCAAGGCGTAGTAGCGTTCGCAATAACGTTTCAGCAAGACGGTGGCGATTTCCTGCCACAGTTGTACCCGTGCGAAATGCCCCGCACCAAACGACCAAAATTCTTCGGGGATGGTGAGTTTGTACCATGACGAATCCGCTAATACCGTGCGTAAGGCTTCGCGGGTGATTTGCAGGTTATGCCAACCCTTTTCGTTTTTGAAACGCAGCAACTCAAACAGCAATTGCTCATCGTCCAGAAACGCGAGTTGATCCCGCCCAAACCGCGCTTCGTACAAGTTAATACTGTGTTGTTTGCCTTGCAGTTGCAGGTTTGCGCCTTGTTTGCTACCCGCTTTGCTTTGTACTCGCGGATACCAGTCAAGCACCACCTTGACATGGTGGGGGCTGTCGATAGGCAGCAACGCCAATACCGGACGCGCCGCTTGCTTGAAACTTGGCATGGATTTACTAGGACGCAATAATTTTAACTGGATACGTTGCAATTCTGTCTGGTCAGGGGTAGGGAATACTTTCAGGGTAATGGTTTCCGGTTTCTCAGGCTCAGTTAAACCCTGATCTTCCAGCAATTGACGAAACTCATCCATGTAACTGGCGCGTACCCCGAAAATATTCAGCGTTTCCAGATACGCCAAATACTCAGGGTGTGCTTGCTCATCGTCACGACGCACGAAACCGGAGCGTTGCAAGCCAAAATCATAGCCCTTCAGCCGCACCCCGCGCCCAAACAATTGGATGATTTCCGAGCCTTTGTTTTTGCCGATATTCAGCAAGCCCATCGTGCTGACACGCCATGAACTCCAGCCCTCGGTGAATTTCTTCGCACCAATCAGCAGCGTAATGCGCGAACGGCTGGTGTTAATGTCGCGGAATAACGAACCCGCAAACACTTTTTCACTCACGGTATACAACGGGCGTTCTTGGTTGCTGCGCTCTGCCTCCAGCAATTTGCACAGCTTACCCGTGTCGCCGATATTGATGACCGCGAAATAATCGCTGGCATCACCCACGCGCAAACCGATTTCGCCATCCGTGCCTTTGAGTTCTTCAATGTGCAGCAAGCCACCGAGTTCAGTATTGAACACCGTGCGGCGCAAATCGTGGTACAGCATTGCCGCGCCTCGCTGGTGGTATTGCGCGACGATGTAGCTAAAACGCTCATGAAACACGCGCTGATCTTGCTTATCAATCAAGCTATCACGCCCGTGCAGGAGTTGTTCCAGATAATGCTCAAACGTGCCGCGCTGTTGTTCACTCAGGAATTGCGCGAGGAAATGCACAATCAGGGAAATGTCGCTTTGCTGCTCATCCAAATCCCTGCCCGTCACCGTGCCGCCGACAAACAGACACAGCGGATTATCCAGCAAATACGGCTTGATCTGGGTAGCTTGATCCTTATAGAGCAAACGTTGCTGGAAAAACGCCAGTAAACACCCCGTCAGATACAGCGCTTGCGAACCTTCCAAGGCTTTGCTTTCCAGATTGAGGATATGAAAATCCTTCCCAAAACCATCGTTGTAGAAATAGCGGTAGGAATAATCCAGCAAAATGCACTTGGCGTAGAGCTGGGTCAGGCGTTGCTGCTGACTCACGCCGTCTTTTTTGGTGGTCGCGGCAGTGGCAATCGCTTGTTCAAACGTGGCGGAATATTCGTAGGAAAAGCCAGCCGCGCAAAGCTGTTCGCGCTTATCCAGCCATTCCTCACCGCTTGCGCCGCGATGCCCCTCATCCACCAACACCAAATTTTTACCCTCGAAATTACCAACCGCTACCGTGGTGTCGCCGTCTTTGTCCTTGAGTTGGTGGATGTGCAGGATTTGCACCCCAAAACCCAACACGCCTTGGGCAGACTGGCGGTTTTTGGTGTAGAAATCGGCATTAATACCCGAATCGCGCAGTTCGCGCTGGTGTTGTTCGGAAAGCCGCGCATTCGGGGTCAGCAATAGCACTTGCTCAATCTCGCGCTGTTTGCGGTGTTGTTGCAGGTAGTGCTGGGTTTGCAGGATATTGACGTGCATCAGCAAAGTTTTACCCGCGCCCGTTGCCATCCAGAATGCCAGTTTATTGAGTTCCTGCGGCTGATAGGGGTCGAGTTTGAGCTTTTTATCCAGCTTTAAGTTGAAGCGGTGTAAGTGAGTATTGAGTTCACCCGCAAAAGCGTCGCGGTCTGCCCAATAGCGGTCTTGGTAAATTTCATTGAACAGCAATGCCATGTACTGGAAATACAACGGGTACAGGATTTGCCCCGCGTGGTTGCGCGTTTCGCTGATGCGTTTCCAGTGACGCACGATATTGAGGTCGTAATCGCGCAATTGCTCATCACGCAGCGGGCGGCTACGTTGCGGAAAAGTTTCCACCAGCCGCACGTAAAAACGGCTATTACCCTCTTCGGTGAACCCGCTGAGTTCCTTATGGTGTAAGGCGGCGGAAAGGTCAGCAAATTGCGTGACACCGAATTGCGTTAGCAGCCAGTCGTTTAAGATCAGTTGGCGGGGGAAATCGCTCATGGGGTTTCTCCTGCAACGGTATCAGACAGGTTTTCCAACGTCTGTAACCAGCAATGAAAACGCGGGCAGGCTTCCCGAATTTGGGGCAAACCAATCCGCTGGCAGATGTCTGGCCCATGCAATTTTTTGTTATAAGCCGAAAAAACTGCCACAATCCGCCGACTAGGGCAGGTATCAAAACCGTCATTAATCCTTTCAGCACCACCACAGGCTTGGGTAAGCCGCTGAAAATGCACCGCGTGATCAGCCACACCCAAGTGTTCAGCCAACAAGCTTGGCGCACTGAATAGCAAAGCCTCGAATTCATACTGCTGCACATAAGGGATGAAACAGCTTTGTTTGCTTGCCGGAACAAGCGCGTGAATGGCTTGTTCCAATTCCTCAATAGAACGATTCTCACGGCGTTTGAATCCATAAAAATCATACAGCGTAGTCACATAATCAAAGCCATACAGTAATCCCGGCAATTCCGCCTTGATTTTATCGAGACTCACATTGCCACGAATATCAACCGCCTGAAGGTATTTTCCCGCCATCATGAAATGCGGGACTAACACTTGCTGGACAAATTCACGTTCGGTTGCTCCTTCCACACTGATTGCAATTCTCAACATACAGGCGTACCCCCGATCAGGTTTTTTTGCCAGATGTCGCCGATAGCGTAGTTTTCCAGCCACGGTTTTAATTGCTGCTCATCCAAACGCACCAAGCGCGAGGCATTATTTTCATATTGCACCACGACAATATCTTGCCAACTCAACTCATTTGCCAATGTGACCGACTGCGTTGAAGCAATAATTTGAGTGCGTTTGGAAACACTTTTCATCATGGCTGCCAGAAGCTGAATCGCATAAGGATGCAAACCTAGTTCCGGTTCATCCAATAAAATTACGTCGGGTAAACGTTCATCCGGTAGATTAAACAGCGTAATTAGGCAGAATAGGCGTAATGAACCATCCGATGTTAAATGCGCACCCATGATTTTTTCGCTGTCTTTGTGTCGCCAGCGCAACATGACTTTGCCATATTCTGGTTCTAATAAAAAACCATCAAAAGCGGGCAATACCCGTTTGATTTGATGTTCTATCAACTGAAAATACGGGAACTCGTTTTCCTTGAGACTCAATAATAAGGCTGCCAAATTACCGCCATCAGCATTCAAATAAACGCTATCAGTGACATCATGGTGTTTCTTGAGATTGGCATAGCGGGATGTATCGTGAAAATGATAAACATGGCAACGTCGTAATAAGTGTAGCAATACTTTCGCCGTCATTTTATCTCGAACAGGCAGTTTATCGTTTTGCGCCGCAAATAATAGTTGTGAATAATCAGCGTGGGCGTGCAAATCGACCCAATCATTGACTGAATTCTGTTTATCCGCTCGTATGTAACGGCAATGCTCAGAAGCGAATGCCATCTGATCTGCTCCCGTTGCCAGCGCAACAGCCTCATATTGATAGCGGTTAAGGCTATCATTAGCCTGCATACTCACTTGCCAACGTAATTTTTCCGTCACGGTACGCCCCATGAAAAGCTGATCATCTGCACCCGCTTCCCGTGCTACCCATTCGCGCAAGCTGCGCCCGTCCATCAGCCAGCGCATTAGCTCAAAAAACTTGATGAAGTTGGACTTGCCCGAGCCGTTTGCACCAATCAGCACCGTCAAGGGTGACAGATCAACCGATACGTCTTTGAGGCTGCGGAAACCGCGAATCTCAACATGATCCAGATAGCCTTTCATAGTTTGTGCACTCATTTGCTGCTCACTTGGTATGCCACGGCAAACCCCGTATAAATATTCATCAATTTTCCAGGCAGTGTTTGGAATATTCGCATCTCACACCGCCCCCGCGAACATCAGCCGCTGGAACTCTTCCTCAATCAAACGCACTTTCCAGTGTTCTGCTTCAGTGCGGATATTGGGTAGGGTATTGTCGCCATTGACGTAAATGACATCGAGTTCGCCTTCACGCGGGTTGATGCGTTGGCGTTCGAGCAGGAAGTGGTCGAGGGCGATATTGTGGCAGGTTTTGCTGATGGGCTGGTTGAAATCGTTGAGGATGCGCCAGATGATGAGCGCGGTTTTGCCGTCGGGGAGTGTGCCGTGGATGCTCAAGAAGGTGTAAGTGGCGGTGATGGCTTGGGCGGAATCGGGGTGTTTTTGGCGTTGCCAGATGCCGTGTTCGTTGGGTGCGCAGGTGAGTTGCAGGGTTTCGGTGCGCTGAGTGTGGACGCTTAAGCCTAGCAGGTAGTTGAAGGTTTCGACCAGATCGACGGTTTGCGGGCGGGTTGCTCCGGCGGAATCGCCTGCGATGTGGAGTTGGTAGTCGAAGGGGTGGGTGAATGCGTCAATGTTGAGCAATGAGCCTTGGGCTTCGATGTCGAGCATGTAGTGCAGCAGGTAGTCTTCTTTGACGGCTGGGTTGGCGGCGAGTAGGGAGTGTTGTTGCCCGCTGCGTTTGAGTTCAAGGTTGTTGAGGGTGTCTTCGTAGCTTTCTAGGCGCATGGTTTTGAAGCAATGGGAAATGCCACCTAAGTTCCCCGCTTCTTTCGCAACCGGCTTGCCGTCTTTCCAGTTTTCCGCGTACACCACTTTCTGAATACGCGGCTTTAGCACCGTATCGAAATACGCGCCTTGCTCCACCAGAATATACTTACGGTTGCCGCCATCCTCGCGGTTCAAATTAATCACCGCATGACCCGTCGTCCCCGACCCCGCAAAATAATCCAACACCAAATCATGATCTAACGTACTAATTTTTAAAATCTTACCTATTAATTTTGTTGGTTTTGGAAATCCAAATTCGGTAAAACCTAAAGCACCTAATTCAACTGTTCCTTGTTCGCTAATAACATCAGTTTCATCCCAAATAGATTTTACTTTTGTTGTGCCTTTTCTAGCTTTTTCGTAAATATTCCATCCACCATCTCTTTTCTGTTTTGCGATTAAAATATTTCCTTTTCCTATAGAGTTTAAAAATTTCTCTTTTCCCCATCTCCAGCAAGAGTCTTCATTATTACTATTTCTAGGGAACGTCTCGTAGATAAAATTTGATGTTTTAATCAATGAAACTTGAGCATAACCATCAATATCTAATACCTTAGTGTTCACATATACTGGATAGAATAAATTTGGTCTATTGAATCTTCCAAACTTCGGATTTCTATTTCTAAGCTCCCAAAGTTCATACGTACCATCAGCATCTTTTAATGCAGAATCAGATATTTCTTTTGGTAGCTCCATAATTTCAGAATTATCGCCAGACACATAAACAAAAATATATTCATGTGTTTTTGCAATGGCTTGATATGTTTGACCGCGTTTATTGGATTGAACTACTATTTGAGATTCAAATTTATCTTTTCCAAAAAAATCATCTAAACTGATTTTCATATTTGCTGATTCATTATCACTAATGCTTGCATAAAACAACGAATCATTTGAAAGTAGACTTTTTAAAATTTGCAAACGACTATTAAAAAGTCCTAACCATGACGAATGTTGGTAGTTGTCGCGGTAAATAAATCCATCATTTCCGGTGTTGTAGGGGGGGTCGATGTAGATGCATTTGACTTGTTCGCGGTAGCGGTCTTGCAGGAGGTTGAGGGCTTGGAAGTTGTCGGCATTGATCAGTAAGCCGTCACATTGCGCGTCAATATCGTCGATGGATGCCAGCAACGCCGCCTTAAAATCCGCCGGATAAAACCGCGTATCCACCATCAAAAACGGCTGCGAACGCAACAACCTCTCATCCACCACCGTATCCACCGCAATAAAATGCCACTTGCACCACTCCGCCGCCTGTGCCGCATTCCCCGCAATCGCCCCATACAACGACTCCGGCACACGATCCAATGTCAGGCAATAATCACACGCCACCACAAATTTTTTCTTCAACCACAGCTTCTTCTGGAAATCCTCCAACTGCGCCAAAAACGCAATCACCTTCCCCGCCACCTTACGAATCGCGGTAATCTTCTGCAAAGTCTGCTGCAAATTCGTTAACGCTTTTTCCGCCTCCCCATCCCGCGCCGGATTATCAATATCATCCAAATACACCACTTCATTCTTAATATAAAAATCCAATTCCTGCCGCAAAAACCTACCCAAATCTTTATGGATGAAATAATCAAAACTGTTTTTCGCGGTATAATCCGTCAGGTGCTTTTCCAACAGCGTGCGTTTCACATTCGCCTTCGTCGGCTGCAACGCATTCAACGCCCCCAACCATTCCGGCGCGACTTTACCCACATCGTGCGCTATCGCCAGCAACGTCAGATTATTAAAAACGCTCTGACTCGGTGTTTTCACCTTGCCATCGGTATCCGTAATTTTTTTCTCAGCCGTGGTGGTGTAATGGAAATGCACCCGCAATTCACCCGCGTGAACCGCCAGCGAATTTTCACCCGCCAACACAAAAAACCGCTTATCGCCCTTGGTATTATCGCGGCTAGTGTCTGCATCCAGCAGTTTAAAATGCACCCCGCGCCCATCCGCCAAGGTAAAGCGATAATCGCGGAAATTCTCGCTGGATTTAATGTAATACTGATCGGCATTCGCCCAATGCAGCTTCACTTCCTCGCCATTGTACGGAATCGCATACTTCGCGGTGCGCGACACACGCCGCAACGAAATAAAATCGCCTTCCTCATAATAGCGGCTGAAAAAGCGGTACAAATGCTCATACACCTCATCTTCCAACCGCTGTGGATTGCCCAACGCCAGCAATTGTTCACGCAAGGCTTGCACCTTCGGTGACTGCTCAGGGTTCATTCCCAAATCCTGCATGGCTTGCTCGGCTTTGCGCAATTCCGCCTGCAACTCCACCTGCTGGCTACCTTGCGCTGAATTCAGCAAACCGCTCACTGTCGCTTTCAACTGGTTGCGCAGGAAATCATCAACCTCATCCTGCCGCTGGCTAATAATGCGGTAAATGCCAAAATCCAGATCGGCTTTATCCAGCTCGAACAACTCGCGCAGTTTATCGACGAGTTTGCCGTAGGTGGAATTGTCGGGGGTCGCCATGCGAGGGAATCCTTGTGCTTAAAATAACGGGAAATCAGAGAGTGCGCGTGCCAGCAATTCGCAACGCGCCCACATCGAAGCTGTAAACGCCATCCAGCATTTCACGCCACTGTTTCGCGGTCTGTTTGGCTTTGTGGATGATCAATGCATCGGCAAAATCCGGCAATTTCCACTTACGCCCATCCGCATCATACGCGGGGTATTCGGCTTGAAAGTCGTTCAACGCTGCCCAAATCGCCTGTGGGTTCTCAAACACAATCGCGGGTTCGCGCACTAAATCTGTTACCAGTGTCACGATGTCTTCACGACTGGCTTGATACTTTTTACCGCTCAGTGTCCAGATGCACTCCACCAATACCACATCTGTTACCAAGACACGCTCGTGCTGCTCAATCAACTCACTGGCTTTGGGGGATTGCACCGCATCATCTTGCAACAAATGGCGTAACAGCACATTCGTATCAACGGCGATCATCGAGCGCATCCTGACGTGAGGCGGCATCGCTAATCGGGTGCAACGGCTTGAGGTGTTTAAGGCTACCGCGACTCGCGCCACGGCATTTCTTGATGACCGCTAATTGACCGTTGTATTCAAAAATCTCCACATAATCACCCGGTAAAATCCCCGTGCGATCACACAATTCTTTCGGTAGAGTCACTTGCCGCTTGGCACTGACTTTGTGCATGGCGTTCTCCGGTTTGGGTTTTACTATAGGGTGAATAGTAAAGATTTTAGACCACTGATTAACGCACTGCAATGTAAATACCGAAGCTGCGCCCCCCTCTGCGAACCATTAACTCCCCTTAATCCTCACCATTAACATTAACCAGAGTTTATGAAAACAATTTTTACAATTAACTTTAGTTGATCATTCGCCTTGCTTATAGTTGCTCCATCTGATGCACCGAGGTCAGAGCAAGATTCCCTAGAGCAACTTCTGCAAGGAGAAGATGATGGCAAAGAAATACGAAGCCGGGGTGAAGGAATACCGGCAAACCTATTGGCAGCCTGACTATATCCCGTTGGATACGGATATTCTGGCGTGCTTCAAGATCACCCCGCAACCGGGTATTGACCGTGAAGAGGCGGCGGCGGCAGTCGCAGCAGAATCTTCCACGGGTACTTGGACGACCGTGTGGACAGACTTGCTGACCGACATGGATTACTACCGTGGTCGTGCGTACATGATCGAAGATGTACCGGGCGACGATGCCTGCTTCTATGCCTTTATCGCTTACCCGATTGACCTGTTTGAAGAAGGTTCTGTCGTTAACGTCTTCACCTCATTGGTGGGTAACGTATTCGGCTTTAAAGCGATCCGCGCGTTGCGTCTTGAAGACGTGCGCTTCCCGATTGCTTACGTCAAAACCTGTAATGGCCCACCACACGGCATTCAGGTTGAACGTGACAAGATGAACAAATACGGTCGCCCCATGCTGGGTTGCACCATCAAGCCTAAGCTGGGTTTGTCGGCGAAGAACTACGGTCGTGCGGTATACGAATGCTTGCGCGGTGGTCTGGACTTCACCAAAGACGACGAAAACATCAACTCACAGCCATTCATGCGCTGGCGTGACCGCTTCCTGTTCGTGCAGGACGCGATTGAAACCGCAGAAGCGCAAACCGGCGAACGCAAAGGTCACTACCTGAACGTGACTGCACCTTCCCCTGAAGAAATGTATGAGCGTGCTGAATTTGCCAAAGAAATCGGCTCACCGATTGTCATGCACGACTTCCTGACTGGCGGTATGACGGCTAACACCGGTCTGGCTCGCTGGTGCCGTAAAAACGGCATGTTGCTGCACATCCACCGGGCGATGCACGCGGTACTCGACCGTAACCCGCACCACGGTATCCACTTCCGCGTCTTGACCAAAGCACTGCGCCTGTCCGGTGGCGACCACCTGCATACCGGTACGGTAGTAGGCAAGCTGGAAGGCGACCGCGCTTCCACACTGGGCTGGATCGACCTGTTACGTGAATCTTACGTTCCAGAAGACCGTTCACGCGGTATTTTCTTCGACCAAGACTGGGGTTCAATGCCTGGCGCATTCGCGGTCGCATCCGGTGGTATCCACGTCTGGCACATGCCTGCACTGGTGAACATTTTCGGTGATGAGTCGGTTCTGCAATTCGGCGGCGGTACATTAGGGCATCCGTGGGGCAATGCAGCAGGTGCGGCGGCTAACCGTGTAGCACTGGAAGCGTGCGTCGAAGCGCGTAACCGTGGTGTTGAACTGGAGCGTAACGGTAAGGAAATCCTCACCAAAGCGGCACAGTCTAGCCCTGAACTCAAGATCGCCATGGAAACATGGAAAGAAATCAAGTTCGAGTTCGACACCGTTGACAAACTTGATGTTCAGAACCGCTAATCACAGGAGTTGCAAACCATGGCTGATTCTCAGGATTACAAACAAACCGTCAAGTACGAAACCTTTTCTTACTTGCCTGCGCTGACGGCAGACCAAACCCGCCAGCAAATTCAATACATCGTGTCACAGGGCTGGAACCCGGCTATCGAACACGTGGAGCCTGCCAGATCCCACAAGTACTACTGGTTCATGTGGAAGCTGCCCATGTTCGGTGAGCAAAGCGTTGACCGCATCCTGTCAGAGATCGAAGCGTGCCATCGGGAATACCCCAACCACCACGTGCGTCTGATCGGTTACGACAACTACACCCAAAGCCAAGGCACATCCTTTGTTGTGTACCGCGCTTAATGACTGACAGGGAGGAGACACCATGCCTGCACAACCTGCAAACAGCGCGGATAAAGCCCGCGAAGCAGCCGCCGCGCGTCGGCGGGCTGCTGCCCAGCGCAGTGCCGGTCAGTCACGCCCGGTAGCTGCTGTTAAGGCAGTATCTGCGGCATCCACCCGACTTGAACCTGTACAAGCTGCCCCAGTGGTGGCTTATGCAGCCCCGTCCACGTCTGTTGTCGTTGCCATCAATGCCAGTGCAAACAAAGCGCGGGAAGCGGCAGAACGCCGCCGTAGCGCCGCCCAACGCAGTGGTTCACAAGCCCGGCAGCGTTCACAACCGGTAGTAGCGCCCGCACCAGCGGTTGCCGCTTACCCCACCAGCACTGCTTTGGAAAACAATCTGGGCAGTCTGTTTGGCAATGAGCCGGTAACAGAAGAAGCGCTGGATGCGCTGTGCGAATTGGTTGATGCTGACCCTAATGCCTTAGGTGTGAGTGGCAACAGTGTCCGCGCGATTTGCCGTAACCGTCGCCAACAACTGGCAGCGCAAGGCAAAGCCGCCGCACCCCGTCGCCCCGGTAGCCGCCCGAACGGGCGCAACCCACGCTTAGGTATCGTTCCGCAAGGACGTGATGCTGCTCGCCAGCACCGTGTACAAGCGGCACGTGGGCAACGTCCCGATGCACCCGCCGCACCACGCCCCACCGGGCGGATGCGCCCACAGCGTGTTCCCCCCAAGGTCGAGGTTGACGAGACCCTGCTGGGAAACGCCGTGACCGGCACTCAGGTTAGCCGTATTACTGCTAATACCGTGACGGGGGGCGAAGCCGGTACTTGCCGTGCGGTAACAGGAACGGAATACCTGGGTACTGACCATTTCGACACCATTTGCGGGACACGTCCCGAACCGAATCCGCCAAAAGTCGGGTTAACGGTAACAGGTGGCGGTCTGGCCGTTTCTGGGACGGAAGTCGGTCGTTCCGGCAAAGTGACCGGTGATGAAGTGGGCAGTTGCCGCGCTGTCACTGGCACGGAGTACCTAGGGCTGGAGCAGTTCTCAGCGTTTTGTGAAAACAAAGGGTTGACGACTCGCGCTCCCAAGGTAGTGGCTGGTACAACGGCACGCAAGCAGTTAACGGTAACAGGTGTGGATGAAGCCCGCCTGCAACCTGTCACCGGCAATGAGCCGGGGGCGGGACGCAGCATTACCGGTTCGCAATATTCGGATGCCGGTGCTTCACGCCTGACCATTAATGGGCCGCAGAAGGTTGCCTTAACGCACACCGTCGCGGGTCGTGAAGTGACAGGGACAGAAGTCGGGCGTTCGACCAAGGTAACAGGTGATGAATACGGCAGTTGCCGCCCGGTAACGGGGACGGAATACGTGTCCAGCGAGCAATTCCAATCCATTTGCAAGACGCAAGCACCCGCACGTTCTGCCAAAGTGGGTGAGGATAACAGCCAGAAAGGACAGCGTATTACCGGCAATCTCGTCAATCGTACTGAAAAAGTCACAGGAAACGAGGCAACAGCAGTGGGTAAAGTAACCGGTTCACAGTATGGCGACAGCCAAGTGGCAAATCGTGCGCCACCGAAAGCGTATCCGATGCAAACCCTTGCGGGGCGCAGTCTGACAGGCAATCGGGTGGATCACAGCCCAAAGCTCACCGGTGATGATCGTGGCGGCTGCTTGCCCGTCACCGGTACGGAATACTACGGCAAGGAACATTTTGCCGGGTATTGTGCAAGCGAACCGCCACCTGTCCCTGCCAAAGTGCACGTAGGCATGACCCAGCAAGGGCAACACGTTTCCGGCATTTCGCTGATGACGTCCAAGCATGTCACGGGAAATGAATACGGCGCACAACAACACGTCAGTGGTACACCGTACCTGAGCGTCGTTGAGCAGGCACCACACCACCATGACCACGGTGACGGTGAACACGGCTTTTGCTGCGATGAGTGCGCAGCCGATCATTTACTGAAAGTGAAAGTGGCGCAGGCACGGCGCATGTTGCCACCGCCGCCGGTGATGTGTCATGGCTGTGCTGACAGTGCCGTAGCAGAAGCGAAACAAGCAGCCCAACAAGCGGCAGCGAGTTTCAGCATTCAATCACCGGCACAAGCCGCACTGGGGCGCGTAACAGGCAATGCCTACGAAGGCGCAGGGCGCATTACCGGCCCTGGCAATCGTGGCAACCAAGTGGTTTCCGGCACACCGGAGTTTCGTTACCAGCAGCCAGCAGCAGCCACTGTTGCCAGCGAACCGGTAGCGACCAGTGCCGAACCAGCCGCCTCGCGTGTGACCGGCGACGGGCGTGACAACCTGCGCATCACGGGTGACGACTGGGGTCGTAGCCAACGCATGACCGGTACGGAAGGGCGGTGGGCGCAAAACCGCAACCCGACCTTACGCGGGATGCAACCAGCGATGGCAATGGTGAATGCACACGCCAACAAGTCACTGGAACGCCCCGAAGCGCCGCCTATCGCTAACGTGACCGGCAGCAGCGGCAACAGTGGCAAAGGTGCGCTGATCACCGTTTCCGGCGGGGCTAGAGGTTAGGAGGGTCATTAAGTGAATAGCCGTCAAGCGCAACAAGCACTGCGTGTGACCCGCCAAACCCAAGGCAAGGGACTCACGCCGCGCAAAGTGACACACCCCGTAACGCCAGTGGCGTTAAGGGTAGAAACGGGGACGCGCTTAACACCCGTCAACACGGCGGCGGTGGGTTCTCGCCGCCACCCGTTGGCTAACCAGCACGCCAATGCACGGCTGGCGCATTGTGAAGAAAGTGTTAAAGGGCGTTTTGAAGCCATCGCCCCCGCCCTGCAAGCCATTGCCGGTTTGCATCTGGGGGCAGGTTTCAGCGCACAAGCACAAGCGATTGCGGAAGCCCAACTCGGCTACCGCTTGCCGGAACGCATCCTCAACGATGCGTGGGTCAGTGGAGTGGACATGAAAGCCCTGTATGCGTATTGCGCGTTTCAGGCTTTGAAGCTGGCAACCGAACAGTTTGCCAACGATTTACGCCAACAGGTGGAAGCGGTGCAGGATACCCGCAACTTCTTCCTCGACTGTGGCTTTCACGCGGTGGACATCAGCCCCTGTGCCGATGGTCGCCTCAAAGGTTTGATGCGCTACATTTTGCGTCTGCCTTTGACTTCGTTTACCCGGCGCAAGGCGTATGCCGGGGCATTATTCGACGTGGAAACGGACGTGCGCCACTGGATGGCAACCGAATTACGCCGTTTCCGCGAAGGTGTGCCAACCACCGTCGATGCAGGGACTCGTTACCTGAAAATCGCGGTGTATCACACCAGTAGCAGTTCCCCCTGCCATGAGGGATGTGCTGCCCACGGGAGTAACGACCATCAAGCGGTGGCAGCGGCACTGGATCGCCTAAACCAGTTCCGCCAGGCTATTGAGAATTCGTTCTGTTGTGGTGCCAGCACAGATATTTTGTTGATTGGGGTCGATACCGACACCGATGCCATCCGGGTGCATATCCCCGATGGCAACGGTGAGCTTTCCCCGCAACGCTTTGTGGATAACAAGGTGCTGTTCCACACCACGCTGGGTTTGTCGGCAGATCAAGCAGGCTTGGCAGTACACGAGGCGGTAGAAGCCGCGATTAACCAGCACGGCTGGGGAACCGGCAAAGGTGCGCCGCACGACGGGATGCGACGGCTGGTGACTAACTTGCTGATTAACAACCTGTCACAGATGGATTACGTGATGGATTTGCACAACGGGCAATACACCGACATCGGACACGCCGAACGCTACATCAGCGTCGGGGATGGCTTCGAGGAAGTGCAAATCCGCAATGTGGCGTATTACGCCCATCTGCACACGCTGGAAGAAGGCGTGGCAGACATGGATGTCGGCATCAAGATTTTCAAAGGCTTGAACGTGAAACACGGTCTGCCGGTGCCGGTCGCGATTCACTACCGTTACGATGCCGGTGTACCGGGGTCACGCGAACGCACAGTGGCGAAAGCCCAGCGGGTTGCCGCTGCTATCCGTAACCGTTACGCGGCATTGGTGGAACAGGGTTTGTTGCTGTGCCATTTGTCAGTGCAGGATACGCCGACAGGTAGCCCGGTCGAAGTCGTGGAGGATGTGGCATGAAGATCATGCGCGTAGAAAAAACGCTGGTATCCACCAACCGCCTTGCCGAACTGGGGCATAAGGGCTTGTTAGTGGTACAGGAAAAAGTCGGCGGAGCGCGGCAAGTGGCAGTGGATGCCATCGGTTGCGTCCCCGGTGACTGGGTGATTTGTGTGGGTTCCTCTGCCGCTCGCGAAGCCGCAGGCAGTAAGGAATACCCTTCCGACCTCACCATCGTCGGCATTATCGACCGCTGGAACGGGGAATAAGGAGCAGCACATGGAAATCATGCGGGTACAGTCTGATTTGGTCGCCACCCAGCGCGTACCTGGCTTGAAAAATATGTCCTTGCGGGTTTTGGTGGACAGCAAGGGTGCTCAGAATGTGGCTTGCGATCCGGTGGGCGCACCGCCCGGAGCGTGGGTTTTCACCATCAGCGGATCAGCGGCGCGTTACGCGCTCAAAGATCCCAAGGTGCTAACGGATTTGACCATCGCCGGAATCATCGACCATTGGGAAGAATGACCGCCGCTGGGTTAATTAATGACTGATTTTTTACGAGAGGATATTCAAATGGCTGAAGTAACTGGTATTGCCTTAGGCATGATTGAAACACGCGGTCTGGTACCGGCTATCGAAGCCGCTGATGCCATGACTAAAGCGGCAGAAGTACGTCTGATTGGTCGCCAATTCGTAGGCGGCGGTTACGTGACCGTGCTGGTACGCGGCGAAACCGGTGCTGTCAATGCGGCGGTGCGGGCAGGTGCTGATGCGTGTGAGCGCGTGGGTGACGGTCTGGTGGCGGCGCACATTATTGCCCGCGTCCACTCTGAAGTCGAAAGCATTCTGCCGAAAGCCGGTCAGCCGGTTGACAATGCAGTAATTGGTTAATGGTTAAGCGTTTATAAGGAGAATACACATGGCACAAGTAACAGGTGTTGCATTAGGCATGATTGAAACACGGGGTCTCGTTCCGGCTATCGAAGCCGCCGATGCCATGACCAAAGCGGCGGAAGTCAAGCTGATCGGGCGTCAATTCGTTGGCGGTGGTTATGTCACCGTCTTGGTTCGCGGCGAAACGGGTGCGGTCAACGCAGCAGTGCGTGCCGGTGCTGACGCTTGTGAGCGCGTGGGTGACGGTTTGGTCGCGGCGCACATTATTGCCCGCGTCCACTCCGAAGTCGAAAGCATTTTGCCGAAGTCGGAGTAATGTATTTTACCCCTCACCCCCTCTCCCTCAAGGGTAGAGGGGCTAAGAAAACAACCTCTCTTGCTCCCCCTCGCCCCTTGAGGGAGAGGGGGCTGGGGGGTGAGGGGTATCTTCAACCAAGGAGCACTATCATGACCGCAACCCAACCCAGCAGCGCATGGAACATCCAGCAACGCCCAGCGGCAATGACCCGCCGTTATGAATTTGCCTCCTACGCTGAAACACGCACGTTTTTGGATCAACTTGCCGCGCTTTCCGAACGCACGGGTTTGCATCCGAACCTAAATTTCGCCCGCAATCACGTGAGCGTGAGTATCAATGCGGAAGGTGACGCATTAACGGATGCGGAGTATGCCTACGCTGCCGAAGCTGATGCTTTCGCCCAACAATAATTTGGTTTAACCACGAGGTTTGGCAGATGTCTACAGCAAAATCCAGCAAACCCAAAGCGGTGAAACCAGCCGCAGCCGCACCAGTGGTGCTTGAAGCACCCGAAGCAGCGGTAGTGCAAGAAGATACCGTTCCAGCCGTTGCTGATGTACCGCAAGCACCCACAGTGCCACCAGCCGCGCCAGCCGCAGCCGACGACCTGAACCAACCAGGTTTCCCGCTGCACCCTGAGCGTGTTTGGCCTGATTAACCTGCGAGAAGACACCATGACTTCCAGAGTAACCACTTCCGCTTCCATGCAGTCACGCGCTCCGCGTGGTGCTGTCACCGGGGCTTATGTTGGCAATACCACCCCGCCACCCGTGGATGTGGATGCCCTGTTCAAACGTTGGGATGCTGCCTTGCATACCCGCAGTGTCGATGCTGTGGTTGCCTGTTACAGCCATGATGCGGTATTGCTGCCTACGGTTGCTGATGAGCCGCACGTTGGGCACAAGTCGATTGCTGACTATTTCAAGCATTTCCTCGCTGGTTCACCACGCGGCACTGTCACCGAACGCCATGTGCAAGTCGGCTGGGATATGGCAGTGGATATGGGTACGTATTCCTTCGTGTTTGCTGACGGACGCAAAGTGACCGCACGTTATACCTTTGTGTATCGTCCGCGTGCCGGAGAGTGGCTCATTACCCATCACCATTCGTCCGTTCTGCCAGAACAATTCTGCAAGGTGTAAGGTAATAAGGAGTACTTTGATGGCGTTACAACTCAGCGATTATCAGGACATCCTCGACGATTTAGGGGACACCGCCAACGAAGTGCTGGAAGCCAACTGGCAAGAAGCCGCACGGGTGTTTTCCCCGCGTGGACTGGATACCTATTTGCGCGGTGCGGCGGGGCTGAAATCGCTGGGGCGCGGCACGGATTTGGTCGAATCCTTCTTGGAAGCTGCCCCGCTGGTTGCCAGAGAAGTGGGGGAACAAGCCGTTTCCGAACTGTTATCCGCAGCCATTCAGATGTTCTCCAAAACCAGTGCCAGTGTCTTGGTGCTGCTGTTTTCCACCGCACCCACAGCGGCGGCGCGGCTGGGCGAATTGGAACTGTTCAAAGGCTACCTGAGCCTGTTAAACCATTTGCTGGCGCAAGCCCCGCGTGCTTTGCGCCCGATGCTGGAAAAGCTCGATGTGTTATTGGCGCACCTGACGCTGGGCGGGTTGCGCCGCTGGGCAATGTGGGGCATTTCCGCTTACCGCAACGATTTTAACGGACAGGCTGAGTATTTCGGGCTGCAAAACGATGCGGCCATGAACGTGCTGAAGAAAGAGCAGCGCGGGGTATTGTTCGTCGATGTGCAACGCCGCCTGATCATGTATTTACGCGCCTTGTGGGGACGTGACTTTTTCCTGCGCCCAACCTCCGGCGACTTTGAAACCCGCGAAGGCTACCGCCCGTATATCGAAGCCAGCTTTATCCACCTGCCGGATGCGTTTGACGATTTCACCCTGCCCAATGGCGAAAAAGCCAAGGGCATGGATGTGTACCGGGCGGCGGCGGCTCATACTGCCGCGCATATCGTGTATTCCCGTTATTATGACGATGCCCAAGGTTTGACCCCGTTGCAACAAGCAATGGTCGGCGTGGTGGAAGACGCACGGGTGGAAACACTGGCGGTGCAGGATTTCCCCGGCTTGCTGACCTTGTGGAAAAACCTGTTACCGGCTGACCCGCAAGACAACAGTGCCGCCAGTGTGTTGGGGCGCATGGCACGTGGCTTGCTGGACAAAGATTACCGCGATGATCACCCCCTGGTGGAGGCCGCCGCTGCTTTGTTTGCGCAACACACCGAGCGTTTAAACGACCAAACCTTGGCGTTGGACATTGGTTTGCAACTGGCGGAACAAGCAAAAGCTTTGGATTTCAAATACAACCCGCGCCAGGATCAGCCCACCAACCCCTACCGCGACGATAACCGCTACCTGTGGCAATCCCCCGACGATGCCGAAAACACCGTGTTATTGCCGGGACAAACCCAGCAAGTGCGCAAATACGTCAGCATGATGGAAATGGTCATGGGGCTGGACGTGGAATACGCAGGCGATGACGCGCAAGAAATTTGGGTGCTGGAAACCGAATTCTTCCATGACGACGGCACGACCCTTAATGAAAAAGAGGGCAAAGAGCCGGTGGCATCGCCCGTGCATTACCCCGAATGGGATTACCAAACCCAACTGGAACGCCCCAACTGGGTAACAGTGTTGGAAAAACGCCCCAAACGCGGTGATACCGACCTCATTGAGCAAGCGGTAGAAAAGCACAAACCGATTATCCAACGCCTGAAACGCTTGATCGAAGCCGCGCAACCGCAAGGCGTGATCCGCCAGCGCAATGTCGAAGACGGCGACACCATTGACCTGAACGCCGCTGTGCAGGCGATGGTGGATATTCGCATGGGCAAGCAACCCAACCCACGTATTAATATCCGCACCCGTTTGCAAATCCGTGATTTATCGGTGCTATTGCTGATTGATTTGTCGGAATCTACCAATGATCAAGCACGGGGTGCTGCCGAAGGCGTGAAAGTGATTGACCTTGCCCGCGAAGCCACCGCTTTACTCGCGGAAGCGTTACACAAAATTGGCGACCCGTTTGCGATTCACGGCTTCGACTCCAACGGGCGGCATGACGTGGAATATTTCCGCTTCAAGGATTTTGATGCGCCCTACAACGACACCGTAAAAGGGCGACTAGCCGCAATGGGTGGCAAGCTTTCCACGCGCATGGGGGCGGCATTGCGCCATGCCGGACAGTTACTATCCCAACGTGCCAGCCAGAAAAAGCTGATCCTGCTGCTCACCGATGGCGAACCGGCGGATAACGACGTGCGTGACCCGCAATATTTACGTCACGACACCCGGCGGGCAGTGGAAGAATTGACACGGCGCGGTATCCGCACCTTCTGCATGACGCTTGACCCACAAGCCGATCAGTACGTGGAACGCATCTTTGGGGCAAAGCACTATCTGGTGCTGGACAATATCACGCGCTTGCCGGAGAAATTGCCTGCGTTGTACCTAGGGATGACAAAATGACACCGTATTCCCAAAACTGGCTATTCTCCTTGATACAGAGCTGGGGAAGCTTTTTTACGCCTTACCGAACTTGGTTGGGTGAGCTGAAAAACCCAGCCACTATTAAAGCGGATCTCGTGGCTGGGTTGACCGTAGCAACGATTGCCATTCCTCAGGCAATGGCGTATGCGCAATTGGCCGGATTGCCTGCCTACATTGGTTTATATGCTTCTTTCTTACCAGTCATGGTGGCGGCACTGTTCGGTTCTTCACGCCAATTAAGTACCGGGCCGGTGGCGTTGGCTTCGCTGATGTCAGCAACCGCAATCCAACCCTATGCAAGCTTGGGCGTTGAAGTGATGATGACTTATGCAGCATTACTGGCACTCATGATCGGTATCTTCCGCTTGTCACTGGGTTTACTGCGTTTGGGGGTTGTGGTTGATTTTCTCTCCAATCCGGTGGTGATCGGTTTTACCAATGCGGCTGCCTTGATTATTGCCACCTCGCAAATCCCGAAATTGTTGGGGCTGGATATTAAAGCGGATCAGTTTACCTATTATTACGAATACTTGTGGAGCGTTACCATAAGTACAGGGGACGCCAACCAAGCTACTTTGATCATGAGTGCTGCTGCACTTTATTGTTTGTTTATCCTGAAACGTTATGCTCCTGTGTTACCGGGCATTTTAATTACTGTCGTATTG
The DNA here is from genome assembly GCF_016772315.1 of Thiothrix subterranea. Lineage (NCBI taxonomy): Bacteria > Pseudomonadati > Pseudomonadota > Gammaproteobacteria > Thiotrichales > Thiotrichaceae > Thiothrix > Thiothrix subterranea. The sequence continues at coordinate 2,554,469 of NZ_CP053482.1, read as the reverse complement.
ACGACACTGATTGCTTGGTTGGTTCAGTATGACGCTATCGGCGGTGCGGTATTGGGGGAAATTCCTAAAGGCTTGCCATCCCTCAGTTTTCCTAGCATTGAATTTAATTTTTCACACCTAAGCTCACTGATGGTGGCGGCAATGGTCATCGGGTTGATGGGGCTGGTTGAAGCCATTTCCATCTCGAAAACCATTGCATCGCAGACGCGCCAGCCTTGGTCAGTGAATCAGGAGCTGGTGGGACAAGGCATGGCAAATATCACCGCAGGGTTATTCCAAGGGTATGTGGTTTCCGGCTCGTTTTCGCGCTCGGCGGTAAACTTTTCATCGGGTGCAGTCACGGGATTTGCCTCCATTGTGACAGGCTGTTTGGTGGCTGTTACGCTCTTGTTCCTGACCGATTTGTTGTACTACCTGCCACAGGCAACTTTGGGAGCCGTGATTATCATGGCAGTGCTGAACCTGCTTGCCATCAATCCGATCAAACGCGCTTGGACGGTAGAACGTCATGATGGGGTTGCCGCAATTGTCACGTTTGTCGCCACGCTGGTGTTTGCTCCACATTTGGAAATCGGCATTCTCACCGGCATTATATTGTCGATTGGTTTGTTCCTATACCGCACCATGCGCCCTAATTTTGTGGAACTGGCACGTGACCCAGAAGATGGCATTTTGCGTGATGCCGAACTGCACGGTTTACCGACCAGCGACACCGTTGCCATTTACGGTTTCGACGGCGATTTGTATTTTGCCAATGCGGGTTATTTGGAAGGCAAATTGCTTAACAGCATGGCTGACAAGGCGAATCTGAAAATAGTGATACTTGATATGGAGGGCGTCGGGCAAATTGATGCAACGGGTGAAAATATGCTGGAGAAAGTGGCTGATCGTTTGTCAACCAAAAACATTTATTTGTACTTTGCGCGTACCAAAGCACAGGTCTACAACGCTTTGGAACGTTCAGGCTTGGTGGCAAGCATAGGCAAACAACATTTCTTTAAAGAGCGTAAGGATGCGTTGCAATACGCACAACAGATGTTTGGCGATGCCATTGACATCACGCCGTTAGTTTTAAAACGTCAAACGTAGCGGTGCTCTCGACACGGCAAGCGCAGCACCACCCGCGTTCCCTGCCCCGGTTGGCTGGCAATCGCGATGCAGCCGCCGTGTTCTTGTATGATTTCCTGCACAATATACAAACCCAACCCCATACCATGACCGGGTTCACGGGTGGTGAAAAACGGCTCGAAAATACGCGGCAGAGTATCAGGCGGGATACCGGGGCCATTATCTTCGATAATGATTTCGATCATTGGTTGGCGCTTGTTGAGATGGCAACCCAACTCGCCAACCACCGTTGCTGTGGATGGTAAGGCTGTGCCGGAAAAACTGCACCCTTTGGCACGGACATGTAAATCAAGGTTTTCGCTACTTTCTGCCGCGTTGCGTAATAGGTTGATGAATACTTGCTGCAAACGCTGTGGATCAGCAAGCAACATCAGATCCAGCGGAATGTGAGTATGCACTGTCGCACCAGTTTTACGCACCTGACCACGGATCAACAGCAAGGTACGTTCCAGCAAATCGGCAAGATTGACCTGTTCCAAGTGCGGTTCCTGCCTGCGCCCAAAATCCAGCAGCGCATCGACAATACGACGGGCACGTTCGGTTTCATTATCAATGGTTTGCGCCCAGTCTTGTAGCGAGGCATGATCAGCGGTATCCAGTTCCTCCAACAACAACTGGCAGGAGGAGGAAATGTTTGATAACGGATTATTGAGTTCGTGAGCAACGCCAGAAACGAGGATACCAATAGCAGCCAACTTTTCAGACTGGATAAGACGACGGCGGCGGGCTTCGAGTTCGTCCAACATCCGGTTGAAGGCTTCACGCAGGGAAATCATTTCGGTATTACTGGAATCAGTTTCCAGCCGGTCAAAACGCCCTTCCGCAATCGGGTTAAGGTCTTGCATGAGCTGTTTCACTGGTTTGATCACCGAACGATCAAGCCGCCAACCCACTAATAACAACAAGATGGCGAAAATTGCGATTCCGATGACTTGTGCTGACTTGGCATTTTCAATAGAAAGCCGCAACAACTCACGTTCGTGCAGAGCAAGGTTTTCAGCCAGTTGGGAAAGATTATGACCTTGGTTGCGGATTTGATTTTCCAGCATAACATCAACGGGCAACTGCTTAAGATAGAGTTTTAACAGTTTCTGGTATTCTTGTAAGCCACTACGCAATTGCCCTAATTGCAGAATACTACCAACTTTTGCCAGTGCTTTAGGGGAAGTATTCAATTCCTTTAAAGCCAATTCTGCAAACTTACCTGCTGCATCACCGGCATTGGCATCTTGATAAAGAAACAGATTTTTTTCCTCTCGGCGCATGTCCTGCACCGTAGTTTCGAGACGGGAGATTGCCATACCGTCTTCGACACGCTGCTGAAGAAACAGTAAGTCGAGGGAAGTAAACGTAGCAACGCCAACTGCCAAAACAGCTAAGGTGGAAAACGCTAAAGTGATTTTTCGGTGAATGCTGATCATAGAAGTATTTCAGTCTGCAACAGGATGTTTCATTATGTAACACACAACTATCCGAATCACAACCCATTATAAAACATAAGGTTATGCAAAATAAGCACATATCACCGTTATTACCCAAACCGAAAGCTTTTAAATAACCGTGAATATATTTGCACTTTATTTATGACACTTTTTCGGCAAACACACTAAACTCAGTGGAAGACTCAAATTGAGCATGTGTAGTCATGAATCATTTTCTTGCGCGGGAAGACTTCCCCCACCTGCTACGTGCATTAACACAAGCGGGGTACGATTGTGTCGGCCCGCAAATCCGCCAAGGCGCAATCGTGTTCGACCACTTACACAGCGTCACGCAACTGCCCCAAGGCTGGCAAGATGAGCAACAACCGGCGCATTACCGCTTAGAGCAAACCGATTCGCCTTATTGGTTCGATTGGAGCAATGGTGCATCCGCCATTAAACCGTATACCTTTGCCCCGCAAGAAAATTTGTGGACAGTGCAACGCGATCAGAGCGGGCGCTTGCGTTTTCAAGCCACCCTGCCCAAGCCGCAAAAAACCGCCATTATCGGGGTGCGTGCCTGTGACCTTGCCGCACTCGCGCTGCAAGATCAGCACTTTTTACACGGCAAGCATGTCGACCCGTATTACCAAGCACGGCGGGAGAGCTTGCTGCTAATCGGGGTAAATTGTACCCACGCCGCTGCCACCTGTTTTTGCGTATCAACCGGCGATGGCCCTGAAATTCGCCAACCTTACGACCTGTTATTAAGCGAAATTGCGGCAGGTTTTCTGCTGAGCAGCGGCTCCACAGCAGGCGCGACCCTTGCCGCCCAATTGCCGCTTACCCCCGCCAGTAATGCGCAACAACACACCGCCCAGCAGCGGATGCACGCCGCAACCCAGCAGCAACGCCATTTGCCCGCTAAACCGCCCTTGTTTGCACACCTCGATCACCCACATTGGCAAACCGTCGGCGCACGCTGTCTGGCTTGCGGCAACTGCACCAGTGTTTGCCCCACCTGTTTCTGCCATCAAGCGGTGGAAATCCCGGATCTGGACGGTGACACCAGCCGTCATGAACGGCGCTGGGATTCGTGTTTTCAACCCGGTCACAGCTACATCCACGGCTGGCAAATTCGCAGCAATGCCACCGACTATTACCGCCAATGGCTGACGCACAAACTCGCAGGCTGGCATGAGCAATTCGGGCGCAGTGGCTGCACGGGTTGCGGGCGCTGCATTAGCTGGTGTCCGGCGGGGATTGATTTGACCGCTGAGGTGGAACAACTGGGATGAAATCCAATGATTACTTACCACACGAAGTGCAAATCGTCGCACGGGTGCAAGAAGCCCCGGATATTTTCACCCTACGGCTGCGCTTCACCGATCTTGCCCACCATGCGCGTTACCATTTTGATGCGGGGCAATTCAATATGCTGTACCTGCATGGGGTCGGCGAAGTCGCGATTTCGATTGCCTCTGACCCGAAAGACACGCATTTGATTGATCACACCGTGCGGGTTGTGGGGCGTGTCACCAAAGCGTTGGCGCAATTGCAAACCGGTGATTACTTAGGGTTGCGCGGCCCTTTCGGGCGGGGTTGGCCGATGGCAGCGGCGCAAGGGCGTGATGTCTTGCTGATTACCGGCGGCTTGGGTTGTGCGCCGGTGGTGTCGGTGGTGCATTACGTATTGCGGCGTCGCGCCCATTACGCCCGTTTAATCATTATGCAAGGGGTGAAACACACCCACGATTTGATTTGGCGCAGGCAATACGACACCTGGGCGGCAGCTCCCAATACCCAAGTATTGCTCACGGCTGACCAAACCGGGCAAGGCTGGCCGTTCAACACTGGGCTAGTCACGCAATTGATTGGGCAAGCGCAATTCGACCCCGCCAATGCGGTTGCCATGTTGTGTGGCCCGGAAGGGATGATGCGAGCCACCGCCCATGCGTTGCAGGAACGCGGTTTGCCCGACCATGACATCTGGTTGAGCATGGAACGCAATATGCACTGCGCCGTCGGGCATTGCGGGCATTGCCAATTCGGTGGCAGCTTTATCTGCAAAGACGGCCCGGTTTACCCGTTACCAGAAATCAGCCACCTGTTAGGGGTGAAGGGGTTTTGAAAAGTACCGGGTTTGGTTGCACCGAAGCACCACGCGGAATGTTGTGGCATCGCTACGCTTTTCATGCCGATGGCACGGTGAAAACCGCACGGATTGTGCCGCCCACCAGCCAGAATCAGGCGCGGATTTGCTGAAATACTTGGCTGATTATGACTACGTGATCCTGATTGATCAGGTTGCGCGGCAAACCTCGTCCTTCAGGGCGGGGAGGATAGCGCGGGAGGCGAAGCCTCCCTGTGTTCGGAGTGATGTTGGGGTGTTTGCTGCTGCTGGATGACGGATAATTTTTCTTGCGTATCATCCGGCTAAAAACGCCTTTAAGACGGTTCACCCAGATAATTGCCCACCCCCCAAGCTATACTACGGGTATGCAACGACTCCAAGCCTTTAAATACGAACTCAAGCCCGACGGCGGACAACGGCACAATCTTCGCCGTTACGCGGGGTCGTGTCGGTTTGTTTACAACAGGGCGTTAGCGTTGCAGCAAGCCAATCATGAGGCGGGTGAAAAATTCATCGGTTACGTGGCAATGGCAAAACACCTGACCGCATGGCGGAATGGCACAGAAACCTCTTGGCTGAAAGATTCCCCCGTCCATCCGCTGCAACACGCTTTAAAGGACTTGGAAAAAGCCTACAAAAATTTCTTTGCCAAGCGTGCCGACCCTTCGGCTGCCCTCAGGGCAGGTTTTCCCCGTTTCAAGCGCAAGGGTAGCGGCGACAGCTTTCGCTACCCAGACCCCAAACAAATCAAGCTCGATCAGCGTAACAACCGTATTTTCCTGCCTAAACTGGGCTGGTTACGCTACCGCAACAGCCGCGAAGTGTTGGGGGAATTGCGCAATGTCACCGTGTCCGGTAAAAACGGCAAGTGGTACATTAGCATTCAAACCCAGCGGGAAATAGAACAGCCCGTATCCACCGCTACCACGGCTATCGGCATTGACTTGGGCATAGCCCGTTTCGCCACCTTCTCAGATGGCAGCTACATTGCCCCGCTCAATAGCTTCAAAACCCAACAAGCCAAGCTCGCCAAATACCAACGGCGCATGGCGCATAAACAGAAATTCAGTAACAACTGGAAAAAAGCGAAAGCCAAGGTTCAAAAAATCCACACAAAAATCGCCGATACCCGCCGCGATTTCCTGCACAAAGCGACGACCACGATCAGCCAAAACCACGCGCTCGTGTTCATCGAAGATTTGCAGGTAGGCAATATGTCCAGATCAGCGGCAGGCACGGCAGAAAACCCCGGCAAAAACGTGGCTGCAAAATCGGGCTTAAACAAAGCCATTGTCGACCAAGGCTGGGGTGAGTTTCGGCGGCAACTCGACTACAAACTGGCATGGAACGGCGGCATGTTGTTTGCTGTTCCCGCCCATTATACCAGCCAAGAATGCCCCGAATGCCATCACGTCTCGGCGGATAACCGCCAAACGCAAGCGAAGTTTGTGTGCGTGAAGTGTCACTATGAAAATCACGCCGATCATGTCGGCGCGATCAATGTTAAAGAGCGGGGACACCGCTTGTTAGCCTGTGGAGATGGAGCATTACGCGCCTCGATGAAGCAGGAACTCGCCGAAGTAAGTCAGCTATCTAGCTGAATGCAGTAGGAATCCCCTTCCTTCAGGGAGGGGAGGATGTCAAGCGGTCATTTCGCCCAAGCATTCACCCGGCCTGATCCTCAAACTCAAACCGGATGAGTTGGCACGACTCGAATCCCCCACCTCGACCCACGGTTTTGGGGTCGCCGAAGCCTTGGCAATGGGTGCTGCCTTGGGCGCATTGCCGAAACGTTTGGAGGTGTGGAGCGTGGTAGTGGTTCAGCCCAGCAACTGCGTGTAACACGCCACCGCCGTAAACTCGGCGGTATCTTTCGGTGGCTGTTGCGAATCCGGTTGGTGGATTGCCAGCAAATACTTCACCCCGTGCGCGTGTGCGGCGCGTAATACGTGCAAATTGTCATCAATGAATAAGGAATGTGCAGGATCAAACACTTCCACCGTACTCAATTTCTGCCAGAAATCGGGATGCTCTTTCGGTAAACCCAAGGAATGCGACGTAATAATTTCATCAAAATAATGCCCTAACGCCACATAGCCAAATTTCATTGCCACGCTTTTCTGGTGCGCATTGGTAAGCAACACCACCCGCTTGCCACGTTCGCGCAGGGATTCGAGAAAGCGTTCGACGTGCGCCCGAATCGCAATTCGATCCGCGATTTCGTGTTTGAGCGCCACCAAGTCTGTGCCCAGATGATTCTGCCAGAAATCAAGGCAATACCAATCTAACGTGCCTTCCATTTCGGTATAACGCTCGTGCAAATAGGCGCGAATTTCATCCGGCGTAGCACCGCGCTGTTCGGCTAAACGCACCGGCAAATGTTCCAGCCAGAAATGGTTGTCGAAATGCAAATCCAACAGCGTGCCATCCATGTCCAAAAACACCGTGTTAATCTCATGCCAGTCTAAATTGATTGCGCTATAATTCATTTTATGGGCTTCCACCTACCACTAAAATGACATCATACCGGAGGGCATTATGAAAAATCTGCATTCATTGGGATTAAGCATTTCCATCGCCTTGTTACTCAGCGCCTGTGGCGGGGGCAGTTCCAGCAATACTGCCGTCAACCCCGGCAATACAACGCCCCCAGCCACCAGCGCCAATAAACCGGCGTTGAAACAAGCGGCTAACAACACCGAACTCGAAACGTTGATCAAACAGCAAATGCTCGAAATCTACGGCACGGTGCGCCCTGAAATATACCCGTGCAAAGGTGACGTGTGCATTATGCCCGTCATGACAACGACAAACGCACCAACTGCCGTTGCCGACACCGCCAAAAGCGTTTCCAGCACCAATACCCAAGAAACCCATGTCGACGAAGCCGACCGCATCAAAACCGACGGCACGTATCTCTACACCACCGCAACCGACCAGCCGAATGTGCGCATTTTCAAAACGAAGGACGCCAGTAACACGCTGGTGAAAGACTTGCCATTGGGCAATGACGGCAATACCCGCTTGAGTGGTCTGTACCTTGATGGCACAAAACTGGCTGCTCTCGCGGAAGAACAGCAAATGTACAATATTTGGGATCGCTGGTTTATTCCCAGCTACTGGCAAAACCAACAAACCCAGCTTTACCTGTTAGACGTTACCACCCCTGAAAGCCCCAGCCAAACCGCCAAACTCACGGTGGATGGGCAAGTCATTAGCAGCCGCCGCATGGGTTCGACGCTGTACGTCGCCACCCGCCACAGCCCCACGCTTCCCAATTTGGTGCAATACCCGACCACCGAAGCGGATGCGGCGGCTAATCGCGCCCTGATCAACAACGCCACGCTTGCTGATTTCCTGCCCGATTACCAATACAACGGCGGCAGCAAAAACGAAATTTTCAACGGCGCAGATTGCTTCATGACGCAATACACCGACAAGAAAAGCTACCAGACCAGTATCGTCAGCTTGCTGGCAATTGACATGAACAGCGCCACACCAACACCACAGGGCAAGTGTTTCGCAGGCGACACTGAAACCTTATACGCCTCCACCGAAGCCATTTATCTGGCAACCACCAGTTACAGTTACCCCGACAACGCACCTGTCACCACGGGAAACGGTAACGATGCAGCGGTTAGTACCAGCATTGCCTATTACCCGCCAACCATTACCACCGACCTGCATAAATTTTCACTGGAGGATGGCATTAACTACCGTGGTTCTGGGCGTGTGGATGGGCATCTCGGCTGGCAACAAGATTTAAAACCGTTCCGCCTGAGCGAACACAACGGCGTGCTGCGCCTGCTGACCTATACCGGCGATGAGTTATCTAGCAGTGCTTCCCCTGCTCGGCTCTACACCATGCAGGAAAATGCCGCGACGCAATCGCTGGATATTCTTGCCAAACTGCCCAACGCCACCCGCCCCGCGCCTTTAGGCAAACCTGGCGAACAAATCTACGCCACCCGTTTTCTGGGCGACACAGCGTATTTGGTCACATTCCGCCGCACAGATCCGCTGTATGTCTTGGATTTAAGCAAACCGGCTGATCCTTATATCATCAGTGAACTGGAAATTGACGGCTTTTCGGATTACCTGCACCCTATCGGTGACAATTACCTGCTCGGCATTGGCAAAGATGGCGGGGTAAAACTGTCGTTGATTGACCTCACCGATCCCAGTCATCCTTACGAAAAGCAGAAAATCATTATCGGCAAAACCGGAACGGATACAGCGGTTTCGCAAACGCACCATGCTTTCACCAGCTTGCAACAAGGCAACAATTTGCAAGTCGCCCTGCCCGTCAGTTTGTATGAGCGCGAAGATTACCGCTGGACACAGGATGAGTTGTACCGCCTCAACATCAACACCCAAACCGGCACAATGCAAGCACTTGCGCCCATCGTTAGCGAAACCGCCTCAATCGCCGACCCGTACAGCTACTCCAGCTACCAATGGCCAAATGACCGTTCGGTGATGATTGGCGAATTCATCCATTACCTGCACGGCGACAAGGTGATAAGTCAGGCGTGGTAGGTTAGAATTGCGGGATGCAAAAACCACCCACGATACACGCCATACACCCCGTCACCAGCAGCCGCTTGTTCCATGTGGAAGAGATCCACTTGGAATTCAGCAACGGGGAACGCCGCACCTACGAACGCCTTGCCAACCTTGGCAATGGCGCGGTGCTCATCGTACCGCTGCTGGATGACGACACCTTGCTGTTGATTCGCGAATACTCTGCCGGAACAGGACGCTACGAACTCGGCTTCCCCAAAGGCAAAGTGGAACGCGGCGAAGATGTCCTCGACGCTGCCAACCGCGAAATCATGGAAGAAGTCGGCTACGGCGCACGCGACTTGCATGTATTGCGGCGCGTCAGCCTCTCCCCCGGTTACATGCAACACAGCACCCACCTGATTCTTGCCCGCGACCTTTATCCGCAGCGCACGGAAGGCGACGAACCTGAGCCGCTGGAAGTCGTGCCGTGGAAATTGTCCGATGCTGCCGACTTGCTGTTACAGGATGATTTCACCGAAGGGCGCAGCTTGCTGGCGCTGTATTTGGCACAGGATTGGCTAGGAAAACACCACTCTTAGTGCAATAATCGGGCGCATACAATCATCACGCGGAAAGGGCTATGACCGTTATTGTTGCAGAATACTTGGGTGTCAGAACCGACACGGGTTCACCCATTACCCCCGTTAACGTTAGCTCCCGTGCAAAAATACCTTGCCCGTTCAGGAATGCCCACTGCGACAAAGCAGCACGCGGTAATAAACCCGTTTGCTCGGTTTGGGATGCCGATACTCGTGAACTCTGGATTGTTTGCTCGCATCGCCTGTGCGCGACTTCCCCCAAAGATCAGCCCTTAAACGAACATCAAAAGACCATCCTGCATTCAGTCGCTCAAACTATTTTCACACCAGACATCACCAGACCAGATGTATTGGTTAAACGCGAAACGGCTATCCCTGTCACCGAAGACAGCAGCTACTCAGCGGATTACGTCATGTGGCGACGCAATCCTAACACCACCACACTTACCGCGCCGGATCGTCCAGTCATTTTGGAAATGCAGGGTGGTGGGGAAACGACCGCAACCGGCGAATTAACACGTCACATTGACCAGTGGGAAAAACTGCCCTCACCGACTATTGAAATACTGACTCAACCCGTCAAAAAAACCGCCCCACTCGTGACCAACGCATGGCGTAGACAGCAAGAGCAGTTCTTAGTCAAAGGCAATGTAGCCATGATGACGGGCGGTAAAATGGTATTCTGCATTGGCTCAATGATTGAGCGTTACCTGATGCCACGCCTACGCGAAACCATACAATTCAGGGATTTGCGCCAAAGCAATTGGACACTCGCATTACTGACCTTCATCGAAGACCCCAGCGAAACCCAACGCCCCGACTGCGCCCCACATTCTTTAGCTTTAAAAATTGACGTGGAACGCTCGCTATTCACCAACTACAGCTCGTTTGTGCAAGCCATCACCAACCAAGGCTCACCCTGTAACAGCCTGTTTGCTGAACCCTACATCACCTTGGAGTGAGGCTTGCCATTCGGCATCCACCGCCAGCAAGCGCCGCCCAATCCATTCCACCACATGCACACACACCGCGTTGCCTACGGCACGGTATCTATTGCTGTCCACCCCGCTGGAAATCCCTGAAGTATCTCGCACTCCGAAGGCATCAAGCGCCTGACAGACAGCATCGGCACTTCCCCGGCTATCGAGGGTGTAGGATTCGCCATCGTTGCGGTAGCCTTTGGCTTGGGGGCCTGCACTGGGTTTTCTGCCAATACCCGCGTGCTGGATAGCGTAGCAATCTGTTTCCTGATCGCCATCTCCAAATTCTCCGGCAATGGCTTCTTTCTGACCGATGCCCGCACGAGGAGCGATTGCAAGTGGCCCTCGTTCAAAAAGTACTTCAGCGGAGCGGAGGTTGCCAAGACTTGCGACAAGGTAGACACGGCGACGGCGTTGGGGTGTTCCAAAATATTTTGCATCGAATACTCGCCACGAAACGCCGTACCCGAGTTCATCCAGCTTTTCGAGGAGAACCCGGAAATCTTTGCCTTCATGGCTGTTAAGCAAACCGGGGACATTTTCGATAATGACCCAACGGGGTTTTCGAGCGGCAATGAGTGCTGCATATTGGAAGAACAATCCACTGCGTTCACCTTCTAATCCTTTACGTTTACCTTGGTTGGCCAGCGATAAATCTTGGCAGGGAAAACCGCCACACCATACGTCGGTATCCGCTGGAATATCATCAGCCGTCATCTGGTTAATATCGCCAAATAGTGGCACATCCGGCCAATGCTTTTTTAACACTTGCTGGCAGAAGGTACTAATTTCACACTGAACAACTACCTGCATTCCCGCACGTTCCATGCCCAGATCAAAACCACCAATGCCAGCGAAAAATGACGCAACTTTTAACATGACAACTTTTGCTTAAGACTATCTGAGCATGATAGCCTCCCAACGCGAAATACATCAACAGAGAAACCACATGGACCTGCCAAACCTCCTCCACGCCACCGTGCGCATTGCCCAAGACGCAGGCGACAAAATCATGGTGGTCTATAATTCGCCAGACTTTGCGGTGGAACACAAAGCCGACGATTCCCCGCTCACAGCGGCGGATATGGCATCACACCACCATATTGTGGATGCGCTTACCGCACTCACCCCGCAATACCCGGTACTTTCCGAAGAATCCGCCAGCCTGCCCTTCAGCGAGCGCAGCCAATGGCAAACCTACTGGCTGGTTGACCCGCTGGATGGAACCCGCGAATTCGTCAAACGCAATGGCGAATTCAGCACCCTGATTGCACTGATACACAACCACGCCCCCATTCTCGGCGTAGTCCACGCTCCCGCGTTAAATGAAACCTGGTTTGCACATCAAGGTGGCGGCGCATTCAAGCAAATGCACGGGGAAACCTTCCCAATCAGCACCCGTGCCACCGGCAAGCCGCTCAAAGTCATGGGCAGCAAATCGCACCGTGACCCGATCATGCCGCAATTTTTAGAACGCATTGGCGCACACGAATACGCAGTGATGGGCAGCATTCTCAAAGCCTGCCGCGTTGCTGAAGGTTCTGCGGATATTTACCCACGCCTCGGCTTAACCTCGGAATGGGACACCGCCGCTGCGCAAATTATTGTGGAAGAAGCCGGTGGGCACTTCACTCGTGCTGATATGCAACCGTTGCGTTACAACACCAAAGAATCCATGCTGAACCCGCATTTCTTCGTGTTCGGCAAGGATTACCACGACTGGTCGCAATATTTAGTGTAGGTTTTGCAGCATTCCTACTTCCAGATCAATCCCCATCTCATGATCGGGGTTGATCGAAATGCTGTAACCGACGCCAACTTTCTCAATAATCCACTTAAATTCTGCCAGCAAACCGCCACCGTAGCCGGGGAAATCGCGTACAAATACCTTGGCACGATCCGGGCTAGTGAACAAAATCAGGACTTTATTGCCCGCGTCATCATCCAGTGTCAGCGGCACGGCCTGATCGCTGGTCGTCGGCTGCAAACCGCCAATTTGGTGCTTTTCGTAAATCGGCATAAAGAGCGTGACTTCCATCAATTGCTGAATGAAAGTATCACCCTCCAATTCGCCCGCTAAGGCTTTTACTAGCAGCTCTTCGGCTTCGTTCATGGTTTGTGGAGTCATCGTGGTATCCTAATAGGGGTAATTCTCTAAAGGGTAATCAATCCCTCCGCTCCGCACAATGACCCGCAAGAAGTATAATGGCAAACGCCAAAATCGTTTATTTATGCATGGAAAATCGCCATTGTGTTGATTTTACACTACAATACGGCGTTATTTATTCGCCTGCTTGAGTCACTGTTATGCCAATCTTGTTTAACACCCTCCGCCGTACCAGCTTTTACTGGCTAACCAGCTTATTTTTGCTGCTCTCACTGCCTGCTTTGGCAGATGAAATCGCCCCCCAAGACACGCTAGAAAATTCCATCGTTAAAATTTACGTCACCAGCAAATCACAAAACAGCTACTCGCCTTGGAATGCCGACAGTTTCGCCTCCAGCGGCTCCGGCTTTATCATTGCGGATAACCGTATTCTCACCAATGCGCACGTAGTGGCTGATCACATTTTCGTTGAAATCCAACGCGACGGCACGCCCAAGCGCTACCAAGCCAAGGTCGAATTCGTCTCGCATGAAATGGACATTGCCGTGCTCAAAGTCAAAGACGAAACCTTCTTTGCCAAGAGCAAACCCCTCGCCCTGGGGGAATTGCCCGACATTCATCAGGAAATCATGGTACACGGCTTCCCGATTGGCGGCGACACACTCAGCACCACACGCGGCATTGTGTCACGCATCGAATACATGCCCTATGTACACAGCGGCTTGTCTTACCAAAGCATCCAAATTGATGCCGCCATCAACCCCGGCAACAGCGGCGGCCCGGCGATTATTAACGGCAAAGTCGCGGGCATGGTCATGCAAAAATCGGGGGAAAGCGCTGAAAACATCGGTTATATCATCCCCACCGTGATGATTAACCGCTTTCTCGCCGACATCGCTGACGGCAAATACGACAGTTTTCCCGCATTTTCCATGGAAACACAAAACCTGCTCAGCCCCAGCCTAAAGCAAAAATACCAATTGAAAGAAGACCAAAGTGGCGTGTTAATCAGCAAAGTGTGTGCCAACACTGCCGCTGAAAAAGTCTTGAAAGAAAACGATGTTATCACCCACATTGACGGCAAAAAGATCGACGATGACGGCACCACCGCACTGACGGCACGCAAAACCATCAACTTCCGGCATTACCTCGATCTGCATCAAGTTGGCGACACACTCAACCTCGACATTGTGCGCGATGGCAAACCGCAACAGATCAAATTACCGTTGGATAAAGCGGTGGAAAACACTTACACCTATGACAAAGAACCGCGCTACGTCATTTACGGCGGGTTTGTATTCGTTGCCACCGAAGCTTACGACGGCTGCCAAACCCGTGAAGACTACGATGAGCGCAAAGACAAAGAGAAAAAAGATGATGTCAGCGTCACCCAAGTATTGGCGGCTTCCGGCAATTTAGGGTTTCATGACCTGCCTTCACTCAGTGTCGAAAAGATCAACGGTGAACGCTTCAACACCTTCGAGGAATTCTACCAACGCTTACGCGCCACCACCGACCCGTTTGTGATTTTGGAAGATTATGCCGGTTACGAAGTGGCGATTGACCGCCAACTCGCAGACAGTGAACACACCGAAATTTTAGAGCAATACAGCATTCACAAAGACCGCTCCAAAGAAGTCAGCGGCTGGGATCAAACGCTGGCGCAACGCAGCCAATAGACGGAGTTCGCAAATGAAAGGTAACAATTTCTGGTTAGGCAACGGTTTACTGGCACTGGCTTTATTGAGCTTGATTTTTATGGGAACACTGTCAGAAATGTTGGGCATCGGTGCGGTCATTTTATGGATGGGGTTGGCTGCTGCTGGCATGTATTTCATTATGAAAGACTGAGTTGGAAGTCTCCTGACATGATGCTGTCAGGAGGGGGCATCTATACTACAAAAACCAATCAACAATGCCTCACCAAAGGAGTAATACCATGAAAGCAAACCCAGTCGGCTGGTTTGAAATTTACGTGCAAGACATGCCACGTGCCACCGCCTTCTACGAGGCCGTGTTTGAGGGCGCATTAGAACCCATGCGCAAACCGGAGACGCCCGATATAGACATGATGCTGTTTCCCATGACCGAGGAATACGGTGCAACTGGCGCACTGGTGAAAATGCCCGACTGCCCATCGGGTGGTATGGGTACGCTGGTGTATTTCAGTTGTGAAGATTGCGCAGTAGAAGCCGCCCGCGCCGCCGCCAACGGTGGCAGCATTTTCAAGGAAAAAATGTCGATCGGCGAACACGGTTTCATTGCACTGGTATTCGATACCGAAGGCAATATGATCGGCCTGCATTCGATGGCGTAAGGCTGACCCCATGCGCCGTGCTGACCGTTTGTTCCAGCTTGTGCAAATCCTGCGTAACAAGCGCTTGGTCACGGCGCGTGAACTTGCCGAGCGATTGGAAGTTTCCGAACGCACCATTTACCGCGATATTCAGGATTTAAGCCTGTCGGGTGTGCCGGTGGAAGGCGAAGCGGGTGTCGGCTACCACTTGCGTTATTCGCTGGATATTCCGCCGCTGATGTTTACCGCCGCTGAAATCGAAGCCCTTGTGGTCGGGGCGCGAATGCTGAAAGCGTGGGGCGGCAGCGAATTGGGCAGCAGTGCGCAATCCGTTCTCGACAAGATTCATGCGGTGATTCCCACCGAATTGCATCGTCATCTGGAAGAAAGCCGCCTGTACGCGATGCGTTTCGGGGTGCGCGAAGATCTCGAAACCACCCTCGACACTTGTCGCCATGCGATTGCACAACGTCGTTACCTGCGACTGGATTACCAACGGGCTGACCACGAATCCAGCCAGCGCGACGTCAAACCGCTGGGGCTGTTTTTCTGGGGAAATGTGTGGACGCTGACTGCGTGGTGTGAATTGCGTAACGATTTCCGCACCTTCCGCCTCGACCGTATCGGCGGGCTGGATACGCTGGAACGTAGTTTTGAGGAATTGCCGGGGCAAACGTTGGGCGATTTCATCAGGCTGATGCGGCAGTCAGAGTGCTATTAACCCAAGTTGCCACCCTCAGCAGAGCAAGCTAATGCTGGACGCCAGCACAAAGAGTGCTACTTTGAGTTCAAATCCCCGAAACGTAACGGCATGGATATGTTTTGGTAACAAGCGTTCAATCAGGCTTCCCGCTGTTTCCACTACTTTGCGCTGGGCTTCCAGCCAATAAGTTTGCCGAGGTGAGTAAGGACGTTTGGAATTGACTTTACGCAGTGGCAACAAGGTAGTGTCCGCCTCTTTCAGCAAATATTCATACCCATAGTCGTTAAACGCCTTGTTCTCGATAACTTTGACTTCTTCAGCCAAGTCCAGGTGGTAAATTTTCAGCGCAGTGGTATCGTTCGCCGAACCTAGTGTCAGAAAAAACTCCACGAGTTTCCCTTTCCCTGTCACAAGGAAATGAAGCCTAACACCATAAAAATACCGTTTCTTGCTGGCTTGCCTATGTGTTTGGAAGGCGAAAAGATGTCGTTTTAAACAGAGCGAATTCGTATCATAAGTGCATAGCCCGTTAATCGAGACGGGATGCGGCTTTCCTCATAAGTTCAGAGGCAAAATGTGGTAAAAAGTATCCCGAAAAACCACTGACGGGAGAGCTTCATGGCTTACACACACCTTACCTCTGAGGAGAGGCATTATATCGAAACACGGCACAAGATGAAGGAATCGACGGCAACAATCGCGTTAACCTTGGTGCGTAGCCAATCGACGATCAGTCGTGAACTGACCCGCAACCGAGGGCAACGCGGCTATCGGCACAAGCAAGCGCACGCCAAAGCGCAACAACGCCATGCGGACAAGCCCAAAGCGGTCAAGTTGACCCCGGAATTGGCAGGCAGCATTGGGTTGCTGCTGGAACAGCAATGGAGTCCTGAGCAGATCAGCGGTCGACTGAAAGCGGAAGGCAAAGCGACTATTTGCCATGAAGCCATCTACCAGCATGTACTCAGGGACAAGCGTGCAGACGGCAAGCTGTACCTAAACCTGCGCCGCCATACGAAGCAATACCGCCAGCGTTACGGCAGTCAAACGGGCAGCGTCAAAGGCATCACCAACCGGGTGGACATTGAGGAACGCCCGGAAGTCGCCAATCAGCGTGAACGGCTCGGTGACTGGGAAGCCGACACCATGATCGGCAAGGGACACCAAGGCGCATTGGTGACACTGGATGAACGCAAATCCAAGCTACGCCTAGCGTTGCCAGTGGCAAACAAGACCGCAGAAGCAGTGAATAGCAGCATTATCACCTTGTTGGACGGCTTCAAGGATTGGGTGCACACGCTCACCTTCAATAACGGCAAAGAGTTTGCCAAACATGAGCAAGTTGCCCAAGCCCTTGGGTGCAAAACGTATTTCGCCAAGCCCTATCATTCGTGGGAGCGTGGGCAAAATGAGAACGCCAATGGGCTGTTACGCCAATACTTTCCCAAGGCAATGGGGCTATTAGACGTGACAACCCGACAGGTAGTCGAGGCTGTACATAAACTCAACAACAGACCAAGGAAGTGCCTGGGGTTCAAGACACCTTACGAGGTGTTCCGAGAACTATCCGGCATAGAGGCTGAAAAGTTGGTGGGTTATGCACTTATTACTTGAATTCACCCACGATAACTTTTGGATAGTTACTTAAATAACCTGAGTTCGGGATAAGCCATCCCTCAATTTAGATCACAACCAGTGCTGATGTTTTTAAATCCAGTGCTGGTTTTTTATCTTGATAGGCATATGCCACCAAGCCAGCAATGATGTTAATCATATAGTTAGTGAGTGAACGGTGGCGTGAATGCTCAATTTGTGAAATATTTTTCAACTGATCATTGATGGTTTCGATGATGCTCCGTTTACGCAACATCAGTGTATCGAACGTGTCACGCGCCACGGGTTTCATGTTTTTCTTCAGCGAGGTAATCCATTCAACCCCTTGCTCTGCCAACGATTCTGTCAATGCCTTGGAAATGTAGCCACGATCACCAAAGACTTTGCCGACCACTTTTTTCAGCAACGTGGGAACGGGCTTACGGTCATCGGTATTACCCGAAGTAATGGCAAACGATAAAATATTGCCGCAGTCATCCACGACCAAATGAAGTTTGAACCCATAAAACCAGCCTGTTGACGATTTACCCCGCCCTGCCTCTTTGCGAAAGGTGTGATGACGTGGAATACGCAAATTTTCACAGACTTTCAAGGGGGTAGAGTCTATGAAGGCAATACCTCGTCCCGTTTCACAGCGGTGCTGCATAAACAGGGTTAGTGGCAAAAGAACACGCGGCATTAACTCAATAAAACGTTGATAACTAGGGAGTTGCGGGAAATAACCCTTAAGAAATACTTTGACATGACGCTCATAATACCACTTGAAAGTACGATACCCCACTTGGTGGTAATGCACCAAAATCGTCATAATTTCACTATCGCCAAGACCACTGTGGCGACGACGATGCCCGCCTTTCGGGGTCAATAACGTTTTGTTCCATTCGGGATGAAAGTCCTGACAAAAATCGTCAATGGCACAGAATAACCGTGTTAGCATCTCAGTAGCAGCCTTTAGTGGGGTCAATGTGGTGTGTGGTTACTCACATTCTCCCATGAAAGGCTGCGCCTTACCTTATCCCGAACTCAGGTTAAATAAGCAACTTGCCTGCTGCCACTTGCTGGTGGAGGAATGCTTGAGTTTCTTGCTCACGCTTGAAAGCCACTGGGTCACGTTTATCTTTCAATGACTTACGCATCCGCTTCCAGAGGTAACTGGCTACTTTCTGGGTCATATCAGCCAGTTTGGTTTGGGCAGTCTTGATTTGGCGTGGTTCTTCGTCCACCAAGGTTTTCAACAACTCTACTTCGGTTTCTGTGTATATCGGGGGGCAACCAGAGCGGGGACGGTCGTAAAGCCCGATTAGACCTTCTTCCCAGCGCGTTATCCACTCACTGATGGCATCACGCCGCACATCCAGTATCGACCACAATTGAATGAGTGTGAAACCGCGTACACTCAACAGGATCGCTTGGGCGCGTTGACGGCAACGGAACGTTGGGTTATTCATATACATCTCCTGCAAGGTGATGCGGATTTCTTCAGGGATAGGTTGAGCAAATTTCATCGACACGGACATTCTTGGGTGACAGGCTACCAGTTTACATCAGCAGAGTCGTATGCGTGAAAACTTCTAGCTAGTTACTTAAAAGCACTGCTCGACCCCTTTGAGATTGCCCGTTATTACACCGATGATTGGGGTGCTTATGAACGCCACTTGAACGTTGACCAGCACGCAGTTGGCAAGCGTAATACCCAGAAAATCGAGCGAAAAAACCTCAATCTGAAGACGTGGGTCAAGCATTTGGCGCGTAAGACCATCTCCTTTTCAAAAGATGAGCTGATCGATACGGTAATTGGATTACTCATCAACAAAGTGGAATTCGGGATTGATATTCATGCCAAAATTCAGGTCTGACCCACTACCCAGTAACTAACCGTTACAGTGCGGAAGTAGTGGAGTTTTTCAAAGCATCCGGTGATGGCTGGCAAACTCGCATGGACGCTGTGCTGCGCGAGTATGTCACGCAGCACAAGGCAGCCTGATAACCTCACATCCGCTCCAACACCCCAATCCCCAGCAAACCCAAGCCAGTTTGCAGGGTTTGCGCCGTCAAATTCGCCAACTGCAAACGGCTGTTACGCACGTCCTCCGCCACACCGTCTTTCAAGATCGGGCAAGCTTCATAGAAGCTCATGAAGTTACCCGCCAACTCATACAAATACGTGCAAAGATGGTTCGGCAAACCCTCTTTCGCCACGCTATCCGTCGCCTCAGTGAATTGCAGCAACTTCATCGCCAAGGTACGTTCAGCGATTTCATGCAGCGAAATGGAGGAGCTAATCGCCTCCGCATCCACACCTGAGCGACGGAAAATGCTCTTAATCCGCGCATACGCATACTGCAAATACGGCGCAGTATTGCCCTCAAAACTCAGCATAGTTTCCCAGTTAAAAATATAATCCGAGTTGCGGTTTTTGGACAGGTCGGCGTATTTGACCGCGCCAATGCCAACAGTACGCGCAATCTCATGGCGTTCCGCCTCACCCAATTCCGGGTTCTTTTCGGTGACGAGGGTGAACGCCCGTTCTTCCGCCTCCACCAACAAATCCACCAACTTGACCGTGCCGCCAGTACGGGTTTTGAACGGTTTGCCATCTTCGCCCTGCATGTTGCCGAACGGCATGTGTTCGAGCGCCACGCCTTCGCGCACAAATCCGGCTTTACGTGCCAACAGGAACACTTGCTGGAAATGCAACGCTTGGCGGGCATCGGTGAAATACAAAGCACGGTCAATGTTCAGCACCCCGCTACGGTAACGCAATGCCGCAAGGTCAGTGGTCGCATACAAATAGCCGCCGCCGGTTTTCTGCACAATGATCGGCGTAATGCTGCCGTCTTTGTTTTTGAATTCATCGAGAAACGCGCATTGTGCGCCCTGATTTTCCACCAGCAAGCCTTGCACCTGCAACTCGCTAACAATATTGGCTAAATCAGCGTTGTAGGCACTTTCCGGCATCACATCCGCACGGCTCAGGGACACGCCCAAACGCTCATAAACCTCTTCGCAATGGTGCAAGGAAATGTCGATGAATTGCTGCCACAAGCCATGGCATTCTGCGTCACCGGCTTGCAGTTTCACCACGTAATCGCGGGCGGTGTTGGCAAAGTCGGTTTCGGCATCGAAACGCTGTTTGGCTTCGCGGTAGAAGGTTTCGAGGTCGGCGAGTTGGGGTTCGACTTCGCTCACCCCACGGGTTTTGTCGGTAAGGCTGACCATGTGCGCGATCAGCATTCCGAACTGTGTTCCCCAATCGCCGACGTGGTTTTGGCGAATAACCTTGTGTCCCTGGAATTCGAGGACGCGGGCAACAGCATCACCGATGATGGTGGAGCGCAAATGCCCGACGTGCATTTCCTTGGCGAGATTCGGCCCCGAATAATCGACCACGATGGTTTGTGAAGAGGGCGAATGCCATTCGCCCCTACCATCCCCCGTAGGGGCGAATGGCATTCGCCCTCCCAATGCTTCTGATAACCACTTATTTTTCAAATAGATATTGATAAAACCGGGGCCTGCGACTTCGAGTTTGTCGGCGAGATCGGACAAATCCAGCGTTTCCAGCAATCGGGTGGCGAGTTCTCGCGGGTTGGTTTTCAACTGCTTGGCGGCTGCCATTACGCCGTTGGCTTGGTAGTCGCCGAATTCGGGGCGGGCGGAAGGTTTCACAATGGCGGTCACGGTGTCAGGTGCGCCGAGTGTGTGCAGCGCGGCGGTAATGCGGTCATCAAGCAGTTGGCGAATATTCATCAGACTCTTTTCGGGTGTGGGCAAAAGGGGGATTTTAGGCGGGTTGCGGGGTAGAATCCACTTTCTGCAAGAGGATTCTCACGATTGAAGGATTAGTAGGATGGGACGGTTGACCTTGGTGGATGGGCGTGTGCTGGATTATGAGGTGCGGCAATCGGCGCGGGCGAAATACATGCGGATGAACCTGTCGGCTGACAAGGGGCTGGTGGTGACACAGCCGATCGGGGTAGGTGAGCAGCAGTTACGTGACTGGATTCATAGCAAACTGGACTGGATTACGGACAACCTACCCAAGGTGGAACGTTATACCGCACCCCTGATGGATGCGCCTGCGCTGCCTGAATACCTTGAGTTTCCGGTCACGGGCGAACGTTTCCGGCTGGTGTATACACCCACCTCGCGCCACAATATTGCGGCGGATATTGGGGATGATGGCACGCTGACCCTTTCCGGCGCGGTTGGCAACCCAGAACATTGCCGTTACGTGCTGCGTGAGTGGACGAAAAACTACGCCCGCTACCATCTGGGGCAGATGCTGCAACAACTGGCGACGCAGACCGGTCTGGGTTACGTCAGTTACAGTGTGAAGGGGCAAGAAACGCGCTGGGGAAGCTGTTCCACCCGTGGCAATATCAACCTCAACTACAAGCTGGTGCTGCTGCCGGTGGAATGGGTGCGTTACACCCTGATTCATGAACTTTGCCATACGGTGGAAATGAACCATTCCACGCGGTTTTGGGCGCTGGTGGCGAAGTTTGCGCCGGACTACAAGGCGATCCATGCGGAGATGAAGGGCGCAATGCAACGCCTGCCGGAGTGGACGAAGAGCGGCTGAGGCTTACAGCGGGCGTTTGTTGCCGTCTGCGTCGATGGCGACGTAGGTGAAATCGGCTTCGGTCACTTGCCAGCGCAGTTCGGTTTCGCTGCCGTGCCATAGTGGTTTGACCCACACTTGCAGGTGCAAGGTGATGGAAGTCTTGCCGATTTTCACCACATCGCCGTAACAGCACACCACGTCACCGACATTCACCGGGCGGATGAATTTCATGCTGTTGACCGCGACGGTCACTATTCTGCCTTTGGCAATTTCTTTGGCAAGGATGCCGCCTGCCATGTCCATTTGCGAGAGAATCCAGCCGCCGAAGATGTCACCGTTGGGGTTGGTGTCCTTGGGCATGGCGAGGGTGCGTAGGATCAGGGTTCCGCGTGGGTGGTGGGTGTTAGCGGTCATGGGCGAGTCCTTACAGGGAGATGGTATATTTTTCGATAGGATTGATCATACCGTTAAAACCCAGTAGCGCCCACCTTCCTCCAGCACCTGATTCAGCAACGTACCATTTTCTCAGCACATAATGCCCTCACGCCACCCATTTAAATAAATCTATTAAGATGACGAGTTTATTTATGGTATTGTCAAGACACGACTAGCAGCCGTCAGGGAAATTATGCCAACTGAAATCCGCTTTGGCGCATTTGTGCGCGAAATTACGCTTCAGCAGCAACAAATATCCTACAACAACCTCACCCCAAAAGTGTGGCACGCCGCTGATGGCAGCGAAATTCCCTACCGCGCCCCCAAAATCCACCTACGCTGGATTGATGCTTATCGCCTGATTCAACCCTACATCAGCAGCCGCCTGATGGAACAAGTGCAAGCCGTGGTTCCACTCGCGCTCTACCTTGTGCTGTTCCAGATTTTTGTGCTGCAACAAGGCGTTGCCGATGCTGGCTTGATTACCGGTGGCTTAGTCGCGGTGGTTCTCGGCTTGATGTTTTTCATGGAAGGTTTAAAAGTCGGCCTGATGCCCTTTGGCGAAGCGCTCGGCAATACGCTTCCTGCCAAAGCCACCTTGCCGGTGGTACTCAGCATTGTCTTTCTGCTGGGTATTGGTGTCACCTTTGCCGAACCCGCCATTGGCGCATTGAAAGCCGCTGGGCAAATTGTACAAGTCGAATCCGCCCCCTACCTCTACGCCATGCTCAACGAATGGGCAGAAGTGCTGGTGTTAGGGGTCGGGATTGGCGTGGGCGCTGCCGCCATCCTCGGCACATTGCGCCTGCTCAATGGCTGGAGCTTAAAACCGCTGATTTACCTGTCACTCATCCCGATTATCGCCCTCACCGTTTTCATGCAATTCGACCCCGAACTCAGTAAAACCTTGGGGCTGGCGTGGGATAGCGGCGCTGTCACCACCGGCCCTGTCACCGTACCGCTGGTACTGGCATTGGGGATCGGCATTGCCGCCGCTGCGGGCAAAGGGCAATCGTCACTGTCCGGCTTTGGCATTGTCACCTTAGCGTCGCTATTCCCGATCCTCAGTGTGCAATTACTCGCACTGTATCTCGCGTTCACCACCACGCCCGCCGAGATCATTGCCACCGCCGCCAACGCCCAGCAAGCACTGGAACCGGCATGGTATAGCCAAACCCCTTGGCTGGAAATCATCGCTGGTTTACGCGCCATTGTGCCGCTGGTGCTGTTTTTGCTGCTGGTCATGTGGCTAATCCTAAAGGAAAAACTCCCCGAACCCGGTCAAATCGCCTACGGCATTGCCCTTGCGGTGATCGGCATGATCATGTTCAACCTTGGTTTAAGCTATGGCTTGGCGAAACTGGGCGGGCAATCCGGCAGCCTGATTCCCGCCGCCTTCACCGCGATTGAAGCGGTGACGCATAGCCCGCTGTACAGCGCCATACTGGGTTTATCGCTGGCATTGTTGTTTGCGTGGTTGCTGGGGTTTGGGGCGACCTTGGCAGAACCCGCCCTCAATGCCCTCGGTTTGACGGTTGAAACGCTCACCAACGGTGCATTCCGCAAATCCTTACTCATGTATGCAGTATCATTTGGCGTAGCGTTTGGCATTGCCTTGGGAGTCGCGAAAATCATCTTCGACCTCCCGCTGGCCTGGTTGCTGATTCCGGGTTATTTATTCGCGGTCATCCTCACTTACCTGTCTAGCGAAGAATTCGTCAATATCGCGTGGGATAGCGCCGGAGTCACCACCGGCCCCGTGACCGTGCCACTGGTGTTAGCGATGGGGCTGGGCGTGGGTAATGCGGTCGAGGCAATTGAAGGTTTTGGCATTCTTTCAATGGCGTCGATTTGCCCGATTATCTCGGTCATGCTCACCGGCTTGTGGATACGCTGGAAAGTCAGCCGTAAGCAACGTTACTATGACCAAGCCCCCAAACACGCTTCAACCCAAGGTAAACCCGCATGAGCAAACGTGAAATTGTTGTCTTGACCGATGTCGCCCTGATCACTGCGATTGTGCAACGCGGTCTAGCGGATGAAATCGTCAAAGCCGCCCAAGAAGCAGGCGCACAAGGGGCAAGCATCCATTACGCACGCGGGCGCGGGGTGCGCGAACGCCTCGGCATTATGGGCTTAGCCATCGAAGCGGAAAAAGAAGTCATCAATATTGTGGTGTCCACCGACCAGCTCGACCGCGTGTTTGAAAAAATGTATTTAGCAGGCAAAATGGATACGCCCGGCATGGGCTTTATGTGGGTCACGCCGCTGGAAAAAGCCGCCACCTTCATTCCCCCCGAAATCGTCGAACGCCTCACCGATTACCCACGTCAAGGCTCATGAGTCCGCCCAACATGTTAAGCGTTACCCCCACCCTCATTTCACAAAAAGTCATTACCTGCATCCTGCCCAAAGGCCGCGCCATGAAGGTAGCCAAAGCCTTAACCAAAGAACGCGGGCTGACCGCAGTGGATATTCATTACGCACGCGGCAACGGGCGATTAACCCCGCTACGCTATCGCGGCATTGGCGAAACCTCGGAAAAAGAAGTGCTGACGGTCGCCGTCCCCACCGAACAAGCGGACGAGGTGTTTGCATACATCTACGAACTAGCTGAGATCAATCGCCCGCACGGTGGCTTGATGTACATGCACGGCTTACTCGCCGCCACGCCTTACACCTTGCCGGAATTGCCCGAAGAAGAGGCATAATGGTCACAAGCTGACGCACAAAAGCCCTTGCAGATTGCGACCTGCAAAGGCTTTTGAATCATCATGGTACACCATGATATAGAATGTTGGCTCCTCGAACTGGACTCGAACCAGTGACCCACGGATTAACAGTCCGTTGCTCTACCGACTGAGCTATCGAGGAACTGTCGGTTTGAGGCGCATATAATATAGAGCAAACAGAGATCGGTCAAGCAATTTTTTCAGCCGCATTACACAATAATTCAACACCCGCGTTTTGCTTATGCGCATTCTCGCTAATCAGCCGCCGAAACGACCGCGCTCCCGGCATCCCCTGAAACAAACCGAGAATGTGACGGCTCATGTGGTTCAATGCCACACCCGCTGCTTGTTGCGCCTGCACATAATCCAAAAACGCTGCCAACACCGCTTTGCGATCCTGAAACGCATCATCTACCCCGTAAAGCGCCGAATCCACCTGCGCCAACAACCACGGATTATGGTAAGCCTCGCGCCCCACCATTACCCCATCGACGTGCTGCAAATGCTGCTGGCATTGTTCCAGCGTCGTAATGCCACCGTTGATAATAATCTCCAGATGCGGAAACGCTTGCTTGAGTTCATACACCAAGTCGTAACGCAAAGGCGGAATCTCGCGGTTTTCCTTAGGACTCAGCCCCTTCAGCCACGCCTTACGCGCATGAATAATAAACGTCTGGCAACCGGCTTGCGACACCGTGCTAACAAAGTGATGCAAGCCCGCGTAATCATCCTGATCATCAATCCCAATCCGATTTTTGACCGTCACTGGAATATTCACGGTGGCTTGCATGGCGCTGACACATTCCGCAATCAAATCCGGTTCCGCCATCAAGCAAGCGCCAAACGCGCCTTTTTGCACCCTCTCGCTAGGGCAACCGACGTTAATATTCACTTCATCATAACCGTAACTTTCCGCCAGACGCGCACATTCCGCCATTTCCTGCGGCTCACTGCCACCCAATTGCAACGCCACCGGGTGTTCTTCTTGATTGAAGCGTAAATGACGCTCAAGGTCGCCATGTAAGAGTGCGCCGGTCGTCACCATTTCGGTGTACAGCACCGATTTTTTGGTCAATAAACGGTGAAAATAACGGCAATGGCGGTCAGTCCAATCCAGCATTGGCGCAACGGTAAATTTCCTGTTCAGCTTAGTCATATAATATTCTTATTTAAGAGCGGCTCTGTTTATTTCGCTTAAAAAACAATCGAATCAATCGCACAACGGCACATTAAGCAAGGGGCTTTTATGTTGGATACAGAAGTTATCATGTATTTTATGATCGGGTTGGTCATTATCGGGATTCCCTCCTTCCTTTTCTACCGCATTGGCATGGATATTGGTGTGAACAAAGGCATCCGCAGGCAGTTAATTCGCGAATTGATGGCGAATGGCGTGCTGGAAGAAGCCGATATGTCGATCAGGGGTACGCGCCATACTTGACTCAGCGGCAAGCCGCAAGGCGATTTCCCTTCATCAAGTTTGGCAGATGGGGCAGAACCAAGTGGAACGCTGCCCTTGGGTGATTTGAACAATGGGATTCTGGCACACGACGCACGGCAACTTAGCCCGGTCGTAAACCTTCAGCTCCAGCTTAAAATACCCCGGCGCCCCATCTTCACGTACAAAATCACGCAGGGTTGTTCCCCCGCATTCAATGGCATAGGTCAGAATCTGGCGGATAGTTTGCGCAAGTTTAGCGTAACGTTCGCGGGATACGCCCCCCGCCGCCAGCCGTGGGTCTATCCCCGCTAGAAACAGCGCTTCGTTGGCGTAGATATTGCCTACGCCAACGACAATGTGCGCATTCATAATGAACGCTTTCACGCTCACACTGCGGTTACGCGAACGTTCAAACAAATAATCCCCATCGAAACCGTCTTCCAACGGCTCCGGCCCCAATTCGCGCAATAAAGCGTGTTGCAGCGGGTCGCCCTCTGCCCACAAAAACGCCCCGAAACGGCGCGGGTCGTGGTAACGCACCGCCTTGCCACTGTCTAACACCAAATCAAAATGGTCATGCTTACGCGGCGCTAAATCCGCCTCCACAATCCGCAAACTGCCGGACATTCCCAAATGAATCAGCCCCACGCCCGCATCGGTATGCAGCAAAATGTATTTGCCCCGCCGCGTCAACTCATGCACCACCTGCCCTGCCAATGCGCCAACCGCATCCGGCACAGGCCAGCGTAATTGCGGCTGACGGATGCACACGTTCTTCACCGTATGCTCCTTTAACCAAGGCTCAATGCCACGACGGGTGGTTTCGACTTCGGGCAATTCAGGCATCGCATATCCTTTCTGTGGTCAATATTATGGACGTATGTTATACCTTATGACTCCACCAAGGAGGACTCCCATGAAAAAAGAAACACTATCCATCCACGCTGGCTATACCACCGACCCGACCACCAAGTCGGTAGCCGTGCCAATTTACCAGACCGTGGCTTACGAATTCGACGATGCCCAACACGGCGCGGATTTATTCAATCTCGCAGTACCCGGCAATATTTACACCCGCCTGATGAACCCCACCAATGACGTGCTGGAAAAGCGTGTCGCTGCACTCGAAGGCGGCGTGGGCGGCTTAGTCGTCAGCTCCGGCATGGCAGCCATCAATTACGCCATCCTCAATATCGCCGAAGCGGGCGATAATATCGTCGCCACTCCGCAATTGTACGGCGGCACGTATACATTATTTGCACACATGCTCCCCAAGCAAGGCATTGAAGTGCGCTTTGCCGAAAACGACAGCCCTGAAGCCATCGAAAAGCTGATTGATGCCAAAACCAAAGCCGTTTTCTGCGAAACCATCGGCAACCCGGCGGGCAATATCGTCGACATTGAAGCGATTGCCAGCGCCGCGCACAAACACGGCGTCGCGGTGATTGTGGATAACACTGTCGCCACCCCGATTTTGTGTACCCCGATTGATTACGGCGCGGACATCGTGGTTCACGCCCTCACCAAATACATCGGCGGTCACGGCAATTCACTCGGCGGCATTATTGTCGATTCCGGCAAATTTCCTTGGGCAGAAAACAAAGAACGCTACGCCGCCATTAATAGCCCCGAACCGTCTTACCACGGTGTGGTATACACCGAAGCCCTCGGTGCCGCCGCTTATATCGGTCGCGCCCGCACCGTACCCTTGCGCAATACCGGCTCGGCACTCTCGCCATTCAACGCCTTCCTGATTCTGCAAGGCTTGGAAACGCTGGCACTGCGCATGGAACGCCACTGCGATAACGCCATTGCCGTTGCGCATTACCTGAAAAATCATGCCAAGGTCGAGTGGGTGAATTTTGCTGCACTGCCCGATGACCCGTATCATGCATTGGCGTTGAAATATTTCAACGGCAAACCTGCGTCACTGATGACGTTTGGGATCAAAGGCGGGTTTGATGCGGGGGTGAAATTCTACGACCAGTTACAGATGATCAAACGGCTGGTGAATATCGGCGATGCAAAATCACTGGCTTGCCACCCCGCTTCCACCACGCACCGCCAGTTGACCGAAGCGGAACAATTGCGGGCAGGTGTCAAACCCGAAACCATCCGTTTGAGTGTTGGCATTGAACACATTGACGACATTATTGCCGACCTCGAACAAGCGTTTGCAAGCGTATAAATACAGATTCACATCAATCACTCAAGGAGATTTCAGATGGCAACCATCACCTTACAAGGCAACCCCATTGATACCTGCGGCGAACTGCCCGCCGTGGGCAGCGCAGCCCCTGCGTTTACCCTGACCAAAACTGACCTGTCTGACGTTACCCTGCAAGACTTTGCAGGCAAAACGGTGATCCTCAACATTTACCCCAGTGTGGACACAGGCGTTTGTGCCGCATCCACCCGCAAATTCAACGAACTCGCCAGCGGCAAAGCGGATGTGGCGGTATTGTGCGTGTCGGCTGACCTGCCGTTTGCGCATAGCCGTTTCTGTGGCGCAGAAGGCTTGGACAATGTGGTGTCCCTCTCCGACTTCCGCAACAAGGATTTTGGCAACGCTTACGGCGCAACCATTACCACGGGTGTGTTAGCTGGCTTGCTCTCCCGCGCTATCGTGGTCATTAAAGACGGCATGGTCACTTACACAGAACAAGTGCCGGAAATCGCACAAGAGCCGGACTACGACGCAGCCCTCGCCGCAGTATAAATATCAAGCAGATAGCAGCAGAAATTCGTAATCTTGACTAGACTCGTATCAGCCCCTTATTGCAGGAACTGATATGAAAACCAAGCTTGCGCTGCTGCTATCCCTCTTGTTGGGCATTAGCGTTACCACCCCCGCGATGGCTGCCGAATGCACCTCATCGTTTTATTGCTATGGCAATACCGCCAATTCAGTCGTGCGAGTCACCCCTCGCCCGCCACCCATTCCACCGCCGAATCGACGGGTGGTACAACAGCGCCAACAAGCACAATTGGCATTGCGTAATCGCCCGACCACCACGCCGCCGCGCATTGCCACACGACCCGCGCCTGTGCCGCAAATGCGGATTGCACCACGTCCAACGGCTGTGCCTGCGCCCGCCCCCGCTGCACCCGTCAATAGCTGCCAAAATGCAGCGAATCGTGCGGCGCAAATTGAAAGCCAAGCGGTACTTGCATCAAAACGCAACGACCGGCAAACATCCATCAGATTGTTCCGCGAAGCGGCGAACCTACGCCAAGCTTGCCGTTAACGCTTAATGAAAAGCCGGAACATGTCCGGCTTTTTCGTCTCAGGGCAAGCAGTCACCTATTGGTACGGTCTGCTTTCTGATTATTCGATGTTAGTGTTGAACCCGCAATTTTTGGACTTCTTCCAGTGATAAGCCTGCAATACGGGCAATATCAGCTTCTGGGATTACGCCCAGTTGTAGCAAACTGCGGGCGACTTCTTGAGCTTTTTTGAATTCGCCTTCTTTGCGACCTCGTTCGATACCCTGTTCAATGCCCTTCTCGATACCCTTTTCGATACCATCCCTCATGCCCCAGCTATAGGAGGCAAATTTGGTTACATCCACTTGTGTTAGCATTTGTTCAGCCTCTTTGATGTTAGGTTGCAGGTCACGGTTTTCAGCGAGGGTTTCGAGCATCTCGAAGTAGTTGCGGAAACCACGTTCGTCTTCGCCCATGAGTTCACGTAGGCGCAATACGATGTAGTTTACCATATCCTGTGTTGGTTTCCCTTTGAAATCACACAGGATTGCCAGAACCAAAGCATCGGGTGTGTCTTGCTCCAACAACAGACTGCAATCGACGTTGTGCATATCGAGGATGGGGTAATGGTAGGCAAGCGTTGGGGCATTGAAATGGTCGGGCATGGTTAAGCGGTCACGCCCGATGTAAATCAGGTGTTGGTGAATGGAATAGCCAGGATGCGCCAGTTGAATGTCGGTGAAGTAGCGCAACATCCGCAGCGGCATACTGCTGTCGTTTTGGTTTTGGATTTCGATGTGCAGGATGAAATCTTGACCGTCGGCTTGGCGGCGCATCCGCGCCACGAGGTCGGCACGGCGTTGTTCAACGCGCTGCTGTGCGGTGTCGAGCAGTTCTACGCTGTCCATCTCCACGCCTAAGCCTAGCAACAGGTTGGCAATGTCGGCTGCCAGATGACCGAGTACGGATTTGCTGATGATGTCTTTGTTTCCCATGCGAGAAGTGTAGCAGGGGATAGGCTGTTTGTTGGGGCATTCTGATGGAATGCTAGTTAGCATCAGTTAATGTTTAAGTTTCGACCGACTCGACACCCGATACAACACCGGAATCGCAAACAGCGTCAGCACGGTTGAAAACCCAACCCCCCACACAATGGCCGTCGCGACTGGCCCCCAGATCAGTGACTTACCCCCCAACCCGGTGGCGAGTGAAAACAAACCCGCCATCGTGGTCAATGACGTAATCAACACCGGAATCACCCGCCGCCGCGCTGCATACACCGTGGCGTGCAATACACTCATCCCCAATTCAAGCCGGTCATTCGCCGCAGAAATCAACACAATCGCCGAGTTCACCGCAATCCCCGCCAACGCCACCACCCCGTACAGCGTGTACAAACTCAACGGATTTTGCGTCACCAGCAAGCCATACACCACCCCGGTAAACGCCATCGGCACGGTCGACAAAATCAGCAATGGCTGCCAATAACTGCCAAATTGCGTCCCCAAAATCAAATACATCAAGCCAATACCAAACAGGAATAACATCCCGATAGCATCCATGCTTTCCTGAATATCATCGAGTTGCCCCGCAAAATCCAAGTCAATATTCGGGAATTGCGCCTGATAAGGTTTCCACCCCTCCAGCAAGAGCTGATTCGCCTGCACCGCATCCAGCGCACACTGCGCATAATCCGGCGCTGCCCCGCTGAACATCGGTTGCAAGCGGCATTCGTAAAATGGCTCATCCGGGCGTTTCACCAAATCCGCCTCCAAGGTAATGGCGCGGCGGAAATTGTAATGGCGAATATTGCCCAACGACACGCCTTTTTGTTCCTCCACCAATTCGCGCAACGGTACGCTGCCACCATCCGCAGTCGGCAAGCGGAAATCCAGCAACTGATC
Organism: Thiothrix subterranea; assembly: GCF_016772315.1. NCBI lineage: Bacteria > Pseudomonadati > Pseudomonadota > Gammaproteobacteria > Thiotrichales > Thiotrichaceae > Thiothrix > Thiothrix subterranea. The sequence continues at coordinate 2,522,695 of NZ_CP053482.1, read as the reverse complement.
CACCGTGCGCAAATCCCCCTCTTGGCGTTTGACGCGCACCTCTAGTTTTTCGCCCTGATCCTGCATATCCGCGACCACTTCGCCATCCACCAGCAAGCGCAAGCTACGGCTGACCTCATCCGGCGACACCCCGGCGCGGCGGATATTGTCGTGGCGCAAGCGCAAAGTCATTTCCATCTGACCGGGGCTGGCATCGTCGGTAATGTCTTTGAAACCCGGATTCGCATTCAGAATTTGCTTGAGCGCAGCCGTTGCACCCTGAATTTCGGCGTAATTATCGCCACGCACTTTCACGCTGATTGGCTTAGCCGCAGGTGGCCCGCCCGCCAATTCCAGAAACGCAATATTCACCGCCCCCGGCACATTCACCACATCGGCACGCATCCCCTCGATAATGGCTTTCACCTCCCGCGAACCGTCCGAGATTGGCTTGAGGCTCACCACCATTTGCCCGTAACGCGCCCCGTACAGCGGCTCAGTTTCGGTAAACATCATCCCCGCATAAGCCACCACCGAACGCGCATCCTCCGGCTGCAAATGCTTTTTCACCTGCTGCTCGACTTGTTGCACTTTTTGCATGGTTTCATCCAGCGCGGTGGAACTCGGCATTTCCACGTTCACATAAAACAGCCGCAAACTGTCCGCCGCAAAGAAATTCAGCGGAATCAGCCCTGCCCCGACAATCCCCACCGCCAGCACAAACATTAACGCCACCGCACTCAATGCCGAACGCGGGTAGCGCAACACTTTCACCAGCAAACGTGCGTATTTCACTTGCAGCCAATGCGTGCCACGATTGCGCATTTGCTGAATACGTGATGGCTTATCAAAGCGCATTTTCATGCTGGCAACGTGCGCGGGCAGCATCCAAAACGCCTCAATCAAGCTAATTGCCAGCGCCAATGTCACCACCATCGGAATCACTTGCATGAATTTGCCCAAAATCCCCGGTAACAACATCAGCGGCAAAAACGCCGCAATCGTGGTCAACACGGCAGTCGTCACCGGCAACGCCACCTCGCGCATGGATTCCACCGCCGCCGTGACCGCATCCATGCCGTGTTGCAAGCGGTAATAAATGGATTCGACCACCACCACCGCATCGTCCACCAACATCCCCAACACAATCACAATGCCCAGCAACACCGTCACATTCAGGGTTTCACCCATGCCAGACAACACCCAAAACGTCGCCGCCAGCGTAAACGGAATCCCAATGGTGGTGAGTGCGGCAATCCTGAACCCCAGAAATAACCAAGTCACGAATAACACCAGCACAAACCCCAGCAAGGCATTGCTTTCCATAATGCCGATCGCTTCACGGGTGGGAATGGTTTGGTCATCGACTAATACCAGCTTCACCCCGCTGGCACCGATTTGCTGATTACGCGCGTCAATATAAGTTTTCAGGCGCTCCACCAAATCCAGCACATTGGCTTTGTCTTCCTTCAGCACCGCAAACAATACCGCCGGTTCGCCATCCAAACGCACTTGTTGGGTGGCTTCGGCGCGGGCGCGTTCCACACTCGCCACCCGTGACAACGACACTTCGCCCTGCACACCGGGAACGGGCAATTCGCCCAAGGCTTGCGGGTCGCTGGTTTTGCCGCTTAAGCGCACCAACCAACTTTGCTTATCCACATCCAAACTGCCAGCGGATAAATCCCGAAACCACGCACGTACCGTATCGCTCAATTGCCCCGGCGTTAACCCTAAGGATTCGAGGGCGACGGTATCAAAACGCACTTGCAGTTCGGGAGCATCCAACGCCACCGGGTCAACCCGATCCACGCCCTTAATCTGCTCCAAGGCTTTTTCGATATTTTTGGCTTGCACGCGCAAATTTTCATCATCAGCAATGCTTTGCACCGCAATCATCGCGGAGGGGAACGCATTCGCCGTGGTAATTTCCAGCACAATCGAATCCATTGCTTCTGCTGGCAGTAAGCTCTCGACGTTCTGAATTTCACGGCGCAAATCGGCGAGGCGCTTGTCGAAAGTACGCTCATCAATGTCTTCAAAGCGCACCAATAGGCTGGAAATATTCGCCCGGCTATTGCTCGACACAAATTTCATGTCCGGTATGCCACGAATCGCCTCTTCTAGCGGGTCGGTAACGCGCTTTTCCACGTCTTCCGCACTCGCCCCCGGCAACGCGGTGATAATCGAAATCCAGTTGAAATTAATCGTGGGGTCTTGCTGGCGCGGCATCGCGTTATAAGCGGTGAAGCCGATGAACAACACCAACACGAAAGTGAGATTCGCGAGAACATGATTTTGTATGAGGCGGCGATACATCAGGGTTTCTCCACCGTCACGGCTTGCCCATCCCTTGCTCGCAAGCGGTTTTGATCAATCAAGCGCACCGAAGTGGGCAAGTCGATCAACACCGGCTGCCCTTCTTTCGCATCGGGAAGCGGGTGAAACTTTGCCATGCCATCCACTTCCAGCATCACCCCCAAACCACCTTCGCGGCGCACCACCCAACTGGCGGGCAATGCCTGTAATTTACCTTGCCACACCACCCGTCCACTGCGTCCAACGGCTAAGGAATGTTCGCCTTTGAGAGTAAAGCGCACTTCTTGCGTGCGGGTATTTCCGGCGATTTGCCCAACCACCGCACGGCGTTCCAGTGGAATGCTCACACTATCGGCAACAAAGCGTAATTCCGCCCCTTGCGTTTGATCCTGCACTTCATCCACCGACAAACTGGCGCTCACTTCCAAGGCTTTGTCTTGCAGCAGTTGGAACGCGGGTGTGCCGGGCGTGGCTTGTTGCCCGACTTGCACGTCACGGCGGGTAATTTGTCCGGCAAATGGCGCTTTGATGGTGCAACGTGAAACTGCAAGCTGGGCGGTGTCGGTTTGCGATTTGGCGACAGCCACTTCTGCTTTGGCTGCTTCAGCATCGGCAGCAGCTTTATCCAACACTTCAGCGGGAACGACACCCGTGTTACGCAAACGCTGATTGCGCTGAAGTTGCGTGTTCGCTAATTGGTAACGCGCATTCGCCGCATCCACGCCTGCTTTGGCTTGGCTCAAGGCGAAAACATGATCGCGGCAGTCCAATTCCGCCAACACCTGACCGGCTTGCACGGTATCGCCGGTATCCGCTCGCAATTGGATAACTTTCGCAGAAATTTCAGCACTGAGCGTGCTATCGTTCAAACTGATCAGCGTTGCTGTTACACTACGCTCAGATGCTTGCAAAACCTCCCCCAAAGGTCGCACGGTCACCGTTAGAGAGTCCGCTGGGGTATCAGCCACGCTGAAACCGGTCAGAGAGAACGTGACTAGCGTCGTGAGGAGCGGGAGGAGCAAAGATTGGCGCAGCATCGGTATTATCACTTTTAACAGGTTGCGAAACGTAAGGATGCAAGATATATAAAGCTTTGTAAATTTCAGTTTTATAACGTCGCATTACACACCAACGTTACCGTTATTATCAACACAAACTAGGAGAGGAACCATGCCACAACTTTTTTCTGCCGACTGGATGAACGAACTCAAGGATCTCTGGAACGGCGATCCTGATGTTAAAGACAAGCTTGCCGCCATTGGGTTCAATTCCACCATCGCGTGTGGCTTGAAAGGCGAAGCCAAGCCCATCGGGGTTTTCGTGGTCGAAAACGGCGAGTGTGTTCGCGCGGGCGATTACAACGGCGAAACCTTGGATTGGGACATGCGTGCAGATCGCAAAGATTGGATGAAATGGACCAAAGAACCCATGGGCATGGTCGGTTTGGGAACGGCTTACACGTTTGGTAAGCTGAAATTCCTGTCAGGTGATTACGGCTCAATGCTCAAAAATCCTGCGATGGCAGGGCCATTCGTGAAATCTTTCGCACTGATGGCGAAGATTGACACGCAATAATTAAAACATTCGCCGTTTAGGGAATAAAACCCCCAGGGAAGTCATCATGCAATGGCTTCCCTCGATATTTACGCTAGGAGATTTCATGAACTTTATTCGCAATATTCTCGCCATTATTGGCTTGGTCGCCATTGTTGGCGGCGCATTCGCTTACACCAAATTTGCCCCGATGATGGCGCAAATGGGTGATATGGACATTGGCGCTGAAAAAGCCGCGCTCGACAGTTTCGACCCGAAGGCCAAAGATGTTTACATGGAAATGTGGACTAAGCTGAAAGCCAGCGGCAATTCGGCGGATGCTACCGTGGTTAAATATTCATTGGCTGACGGCGTTACTTGGCAAGATGCTGAAGAATCCATGAAATCCATTGCTAACAAGCTCAATATTAAAGCCGTTGGTGAATTGCCATTATCCGAGCAAGTGCAGCTTGAAACCGGCAAGGAACAACGCTTCCTGAAAATCTACCAGTTCTGTAACCCGCAAACGGCAATGAAAATGGTGGATTTCAGCGATGCATTCTCGGCTTACCTGCCGTGCCGCATTGCGATGATCGAAGACAAAGAAGGCAAATATCACCTGTATTCCCTGAATATGGACATGATGATTTACGGCGGCAAAACCCTGCCACCAGAGCTTCATGCCGAAGCGCTTGGGGTACAAGAAATCATGACCGCGATTATGAAAGGCGGCGCGGAAGGCGATTTCTAATTCGCTACACGCATTGAATGTTCCATCAGTTTTCACGGGTGCAAAGGTAGAGACGCAAAATTTTGCGTCTCTACGGTGGGGATTAATTGGGAGTGGGGGTCGTGATGGTTTCTTCCTCCGTCGGTCCAAAGATTACACCCAGCGTCACCAACACGATACTGGCGTACCACATCCAAAAGCCCATGCCCAAATCAACGATTTGCATATTGGCTTTTTGCCCCGGAATTTCGGTAAACCAGAACGCTTGACCGGCTAATAACACCCCTAACACCACCACGACCATCGCCCGATTCGGGTAGCGCGACATCAGTAACACCCCCAACAATTCCAGCAAATTGGCATACCATGCAAACTGGAATAGCCCAAACCCCAACCACCCTGTCGCGGCAACCCAATAGCCCATTACCACGCCATGATTGGTGTAAAACGTCACTTGGGTAAATGACATTACCCACAATAAGCCGCCTAAAAACAAGCTCAAGCCGGGTAATGACAATAAATCGAATCTGATGATGCGCGACACTGTGTTCATCCTGAGTTTCCAAACGTATCCATACACCGTAATCATATACGCAAACCGGTCAGTGACAAGCCTATTGAGCAAAGGCTATACGTCACATCTCTTGCGTGCATTCATGCTATTTTGGTGCAGATAATGCACTAAAGAAATGCAATAAAATCACAATGCACAATAACTGTGATTATTTAGCACTCCAAAGCAATCTCCAGCAAAAAAACTGCACCAACTTCACTCATTTTGTGCAGCACACCCTAGTCATTGATTATCAAGCGGTTATGATGGCAACTCTTTTGGCTCTTCAGGTGTGAGAGGTTAGGTATGGAGCAACTGGTTTCCGCATTAAATACCCTGTTCGTGTTAATGGGTGCTGTCATGGTACTGGCAATGCACGCGGGCTTCGCTTTTTTAGAAGTCGGCACAGTCCGTCACAAAAACCAAGTGAATGCACTGGTAAAAATCATTGTGGATTTTGCCGTGTCCACAATAGCGTATTTTTTCATTGGCTATTACGTCGCCTATCAAGTCGGTTTCTTTGACAGCGCCAGCATTTTGGCGGAAAAGAACGGCTATGATTTGGTGAAATTCTTCTTCCTCCTCACCTTTGCGGCAGCCATTCCCGCCATTATTTCCGGCGGCATTGCAGAACGCGCCCGCTTTTACCCGCAATTGATTGCCACTTTTATTATCGTGGCGCTGATTTATCCCTTCTTTGAAGGCATGATTTGGAACAATTTGTACGGGGTGCAAGCGTGGATCACCGGCTTATTCGGCGTTGCTTTTCATGACTTTGCGGGTTCCGTCGTCGTTCATGCGATGGGCGGCTGGATTGCATTGGGCGCCGTGATCTTATTAGGGCATCGGCACGGGCGTTACACCAAAGACGGCAAACCCATGTCGGCACATCCACCTTCCAGCATTCCATTTTTAGCGATTGGCGCATGGATTCTGACCGTCGGCTGGTTTGGCTTTAACGTTATGTCTGCTCAAAAAGTGGAAGGTCTCAGCGGTTTGGTGGCGATTAACTCCTTAATGGCGATGGTCGGCGGCATTATTGCAGCGTTAATTGCAGGCAAAAATGACCCTGGTTTCGTCCACAACGGCCCCTTAGCCGGTTTGGTTGCGGTGTGTGCAGGCTCGGACTTAATGCATCCTTTAGGCGCATTAGTGGTCGGAGCGGTGGCAGGGGCATTGTTCGTGTGGACATTCACCTTGGCGCAAAACAAACTGAAAATCGACGACGTATTGGGCGTATGGCCATTGCACGGGTTGTGTGGCGCATGGGGCGGCATTGCGGCGGGCATCTTTGGGTTAGAAGCACTCGGCGGCGTGGGTGGTGTCAGCTTCGGGGCGCAAGTTGTCGGTACGTTGATCGGTATTGCGATTGCCACCGCTGGCGGCTTTGTGGTGTATGGCATCCTCAAAGCCACAATGGGCATTCGCTTGTCACAAGAAGAAGAGTACAACGGCGCTGATTTGAGTATTCACAAAATCAAGGCTAACCCGGATAACTAACGTATAATCAACCCCATCGTCCATGACCTTGGGGTTTTTATTGGAAACGTTGTTTATCTGGCTCGGTGCAATTTCTGCCATTACGTTTGTATTGTCGCTGCTGCTCTTGCCGTGGTTTGTTGCACGGATTCCCTGCGACTATTTCACCCGCCCGCGTGACCCGCATCGCTGGCAGGTGTTGTTGCAACCCCGCGCTATCGTCCGCAATTTGCTCGGTTTACCCGTGCTATTAGCCGGGATTGCCATGCTGGTGTTACCGGGGCAAGGCTTGCTCACCATTATGATTGGCTTGGGGATTATGAATTTTCCCGGCAAATTTGAGCTGGAAAAATGGATCGTCACCCGCAAAGGGGTGTTGCAGGCATTGAATTGGATACGGCGGAAGGCAAAGCATCCGCCGATCTCCGCGCCTTAAAGCAACACTTTCTCTATCCCGCCATGCGTCGCCTTGCCGACAAACCCTTGCTGCCAATCATTGCCCAGCAAGTAATTCGCCATTTCCACCACGATGTAATCGGTTTCCATGCCGGTATCATCCGCGTAACGCGACAACCCTTGCTGACAAGCCGGGCAGGACGTGAGGATTTTCACCTTACCCTCCTGCGCCATGTCACTGCCGGTCAGCTCTTTGATACCTGCTTTGAGGCTTTCGGCTTTGCGGAAACGTAACTGGCTGGCAATATCCGGGCGGCTAATCGCAAACGTCCCCGCTTCCCCGCAGCAACGTTCGCTCAAGACCACGTTAGAACCCGTTAATTCCTGCGTGACTTTCAACGGGTTAACCTGCTTCATCGGTGTGTGGCAAGGGTCGTGGTATACGTATTGGATACCGCTAACCCCATTCATTTTCACACCCTTTTCCAACAAATATTCGTGAATATCGAGCAAGCGGCAACCGGGGAAAATCTTGTCAAACTCGTATTTGAGCAACTGATCCATGCACGTCCCGCACGATACCAGCACGGTTTTAATGTCGAGGTAGCTCAAGGCATTCGCCACGCGGTGGAACAAAACGCGATTTTCGGTGGAAATTTGTGTCCCCTTTTTCAAATCGCCGCCCGCGTTTTGCGGGTAGCCACAGCACAAATACCCCGGTGGCAATACCGTGGTCGCGCCGGTTTCGTACAGCATCGCCATCGTTGCCAAGCCCACCTGACTGAACAAACGTTCCGAGCCGCAACCGGGGAAATAGAACACCGCATCGCCACGTTTATCCGCTGTTTTCACCGGATCACGCAAGATCGGAATCACGCTATCGTCTTCCAAACCCAGCATCGCACGGGTAGTTTTCGCGGGCAGTCCTTTCGGTAACGGCTTTTTAATGAACTGAATCACCTGTTCTTTGATCGCCGGTTTACCCAAGGTTGAGGCCGGACGTTTATCAGCGCCTAACAAATTCGCCGCTTTCGCCAAGGAATACGCGAAACGCTGCGCTTTGTAACCGAACTTGATCATCCCGGTACGCATAATATTGATTTGCGTCGGGTCTTTCAGATTCAGGAATTGCATCGACGCCCACGTCACCGGACTGGTCTTTTTCTTGCCACGTTCGCGCAAAATACTGCGCATCCGCACACTGACTTCGCCGAAGTCGATATTCACCGGACAAGGGTTGAAACACTTGTGGCACACCGTGCAATGGTCAGCGACATCGTTCATTTCATCGAAATGCCGAATCGAAACGCCACGGCGCGTTTGCTCTTCGTACAAAAACGCCTCAATCATCAAGCCCGTTGCCAGAATTTTATTGCGCGGCGAATACAACAAATTGGCACGCGGAATGTGCGTATTGCACACCGGCTTGCACTTACCGCAGCGTAAACAATCCTTAATGTCGTTGTTGAGCGCACCTAACTCATTGTGTTCCAACAACAAAGCCTCGCGCTCGACCAAGCGTAACGACGGCGTGTAAGCATTCTGCAAGCCCGACCCCGGCAGCAATTTACCTTTGTTGAAATGCCCTTGTGGGTCAACGTCTTGCTTATACGCGGCAAACTCGTTGATTTCACGCGCATCCAAATACTGGAATTTGGTAATGCCGATGCCGTGTTCGCCAGAAATCACCCCATCCAATTCCCGCGCCAGCACCATAATCGCATCCACCATGCGCTCAGCTTCGTGCAACATGCCGTAATCGTTGGAATTCACCGGAATATTGGTGTGCACATTTCCATCGCCCGCGTGCATGTGCAGCGCCACGAACAAACGGCTGGTGCGAATCTTGCGGTGGATTTTTTCCATCGCCTGCATCAACGGCTCTAATTCACGCCCGGCAAACATTTCCTGCAACGGTCGAATAATTTCCTTGCGGTAAGAGATGCGCAAATCGCGCCGCAACAACAAATCAATCACCCGATCGTGCGGACGTTGCGCAGCTTTCGCGGTATCATCCAGCAAATCCTGATGCGCGGCGGCCGGTGCATCGAAATGCGCGAGAATTTGTTCCCAACGCACTTTGCGTTGCTGAAGGTAATCCACTGCGTGTGTCAGCTTGTTTGCCCAAATGGAACTGCGTTCAGCACTGGCTTCGTAATCCGCCACGGCCCGCAATTCCGGCAAATCGCCAGCCAAATGTTCCAGCAAGCCGTCAATCATGCGCAACTTATTTTGCATCGACTGGCGGATATTGAGGGTTTCGATGCCTTCGGTGTAACGCGCCAAATTGTGCAGCGGAATCACCACGTCTTCGTTGATTTTAAAAGCATTGGTGTGCGCCGCAATCGCCGCCGTGCGCGAACGGTCTGCCCAAAACTGACGACGCGCTTCCGGGCTAATCGCGATGAAACCTTCGGCATTCCGCGCATTCGCCAAACGCACCACTTCGGCAGCCGACTCGGCAACAGCCTTTTCGTCATCGCTCACAATGTCGGCAATCAACACCATTTTTGGCAACATGCCGCGAGCGCCTTTCGGGGTATATTTCACCGCTTTGACGTAGCGTTCGTCGAGATGCTCCAAGCCGGAAAGCAGCACGTCATTGCGCCCGTCGAGGTAATTTTTCACCTCCACAATCGCGGGGACGGCTTCGTGCAAATCCGTGCCGTAGAATTCCAGACAGACGGTACGAATTTGGTCGGGCATCCGGTGCAAAATGAATTCGCCGGAGGTGATTAAACCGTCACAACCTTCTTTCTGAATACCGGGCAAACCGCCAAGGAATTTATTGGTGACATCCTTGCCCAGCCCTTCTTTGCGGAAATAGCGCCCTTCAAAGGTGAGAATTTCCGGCTCACCTTTGCGGGTTTTGCCATCGGCGAGGAAGCGTTGCACCGAGAATTGCACGGTTTGCTGATCGTGGATTTTGCCGAGATTGTGATTCAGGCGCGTGACTTCCAGCCAATCCGCATCCGGCGTGACCATGCGCCAAGAGAGCAGATTGTCGAGACTGGTTCCCCACAAGACCGCTTTTTTGCCACCGGCATTCATGGCGATATTGCCGCCAATGGTAGAAGCATCTTGTGACGTCGGGTCAACCGCAAACACCAAACCGTGCTTGCCTGCCAAATCCGACACGCGACGGGTAATGACCCCTGCCCCCGTGCGCACGACCGCCACGGTTTTATCCACACCCGGCAAATCGTTGCGGTATTGCACTTCACTGAGGGATTCGAGCTTTTCGGTATTGATCACCGCGCTACGCGCATCCAACGGCACTGCACCGCCGGTATAACCCGTGCCACCCCCTCGCGGAATCACGGTCAACCCCAGCTCAATGCATTCGCCAACCAACGCCGCCATTTCTTCTTCGGTATCCGGTGTCAGTACCACAAAGGGCAATTCTACCCGCCAGTCGGTCGCATCGGTGACGTGAGACACCCGTGCCAAGCCGTCAAACTGAATATTGTCTTTACGGGTAATTTTTTGCAGGCGCTTGCGGGTTTTTTCGCGCAAATCGTATTCCGCCCGGAACATTTCCGCAAACTGTGCCAAGGCACTGCGGGCAATCTGCATCAATTCCAGCGTTAAAGCATTACCGTTGGCACGTTCTTCAATCTTTTCCACACGCCCATTGAGGGTGTCAAACAGCGATTGCCGCCGCTTCTGGTTTTCCAGCAAATCATCGTGGATGTAAGGATTGCGCTGCACCACCCACATATCACCGAGGATTTCCAGCAACATGTGCGACGAAATGCCGGTTTCACGCTTTTCACGCAATGCCTGCAAAATCTCCCACGCGCGTGCGCCCAACAAGCGTTGCACGATTTCTTTGTCGGAGAATGAAGTGTAGTTGTACGGAATTTCCCGAATCGGGTGGGTAGCTGTCATGGCGTTCACGAATGCTCTGCTGCAAAGAGGCGTAGTGTACCGCGCTGCACCATTGAAAAAAACCTGTTATAACGGAAGGTCATTCAGCAACAGCCTATTAACGCTCAGGGACATCCATATCAGCGTAGACATCACGCAATTGCAAACCACACTGTAAGGATGAGCAATCAATCAACAGGATTTCATTTTCCTCAAGAATACCGCTTTCCCACTCGCCATTCGCATTGCGTTGAAAATATTCCACTTTACGCACATCCGGTGCAGCAATCAGGTAATAGCGCAAGGATGGAATTGCCAGATAATGACGCAGCTTTTCGCGGTAATCGACCGTCTTGGTACTGGGTGAAGTCACCTCAACCAGCAAACAGGGATTGCGCTTATGGTAAGGGTCATCACCCTTGCCCTCACAGGTCAACATCACATCGGGATAATAGTAAAACTGCCCTGCATTCACCTCAAGACGCATATCGCTCATAAACACACGGCAGGACTGTTGACCGCGCAAAATATTACGCAAATAACTACCAATATTCAGCGTCACTAAATTATGGTTTTCACTCGCGCCCGACATAGCGTAAATATAACCATCCACAAATTCGCTTTTAAAACCTGCTGTTTGTTCCAGTGCCAAATATTCAGCGGCGGTATAGGTAACTGGCTGTTTTAATGCACCCATGAGTACTCTCCTCTGCGATCTATTGCTTCATCATACCCACAAGCGCTTGCCTTGGGCAATCTGTGCCATGACCTCGCGCTGGAAGTCTGGCGGGCCATAAGCAATCGCTTGTTGATCTTTTTGAAACTTGCCATTCACAATTTCTTGTTCCAAATAGACCAAGGGGCGACCGTGTTGCTCGGCAAACTGTTTCAGCCAATTCAAGGCTCGCGGGGGAATGCGTTTGCCAACAGGAATCGCCACATCGACCGGCACGCCGCGCCATTGGAATTTGTTGAACAGCACCATGACTTTAGCTTCATTGGGTTTCATCCAATCCGGCAGCGGGCTGTTGGGGATAATCCAACCGCAGTTGAAATTGTCACAAGGGTCAATCGGGCGATTGGCGTAATCGTTGCAACCTTTGCCGGTACTGTGCGGGCAAGGGCAACCGGGGTAGACATCCGCCCCCTTGATATTCATTTGTACCCAGCCGTCGCAACAGGCGGTACAGGGCTGGCATTGACGGTTTATAGCGTGTTTCATAGCGCTTAATTATAACGCGAAAAGGCTCCCGAAGGAGCCTTTTCTTTAACTGTCAACTAAACCCGAAGGATTAGAATTCAGTAACAACACCCAGTACAGTTGCAGTGGTCTTAGTAGCGCCTGCTTCAACTTTAGCTGTGTTTTTGTTCTCAGTGCCGAGAATGTATACGCTGGTTTTCTTACCCAAACCGTAATCAAAACCGATAGCAGTCATTTCTTCCTTGCCGTTGGAGCCTGCCGCAGCGCCAGAACGCTCGCTCTGAGCAACCGCCGCTTTGAAGGAAACTGCACCCATCTTAGCAACGCCAGACAACATCATAGCTTCGTCTTCTACAGCAGTAGCACCTGAGCTATTTTCCATAACGAAGTTGACAGCATGACCAGCTTCAGCTTTGTAACCCAAACCTAAGTTCACATGCTCAGCAGCAGAAACACCTGCGCCAGCAACTGAACCACCATCAACATCGGTATAACCCAAACCAGCATAGAAAGGACCAGTGCTGTAGTTAGCCATTACGCTGTTAGCTTCAGAAGTACCATCAAAACCAGCACCAGTAGAAGTTGCAGCAGCAAAACCTACAGGACCAAACTTGTTGATATAAGCTACGACGTTGTTGATACGGTGAGCATCGGCATTAATGATGTTTGCCATATCAGCATAGGTATCCGCAAACACATCCAAACCAGCAGTAGCCAATTTAGCTGGTGTGTCATGACGACCTAAACGAACCTCACCGAAACCACCTTTCAAACCAACGAAAGTATTACGAGCACTCAAAGGAGCACCAGTAGTACCAGCAGTACCTACGTTACCGCCAGCAGCAGCGCCGCCGCCGTTATCACCATCTATATCCAAGCCGTATTCCAGGCCGTAAGTAGCGCTCATGCCATCGTTCAGTTCGGTAGAACCTTTGATACCAAAGCGTGAAGAGTGGCTTTCAACAGCAGTAGTTTTAGTGCCAGCAGCATCTTTAACTTCGCCTGCGGAAGCGTGCAGTTTGCCGTACAGAGTAGTTTCAGCCATTGCAGCGGCTGGGGCGATCAGTGCAGTAGCAACTGCGATTGCGAGAATGTTTTTCATGAGTCGACTCCTATTAAGAAGGTTTGTCCTGTCTTTAAAATTTAATCTTCGATTTGTTCAATCTGACGGAAGTATTTATACATCCCTTGCCAGCGTCTTGCAACAGCTTTTTTGCAAATACGCTACAAAGTTTACTGTAGATGTTGCAAAAATGCCACATGATTTGCTAATCAAAGCATCACTTCACCGACAAACGGTAGCTATTAAAATTTCAACACGTTAGACGCAACAAAGCCACAGGCAGTGATGCGCTGTGGCTTTGTTGATACACGCATTAACGCTTTCAGAAAAACTGAAAACCCAACCGCATTAACGCTTAGAGAACTGTGTCGCGCGACGTGCTTTGTGCAAGCCGACTTTCTTACGTTCAACTTTACGTGCATCACGAGTCAAGAAGCCTTCAGACTTCAGTTCGCCGCGCAGGGTTTCGTCGTATTGCAGCAACGCACGCGCAATGCCAAGGCGGATAGCGCCGGATTGACCGGTGATACCACCACCCGCAACCGTGACATTGATGTCGAATTTCTCAGCCATGTTAACGGTGTACAGCGGTTGACGCACGACCATGCTGGCCGTTTGGCGACCGAAAAAGTCACCCAATGCTTTACCGTTAACCGTGATCGTACCGCTACCTGCACGCATAAACACGCGAGCCGATGAAGATTTGCGACGACCCGTGCCGTAATATTGTGTTTCAGCCATTTCTCATTCCTGCCCGATCAAAAGTCCAGCGCTTGTGGCTGCTGTGCTTGGTGGTTATGTTCTGTGCCAGCGTAAATTTTCATCTTACGGTACATGGCGCGACCCAATGGATTTTTTGGCAACATGCCTTTGACAGCGAGTTCAATGACTCGACCCGGTGCACGCTGTTGCATTTTTTCAAAGGTGAAAGCACGCATATTACCGATATAGCCGGTATGGTGATAGTAAGTTTTGTCTTTGGCTTTGTTACCAGTGATACCAACTTTGTCAGCATTGATAATAACGATATAGTCGCCAGTATCAACGTGCGGGGTATATTCTGGCTTGTGCTTGCCACGCAAACGCCGGGCAACTTCGGAGGCCAAACGGCCTAGCGCCTTGCCTTCGGCATCAACGACGAACCAATCGCGTTTTACCTCAGCTGGCTTTGCACTGAATGTTTTCATCTTGCTCAATCCACTTCTTAAATCTGTTTTGCCGATCCGCCCCAAACCTTGAGAAGGTGGGGGAACGAAGAAACGCGGCATTCTAGGGGAAATGCTGGAAATTCTCAAGTGTTTAGCACTTAACTCTCGACAAAAAAATGCCTCACACCAAGGGAGAGGCAACAATAAAGAGACAAGCACATGAAAAAACCAGCGACCAAAACTACCGTATTCAAAATAAAAAAACGCGGCCCGTGTGAGCCGCGCAATTACCACCAAAGGAGGATGGAGGAGTGTTAAATCGGTAATGAACAATATATGAATATACTAATATTCAAGCTGTTCTCTGTCAAGATTCTGTAACAAACTTTTTGCTGTTTTATCACACTTTTTGTGCTTAAGCGCACCCAAAGAGGGCGTATGCAAGACGCCCCTACCCATTCCTACCCGTAGGGGCGTCTTGCATACGCCCTCTTCTCTCCTCCAATACGCACGTTGCACGCTAATCATCCGGCAAATACTGGCGGGTAATTGCTGGTAACGCTGCCCCAAACGGAAACCCATCAATTTCACGAAGGTCTGCAACGCCGCCAGCGGCAATAACCCTTTCTGACGCACATATAAATACTGAATCAGCGAACGCACATACGTACCCGCCTCACGATCGGGCGCACCCACCGCTTGCATCAAGGGCTGTTCCGACGCATGGAAAACTCCCACGTCAAAATAACGCCGGAAAATCTGCACCAACGAATAACGGTGCGAATGTTCCACGGTACTTTCCGCCGAATACACCGTTTTCCACCCCGCCAGCAACAACCGCGCCGCCACATAACTGTCTTCACTCACAATAATGTGTTCGGGAAAGCCACCGATACTGCGCAACGCACTCGCCCGATACACTGCGTATACATCCGAGGCAAACGCCGCCCGATACCCCAAAGTTTTAAAACTTTCCCGGTCACGCACCGAAGACGTAGCGGGGTAAGTGAAGCCACGCGCATGACGTTCTAAATGATCCGCATCCGCACGCGGTAAATGCCGCCCGTACACCATGCCCACATGGCTATCGTCAGCGGCGTGCTTGAGCAATTGTTCCAGCGAATCCGCTTGTTTGAGGATGGCGTCTTGCGTCAAATACACCAGAAATTCCGCATCAGGGCACAATTCCGTCGCCAACTGGCGCGTGCCACCGTGACTAAAGTCGCGCGGATGAATCCGCTGCACTTCCAAACCTGCTGCCGCAGCCAGTTCAGCCGTGTGGTCTTCTGAGAGTGAATCAATCACCAAATAACGCCCGGCCTGCACGGTTTGGTGCTGAAGCGCCTTAATCCATTCCGGCCACAAACGCCCCGCATTGCGAGTTAACACGATCACTGCCACATCAGGGCGCTGAATTATTGTTGTCATGGTATCTCCCCTGTTGTTATGCAAATAGCAGCAGCGCCACATTATTCAATACACCCGGTTTGAACAGCCGATGGTGTAAAATGTGTTGCCGCCGTTTCCAACCGTGCAAATAGCGTAGCCCCGCCACTGCCGTCACCAATTTGAAATCCTCGGCATTCAGCCGCTCGCCAAAACGGTGCAAGAACACTTCCGCTTGCTGACTCCAACCATCCACCCGTGCACTTAAGCCATTGACAGTGGCAGGTTCCGCCCCGATCGCATTCTCATCATGCTGGCGATACAGCAATAAAGGGTGCGGCAATGCCTGTATTTGCCCAAACCACGCACACACCAACGCCAACCAGCGATCATGCTCCAGCGCATACAATGGCACTGGAAACGCCAACTCTGCTGCGGCGCGATTAAATGCCGTGGCGCACCCTGTCACTACATTGTTCAGCAAATACGCCTGCTTGCGCTGCGCCACCTCAAAATCGCGGTAATCCCAAAACGATACCGCTTGTATGGCGCGTGCCTCATCCACCACCACCAAATCCGAATGCACCAACAGCGGCGTTGCCTCACCGTACTGCCCTTCCAAACGCCGCAACGCGGTGTATTGCAGTTCCACTTTTTCGGGAAACCACACATCATCCTGATCACAAAACATCAGACACGGCGCGGTGCTGGCTTCCACCAAACGGCTAAAACTCAGCTTGCACCCCAAATGACTGCCATCCAGCAACAAACCCGCCAACTTATCGGGGTGTGCTGCTTGCCATTTCAATAAAATGCGCAACGTTTGGTCGGTCGAGCCATCATCCCGAACCAGCAATTGCCAATCTTGAAACGTCTGTTTTTCCAGCGAAGCCAATAACTCCGGCAGCCAACGCTCACCGTTCCAGGTGGACAGTAAAATCTGTACCCGTGCGTTATCCATCATCACACCGACTCAAGCCACCCGCGCCACCATTTAGCAGCCGCCCGATCCAGCACTGCCAAACGCAAGCGCGTGCCATACCAAATCAGCATGGCTTTAATCCCCGGACTAAAACAGCGCCCCCGCCCCGATGAAAACCGAAACGCCAACGCATACGCGAACAATTTCAATGGACTCACGACCATAACAGCCCCTTTATTATTTTTTTACGGCGTGCAAATACGCGACACGAAACGCGAAATTCGCCATGCCGGTAGGAATTTTTTCAAACAGCGCATAACGCCAAGCACTGATTTCCAAGCGCTGCCACAAACGACGCGGGCGTAATAAATCGCCCCAACCCACCGCCTGATTCGCCAGCACCAACACATGGTCATGCCCAAAATCTTCGGTATGCACCAACTTCGTCAACTCCCGGATTTCTTCTGTCGTTGGGTACACCACCGCACGCTCCAGTAAACCATGCACATAAGGCAACAATTGTTGACTAGCGTACCCCGTCAGTTGCTGAACAGCGCGAAAATGCTCCCAATGGTGCAAGATGCCTTGCTGCATTTGCGCCACCAAGGGGTTACACAATATTTCCGCGTGCCGATCCGGGGCAGTATCCGCTTTCAACACCGGCACAACCCGCCCATCCTGTTCGGCATACGCAATCGTGGTGGCCTCGTGCGAACGCGCCCCTTGCTCAAAAATCTCCTCAAACTCTGCCGGAATCCGCTCACACGCATTGCCACGCCGTGAATCGTGCACAATGCCTTCGCAGGTATTATTCTCACCAAAATCCGCGTACAACTTCGGCACAAACGCAAAGTAATAGCCATGCAGTTGCGGAAAATCCGCACGCGCCCCAAACGCCTGCTTGAGGAATTTCTGCACCGTGCCATTCCAACCAATATCCACCAAGGCGATGTGCCGATGGTCAAAGAAACCCACTTGCTCCAAATAGCGCTGCAATAACGCCCGGTGCTGCTGACCCGTGGCACGAATAATCGCCTGCACATCCTGATCTTGCAGAAAATGCTGCAAGCGCACGTCATCCCAATCGTGAAGCGGCGCACTGAAATCCACAAAACCGTGCCGTGTTGCCAAAGGTTGCAACGCCGCTTCCGGCAAACCGTATACCTTGCAAACCGATGCTAAGCCCTGTTGTTTCGGGTTATAAAACGCCACCACCGCCTGTTCGCGCGTCAAACCGTCAGCCGTTGCTGCGGCGGTAATCACGCGGCGCGACAAATACACGTATTCAGCAGGAATCGTCATCCCGGTGGTGCGATACAAACGCTCAAACAAAAACCCATCACGCGCCACAAACAGCAGCTTTTCCAACGGCTTGCCTGCATTCGCTTGCTGTTGCAAACGTTCCTGCAAGCCCTGCATAAACACACTGAACGCTGGCCCTAACACATCACGCCCGTAGCGAAAAAAGAAATCACGCGGTTTCAAACTGTCTCGCTGATGGCTACGGGTTTCCACGCATTCAAAAAAATGCCGCCCCTGCCAGATGCCGCCACGTTGCGCCATTTGTGCGGACAAGGTTTGACGTTCGCGGCGACGCAATTCGGCTTTCTCATACAGCCAAATGCCTTGAATGCCAGTGCGACACGCCATGCGCCGATCGGAAATCGGATTGTCACCGATATGCACCACCTGTTGCGCCGCCAAACCTTTGACTTGCAACATTTTCTCGAACAATCGCCCGCTGTATTTCCCCAGCTTAAAATCCGCCGAGACATACACAGCGGTAAAATAATCGACAATGCCAAGGCGTAGCAGCAATTCGTGCAACATCTCGCCATCCAAATACATATCGGAGATGGCGATAATTTCAATGCCTTGTTCGCGCACCCAATCCATGAATACCTGCGCATCGCGTTTGACGTGCAAGGTAGCGGCTTCCAAATCCAATTCGGTTTGACGGATAAACGGCGCTAACGTCGCATCCGCCTCCAACCCCAGCGCCTCCACCCAACGGGTAAGCATATCGCTGTAACAACATTCATGGTCAAAACCCGCTTGCACCGCTTCCGCTCGCAATGCCTGCTCCGCTTGCTGCCGCGCTTGCCACACCGTTTCCGCCGCAAATCCAGTACGCGCACTCACTGCGCGACAGACAGCGTGTTGCACTTCAACGGGGTCGCCTACGTAACGCCCCAGCACGGTGTCAAAAATATCCAAGGAAATCATCCGAATACCGTGGAGACGCGGTTCCAGCCAGGTCCGAACGTGCCGCCAATCGCGTACAATCAGCTTTTCAGGCATACATCACCTCCGCTCCACCATTGCTTGCAACGCCGTAAGGGGCTTAACAACGCCTCGCCTAAACGGAATGCCCGACTGTTGCGCAACACCTGTTGTTGGTGTTGCAAGTGTTGAATCAAAGTGTCACGTTCGCGTATCCAGCCATCACGATCAGCGATCCATTGCTCTCTGTCCGTCATCCACCGTGCTTGATTCCCCAATATCGCCGCCTGTTGCTGAATCAAAGTATCGCGTTCCGCAATCCAGCCATCGCGCTCCGCCACCCAAGCATCCCGCTCGACCAATAAACGTTCACGCAATGCTAATTCAGCCGCTTGTTGCTGAATCAAGGTATCACGCTCAGTAATCCAACCATCTCGCTGTGCCACCCAAATATCACGTTCCATCAGCCATTGCCGGTGTTGTGCCAACTGCTGCTGTAACGCGCTAATAATGTGGTCGCGTTCCGCAATCCAGCCATCACGGTCGTGAATCAATGGCAATAATTCCTGCTCACGCGCCTGCAACCGCTGATGCACCAGCGTCAGCCATTCTTCGCGGGTATAACGGTACAAATCCTGAAGTTGGGAAGAAACCCCTTCTAGCTTCCCCTTATCAAGGGAGGAACAATGCGGCAACCAACGCAACAGCAATTGCATGTTTTCTTCAATCGCCGCCAACGGCTTTTCCCGAATGGTATTGCTCTCATGCAAACGGTAGCCCAATAACTTCTCACCGTGCAGAAAACGCACCGTAAACCCCGCTTCCAGCACCCGCAAGGCATACTCGTAATCGTGCACATAACGCAACTCGGAAAAGCCCCCTAATTGCGCATACACCCGCTGATGGAAAAAGAAATTGGAAGTCGTAATCAGAAAATTACCGCGCAATAAAGTTGCCTGAGTATCGGCGTGTGTAGCGTAGTGTTGTTTCAAGCCCTCAAACCACGCTACCCAATGCGGCTCGGCGGCTTCTTTCGGTTGGGAATCGGCATCCAGCACCGCGACATCGGTGCTAATAAAATCCAGCGACTGGCTTTGCGCCAGCGTCACCAACCGTTGCAGCCGCGTGACATCCCACACATCATCGGAATTCAGAATTGCGAGGTAGTCGCCTTGTGCCAGCCGCAACCCTTCATTTAACGTTGCCGGTGCGCCCTGATTATGCTCATGCCGAAAGCAACGTACCCGCGCATCCGGCTGTGTGGCACACGCGGCCTGAATCACTGCCCAAGAGTCGTCGGTTGAAGCATCATCAATCACAATCAGCTCGAACGCGCTAAACGTTTGCGCCAAAACCGAATCCAGCGCTTGCTGTACCCACCGAGCATGATTGTATACTGGCAGGATCACACTGACCTTAACCACAACATACCCCAACTTGTTATAATTATTACGGTTTAATCAACCATCACTGTATCATTCCAGCGTGAATCGTGACTGAATACTGCGCCACGCCGTTGCCCCACGGCGTAGCATCTGCCAACTGCGGGTCGAATACACCCGCTCCAATTCAGCGTGAGCCAATGCCAATTCCGAATGCATCCGCCCCCACGTTTGCCAAGACGCATCAATCGGTTTTAAGTGCTGCGCCTGACTGCTTCTTTCCGCGATACGTGCGGTTTCCGAAGCCAAAGGGCTGCTGGAAATAATGAACTGGTACGCAATGGCATCCGGCTCATGAAACTTTGCCAACGCCGCCGGAGTCGGTTCCAAGCCTGCGGCTTTCAGGTAGCGCGTGATCACTTCATCCGGCAAATCATGCCAAGTATAGTCAATATCATTCACCACAAAATCGGCATCTTCCAACAACGCTTGCACGCTTTCGGCGGTGAAAAACTTCAGGTGGGTGGCATCCAAAATACCGGCCGTTTCGTAATCAAAGCGCCCGTTCAATAATTCCAAGCGTACCGAGGAATGCGCAATATTGGGGATTGAAATCAATATTTGCCCCTCATCCAACAACAAGGGTTTGAGCCGTTGCAACAAGGCTTCGGGGTGTTGCAGATGCTCCAACACATCCACCAAAGTAATCACGTCAAATTTTTCGCCTTCGAGCGCATCGAGGCTGTGCGGGTCATCCAAATCTTCGGTGAATACATAATCACAATAGCGCTGGGCTTGCCAGACAATATCGGGGTTATGATCAATGCCGATAATGTGCGCTTCGCAGCGTTCACGCAGCAAACGTGACATACTGCCATCGCCACACCCCAGCTCCAGCACTTGGGCATAACGCGGCACGCGCCGCACAATTTGGCTATGGGAATGGTTGTCATCCAGCGAGTGAGCTATCACCTGAGTCATTATTATTGCTCCGTAGCAGAGGCAGTGCAGGCCATAACCACCAGTGACCGGGGCTTTCCCGAATCCGCTGTTCCAGTTGACTGGCAAGCTGTTGCATCAATACTGTTTCGTCATAATCATACGGATCCAGTAACGCAGAAAATTCTGCTCTCACCCGACCCCCGCCCAAATCACGCATAAAGAATGGCGCGATCACTGCCTTGGTTTTTTTTGCAATTCGATAAATACCGGCAGGCAGGTCAATAGTACCGCTTATAAAATTAACTGTCACTCTTCCTTTATGCGCTTCTGTGTATGGAACATCAAAAATCAATGCAATTAAGTGATCGTTCAATGCCCGATAGAGCGGACGCAACTCGTCCCCCTCCACCAAAAACGTGCCGCCCAAGGCTTGCTGCAAACGCTGCAACTTAAACAAACGGTAACGGTATTCCGCAGGGTGCAAGCCGTGGCTATTGGTATTACCCCCGTCGCGGGTAATTGTCCCCGTGGTAAAACCGTGCGCTCGCATCGCAGGCCCTGCCATCCAGAACCGTCCGAAATGCCCACCCGTCAACAGCACCCGCCTCCCCTGTCGCCGCGCCGCTGCAATGGCTGCAAAGCCTTCCAGCTCCACAATTTGCTGAATCGGCTGGTGTTGCAAATACCAGGTATCCAGCGCTTCTTGCTCCACCATGCGGTAATAATCATCAAGCCAACCCGCGAGTTGTGCGTCACTCGCTTCAGGCAATGCGCTGCGCATTTGGGCGCGAATCGACGCCGCCTCATCTGCCTTGTTACGCCGAAAAATCGTCGCCTGTTGCGCCGCCAATCCATAACCTAACACGGGCGGCAAGTGCGCATACAGCGGCAATAACACCTGATAACGCAAGGAAAAATCATCCGCTCGCCAGCGCATAGCCCACCTTTTCCCAACGGTGCGGCAACACCACTATGCCTACGCCTTGATGTTGCCCCGCTTGTTGCACCCGAAAATAGCAGCAACGTTCCCGCGAATCGTAAACATGCACCCCACTGCCATCAATCAGCCACACTTCCAAACAATAATCACCCGACAACAATGGCAAACGCTCAATCACAAATTCTGCCGCGACGATACCATCCGCCAGCGGCTGCATTTGCACCCCATCGTGCAAGGTACTGATGCCATAACATTGCACATCATCGTTACGGCGAATCACAATCCCAACGTGAACATCAGCAAGCGGACGATCGCCTTGGCTGGCTTGGATGCTGAGGCGGAACGGATCGTGGGTTTGAAAAGTGTCTTGGTTCAGTGTGACGGCGAGTAAAGAAACCCCTCCTAACCTCCCCTTGTCAGGGGAGGGACAAGATTGGGAGGGGTTTCTTCCTCTCACACTATCCTGATACGCATCCACCACCGTTTGCGCATCCCCCAGCATCCGCACCCTGCCCTGCTCCAACCACACCGCCTGACGGCACATTTCGCGCACCTGATACAGATTGTGCGAACAGAACACCAAGGTCGCGCCCTTCCCCAAAATCGCCCGCATCCGATCCAAGGATTTCTTCTGGAAGTATTGATCACCCACTGACAACGCTTCATCCACGATCAATACTGCTGGCTCAATCACCGCCGCTACCGCAAACACCAAGCGCACCACCATGCCGCTCGAATACGTTTTCACCGGCTGCTGCGCAAACTCACCCAATTCCGCAAATGCCAAGACTTCTGGCAATTTCGCCGCAATCTCCGCCTGACTCAGCCCACGCAATGCCAAACCCAACCGCGCATTGTCCACCCCGCTAAACTCTGGCTGCAAACCTGTACCCAACTCCAGCAACGCCGAACGCCTGCCGCGAATTTCACACTGACCTTCCGTCGGCGGCAAATTACCCGCCAGCATTTTCAGAAACGTGCTTTTGCCCGCGCCATTATCGCCCACAACCCCCAGTGAATCGCCCGCTTGCACCTGCAAACTCACCCCTTGCAAGGCATAAAACGGCACATGACGTGGACGCCGCAACACCCATTCCAACAAGGCATCACGCGGATGCGCATAACGCCGATACGCCACCCCCGCCACCGTCAACCGAATCGCCCAATCGGTACTCACAGCACATACCTCGCCCGCAATAGCAAGTGCTGGAACAGCCACCAACCCAATGCCAGATTAGCGCTTGCCAGTAGCAGTAACCCCAAAAAGGCTTCCCACAAAAACCGCCCTTCCAG
The DNA here is from genome assembly GCF_016772315.1 of Thiothrix subterranea. Lineage (NCBI taxonomy): Bacteria > Pseudomonadati > Pseudomonadota > Gammaproteobacteria > Thiotrichales > Thiotrichaceae > Thiothrix > Thiothrix subterranea. The sequence goes on along the minus strand of NZ_CP053482.1, from coordinate 2,499,336 downwards.
CAACGCCGCACGGTAGCCCTCCACCAATTGCGCCAACGGATTCCACGCAAACCACGCCTGAAAACCCTCTGGTACGACGTTCAACGGGTACACAATCGGTGAAACCAGCAACAAAACCGTCAACAACGGCGGCATCATCTGCCGTAAATCGCGCAAAAACACCCCCAACACCGCCAAACCATACGCAAATGCCAGCGAAAACAGCAGCCGCACCCCCAAAAATGGCAGGTAAAACACCACACTCAATGACTCCAAACGCCCCTGCACCAGCAACCACAGTAACAACAAGCCCACCGACAACCCTTCCAATACCAACGAAACGCCCACCGGCAACAGCGGCAACACCGCAGGCGGCAACGGCGAATTCAACAATAAATCCCGCCGTTCAATCAGAAGCGCAGGCGCACGGGTTAACACCTCTGCCAAGGCATTAAACGCGGTTAAACCCGCCAATAACCATGCCGCAAACTGTGCTGAATCGGTGTTTGTCCCTAGGCGCATTTGCAAAATCTCACCGAATACCCATGCGTAAATCACCAACATAAACAACGGCGGTATTAATAACCAAAACACCCCCAATGCTGTGCCAACATAACGCTCACGCAATTCCTGACGAAACAACTGCCAAAGCAATGCTGGGGCAATGGTTTTATTCATCAGCTTGCGGCTTTAAAAAAACTGGATTAACGGTGACATCACGTTTAAATTGTTCACGCAATTGCTGGGTTAACTGTTTCACTTTGTCCGTGCGGTATTCACGTTGTAACTCTGCAATAATATTGGGTTTGACTTGCTCGAACGTTAGTGTTTCTGGCTCTTTGCGATCCAAATATTGCAATAAGTAAGCGGTATTGCCTAACACCAATACACTGCTTAACGGATCTTTTTTACCAAGTTTAGTAGCTTCATCATAAAGAGCATCCGGTACTTCACCGCGCCGAAACCAAAATGAATCGCCTTCGCGCATTTTATGCGAAGCGCTAGGTGAATTGGCAATGGCAGCGGCTTTAAAATCCAACGTACCGGCTAATACCTGAGTGCGAATTTCAGCTAATTTCTGCTTAACGGCATCCAGATTGTCTCCCACGATCGGCATTTCCACGGTGCGCACGCGCAAACGCAATGGCAATTGATACTTGTCGTGTTGATGCGCTAAATACAATTCTTGCGCACGACTGGTGAAATCCGGCATACCGGCTTCGCTGGCTTTTTCGAGTGCTAAACGCGACAGTTCCGCTTTACGAAACTCATTGACGCGCTCGTCTAACTCTGCCTGCCGCGCGGCATCTTGATCAATCCCTTGTTTGATCAACATTTCACGAATGTACAGATCTTGGAGGGTGGTTTGACGGGTTGCAATATCCATATCCTGCAAATCCAAAGATTGGAATGCCAAGGCAGGCTTTAACAAATCCTCTGAAAAAGTCATTTGTGAGTCTTTAAAAACCCATGGCGATACAGATGCAGTATCATCTGCCCAAATTAAGGGTGCAACAGCACACCACAACAATACGAGATATTGGTGTTTCATCATAGTTATTCAGCAAGCAAAACCGAAAAAACTTCCCTCTAATAAATTAAAGGGAAGCCATTGTCTCAACCTAATCGAACCAAGAAATCATTACTTAACAGTAAACATTACTTCGCATCGCTTTCACTGTGTACACGGATATAAGTATCAGTGCCTTGTGTCTTCTTGTGTGGCAATACGTCACCAAACAAGCTAGTCGCGCCGCTTTTCACATTGCCTTGAATCAAGGCAAAACCAGTGCTAGGCACACCATTGTAAATACCGTTGGTGATACCAAACCCGTTATCTGCCGATTCCCACGGGCAAGACGGCAAGGTGTCATTGGTATTGGAACGTTCGCTGGTAGAACCCAACCAAGTCGTGGCTTTGTCATCTTTATCGACCAGCTCATTACCTGTTTTAGGATCAACCAATGGGCGCATTCCATTGTCCACCAATACCGTGCCATCCAATGCCAAATAATGTGCGCTATTATCTTGCGTCATTAATGTTTTGTACGGGTTAATGGGTGCGGTATTTAGGATCAACCCAGTTTTGTAATCCACTTTACATACGCGAGTTTCAGTATGCGGCCACCACATGCTCAGCCAATAGTCATTCGCATACGTCATGCGCGACCAACCACTGACGAAGTTATTAACGTTGACGAAATCGTCTAAGTCATACTTGCCAGCCGGATCCAACACGCCCTTCTCATTCGCAGTACGTGTTTTACCCGCAGGCAACATGTGATTGCTCACTAAGGCGGTTTTAGTGGAATTATAGTCTTTGTCTTTGCTGGTAAAGGTCAATACATTGACCTCACGTTCTAAGACACGCGGGATAAAGACGTTAGGTGAGAAGTTTGCATCTTTAATACGGGTTTCTTCACGGTCATAAATATCACGGTCGAATGAAGCCCGCACATCAGGATAACGTTTGCAATCGTTATTGCCTAAATCTTGCGGTTTGATTTGTGCACCGTGGGCGTCTTCACACACGTATTCGCCAGTCGGCTTATTGCTGGAATCCAGAACCTTAACTTTGGTCAACTGTTCTTCGCTGTGACGGTTGAAGATACCCAATTTTTTCATTGGGAATGTCACTACCCAGTCAGTATGACCATCATAACCCGTTGATGGATCAACAAAGTACTCATTCATAATATTGCGAGACAATAAGGCATGAGCCACTGGATACGGGTTCAAACCGCAAGCCGGTGTAATCGGATCCCCATCATTTAAACAAGGGTCATTTTCCAGTTTATTCCACAGCGTTGTAACCCACGTTGGATTACTGTTATTCGCACCGGGAACCAATACTTCACTGGTCATGACATCACCGGAAGCCAACGATGGAATATCAAAGTTCAGTGGATCATCAGGCAATGTATGCTGTGAACTTTTGCTGTAATTGTCCAACGCTACCGGGTCAATCGCATTAGCCGTACCGTTGGCAACGTCAATAATTGCGGAGGAACCAAACAAACCACCAGCCGGTGGGTTCAAACCAGTTCTGGATAATTTTACTGCGCCGTTGGCTACAGCGCTACAGTTAGACGGTTTGCCAGCATTGTGTAATGCACCGGCTGCGATTGCGCCATCCTTGACTTCACCCATTTCGATGACTTCGACATAGCCTTCCAACGTATCTTCAGCGGTCACGTTAGTGAACATCTGATAGCCTTTGAAGGCTTGCTCTGATTCACAACCCGGATCCGCACAAGTAGCAGCCATTTCCTCTGGGTAAGTACAGCTACGGTCAGTCGTGGAAATCGAACCAACACCGTTAGCGTCTTTTTGAATGCTGCCAGTCCAAACGTCTTGAGGCGACATATAAATGTTGAAGTCCAATACGTCTTTACTGGTTTTCCCTTCATTAAAGCGAATACGGACGGCTTTGGTTTGATCAGTGGAGTTCACCAGATTAATATTGGTGACATACCCTTCCTGCGCATTAAAATAAGGGAATAGCAGAACCTGTCCCGTGCCTTCTGGATTAACATGCACTGCCTGAACGCTCGTGATGCCCCCCACAATGCCAAGAATGCCAGTTGCGACACTGATGGCGACTTTATTTTTCTTGAACACTTACGTGCCTCCTTGTTCTATCTTTATATATTGTTGACGGAGTATTGAAAGATTTGTTGTTTAAATTTACGGATTTTCAGACTCACACATTCCTGAAAACGACTCAATCATTATACGTTATTAATCAATATTTTTAATGAATACCTTTACTTTTTCACGTACCGCCAGTCTGAAAACCAACTGTCCTTGATCCATGTTTCTTTCACAATATCGCTGGTATCCACGGGCTGACTTAGCCCACGCATTTTCAACGACACCGTGACCTTAACATCAACCGAACAGCGCTTGCCGGATGCTTCACACTCGACTTTTTGCACCTGCGCTTTGCTCCACAACCCGGTGCTCGGCGTATTCCGCTGGAACACATCAAACGGCGTCGTGGCTTGAAACGCCTCGGTGTAGTACCCGTATGCCTGCTCAAGATTACCCTTGATCAATGCATCCCAACGTTGTTCTGCGTACCCAGTCAGCACCGACTCTGCTGGGCTGCACGCTGCCAGCAATGCACTTGCCAGCAACACAGAGACTGTATTTTTAATCAACATATTGCCCCTTCAATTGCGGTAAAAACTTATCGCCATCCATCAAACCCTGCATACGTTCGCGCATTTCCTCGCCGGTTTTGACCAAATCGCGCTGGCTCTTGATCGCCGTGGGGGTAATCAACACCAGTAATTCGGTGCGTTTGCCGCCGCTGCTATTCGCGCTGAACAAATTACCCACCACCGGCACCTTGCTCAAACCCGGCACGCCGTTGCGCCCTTGGGTATTGTTATCGCGAATCAAACCGCCCAACACAATGGTTTCACCGCTTTTAACCGCGACCGTACTTTTAATATTACGCTGCAAGAAACTGCGGTTGCCGGTGGCGGAATCAATTTCGCCCACGTCCGTAATGTCTTGCTGAATGTCCATTTTCACCAAACCGTTGCTGTTCACCTGCGGCGTCACTTGCAAAGAAACCCCGGTGTCTTTGTATTGCACCGTGGTCGCCGTGGTCAAGCTCGTGCCATTGCCATTCGGCGAAGAAAGGCTGCCCGTAAACACCGGCTGCTGATCCCCCACTTTAATCGAAGCGGTCTGATTATCCAGCACCAAAATCGACGGCGATGACAAGACCCGTACTTTCGATTCCCGTGCCAAGGCATTCAGCGCCCCCATCACCCGTTCCGCGCCCAAGGTTGCCGAGAACGAGAAGCCACCCGGTGTCATATAACCATTGCTACCCGAAGCCAGCCCACCAACACCATTAGAACCAAAGGCGTTGCCGTCATTCTTGAAATACCACTGCAAACCGTATTCCAAGCCATCGGTCAAGGTCACTTCCATAATGGAGGCTTCCACTTGCACCTGCATCGGCATCACATCCAGCCGCTTGAGCGATTCCTGAATCTGGCGATAAGCATCTTCGGTCGACATAATCATCAACGAGTTGTTGGTCTTGTCTGCCACGATGCGTACTTCCGCATCCGGGTTAATGCTCACCCCGCCACTGCCGGAATCACCCAACATGGTTTTCAAAGGTTCAGCCGCCACCGGCTGACCATCAGCCCCCACGGTGGCTGGCTCTAAGCCCGGCGCAAGGCTGGATGCATTGTTCCCCGGTAAAGCGCTTTTGCCACTGCTGCTTTTCTTGCCGCCAAAGATTTGATTCAGCATATCCGCCAAGTGCTCAGCGTTACCGTTTTGCACGTGGTAAACGAACAATTGTTGACCCGCCGTTTGGCTGGCCTGATCGAAACGGTCTACCCAGTCTTTCATATCCTTCAAGTAATCGGCGTTGGCAGAAATAATCATAATGCTGTTCATGTGCTCAATCGGCATGATTTTAATCATGCCTGCCATCGGGCTATTGCCGCTTTCCCCAAACAGCGCATCCAGATTTTTCGCCACCACGCCCGCTTCGACGTTTTTGACACGGTACAAACCGACGGACATGCCTTTCAGCACATCCACGTCAAAGGTCTTAATCGTCGCCATTAAATTCGCCAGTTCGGAGCTAGTTCCCGCCAATACCAACATATTGCGGTTTGGGTCAACCCGCACAAAGGCGTCTGGGCTGGCCAGTGGTTCCAGTATTTTTTGCATTTCCGCCACCGGGATATAGCGCAACGTTACCACCTGCATACTGTAACCAGGCTTAATCTGACCGGTGGATGGCATAAAACCACGCCCCTTCAGATTGGCACGCGCCGCGACCCGATAATTGCCGGTATCGTCTTTATAAAGCACCGCCCCTTGGCTTTGCAGCAAGGATTCTAAGGTAGGAATTAAGGCACTGCGATCAATCGGATCAGTGGAATTGATGGTCACTTCGCCCTCGACCCCCGGCTCCACGGTGTAGGTTTCTTTGAGAATATCCCCTAACACCACTTTCACCACTTCACGGATACTGGCACGCTCGAAATTGAGGGCAATGCCCGCTTCATCGCCACGTTTACTGGCAGCGGCGGCGGGACGTTTCACATCAGTACGGTAATAATCTTGGCTACCGAGGATCAATTCCACATCTGCGTCTTTTCCAGAGCGCGAGGTGGCATTACCCGCTGACATCGAATCCCAAGCAGGTGTTACATGATTGTCTTCTTGATAGCCGACTGTTTTGATGCCGCCCGTGTCGGCTGGGCGCAACACCGGGCGTGATAGACCGACGGCAGCGGGTTCCAATTCTTTCACTGCGTTACTGCGCTGGAAACCGGCACTTTTGATATTGTTGCGATAACCCGGACTGCCTTTGATGGATGTGCAAGCGGACATGAGTACCGCTACGCTGACCAGCCCTACAATGCTGCTCTTGTGTTTCACAAAGCTAACCCCATTTTTTTATTTTTATTCTAAGACCCGATCTAACTAACGCCGTCAGGTTTGATTTTACTTATACTAATGGTTTGTAAATTTAATAAAAAGTACTGTTTGTCGGATAATTTATGCCTATTGTGAGGGTGGCGGTGCTGACGCCGGGTTCTCACCGGTTAAACCGCCCCAACGTGAAGCCATCAAACGTTGCCGTGCCTCCAACGCATCTTGTACCGATAACGCAGGCGGCTGCTTTTGCGCATCCGCCGGAAATGGCATCCCCACCGCTGCCGCCATATTCGCTATATTCGCCGCATTCGCGGTTGGCAAGGTGGATGGTAACGGTGCGGCGGCGGCTGGTTGCGTCACTGCCTGCTGTTGCGCGACCACTTGCTGCCGCACTATCCGGGCTTGTGCCATTTGCGGGTTTTCTTGCGGCGCGGAAAAATCCGCCACTAACGGAATTTCTTGCTGCTGATCGCCAAGTGCTAAGAACACACGGTCAGGATCAATGCCCTTCACCGCCCAAGCGCCCCAGGTATCCCCGGTGCGTAGCTGCACCGTGCCGCCCGCTGCATTTTCCATCATGGCAAACAAGCTATTGCCCAAATCCACGATGCCGATCAAACGCCCTTCCGGTAGCGTGGTATCGACAGGTGTGGACACAATCACCGGCGCTTCCAGCTTTTCGGGTTCTATTTTTTTGCGGCTTTCCCAAAACAAGGGAGCACTCACCATTTGCGCATAACGGTTTAAATCGGGCGCATCCAGCGCACTGGCATCAGGGATTTTCACACTGACAGCACTGGATTGCTGCGACTGTTCGGCTTCCAACAGTTTCAGGCTCACCAAACTCCAGCCGGTGCTACCTAACAATACTGCCGCACCCAACCACAATAAAGATTGTATCGGTGGTTTAATCAAGCGCTTCATATTGCACCTCCCCGCCGCGCCAATAGGTTGAAATTTGCACTTCGGCTTTCACCATTTGCGTTTTTTCGTCCTCAGAACCCATGGGTTTAACATCAAGGCTTTCCACAAACATGAGCGGACGCGCTTGATACGCCTGATGCAAGACTTCACGCAATAACGCCGGTTCGCTCTGAAAAACCGCTTTCACCATCACCCGTTGATACGCGGTATTCGCTTGCTCTGCCTCGGTTTGCTGCGCATCCAATACTTCCGAACTCAGCAATACGCCGTTGTCACGGGTAATCACGGTTGCCAGATTCTTCTGCAACTCTTTGGCCACCTGCGCCGAGGTCATGCCTGCGGGGTAAAACAATTTATCCAAACCGTTTTGCTGCACGCGCTCGTATTCCGCCATGAATTCCGGCGTAGCGGCTGCCATTTGCCGAAAGCGGGTAAGCTGTTCATAGCCGGTTTCAATGCGTTCGCTCAACTCCCACGACTTTTGCACGCTAGGAATCACCACCAGAAACAGCCCGATGACCAGCAACAACGCCAATAAACTCCAGGCCAGCAACACCTGATGCTGCTGCCAGAATGCCTTATTCAGCATGAGGAACCTCCAAGGTCGCTTCGATATGGAAACGGTCACGCCCATTGTCTTTATTGCGGGTCACAGGCGATTTAAAACGCACTGCGGTAAACTCAGCCGCATCTTCCAACGTATCAATGAGGCTCAATGCCATCCCCGATTCGCCACGAATTTCCAGCTTATCGCCTTGCATTTCCAAACGTTCCAACCAAGTATGTTCGGGAATCATTGCCGACAGGGTTTCCACCACATCCAACGCCATGGGTGAGGTTTTGCGCTTTGACTCTATAAAGGTTAGTGCCTCTTCAGCAGCCACCAGCTTTTCACGAATCGCCAATTGTTCCGCTGAATTGCTGCGCACTTCGGCTAAGGCGGTTTCAATCTGATCCACCCGGCGGTATTTATAACCCAATGGCACCGCCAACGAGAGCACCAATGCCCCCAGAAAAGCGTACAGCGGAATCCGCGACCAACCTTGTGTATTCTTAGAATCTTGGCGAGCGGCGAGATTAATGCCTTTATCGGCCCCTGCGACCGACACCACCCGCACCGGCTCTACCCCAATATCGGCTAATAAGCGGTTAAAGCGTTCCACCACATGCTTGGGAACTACAAAAATGTCCGCAAGGATTTCTTTGCGGCCTTTATCGTGCTGCGCCACACGCGCATCAAACAGCGCACTGTCAGCCGTGAACGGCGTCAAGCGATCCAATTGATAACTCAATACTTGTTGCAGATTTTCTTTAACGGCTTCCGGGAAATGGTGTTGCAGCGCCAATACTTGGCTTTTCCCCAAACACAATTCCACCTCATAAGGCTTGCCGTTAGCGGCAGCGGGCAGCAAATCGCTGTGTTGAGTATTGCCACCTTGTAATGCAAATTGACCGCGCATTTGTGATTTGCCGTCCTGCGACCACTGCACATCGACACTGTGTCCGTCGTGCGTGTGCAAGACCAAGCGCGGCAAGGCGGTGCGAAACAGTTTGCGAGCGGCGTTAGGGAGACCGTTGTATAAGCCTTCACCCCACCAGCGTATGAATGTTTGAAATGTTGGAATCAATGCCATGGCTGTTTATTTAGCTTTTATTTATTGTTATGAACCCCGTATTTCACTCTAGCGCATCCCCGCCACGCTGTCGAACCTTAGCCGACCAACTGCATATTTCGCCCTGCCGCGTGAAAATCCGGTTCCACGGTTTACAAGCCACGGCTGCTGCGTTACGATTGCGCCCTTGATTTTGCCCTTGTGTAAAATCTCGCGGAGAGGTGTCCGAGTGGTCGAAGGAGCACGCCTGGAAAGTGTGTATACGGCAACGTATCAAGGGTTCGAATCCCTTTCTCTCCGCCAATATTTAAAAGCCCCGTACAGTCAATGACTTACGGGGCTTTTTTTTGACCAAAAATAACTTATTTCAATTAAATAGTTTTATTGATACCATTCTGATAAATACTAGACACAATGTTCACGCAGCTACTAATACATTCAAAAATAAGCGGGGATACAGCGCATGAAACACCCATTACTGATGGCATCAGCTTACATCTTATGCAGCACACTGAGCTTGGCTCATGCTGAAACACCAACGATCAAGATCAATACACTCAAAGCCGCGCCCCAACTCGACGGTTCAGCCGAGGATTGGCAAGACATTGCTGCCAGTACGATCAAGCTCACCTATGTCGGTCAACCTGAACGCACCAAAACCGTCTTATTGAAAGCGGGCGTTTTCGGCGATGAAGTCTTTTTCCACACCGAATGGGAAGACAGCACCCAAGACATTCAGCATAAACCCAGCATTTGGGATGAAGCCCAACAAAAATACGTCGAAGGCTCCCAACTCGAAGACCGCTTTGCCATGGAATTTGCCATGGAAGGTGATTACGACGCCAATTGGTTGTCTGGCAAAGAATTCACCTCTGATATGTGGAACTGGAAAGCGGCACGTACCAACCCCATCGGCATTAGCCATGACAAAATCACCGTCATCAGCAAACAGCCCATGGCTGAATCGTACAAAACCACCTTGCCAGACGGTTCAAACTTATACATCAATCGCCCTACCGACATGGGCGTTGAACCCTATGCAACCAAACGCTATTTTAAAAAACAACAAGACTTAATGCCCAAATACGTTCCACAGGAAAAACTCCCTGCCGGAGCCGATGACGTCAAAGCAAAAGGCGTATGGAAAGACGGACGCTGGTCTTTGGAACAACGCCGCAAGCTCAATACGGGTCATGAGGATGATGTGCAATTCACCGTAGGCAATCCCGTCAAAGGCGCAGTGGCAGTGTTTGACCACGATGACAGTGCCCATCACTTTATTTCAGAGACACTGACTTTTGCGTTTTAACACCCACAATAACAACGAATAATTGATTATGCGCGTTTTCAATAACTTACGGATACTGCAAATTATTGACAGTACGTTTCTTATCGCATTGTTGGGAATTATTGCCGTATTGCTGTGGTTTCATCTCACCGACATATCCAGCCAAGTGCGCCAGAATATGCAGGTGTCGAATACCTCGTTGCAGCAATCCCATGCCTCATTCATGCGCCAGCTCGAACTGGAAACCGCCATTGATCAACAACGCGCAACGTTTGACCAGTTAAACGATGAATTCTTCAAGTTTGCGTTTAACCCCGACAGTACGCCGGATAATCTGCCGCTGTTGCACCAACTTAGCCAAACATTGCAACAACAAGGTCAACAACTCTTAGCCGTCTGGCCAATTGATGACCGCCCAGACCTGAAAGCCAACTACGAAGAAGTCATTGGCATCATGTCCAACCTTAGTACCGAGCTAGAAGGCTTGAACTCCCCGCATTGGCGGCAACTCGCGGCGGATGCACGCGATACCGCCAATCAAGCGAAGGATTTGATGGCAGAAATTGAAAAAATCGACAATCAATTAGGGCAAGAAATTGGCGATACCATTCTGCAATCCATCCAAAGTACCGATGCCAGCACCACACAGATGGCGGAACAACTCACGTATTTAAAACAACGCGCCTTGTGGGGAACACTGGGCATTATTGTGTTGCTGATTATTAGCCGCTTGTATTTTTCGACGCGCTTCCAACACATGACCCAAACGGCGCAAACGGCGCAAAAAATCGCCGAAGATGCGGTCAAAACCAAAGCCCGCTTCCTCGCCACCATGAGCCACGAAATCCGCACCCCGATGAACGGCGTGATCGGCATGACGCGCTTGCTAATGAATACGCCCATGAGCAAAAAGCAAACCGAATTCGTGGACAGCATTCACCTCAGCGGCGAACACTTGCTCACCGTCATCAATGACGTGTTGGATTTTTCCAAGATTGAAGCGGGCAAACTCGATCTCAAGCGCGAACCGTTTGAATTACGTGCGTGTATTGAAGAAATTCTCAACCTGCTCAATGCCAAAGCCCTCGAAAAAAATCTGGAACTGGCTTATGCCGTGGGGCCGTCTATTCCGCTGTTCATCGAAGGCGACATGGTGCGTTTGCGGCAAATTTTAACCAATCTAATCGGTAACGCCATCAAGTTTACCGACAGCGGTGAAATCACCGTGTTTGTTATCCCGCGCAGCCATCACAATGACGCTTACGAACTCGAATTCCAGATCAACGACACCGGCCCCGGCATTCCAGCCGACAGGCTAGAAAACATTTTCGAGCAATTCAGCCGTGCTGATGAAACCCTCAGCCGTCGGCACGAAGGCACAGGGCTGGGGCTGGCGATTTCACGCCACCTTGTCGAGATGATGGGCGGCAAAGTCTGGGCAGAAAGCACGGTAGGCGTCGGCAGCCGTTTTCATTTCACCATCAAAACCCGCCAAGCCAACGGCAAACTCAAACCGTTTTTGCACACCAATATCCCTGAAATTATCGGCAAGCGTCTGTTAGTGGTAGAAAATAATCCCGCCAGCAGCCAAGCCATGCAAGACGTTTGCCATGGCTGGGGTGCGAGCGTAGACACTGCCAGCACCGCTGCCGATGCCATCAGCCGCCTCGCCATCGGCAAGCCTTATGACATTGCCCTCATCGAAAGCAACTTGCCCGGCGATGCCCCACTGGAATTAGCAAAATACATTCGCCAACGCTTCAGCAAGCAAGAATTGCCGCTGATTCTGATTGCGCCCCCCAATGACCGCCACCCCAAAGAAACGGTGCGCGAACTCTACAACCTGTACCTTACCAAGCCGCTGACCCGCAGCCGTTTATTTGACAGCCTCATGACGGTATTGGGAGAACTCAATCTGGTCAGCAATCGCCCAGAAAAATCCCCCCTCAAATTGGGCGAACGTTTGCCACTCAGCATTCTGTTAGCAGAAGACAACCCCATCAACCAAATTGTCGCCTCGTCCATCTTGGATGAAATGGCTTACAAAGTTGACCTTGCCGAAAGCGGCCTCGAAGCCCTGCAAGCCCTGCGCAAAAAAGCCTACGACGTGATTTTCATGGACATGCAAATGCCGGATATGGACGGCCTCGAAGCCACCCGCCGCATTCGCGCGGATTTCCCGCTGGATCAACAACCGATCATCATTGCCATGACCGCGAATGCCATGGAAGGCGACCGGCAAGAATGCCTGCAAGCAGGGATGAATGATTACATTAGCAAACCCGTATTGCCCGAAGCTGTCGAAATCGCCCTGCAATACTGGTGCACACCCAACAACCGCTATCAGCCTCGCGAGGAAGCCAATCATGCCATTAGTAGCTACTGAAGCACTCCAACAGCTCCCGGCCGCTATTTTACCGCGCCTCATTCAACTGTTTGGCAGCACCACCCCGGCGATGCTCACCAATATTCGCCAACACGCCGACAGCGGCAACCTCATCGAACTCGGCAAAGCTGCCCACAAACTCAAAGGTTCGTGCGTCAGCCTCGGCGCGGTGCAAATGAGCGACCTTTGCAAAACCTTGCAACACAAAGGCGAAAGTGGCGATGCCAGCGGCGTTAATGCCTTGGTCACGGAACTGGAAACCTTGTATCCCGCCACCTTACAAGCATTGCAACAAGCCGTTTAAAAGATACTGGTTTAAAACGTAACCGTTACGCGCAAGCCGCCCAGTTGCGTGGAACGCGCAAACACCAACGTGCCACCGTACAATTTGGTAATGTCTTTGCAAATCGACAGCCCCAACCCGTGGCCTTCGACGCTTTCATCCAGCCGCACCCCGCGTGCCGCCATTTGCTGTAATTCAGCCTCGGTGCGCCCGTTGCCATCGTCTTCCACGCTAATCTGCACTTTGCCCGCGACACGGCTGATTTGGCAACACACCTGTTGCTGCGCCCATTTGCAGGCGTTATCCAGCAAATTTCCCAGCAATTCCAGCATGTCTTCGCGGTCGCCGAAACGGGTAATCGTCGGGGCAATCTCCAGCGTAATGCAGCGCGGGGATTTGTGGTGTACCTGTGCCAACACCTCCACCAGCACGGGCAATTCCACACGCGGGTCAAAGCGTTGCGTGGTATTACCAAGACCTGCCATACGCGCACGTTTAAGTTCACGCTCGGTCAATTGGCGGATGCGTTCGGCTTGCAATTGCGCCTGCTGATGGCTGGTCGCTGATATGTCAGCATCAAGGTGTTGCGTGAGTAAATTGAGCGGGGTTTTCAGCGCGTGCGCCAGATTGCCTAACGCATTGCGGGAACGTTCCAAACGCTCCTGCATCAAGCTTAACAGATGGTTGAATTCCTTGATAATCGGGTAAATTTCCGCAGGCACGGCCTCATTGAGCTTATTGATATTGCCCGCATCAAGCTGTTGTAATTCCGCACGAATGTAATCCAAACGTCGAAAAGTTCGGCGGATAACAATACCCTGAATCACCAAAATCAATGCAATACCCGCTGCCGCCAATAACGGAAATAACCACTTGAAACGCTGCGGACGGTGTTGCGTCGCGTCTGGCACAAACACCACCCCCGCCGAATGCACATTTTGCGTTGTTCCTTCAAAAAACCAGGGCAACGCCAGCCCTACCCCCCAAATCAACGCCATCACCAACACCAAAATAATTGCAAGATTGACCTGCAACTGACGTTCCAACGACTTCATACGGGTAGCTCCGGCTTGTCAGGATCAATAAAAATATACCCCTGCCCACGGCGCGTTTGAATACGCCAATCCCCCAACTTGCGGCGCAAATGGCGCACGTAGACTTCGATCACATTGCTATCACGGTCAAAATCTTGCTCGTAAACGTGTTCGGTTAAACGTGATTTGGTGAGAATCCGACCGGGGTGCAACATGAAATAGCGTAACAAACGAAACTCTGTCCCCGTCAACTCGAAAACCTCACCGGCTGGCGTGGTAACTTGCTGGTGTGCCTCATCCAATTGCAGCCCGCAGCAATGCAGCTTTTGGTCGGGAACTGCCGCTTGCAAATTACGACGAATCAACGCCTGCACCCGCACCAACAATTCCTCAAAATGAAACGGCTTGCCGAGGTAATCGTCTGCCCCGGCTTTGAAACCGTCCACCCGTTCGTGCCAGGCATCGCGTGCGGTGAGGATAATCACCGGCACACGATTGCCGCGCTGCCGCCAGTGTTGCAAGACCTCCAGCCCGCTGCGTTGCGGCAAACCGAGGTCGAGAATCACCGCATCGTAAGGCGTTTCGTCGCCCATGAATTCACCATCCACGCCATTGTTGGCAATGTCCACCGCGAAGCCTTCACGTTTCAAGCGCGTGTGCAAACTGCTGCTGAGTTCGGTGTCGTCTTCGACCAATAATAGGCGCATGGCTTTCCTGTTAACGTTACGTGTTTTTCTGGATACCTTTGGGAACGGGTTTCAACCGTGCCGCAATATACGTCTCGATCGCACTGCGGTCGATCGCGCACGCTTCGCTGGCAATGACCGCTTCGGCGAGTGGGCTGAAATCCACTTTGATATTGCCTTCAAAAAACTTGCCACTGATGCCCGTCGCATGGGCTTTTAAGAGCTGATAAGCGCACGCATCGGTAGCGACTTTTTCAACCAAAACATTATACCCAGAAACCGACACCCGCGTTTCATAACGGTGTTCGGTTTTCATGTAGGCATCGGCTAAGAACAGCTTATCCCACTCGCGGGGATTGCCGCCATTCGCCATAGACGTTCCCATGAACTCGATGTGTTTCTGGAGGTTTTCGGCTTGTTCTGCCGTTTGCGTGGCAATCAGCCATGATAGGGAATAGCTGGTATCCTCAAAACGAGCGCTCGGATTTTCCGCCGTGCCCGTATTGGTGTAAGCCGCATGATGGCTGGCAAGGTAATCAATGTAAGACTCGGTGGGTGCGCCGCCATCGCCATTACCGCCCGTCGCATTGCTCGCGCTGTTACCATTGCCGCCACCACCGCCACAACCGGCAAGTGCCAATAAGGAACACAACGTGACCACATACCCTGCCGCCGTACTCTTTTTCATTTTCATGCTGAACAATCCCATTCTCTGTTATCTGTATTACGAAAAGCGCGGGACTGTAACGGTTCAACCTGAAATGAAGCTGAAAATCTATTCCTTACTTTGCAGATGCCAGCGCATCCCCTAAAATCACCGCTCTTCCCTTCACAGCCCAATGGCCTATACCAACATGTTTCGTGCAAGAGATTTATTCATTATCGGCCTACTGTTTGTCGTTGCCGTGCTTCACACTTACGGTTTTACCCTTGATGTGCAAAAAGCGGATCGCCATGCTTTGCACATGAGCGTTGATGCCATCGTTGTGGTCATC
This sequence comes from Thiothrix subterranea, assembly GCF_016772315.1. Lineage (NCBI taxonomy): Bacteria > Pseudomonadati > Pseudomonadota > Gammaproteobacteria > Thiotrichales > Thiotrichaceae > Thiothrix > Thiothrix subterranea. The sequence continues at coordinate 2,483,722 of NZ_CP053482.1, read as the reverse complement.
TCCTTCGCGGGCGTAGGCTATTTGCTCTGGGAAAACTACCGCAAACATCAGGAAATCGAAGCCCTTAACCACCAGTTACACCATTCCCACACCCGTATTTCCGACCTGCACAAAAAACTGCAACAAGCGGGCAAAGGCTACATCGTGGTCATCCACGAACAACTCGACGCTTGGGAACTTAGCCCGACCGAAAAAGCCGTTGCGCTATTGTTGCTGAAAGGTTTGAGCTTTGAAGAAATTGCTGCCATCCGCAACACCAAGGAAAAAACCGTGCGCCAGCAAGCCATTGCCCTCTACCGCAAATCGGGGCTGAACGGGCGACACGAATTCGCCGCGTGGTTCTTTGAAGACTTTTTGAACTGATCAACAGTAGGGCAAATGCCCTAAAACGCCTCCGGCTGACCCTTTGCCGCCTGCCAAAGATTAATATAGGCTAATATACTCTGATCAAGACCCAACCAGAGTGAATGCCCGTGTTCCATAAAATAACGCCTAGCCTATTGAGCTTAGCCTTGCTGCTTCCCAGCATCGCCACCGCCGCCGTCATTATTCCCATGCCAGCGGAACAACGCAGTGCGCTCGGCATCGAGGTCACGCCACTCACCAGCAGCGCCAGCGCCAACACCGCGCTGGAAGTGAATGCGCAAGTGATGTTACCGCCCTCCAGTGTGCGCGTGGTCGCCGCACCCGCCGATGGGCTAATCACCACCTTACTGCATCAAGCCGGTGAAACCGTGAAGGCTGGTGACAAAGTAGCCTCGCTTTCCTCCCCCGACGTGGTGGAAGCGCAACGCCAATACCTGCAAGCCCGCCTCAAATACCAACTCGCCGCCGACAATGCCGCCCGCGACCAACGGCTGGCAGATCAAGGGTTAATCGCCAAAAATACCTGGCTGCTGACCCAAAACGACGTAAAGTTAGCGCAAGCCGATCAGGAAGCCGCGATTGCCACCTTACGCTTGCTAGGCGTTAAACCCGGCAGCGACAGCGCTGAAATCACCCTAACCGCCCCCATCAGCGGCTGGATACTGGAAACCATGGTCGAACCGGGGCAACGGGTCGAAGCCCCCGCCGCGCTGGTCAAAATCGGCAATTTGCGCCAACTCAGTTTAGAAATTCCCCTCACTCCCGCCCAAGCCAAAGACGTGCAAGCGGGGCAAACCGTCACCATTCGCGACAGCCAACTCAGCGGCACGGTTCGCGCCTTGCAACCCGCTTTGGATAATGCCCAAAACGTCATCGTGCGAGCGGATATAACGCAGGAAGACAGCACCACGCTACATCCGGGGCAAACCGTCAAAGTCACCTTGCAAAGCAGCAGCAATACCGATGCCGCCGCCGCCAGCATCCCCACCAGCGGCTTGGTCTGGGCGGGTGATCAAGCCTATGTATTCACCGAAAGCACCGAAGGTTTCACCCCAACCGCCGTCAAAATTGTGCAACAAAACGACAGCCAAGCCACCATCAGCGGCTTGCCAGCCGACAGCCGCATTGCCACCAAAGGCGTTGCTGCCCTCAAAGCCAAGTGGCAAGAGGCGGAGGAATAACCCATGCTGAATTGGCTCACTGAATTTTCCCTCGCACAACGCTGGCTGATCCTTGGTCTGACCGTGCTGCTGACCGTGTTTGGTGTCCGCACCTTTCAGGAACTGCCGATTGATGCGTTTCCCGACGTATCCACCACGCAAGTCAAGCTGATCCTCAAAGCCCCAGGCATGACCCCCGAAGAAGTCGAAGCGCGAATCGCCCAACCCGTCGAAACCGAATTGCTGGGGATACCCAACCAAGTCGTGTTGCGCAGTGTCTCCAAATACGCCCTCACCGACATCACCCTCGACTTTGCCGAAGGCACGGATATTTACTGGGCGCGTAGCCAAGTCGCGGAACGCTTTGCCAACGTCAAAAACGATTTGCCTGACAATGTGACTGGCGGTTTAGCCCCGATTTCCACCCCGCTCTCCGAAATTTTCATGTTCACCGTGGAAGGCGACTTGCCGCTGCAAGACAAACGCACCTTGTTGGACTGGACCATTCGCCCCCAACTTCGCGCCCTGCCCGGTGTTGCCGATGTCAACGCCCTTGGCGGACGTGCCACCACCTTTGAAATCACCCCCGATTTAGCCGCCCTCAACGCTCGTCACTTAACCTTGGACGATTTGCGTACCGCGCTGAACACCAATATCCGCAACGATGGCGCGGGGCGCGTCAATGAAGGCGAAGAAACGTGGGTGGTGCGTATCGAAAGTGGCATCAACGGGCTGGACGACTTGCGCCACATTGTCATCAAAAGCGTGGACGGCGTACCCGTCACCGTCGGGCAAGTCGCGCAAGTCACCCTCGGCGAACTCACCCGTTACGGCGCAGTCACCCAAAATGGCAAGGGCGAAGCGGTCGAAGGCTTGGTACTGAGCTTGCGCGGCGCAAATGCAGGGCAACTCACCACCAACATTAAAACCAAACTCGCGGAAATCAGCCAAACCTTGCCGCCCGGTGTCACCATTGAGCCGTTTTACGACCGTTCCACCCTCGTCGACAAAGCCATTCACACCGTCAGCAAAGCCTTGCTGGAAGCGTTTGTATTGGTCGGCATTATTTTGTTCGCGTTCTTGGGTAATTTACGGGCGGCGTTCGTGGTGGCATTGATTTTGCCGCTGTCGGTGTTAGGCACGTTCATTTTGATGCGCCAATTTGGTTTATCCGCCAACTTAATGAGTCTGGGCGGTTTAGCCATTGCGATCGGCTTGCTGGTGGATGCGGCGGTGGTGATTGTCGAAAATATCGTGGCACATCTGGCGCATGACGATGAAAAAGCCAAAACCCCGCAACGGCAAAAAGTCCTGTGGGCGGTGCAAGAAGTCTCCTCCCCCGTCAGTATCGGCATTGTCATTATTGCCTTGGTGTTCCTCCCGCTGCTGACATTGGAAGGGCTGGAAGGCAAGCTGTTTTCGCCGGTCGCGCTGACGATTGTTTTCGCCCTGTCCATTTCCTTGCTATTGGCATTGACGGTGATTCCGGTACTGGCTTCGTGGTTGCTGAAACAGGCTGCGCACAATGATCCGTGGCTATTGCGTGTATCGCGCCGCGTGTACTTGCCGGTGTTAGATGCCGCGTTAAAACGCCCTAGCTTGGTTTACATCCTGACCATCGCGGTGATGTTAGGCGCAGGCGCTACTTACCCCTTGATTGGTAAAACCTTCATGCCGACGATGGATGAAGGCGACTTGCTGGTGCAATTGGAAAAACTGCCCTCGATCAGTCTGGATCAAAGCGTCGCAACCGACTTGCGAGTGCAACAAGCCTTGTTGGATAGCATCCCAGAAATTGAGCGCATCGTCGCACGGGTCGGCTCGGACGAACTCGGTCTTGACCCGATGAGCCTGAATGAAACAGACAGCTTTCTGGTATTAAAACCCCGCGAAACGTGGCGAACGCCGGATAAAGAATGGCTGCAAGAAGAAATCCGTCAAGTGTTGGAAAAATTCCCCGGTGTGGGTTACAACTTCACCCAACCGATTGATATGCGCGTCTCCGAAATGCTGACCGGCAGTCGTGGCGATGTTGCCATCAAAATTTTCGGCACGGATCTGGCGGTATTGGGCGATCTGGCACAACAAATTGTCACGATTTTGGAGAAAATCCCCGGTGCATCCGACGTTTACACCCAGAAAAACGCGGGGGTGCAATACCTGCGTGCCGAAATTGACCGCCAAGCCGCCGGACGCTTTGGGCTATCGGTAGACGACATTGCCAGCCTGCTACGCACCCAGCTCGAAGGTGAAATTATCGGTATAATCCAGCAAGAAGGGCGACGCATTCCGCTGCAATTGCGCGGTTCTGCCGAATTGCGCCAAGCGCCCCAAGCCTTGCAGCAAATCCGCCTGACACTTCCTGATGGGCGCATTATCAGCCTTGATCAAGTGGCAAAACTCGTCCGCACCGAAGGCCCCGTGGCGATTAAACGCGAAAATGCAGGGCGTTTCGTGGTGGCACAAAGCAATGTGGCGGGGCGCGATTTGGTGAGTTTTGTGGAAGAAGCCCAAGCTGCCGTCGCCGCCAAAGTGACCTTGCCGACCGGCTACAGCATTACGTGGGGCGGGCAATTCGAGAACCAGCAACGCGCGGCGCAACGCTTGCTCATTGTCGTGCCGATTGCGCTTGCCATGATTGGCTTGCTGCTGTTTCTGACGTTTCGGGATGTGCGCCAAACCGTTCTGGTGATGGCGAATGTGCCGTTGGCGTTGATTGGTGGCATTTTTAGCTTGGGGATTTCTGGGCAATATTTATCCGTACCCGCGTCGGTAGGCTTCATTGCACTGCTGGGGATTGCGGTACTCAACGGCGTGGTATTGGTGACATTTTTCAACCAATTGCACCAGCAAGGCTACCGAGGCACGGCGGTGGTACGCGAAGGGGCGTTGCGCCGCCTGCGCCCGGTATTGATGACCGCCAGTATTGCCGCTTGGGGTTTAGTGCCGTTGTTATTTGCCACCGGTCCCGGCTCGGAAATTCAGAAACCGCTGGCAACGGTGGTGATCGGTGGATTGCTTAGCGCGACGATGTTGACGCTGATTTTGTTGCCACTGCTGTACCGCCAGTTTGTGCTGAAGGGTGAAAAATCCCGTATGCCTGCCGAACAACACCCTTAATTTAACGGAGACTCCCTATGTTTAAACCTAGCTGGCTGGTGGCGGCTGCGCTATTGCCGCTCATGACGGCTTGCACCACTCACCCGCTGGTGGCAGACAACGCCGAGACGCTGTTTACCACCAACACACAAGCGGCAGCCGTGGCATTTCGCTCCTTGCGGGTGGAAAGCGATGCGAATGGCGCGAAAACTGCCATCAAAGGGCAAATCCACCGCACCGGACGCAATCCCGTACACTTCGGGCATGTCGATTACACGGTGCTAGATACCAACGGCAAGGTGCGCGAAACAGGCTGGGTAGAACATTCTTCTGCCATCCGCCTGCGGAATACGCATCGACCGTCGTTGTTCAGTATTGGGTTGAAACAGCCGTTAGCCGTGGGGGAAAAAGTGCAGTTGACCTACCACACAGGTAGCCATCCTTAACCCGTTATGCGCCAAACTGGAGGAAAAACGGCACAAACAAGGCTTTCACTTGCTTGGTACGCGCCACAATCGCAGCCGCATCATTCGCGGCCAACGCAGCGGCTAAGGCTTCCAGATTCTTGGTTTGTGCCGTCAGGGAAGTATTCAACGCTGCCTGTTTTTCGGCACTGAAAGCGTAGAGCGCAGGGTCGAGCTGTTGCACGGCTGTGACCATTTTTGGCATTTCAGCCTGCAAGACTGGCAGGGTTTGCGCAATAATCGCGGTGATTTCAGCGGTCAATTGGCTGCCATCCATCACATTATTCACCGCCGTCAATGCAGGCTCAAAACCGTGATGGTAACGGGTAATCGGATCCATCACCCACGCATAATTTTCCAAGGTACGCAGTGCCAGCAATTGCATCCGAATATCTTCCAGCGGTTCGTGCGCGGGCGTGATGTCGCTGGGGAAATCGCCTGCTGCCAAGGCTGCCGCCAACGCGGTTTTTGAGGCGGCAATATTGGCGTTGATGGCGCTGAAATACGCCGTCCAATTCAGCGGGGTTTGCAAGGTCACGGGATAACGGCCGGGCGTGGTGGCTGAACCCAACACATTCCAACGGGTTTCCAAGGTGGTTAGCGCGGTTTGGGCGGCTTGCACATTTTCAAAGGTGGCGGCGGTGTTATTGCTGGCAAACAAGGCGGGAATGTAGGCTTGATCAAACGCGACCCATTGCGGCGCAGAAGGGCTGAGAAAATCGCCATACGCGAGGAACAACTTCACAAACAACGGCTTCACTTTGTTCGCGGCGGCTAGGATAGCAGCATTATCATTGAGCAAGAGCGCGTCTTGCAGTGCCGTATTATTTTGCTTGGAAGCACTTACAGCGGCTTGTATCCCTTGGGTTTTTGCAGGGGAAAAACCGAACAGCTCGCTGTCAATCTTGCGTGCTGCCAAGGTGTTAAAGGCGTTGGTGTAGTTAGCCAGTTGCACGGTCAAATCGGCTTTGTGCTGCTGTGTCAGCAAGGTAGGCGTGGTTGCACCCGTGAAGGCGGCGACCACATCGCCCATGCTCCGATGTGCCAAGGTCAGGGTATCCATCACATCGTCAACACCATTATCACGGCGCATTTGCAGCATAACGGTGCGGATGTCTTCGAGATGTTCGTGGGCAGCACTAAAATCGGCGGGGTACGCGCTGACTTGATCCAGCGTATTGTTGGCGGCTAACAAGTGCGTATCCACGGCAGGTTTGGCAGTGGCTGCGGGTGGAAACGTGGCGGCACTGTTAACCACGAAGGCTTGCCAGCGGCTATCCAAACGGCTCAAGGCGGCTTTGCCTGCGGCGGCAACCGGCTGGGGGGCAGCCGTGTTATTGGTGTAAAACAAGGCAGGTACGTAAGCACGGCTCACTTGCGCCATTTCCGCTGTCAATGCGGGGGTCATGCCTGTCGTGGGGGTGCTGCTCAGTGTGGTGGTATCAGTGGCGAGGTTGGCGGGGCTGTCTGAATTATTGCAAGCAAACAGGCTCAAGGTCGCCAATAAGGTCGGGAAAACAATACGGTATTGCATAGCGGTAACACTCCATCCTAGTGAACATTTATCTTTATTAAAGACATCAGCCATTGCAGTATAGTCTTAAGGAACTGCACCATCGGCTTAATTTTTGTCTAAAAACTCAGCACTTAGGACATTTTCCGGATACTATTTCACAATAGCGTAAGCCTGTTACTAAAACATCCTCACCAGAAACCTTAATTATTCTGATCAGAACAACCATTAATTTATAAAATAATAATATGCTTATCTATCTAGTGAACTAATTTTATTCGGGTAATTTTTTTAAGCTATGCTAGGCTTTAGTTATATTAAATTTACAAATGAAGACCGCTTAGGAGATCCCACGTTATGCTAAAAAAAGTTATCACCCTGTTTGCACCCATCGCCCTCGCCAGCATGGTTGCCTTTTCATCCGTTCAGGCATCCCCTACCCCTGATGCTTCGGGCATGTTTTTGGAAGATGTATCCCCGGTGAAAGGTCAGGCTGCCTTTGTCAACGCCATAAAGCTATTCAAGGAAGAAGTGACTGCTGCGGGCTGGTCATTACTCGGCACAGATAATGTGGCGGGTGTCTTGTCCGAGCGTGGTTTTACTGTCCACCCAGTCATGGTGTTTTCCGTTTGTAGTGGCAAATACAGTTCCAAACTGTTGGCAAAAGATGAAACACGTTTCATTGCCTCCATGATCCCTTGCAGGGTCGCCATTTACATGAAATCCGATGGCACAGTGGTCATTTCGCGCATGAACTCTGTCGGTATGGCACAAATGATCGGTGGCGAAGCTGGCAGCGTCATCCAGCAATCCGGTACTGATATGGAAGGTATTATTGCCAAAACCATGAGCCGTTTAAGCACCAACTAACAGGGGGCAGTATGGTTGTGAAAACCTTGGCAGCTATCCTCCTGACGGTGGCGAGTTTGCATTTGGCTGGATGCGGCAACGATGACACCAGTACACCGCCAGCAACATCAACCAATAACGCACCCTTGTTTCTGGAGGACGCCAGCCCTAAAAACCTGACAGCAACCAGTGCCGCTTTTCAGGCAGCAGCAGTGGCTAATGGTTGGAGCATTCTTGGCATGGACAATATCGGCGAGATATTGGCAGAACGTGGTTACAGTGTTGCGCCAGTGCTGGTATTCCAAGCCTGTAGCGGCAAATATAGCTCCAAACTGTTGGGCAGCGATGACACCCGTTTTGTCGCCTCCATGATCCCCTGCCGTGTCGCCCTGTACCAAAAAAGCACAGGTGAAGTCATTATTTCCCGCATGAACTCCGTCAGCATGGGGGACAAGATCGGTGGGGAAGCGGGCAGTGTTATGAAACAGTCAGGGCAGGATATGGAAACCATCATCCAAAACACCCTGAGCAAGCTCAAATCCTGAAACAAACTGCCTGCTATCGGTATTGCTCCGGTAGCAGGCGCATTACTTACATCCCTCGGCCTTGCCCTCTACCTTGTCCACGCCCATTACCAGCGCCTTGTCCGCCTCGCTCATTTGGGCTGTTAACGATGGCATCCACTTCCGCTTGTGGCATGGTTTGCGCCACATACGTCACGCCTTGGCTTTTAATTTGCCCAACAAACGCTCGCAGGTGATTGCGTGACGCACGCATCAGATTGTCGTAAGTGCTGAGAAGATCGGGGCGGGTGGTTTCACGCATGGATTTTTGCAAGTCCACAATATCCACTTCCTCAATCAACGCACCGACGTACAGCGCATCCAAGGCGGAGGTTTGTCCACGCGCCATTAGCGTTGCGTACAATGCTGCCAAATCCACATTCTGGAACACGCCGACGGCATCATTGGTCACAGGGTCAGCAATCCGATAGGTTTGCAGCAAGGCTTTGACTTTATCGGTATGTTGCTGTTCAGATTGAGAAATATTGTTAAACACGGGCAATTGCCATTGCTGATACAGGCTGATGTACGCATCGCGTGCCAATTTTTCTTCCTCGCGCATGAAACGCAGGGATTGGGTTTCAGCGGCGCTCAATACCTGAGCTTGCGCTTGCTGCTGCCCGTTGCCTTTGGCAAACGTGGGTGTGGTCAACAGACCTGTGCAAGCGATGGCAATCATGCCTGCGATGAGTGTTTTACGGAATGTCATGGGGATATTTCCTTGTATTTATGATTGGGGGGTAACAGTTGTCGCCGTTATTTGCCGCATTGCTCTTCGGGGCTGTTGACGATGGCATCGACGGTGGCTTGTGGAATGACTTGCGCTTGGTAATCCACGCCGTTTTTCTCAATTTGCCCCACGAATGAGCGCAAATGGTTGCGTGAACCGCACATCAAGTTGGTGTAGGCGACAATAATATCGGCGGGTTTGCTGCCAGCGTTGGCTTCGTCGATGGCTTCTTGCAAATCGTTAATGTCAAATTCTTCGATGAAACCGCCCACCAGTAAACCGTCATTCAACGAAGTAGAGCCGCGCATGACCAAATCTTGGTACAGCCCCAGCAATACCGGGTCAGTGAATGCGCCAATGGTGTCGATCACTACAGGGTCTTGCAAATTGTAGGTATCAACCAGCGTTCCCATCACATCCATGTGTTGCTGTTCGCTGTTGAGGGCGATGTTTTGGAAAGTTTTAGTACCCCACTTGTTGAAGAGCGTGAGGTAAACGTCGCGTGCCAGCTTTTCTTCTTCGCGCACGAATAGCAGCGTGGCGGTTTCGTCGGCTGTCAGCGTAGTGGTTGTGCTGGGCGTGGTGATGGTGGTGGTATCATCCGCAACGCTGGTAGTCGCATCATCCGCATCGGTAGTGCTGGCTGTTGCAGCGTCCACAACAGACGCTGCCGCAGCCGCAGCCGTTGTGGTGAGTGCGGTAGTATCAGCAGCGCTACTACCACACCCAACCAACAACGTGACGGCACAAGCCAACAGCGCATGACGGGTCAGGGTTAAGGTTTTCATGGTAAGTCTCCAAACAATTCAATTAATGTATGTTTGTAGACTAACCGGCTTATCTGAAATGAAGCTGAAAATCCCCCAATCGCATCACACCAAATACCACCCCAAGAAACCCACGATTGCCACCAGCAACACCACACCCAAACCAACATGCGCCCGTGTAATACCGACTGCTGTGGCAGATTGCTTGTAGCCGGTAAACATCGCCCGCACCAAATTTTCCCGATGCAACACACTGCTAATCAACACCCCAGCAATGTGCACCAGCACCACCACCAACATCAGATTCGCGGCGATTTCATGCAATTCCTCCATAAAATCTTCATCACCGATTTCCCATTCCAAGCCCAGCCCGCTGACACTGATCAGCAAGCCCAACGCCAATAGCGCAAAAATCGCCACCCCACCTGCCGGATTATGTCCTACGTAATGCTGCGGCTGCTTGCTCAGCAAGCCCAGCAAATACGCTTTCACTTGCGAGGGCGTAAAGGTAAACGCGCTGAAACGCGCATACGCCGTTCCCACCAGCCCCCACACCAAGCGAAACACCAACAGCCCCAGCAAGACATACCCCAAGGCCAAATGAATATCGCGGTAACGTTCCGATTCCGCCGTCACATACGCCCCGGCAAAGGACAACGCTAACGACCAGTGAAACACCCGTGTCGGCACATCCCACACTAAAATACGTTGCAACATGGGAACTCTCCTTAACGTGGAATTTTAATGAAATCTTCGTCGTAATTGCCCTGTTCCGCCGTGGTATGGCAAGCCGCACAATTGGAAGGGCTGCTTACCCGCTTCCACACCGCAGGGGATAATTCGTCGTAATGTTCATGCACAAACCAGCGCGTTTCAGTAATGCGCAACGCCGATTTGCCCTCTGCCGCCGCGTATTTGCGCTCAGAACCGGCATTTTGTTCCAAAAATGGCAAAATCTCGGCAATGGTGGCGGCATCCAAACTCGCATCCGTGCCGAAATGTTGCCCCAGATTGCCCATGATTTCGCGCCAGCCACTGGCGGGTAATAACTTCGCTGGGTACGCAAGGTGACACTCCGCGCATTCGGTTTTCCAGGCAGGTGGCATCGCTGCCGAAGTATCGTTGCCTCCGCCTTTTTCACGGTATTCATCGCCGTCATCATCCGCCGTCACCGGCAAACTGGCGACACTGCCTAATAGCAATGCCCCTAACACCCAAGTCATCACACGGTTACGCTTGATTTTTAACATTGTCATGCCCTCATTGAATGCTCAGTAAATAGGTCAACACATCGCCTTTTTCCAGCGACGTACAGGTGCGCTCCAACACATCGTTGCAATTGCGTTTGAACCACTTTTCCACCTTTTTCGGGTTGGTGAAACGCTCGGCATTCGCACTCGGTGCTAATGGCTCGATGCTTTTAGCGGTTTTGTCGTGTTTGCCCATAGCGGCAGGATTGCTGGTATGGCAAGTCGCACAACTCCAGTCGTTGGCGTGCGTCTTATTGAAAAATTGCTCGCCGCGTTGCGAATCAAACGCTTTGAAATCAGGGCTTTCTGCTTGTGCCTCCGCCTTGTAACCGTCCAACAGTTGTTGCGGCGTGTCTGCCCATGTTGGGGTACTGCCGCACACGCTGCCTACGAGGATAAGCCAGCCGTATAATTGATGACGTTGCATCTCAAAAACTCCATAAACCTAACAATAGGCTTAGAATGCGCTAACATCAGCAGTTAACGCTATCCGCCAACCGTCCATTAGCCGTCAGGCATTTAACCGATAGCCAAGGCTTGGGACAGTTGCCTACAATGCTTTACCCACACATTAGCGAGAAATGTCACCACCATGGCGCGTTACAAAGATCACTTTTTGCTGTTTATTTTGATTTTACTGGCAGCTCCCTATCTGCTTAATTTTATTCATGAATTTACTGAAGATTATCACGGTATCAATTACCTGATCATGGAAGGCATTATCACCTTGCTGGCGCTGTGCGGTGCTTCTATTGTGGTTTGGCAAATGCGGCAGCGTTACCAAGAAAACAAGGAATTGCACCGTACCTTAACGCTCACTCGTGCCGATTTACAACACGCGCATAGCGATCTTGACGCGCTCAATACAAAATTACGTGATACCAGTAAACAATACAGTGCCGTGATTCAAGAACAACTCACTGCGTGGGATTTAACCCCCAGTGAAAAAGCCGTGGCACTGTTATTGCTTAAAGGTTTGAGCTTTGAAGAAATCTCCAGCGTGCGCGATACCAAGGAAAAAACCGTGCGCCAACAAGCCAGCAGCATTTACCGCAAATCGGGGTTGAATGGACGGCATGAATTTGCGGCGTGGTTTTTTGAAGATTTTCTCGGTTAAGGAGCTTTTCATGCACAATACGGTTATTAACACCACACGGGAGGCGCTTGTCACCATCAGTAGGCATTCCCGCAGTTTTTCAATGTTGGTCATTCAAGACGATTCGGCGCTGAAAAACTTGATTTGCAGCTTTTCGGAACAGGATCAAGAACTCTATGCGGCGGTCATCGCCCCCGCTGATGATCGGCAACGGCTGGCACACCGTGTGGTGTCGTTTTTGAGTGCGCATTTGCGCATTAGCGATACACACGCGATGGAACGTGAAATTTTGCGCTGCATCGAAAGCTGTTTATCGCACAGCAAGGCGTATTCAAAATGACACTTGCCGTCGGATTTATCTTAATGCAGGAAATCCTCAAAAAACCATGCCGCAAATTCATGCCGCCCACTCAGCCCTGATTTGCGGTAAATCGCGGTTGCCTGCTGGCGCACGGTTTTTTCCTTGGCATCCCGAATACCGGCGATTTCGTCAAAACTCAAGCCTTTGAGCAACAGCATGGCAATCTCTTTTTCGCTGGGCGTAAATTCCCAAGTGGTTAATTGCGCTTGAATCACCTCGCTGTATTGGCGGCTGGCTTGACGTATTTTGTCATCCATCGCGTTCAAGTCTTTGCGGGTCGTTTTTAGCTGACGCCGTAACACATCCGCTTCGCGACTTCGCTGCTGAATCACGCGAATCAAGAATGCAATCCCCAACGTCGAGGCCAGAATCACAAAAGCTTCTAAGGTAAGATTCCAAATACCGTAATCACCGTCGAGATACTCGCCATAATCGTTGTAAAAATCGTAGATATTCAGCAGGGTAATAACGACCAATAAACTGATAAAAAACAACTCACTAGCACGGGGCATGTCGTGCACTCCTTCCTTGGCAGCTATTGAAAAAACAAGCACTTTGGTTGGCTAGTTAAGCCCCGGTGCTGATCACAACACCGGGGCTTTTATTGTCATCATTAGCCAGAAGAGATTACGCGAAGGTGTCGTTAAACAGATTCGTTGTCCAATCAAACATGCGGTTGTAATACTTATTGCTGGGCGCAGCGGCAGCACCGAAGGATTCCGGCACCAGTTTCATTGTGCCACTTGCCAAATCATACGCATACACGGCGGTTAACCACGAAGCCGTATCACTGGAAATCGGGCTGTAACACGCCGAATTGGTCACAGGCGCAGCATAAGGTTGTTGACCTGCCAATAAGCGCAAAATCGCATCCGCACACACTTTGGCTTCTGCATTGGCAATATGCCCCGCCTTGGGTTGCCCCGTGCCTTGCGAGTCACCCAATATGTGAATATTCGGCACGGCAGTGGATTCATAACTCAAAGGATTCACCCCAGCCCAACGCCCGCCACCCACATTTGCCAACCCTGACTTCGTGACCAAATCGCCCGCGCGGTGCGGTGGAATCACGTTCAACACGCTGGCTTTGAATTCGCCTGCACTGGTGTACGCAATCTTTTGATCAGAATCGACGCTCTGCAAGGTCGCATTCGGTACATATTGCACCCCGTATTGCGCAAACGCAGTGCCAAAAATGGTCGGCTCAACCGTAATCGCGGGGTTAGCATCCAACACCACAACTTTGGAGCCGGGTTTATTGATGCGTAACCAATCCGCCACCACGCAAGCCCGTTCATACGGCCCCGGCGGGCAACGGTAAGGGGCAGCAGGAATGGTCATCACAAACGTGCCACCGGCTGGCATCGCCGCGATTTGTTGTTGCAACAACGTCGTTTGCGCCCCCGCTTGCCAGGCATGAGGGATTTTATTGCTGTCTAAACCCGGTACATCCATGAACTGAATTCCCGGCGCAACAATCAAGCGGTCGTAATTCAGCACCGCGCCGTTGCGCAAGGTAATCGACTGGTTGGGCGCATTAATGCTGTCCGCCCATTCCTGAATCACTTTCACCCCGTATTTTTGCGCCAAGGTGTTGTAATTGAAACTGATCTGCCCAAGGTTGCGTTGGTTGTTTAACACCAGATTGCTGAGAATCGGGGAGTAATACGTGGCATTACCCTCGACCAACGTCACATCAATCGCGTTTGACCAATAGCGCAAATATTTCGCAGCGGTTGCGCCAGCAAAGCCACCACCGACCACCACCACATGCGGACGAGCATCGGCTGCTTTGCTCAGTTGGCTAAAGGTTAACGTTGCAGCAGCGGCGGATGCCAACCCTAAGGTTTGTAAAAATTGACGACGATTTAGGTTAGCCATTAGTCATTCCCTCCATTGGGGTCTTTTGGCAGAGCAGACAAGTATTGCGCCATGGAGCGGATTTCGTCTTCGCTATAGCCTTTGGCTTGGTAGTGCATAATGTCGACTTTGGTGCTGTATTTCATTTCCAGCATTTCTTCCACCAAACTGGCGGCGCTTTCTCCGGCAATGCTCTCAATACCGCTGGCAGAAACGCCATTCATGCCGTGGCATTGGAAGCATTGCGAGGCCAGCAAGCGTGAGCCATCCGGGGCGGTGATCGCAGGGGCAATACTGCCGCTCGCCGTGGTCGTGGTTGTCGTGGTGGTATTAGCTGTCCCGGTTGTGCCGGAATCATTATCACCACTGCTGGTAGTGCCGGTAGTGGTGCTACCGCCGCCACCGCAGGCGACAAGTAAAGCCCCTAGCGCAAGTGCTAAAGGAATGTTTATACTGGCTTTCATGAGGTTTTCTCCATTTGCCATTTACCAAAGTGCTTACCCAATCACTGGGTGAGTTGTTGAATGCTCCGGTACTCGTAATACCGGAGCATTTTTTTAAAAACCAAAATCTTTGAGTGACACTTCATCCGCCACCAACACGCCTTGCGCATTGATTTGTCCGTCTACTTCCACCAAAGCGTTTAAGCGCAGCGCACTGGCAGCACCATCCTCGAATTCGGTATTCGCCGTCGTTACCACGGCTTGCCGATTGACGCTAAAATCAGCGATAGAAACAAAGCGTGTGACTACTCCTTCCAATTCCACCTCCACACCCGCATCAAGGCGGTCGTGGTCATCTTCGAGTTCCACCTTGCTGGCTTGCAGCTTGCTACCTTGCAGAGGTTGAAGGGTTTGCACTTCCACATACTGGTCATTGGCAAGCGCCACCGCCCCAAAGTCTTCCAACAGCGCCTGCGAATAATCCACGGTCAAACCACCCATTTGGAACGTCTTATTCCGCCCATCCAACTGGCGGATGATGCCTTTGACTTCCAGCGTCGCCCCCGGCACATAGTTGGTTTGTTTGAGGGTAATACTGGTTGCTACCAATACATCCTGCCCGTCGCGCACCCCGGAAACTTCCACCACATTGCCCGTCATCAGCTCGGCAAGCAGGGTAAAACCGTGGAACACCGTCAGAGCATTGACCCGAATCACCTGCCCCATAATGCCAACCGTAACCCCATCGGTGGAAACATGCGTAACCGTGCCTTCCAGCTCATTGCTGAACGCCACCTCGCTGGCCTTGCCTGTCGCACCGTCGGGGTTAATCTGGCCTTTGACCGTGACGTATTCACCAATGCGGTATTCGTTCTGCCCGCTGGCAGGCTGACCGTTGCGAATCAGGGTCGCCTGCTCAATGTCGTATTTCACACCATTGACAACAATGCTCCCAAAACCGGTAATCGGCCCGCTCGAAATCCCTGTGCCGCCAATGCCACCCGTCGCAAGCTGCGTGAAGTTGCTTTCGCCACACGCCATCAACAGCGTTCCGAGCAATAAAGTGGCAAACCCTGTTTTAAACGTCATCGCTGTTCCTGTCCTCTGGCTGCGCGGCAACCGGCTCCTCGAAATAGTAAATGCCGACCCCGGCACGCATACAGCCCGTACCCTCAACCTGCGGGTTACTGTCCCGGTCTTGGGTAGCGAGGTATGCATTGAATTTGATGAGCAAATCCAGCCCATCCCTAGCAACCATTGCCTTGAAAACCGGCAATGCTTCCACGGGTAAGTTGTCATAGCTGACCTTGCGCTGGAAATGCAGTTGGCTGCGTTCCTGAGTTGTCAGGTTATGAGCAATGGTATTCATCAGGGCTGCCACGTCAGTTCCCAAAATCGACAGCTTTTCTGCCTCATCCGAATGCGGAATGTAGCCAGCCGCCATCAATTGCACCTGCCCCGCCGCATCCCGTTGCACCGCCCCTACCCGTTCCATTTCCTGAAACATGGCGCGGGTCGGCATATCCCCGCTGTAGCGACTGACCAACGCCGCAAAACTGCCGCGCTCACCGTGCAGCGGCAAGTGCGCCGGTTTGCCCTCAGCATCCAGAAATTCGGCATCAGCCAGCCAGCCGGTCATGACCCGCGCTCCTCGGTTATAGCTGCCGGTAGGCGCATCCACGTCCACCGCTATTGCCTGCCGTAACTGGGCAACTTCCTTGCGGGTCAGCCCGGTAGCAATCGCAATCCTTGAGGTAGTGGGACGTTCGCCCGCTGCTGCCAACACGTCTTCTGATACCTCCACGTAAATCTGCTTCAACATCTCATTCAGCTCACCCACTGCCACACCCTTCCGGTGCAGGATGCGCACCAGCGGTTTTAGGATGTGGCGAATGGCGTACTTCAGTATGTTTTCCATAATTTGGGAATTTAGTCCCAAAATTACCCCCCTGTCAAAGCCGCATTGCTGCCAGAATTACCACCTGAGACATTTGCGCGATAAGGCGGCACACATGTACCACGCCCCGTTTATCCACGCGCGGGCAGCATCCGCAGCAAGGTGTTGTCACGCTGGATGTAATGGTGATAAAACCCCGCCAGTGCATGGAAGCCGATTAGGAAATAACCGCTGGTTCCAACAATCTCATGCAAACCCTTCAGCGATTCCGCCAATGCCTTGTCAGGCGCGATCAGTGCAGGCAATTCCAACCCCAACCAGATCACCGCTTTGCCTTCGCCACTCAGCACCGCCCAGCCCAATATCGGCATCGCCAGCAATAAGGCATACAGCGCAACATGCATCACGCTTGAAAATAACCCTTGCCAATACCCAATAGACGCTGCCTTGGCTGGTGGTGGGTTCATCCAACGCATGACCAAACGCAGCAAGGTCAAACCAAAGACGCTCAAGCCCAGCATGAAATGCCAGCTTTTCAGGGCATTGCGCGGGTCACTGCCTTTGGGATAAAACTCACGCAACTCAATGCAGGCATACACGGCAATCAACAGCAGCAAGGTCAGCCAATGCAAGGCGATAGGGAACGGTTTGTAACGGGACATCGTGTCAGACATGGTATTTCTCCTGGGTTCAACGTAAATGGTGTTCGTTGAGGTAGCTTGCGGGAAACATTCCGTGTTACCAACCGACAAACCTCACAAACCGTAAGCCAATGCATCAGCCAAACGGCTTACACGGTTTGCCCCATGAATCACACGCGGTAAATATTGCCCGGCATACCCCCCAATAAGACATTCGCCGGATTCATTCAGCTCGATTGCTGTTAGAATGCGCAGTTTTTAGCAATATTCTGGCATCACCGTGTTTTTGAAATTCCCCTGGTCTCCTGCTCGTCTCATTACTGTTGTCGCCTTGTTTGTGACAGTGGCTTACAACCAAACCTTATTTGCAGAATTGCATTCACGCCTCAATGTCTTCTCATGGGATGCGGGTGGTTTTGTGGTAACGCTATTTGCCTTGATGTTGGCATTGTTGGGGGTGCCGCTGTTGCTGCTGGCGCAAAGCGTTTTACTCAAGCCGTTATTGATGAGTGTGGTGATGTTGGCGGCGGTATTGAGCTATTTCACCGATTCACTGGGTATCGTGTTTGACGTGGATATGATCCGTAACACTGCCGAAACCGTGCGTGACAATAATCAGCAAGAAGCACGCGAACTCCTGTCCCTCCCCCTTATTTTGCATGTTTTACTGTGGGGCGTAGCACCCAGCATTGTCATCGCACTAATCCCCATGAAGCGCCACCAACGTTGGTGGCACGGCGCGGGCATTCGCACCGCTTATGCCGTCGGCTTGATAGTCATCGCGACGGGCTTGTTTGTGGTGAATAACAAATATGCGACATTTTTCGGGCGTGAGAACGCCGGGTTAAAAGTGTATATCACCCCGTTGTTTGCACTGCATTCGAGCTATCGCTACTTCGACACCTTATACGCAGGCAAAGCACAACCGTTTGTCACCCTCGGCAATGATGCTCGCCAACAAAAAGCAGCCCCACGCCGCACCATCGGCATTATGGTGGTCGGCGAAACGGCGCGGGCGGATCACTTTTCCTTGAATGGTTATGCTCGCCCGACGAATCCGCGTTTAAGTCAGGAAACCTTGGTCAGTTTTGCAAACGTCGCCTCCTGCGGTACCTCCACCGCTTATTCCGTGCCGTGCATGTTCTCGTTTCTTGGGCAGGCCGATTACTCCCCTGAAGCCGCCGATAGGCAGTCGAATGTGTTGGATGTGCTGCAACACGCGGGCGTTAAAGTGGTCTGGATTGATAACAATTCCAGTTGCAAAGGCGTGTGTGCTCGCATTGAAAATACCAATATGACCCAAAACGCCAATCCAGCAGATGATCTGTACAGCGATCACGGTTATTACGACGAAGCGATGCTCACCGATTTGCCGCGTTATGTGGCGGGAGATCAGGACGTGTTAATCGTCTTGCATACCCTTGGTAGCCACGGCCCGACTTACCACAAACGTTACCCGCCGGAATTTGCGCAATTTCAGCCGTATTGCCAACACGACACCCCGCACACCTGCTCTTCCGAAGAGGTGATTAATGCCTATGACAACACCCTTTTGTATACCGATTACGTGTTGAGTAAAGCGATTGACTGGCTAAAATCACAGAGCGCTCAGGCCGATACGTTCCTGCTGTATGCGTCTGATCACGGGGAATCGTTGGGTGAAAACGGCATTTACTTGCACGGCTTGCCTTATTTACTCGCCCCCAAAGCACAAACGCACATCCCGATGTTATTGTGGCGACCCGAAAGCTATTGGCAACAAAATCCGCAAGCTTGGTCAACCTTACAGACCAAAAAATCAGTGGAATTGTCGCATGATAATTTGCCGCATAGCCTGTTAGGGATATATGCAGTGCACACCGGCGTATACCAAACGGGGCTTGATTTGTTACGTTAACTTAAAAATTCAAGGTAAATCTTGCAAAACGTGTTAGCCATCACAGAAACGGCGCAATAGTTGGGAGATAATTCCTCCCATGCAATCACTGCAACCCATTAATGCCAGATGACCTGATTAAACCGTAGCGTAGGAGCGATAAAAATGTTCAAGTTTGCCGTCACACTCACTTTATCACTGACCGTTTTTGCTGCGGTTGCAAGCTCTGATCAACTCGCATCGGCTTCCGCTACCAAAAGCACTGTTCAAGTTATTGTTCAAAATGAGGCGATTGCACCAGGGTTGTGCCGCCTGCATTTTGAAGATGCCAGCACCAAAGACGTTGCTTGCAAGTAAACCAACACCGCGTCAACACGGTTTTTATGTCCCCGCTTTACCTCTCTGATCGACTCCGGAGAGGGGGCGGGGATTATTTTGTTTGTTCACGCCATTCCCCACTCGCCAAACCATCCAGCGTCCACTGCCCAATCCGATAACGAATCAAGCGCAAGGTAGGAAAGCCAATCGCGGCGGTCATGCGCCTTACCTGCCGGTTACGCCCTTCACTAATGGTAATTTCCAACCACGTATCAGGAATGCTTTGGCGCACCCGAATCGGCGGTACACGCGCCCACAAACCGTGCGGCTCAGCCATGACGCGCACTTCTGCCGGACGAGTCATGCCATCTTTCAAACGAATGCCTTGGCGTAAGGGCTGCAAATCGGCATCGGTTGGCGCACCTTCGACTTGCACCCAGTAGGTTTTGCTGGTTTTGTGTTTGGGGTCGGCAATGCGGTGTTGCAAACTGCCATCATCGGTTAGCAGCAGCAAGCCTTCGCTATCGCGATCAAGACGCCCGGCGGTGTAGACATCCGGCACGGGAATGTAGTCGGCGAGTGTCGCCCTGCCTTCCTGATCGGTAAATTGGCAGAGTACGTCAAACGGTTTGTTGAATAAAATAATGCGGGGCATAACAACACTGGTGAATCCATGACGCCAGTATCATACCAACATTATGCCCCGCCTGCCCCCTTTGCCCTTCCTTATCCTTGGTGATGCAAAGCTTGCATGACTTGCTTATTGCGAATTTCCAGCCTGACTTTGCCATCACCTAAATCTTTGAGCGTGGCTTCGTCGGTCTCGCGCTGCCACAACACACCCGTGGCTTTTGCCTCATCGGGCTTGCCAAACAGATTCAGAATTTTTTTGCCGTGCGCGTCGTACAAGGCTTCGTAATCACCGCTCGTATTCAGTTGCAATTCCAAACTGCATAACTGGTCTTCCACAAAGACAGCTTTGAAGAAACCGAGTGGCTCATTCCATAATTTGCCGACAGTGCCATTGGTTGGCGTGGCGGTGCATTCTTCCAAGCGGTAGGCTTTGCGTTTGTCGCCTAGGCCGGTTTTGCCGGGTTTGCATTCCATCGGCTGATTGAGCAACGCCTGCAATTGCTTGGCTGCCTCTGGGCGTTTTTCGCCTAGCTTCACGGTATCCAAGCCGTAACGGTCAATCGAGGTATCATCGGGTGCGGATAGCATGTCTTGTTCCAGCCGCTCACATCCCGCTAAGGCGAACAAGAGCAACGCTGACACACAGTAATGAATTATTTTCACAGTAGCCCTCATAAGCTGTGGCGGAAAAATACCTCCCCGCCTAATGTTCGGGGAGGAAGATTGTCGGAGGAGTCCACGACTTGATACCAGCGTATCAATGCCTGTATCACCGATTATGACCGATGATTATTTAAAATGTTCAACGCAACTTGAATATTAAGAAAATGTGATATAAATTTGAGAATCATTTTCAGATGCAGGTAGCCAGCGCATGAGCTTAGCCGATGCCCAACCTCTCTCGACCTTGACGGAAAGCAGTTCCGCCCACATCCACGTCATCCAAACCGACAATGCCACACGCATCCGCTTATTAGGCATGGGTATTGGCAAAGGTTCACGCATCGACGTATTGCGCAACCGCAATGGCGATATTGTCTTGGGCAATGGTAACAATCGCATCAGCCTTGGGCGTACTATTACCGATCACATTATGGTTCACGTGCAGGAGTAAGCCATGGCGCAGGAATGTTGTAACGCCAACGAAAAACGGTGTCCCCGAAACGCCCTGCATCGTGAAGTTGCCTTGCTCGGCAACCCCAACGCGGGCAAAACCACGCTATTCAATTTGCTCACCGGCGCACGCCAACGCACCGGCAACTGGCCGGGTGTCACTGTTGAACGCAAAGAAGGCCAATGCCGTTTGCTCAACGAAGATTTAAATGTCGTTGACCTCCCCGGCACGTATTCACTCGATTACAGCGACACCTCGGCGGATGAGTTGGTGGCGCGTCAGTTTGTGCAGCAATACCCGGATTACTTGTACATCAATATTGTGGATGCCAGCACGCTGGAGCGCGGCTTATACCTCACGCTGCAATTGCGCGAGTTGAACGTACCCATGATCGTGTTACTCAATATGATGGATGTAGCCGAACGGCGCGGCAGAAAAATTGACGTGCAAGCCTTGCACGAGCGGCTGGGTTGTCCGGTAATCCCGGTTTCGCTGCGCCAAGACAAGGATTTGCACCCGGTTCATCACGCGATTTGCCACTACATTCCCAGTTATTCCACCCTGCATTTTGACATTGCCTACCATGCAAGTATTGAAAACGCGCTGCAACACTTGCAAAAGCAAGGCATGTCACGGGTTGACGCGCTGTTAGCCTTGCAAACCCAGCAGACCGCGCCAGAAATTGCGCCCCTGCATCAACAAATAGAAGCGGAAACGCACGAGGAACTCGATTTTTTGCTGGCAGATGCCCGCTTTGATCTGGCAACCCGCATTGCGCAAGACGTGACGCAAGAACGCGGTAAAATCAGCCGCACCCTTTCCGATAAAGTCGACCGCTGGGTGCTGGGTCATTGGACAGGCATTCCCATTTTCTTGGTCATGATGTACTTGCTATTTCTGTTCAGTATCAACCTTGGCGGCGCGTTCATTGATTTCTTTGACCTCAGTGCGCAAACCTTGGCAGTCGATGGGGTACGGCATCTGTTGAGCAGCATTAGCACGCCCGAATGGTTGATTACCCTACTGGCAGATGGCTTGGGTGGTGGCTTGCAAGTGGTGGCAACCTTTATCCCAATTATTGCGGCACTGTATCTATTTTTGACCTTGCTGGAAGAATCCGGTTACATGGCACGCGCCGCCTTCGTAATGGATCAGTTTATGCGCAAGCTGGGCGTATCCGGCAAAGCATTCGTGCCACTGATTGTGGGCTTTGGTTGCAATGTCCCCGCTATCATGGCGACTCGTACTTTGGATAGCCCACGCGAGCGTATCCTCACCGTGTTAATGGCACCGTTCATGTCATGCGGCGCACGCTTAGCCGTTTATGCCTTATTTGCGGCAGCTTTTTTCCAGAGTGGTGGGCAAAATATTGTGTTTCTGCTGTACTTAATCGGGATTGGCTTTGCGATTCTCACCGGCTTGATTATGCGTAAAACCTTGCTACAAGGCGGCGCTGATCATTTCGTGATGGAAATGCCAACCTACCAAGTACCGGGTTTACGCAATATTTTGATCAATACCTGGAACAAGTTGCGCGGCTTTATTGTTGGCGCGGGCAAACTGATTGTCATGGTGGTCATGGTGATTAACGTGGTCAACAGCTTGGGTACTGACGGCAGTTTCGGCAACCAAAATACCGAAAAGTCGGTGTTGAGTGCCGCCGCTAAAACCATAACGCCGGTATTTGCGCCAATGGGGATTCAGCAAGACAATTGGCCTGCCACCGTTGGCATTGTCAGCGGCTTGCTGGCAAAAGAAGTGGTTGTTGGCACATTGGATGCGTTGTACAGCCAGATGAATACTGGCGCGGAACTTGCGCCCGAAACCGCGCCCGTTTTCAGTGTCAGCGCGGGTTTGCAAGATGCCTTGGCAACCATTCCCACCAACCTCGCCGAGGCGCTGGCGAATGTGGGCGACCCCTTGGGTTTTGGGGCGATTGATGCCGAACCTGAAGTCAGCAGTGCCACGTTTATTGCGATGAATCAGCATTTTGATGGCAAAATCGGGGCGTTTGCTTATTTGCTGTTCATCCTCATGTATTTTCCGTGCGTGGCAGCGACTGGCGCGATGTACCGCGAAGTTGGGGCGCGTTGGGCATTGCTGGGTGTCACTTGGAGCACCGGCTTGGGCTACGGGGCGGCAACGGTGTTTTACCAGAGTGCGACCTTCAGCCAACACCCCACACAATCATTGTTGTGGGTAACAGCGATGCTTGGTACGTTTGCGGCGGCGGTGTATGCTTTTTATCGAGTGGGGAACAAATCAGATGCTATTAGGGGAAATTCGCGATTACCTGCAACAGCGCGGTAGCGCCAACTTGACGGAAGTTGCTACCCATTTCGACATTGCGGCGGATACGGCGCGTTTTGCACTGCACTATTGGCAACGTAAAGGCAAAATTCGCGAACAAGCAGCGGGTACTTGTAGCAGTGGCGGCTGTGGCTCAAACAGTTGTGGCGGCACTAAGGCCGCCACACACTACGAGTGGGTGAAGCGCGATGTGCCGCTCCACTGGTTTCCTACCCGCTCTTAATCAGCGATCAGACGGATGTGGTCATTGATCTGATCAACCATGTTATGCGCTTTAATTTGACCGTTTGCCAATTTATTAGAGAAGCTTACCGCTTCGCGTTGCGACGGCGCCCCAGCAACTGCGGTAGCAGACCAATATGCATACACAAACGGACGACCATCGGTATCGCTACCATCGAATGCAGTACTGCCCAAATCACTGTAAATATAAGGTGCAGTGGTCTTGCTAGTATCCAGCAATCCTAACAATTCAGCCGATGTAGGTAAGCGCCAAGTTGTTTTGTTACACAAGCCTTTGCCAGTATTCATCGCATTCACAGCCTTGACATAAGCGTCTGTATTACACTTGGTCAATGCGGAACCCACACCCGAACATGCACTTGTCGCTACAGTCGCATTGGAAATGGCAGGCGTACCAGCGGTGGAGCCGACATTAACACCCCAGAAGTAACCGTAATCGACATCACGGAAATCAGATTTTGCTACATCAGCAGCATTGGTTTTTACTTCCCAGAACTTCTTGGTTTGAGAGTCCTGAACACAACCGATCGTTTGAACGCCATCTGCCACGTAAGCAGCACCTGTGAGATTTAGCTTAGTAAATGTTTTCGCCGCAGGCGTTGTGGGAGTAGTCGTAATCGGCGTTGTAGGGGGAGTCGTAACAGGAGTAGTTACAACTGGTGTTGTTGGAGTAGTTACAACTGGTGTTGTTGGAGTAGTTGTAATCGGTATTGTATCAGCCGTTGCCGCCGTGCCACCGCCGCCGCCACAAGCAGTCAGTAGAGAAGCGGAAAGTGCGACTGCCAAGAAAAGCCCACTTTTCTTATAAAAATTAACGTTAGATTGTACTGTTGTTAGCTTAGTCATTATCCTGCCCTATAAGATGATTAGTCGATGAGTTACATTTAATAGATAACAATAATATTTATAGCATAGTATAGAAGAAAAGCAGATTTTTTTGATATATGCGTAATAATTTTTATGATAAGTGGTGGACAGGGCGACAACATGTAGAGCGAAGGGAAGCCCCTTCGCCCTTACTTAAAGCATATTATTCACAAATCAAGCGAATGTGACCAGCGAGATCTGACCCAACCGCCGGAGCCATTCCCAATAAACTAATCGCATCAACGCTGCTGCCAGCGGGAATTGAAACACCGTAAGCAACTTGGCGTGCATCACCAGAGTTAAAGTAGAAACCATCAGCCACAATATCAGGGAAGAAAGCAGCCGGTGGCATATAACCCGTAGCCGTGCTTGTCACTTTGCCAGCAGTGGTTGGCACACCCGCAACAACAGGTGTTAAGAATGCGTCAGGAAAGCTCAGATAAATCAATTCTGGATGCGTGGGCAAACGGCAAGTCCGGGCAGTGCCGCAAGGAGGAGCTGCCGCTGCATTCACTGCTGCAACATAAGCATCAGGCGAACATGCCGTTAATTTGTCACCGCACGCACCGGCTGCACCTGTTTTCGCATAAGTCCAGTCCTTATCACGCAAACCAGCATCGTCAGTTTTGACTTCCCAGAAGTTACCAAGCAGCTTGTCTTGCACACATGACCACGATGTTGCAGAGTCATCCAGCAAAGAACCGGTGCTATCAAACTTGCAGAAACGGGGATCAGCACATTTGGCGGCGGCTGGCGGTACTACCGGTGTAACGGGTGGTGTAACCACTGGAGGATCAACAGGCGTAGGCGCAGGAACGGTAGGGCTAACCGCATTATTTGCACTGCTTGCATCACAATCGCCGTCACAATCACACGCACTCAGTAGGGATGCACACAAAACCATCGCCAACACCAGGCCACTTTTTTTAATTACTGGGATTTCTTTGGGAGCAAAAACTTCTGGCATAACTATTATCCTAATATATTCTAAACAAAGAAATTTCAGCCATAATCATTCAGGCTAAAAAAGGTTATAGCACAGCCCAGAAAAATCGCTGGCACATTTTCATCGCAGCGATACACACCAGATTAAATATCAATTAAAAACAATAAGATAATGATTGATCAAAAACAAAACAGTCGCCAAAAATCAGGCAAAGCTATTGATTAAAATAATTGAGTTATTTGAGTGATCTTGCTACTTTTTACTCAATACCTGCCGAAAACCCACCGTATCGGCTGTTTCAAACCCTTCGTCAGTTCGCCAAATAAAATAAGCATTAATGCCGTGTGTGTCAGCAAATGTTTTGCCCTGCTGTTCGCCCAAGGCCATTAACAATGTCGCATAAGCGTCTGCCAACGTTGCATCCGCCGCCACTACCGATACCGATGCAAGATTATGCGTCACCGGAGAGCCTGTTACCGGATTCACGGTATGCGAGTAGCGTTTGCCACCCTCGACAAAAAAGTTGCGATAATCACCAGAAGTCGCCAAACCCGCCTCTTGCAAATTCACACCCTGCTGAATCACCCGCCCCTCTTCCACCGGCTTTTCAATCGCAATGTGCCAGGCATCCCCACGCGGACTCAAGCCACGGGTGCGTACTTCTCCCGCAATTTCCACCATGTAATCACGCACGCCCAACGCCTCAAGGTAGCGCCCTGCTTGATCAGCCGCGAAGCCGTCCGCTACTGAAGCAAGATTTACCAGAATATCCGCTTGCGACTTGCGTAAGGCAGGTGGCTCAAGACGTACTTGCAATTTTTGATAGCCCACTTTTGCTCGCGCAGCATCAATAGCCGTCTGCTCAGGCACGGCTGTTACACCGGTGTGCGAATTAAATCCCCATAATTTGATCAACGGCCCGATGGTTACATCGTATACGCCGTTACTTTGCTGACTGAGTTGCAACGTTAGCTCAACCAACTCCGCCAATTCTGGGGCAACGGCAAACCAGTCCGTTCCTTGATAACGGTTAAATTGCGACAATACCGAGGTTTCATCCCACGTTGCCAACCATTGGTTAGTTTGTGCGAAAGTCTGATTTAAGCCCGCCTGTAATTCAGCCTGATTGAGGGTAGCGGGCGGATGCGTGAGAGTGACGTGCCACAGTGCCGTGCCCTGCATTCCCTCCAGATACCATGCAGGGCTACGTTGCTCACATGCCGCAAGCAATAGCAATACGCTTAGGCATAGCGCTCTAAGCAGACTTAGGTTTCTGATTTTCACCGGAAGGGCTGGTAAAACGGTCATTCAAGTGCTGCACAAAACGGTCAGTGGCGTGACGAATAGTATCCAACCGTCGCCGCGTTCTACCACCCCAACCTGCTGGCGATGATTGGAAAATACTCCGCCAGAAAGGGGTACTTTTCAGGAAAGCGGCTGACAGATTGCCATAAGTTTCGCTCTTACTAAGGGTTGCCGCGATGCGCTTTGCCAAACGCTGACGAATCCAATAGTGCAGTCCTAAAGCCAATCCAGCAATCACCGCTAAAACGCCGATAGTTGCCCACAGGTTGCCCGCAAACGCTGCCAGCCAAGGCGGATTGAATAGCAACCCTTCCCAATAGCCAAACTCAATGCTCATCGCCACTAACGCCACGGCTAATAAGCCAAACACCAGCGCATCCGCTGCCAATACTTGTTTGCGCCAACGTTGTAACGCCTCGCGAATGCGCGGTACAGCTTGCT
Organism: Thiothrix subterranea; assembly: GCF_016772315.1. Lineage (NCBI taxonomy): Bacteria > Pseudomonadati > Pseudomonadota > Gammaproteobacteria > Thiotrichales > Thiotrichaceae > Thiothrix > Thiothrix subterranea. The sequence goes on along the minus strand of NZ_CP053482.1, from coordinate 2,456,610 downwards.
GTTCAATCGCGTTGGCTTGGGATTCCATCGCCCCCACAATGCGGTAAACACGTTCAATATTCACCCCGTTCACACGCGCCATAATGCGCTGGTAATCGGCATCGCGCTTCGCCACGTAACGTGCCCAGACATTCTCATTGGCGACGGGTACAGCCAATTTGTCGTTGAATAAAATATGGAAACTACCGGCAGAAAGCCCTTGCTGTACCAAGGCTTTTTGCCAAGCCGATACGATGTCTTCAAGGTTGTCTTCACGCGCTGAGGTATCAATTTGATTCAAAATAAACAGGAATTTGCTGCTGTCATTGCGACGCATCGCGCCTTTGACCAAATGTTCCAGTGTATCTTGCATCGCGCCCGGTTCTGGGTGGCGGGCGTCAAAAAACACCATCACCAAATCGGACAACTCAATGATGTGGTCAGTGATTCTCAGGGTGGCTTTGCGTTGCTCATCAGCATCAAACCCCGGTGAATCAATCAAAATTTTGCCACGCAGCTTTTCACTGGGGGCAACTTTCATCTGAAGATAGCTATCAATCTTCGCGCCTTCACCTTTGGAAACGTGTTCAATGTCTTCACTGATTTGGTAAAAGGGGAAGCGCGGGTCGCCATCCAAAGCCAAACCGGGCAAAGTCCGCACCTGGTTATCCGGGCTAAAAGTAATCACGGTGAACCGATCATCCACCGCCTGATTGCCGGTGCGTTGCAGATCCATGTCCAAAAAGGTATTGATGAAACTGGATTTACCCGCTGAAAAAGTCCCCAGCACCGAAATCATCGGCCACCACGAAATCTGCGTCGCGTAAGATTCCCCGCCATGTAACAAACCAAGCTTTTGAGCAACAGCATCCAGTTCGCGGTACTGGTTGACTGCCTCGACTAACACCGGATTTTCACGTTTCAGGTGTTCCTGCAACCGTTTCAGGCGTTGCTCCATGCGCTTGGCTGGTGTCATAGTTATCCTTTAACCTCTAAGGAGGCGAATTTTTCATCTTCCGTTATCAGCGAACTGTGACCATCTTTTGCAGTTGTCGAGTCATTCGACGGCGGTTGAGTCACAGGGATTTCCACTACTGGTTGCACCGCATTCGTAGCAGGCTGCACTTCGATAGTGGCAGCAGTGGGAGCAGGTGGTTGCACGGCTTGTGGCTGAACCGCTACGCCTTGCGCAACCGTACCGGCAGGGGTAGTGTAGTAATTATAATAAGGGGTGGCGACCGCTGGCGGCGGTACAACATAAGGCGAGGTGGTGTCATTACCGAATGGGCTGAATTTGTTAAACATTTTCATCGGCCCGGAGATATTTTTATTCATGCTCCACATATCGCGCTGCATATTGTACGTGGAAACAGCCATATTTTGGGTCGAAGCATTCATCTGCTGGATGTTGCCTGCCATGTCTTGGGTGCTGCTATTCATGCCAACAATATTGTTGGTCATTTGACCGGTTGAATTCACTAAACTCCCCATTTGGGAATTCATCGACTCAATAGAACCCGTCATTTTTGTCATATTGGTATCAACCGAATTGTGCATATTCGCAATGGTTGAGGTGAGATGATGGACATCCGTGGTTAAAGATTGCACCAAATAGAAGCCATAGGCGGAAAGAATAATGAAAGCTACCATGGCGGGGTAGACAATCATTTGCAAGGTTCGGGTTACATTAACCTGGCGCTCCTCAAAATCCTGCAATTCGTCTTCGACATCGTGTAAATTGCTTTCAATGTCGTTAATCCCTGCGGATTTTTCATTCGTTTTCATACCTAACTCCTGATTTCGACGTGCCATCTATCTCCTTAGATAACACCTCGGCTACTGTGAATGCGTATCACGCCCTATCCAATGCGTTCTTCATGAATTTTGTCTCCCGAACATCTTTGGTATTCAATCTTATTCTTTTACTTGCCATGTAACAGTAGCGGCAGGTCAAGTTATTGCAACTTAATCCTGCACAACTACTGATACATCGCCGCTACCCTGCTTTATTTTTTCAGGGCAGCATCAATTTGCTTCGCAAGCTCAGGGTTTACCATATCCACATACAACTTCATGTTTAATGCTTCAGTAACACGACCTTGTTCAGCCAGCTTGGGCGCTACTTCAGCAAACAGAGTCGCGGCTTGCTGAGCATTGCCTTGCTTCCAATACACGTTCGCCAACTCACCTTTATATTCCAATGAATCAGGCGTTTGCTTGAGCAAATCACTGTATAGACCTACAGCTCTATCCAATTCATTTGCCCAATACGCTTCACGTGCCGCACGCAACAGATCCGCTGGATTATTAGCCGCAACAGGCGCTGAAGCCGCTGCTTGAACGGGCTGTTCTGCAACCACTGGTGCAGGTGCTGCCGCTTGAACTGGCTGCTCCGCCACTACTGGTGCGGGTTCAGCCGCTGGCGCTGCCGCTTGAACGGGCTGTTCTGCAACCACTGGTGCGGGTTCAGCCACTGGCGCTGCCGCTTGAACTGGCTGTTCTGCAACCACTGGTGCGGGTTCAGCCACTGGTGCTGGAGCCGCTGCTTGAACGGGCTGTTCTGCAACCATCGGTGCGGGTTCAGCCACTGGCGCTGGGGCTACTGCTTGAACTGGCTGTTCTGCAACCACTGGCGCAGGTGCTACCGCTTGCTGTTCCGCAGCAGGCTGTTCATGCCCAGCGGCAACGTCGTTACCGTGTTCAACTGACTTAGTGCCCATGCTGAAGTTCAGCAGGATAGCCACAATCGCCAGCAACCATGCCAGCAAAATTGGATGTTTCATTAACCAACGTAAAATATGCATCTGAATCTCCTTAAAACCCCAGATTTATTAAAAATAATGTTTATACCGGATACAAAGCACGTCCCAATGCATCCAGTTCTACCGCCGCTTTAGAACGCGGCTCCATTTCAAACACTGCCAAACCTTCACTAAACGAGCGCCGATACGTAGTACGCATGTATAGACGCTGCTCCAGCAAACGCAATCCGGGCAACATTTGCATCGCTTCAGCCGCTTCTGATGTCTCGCGAACGGCGTGATGGGTATCCGCCCGATTGATAACGCCGAGTATTTCAACAGGGCGTCCCTGACGAATATCCTCGATCATTTTCAGAAAACGTTGCGTAGACCAAATATCTGCCTGACTCGGTGCAACCGGCACCACAATACGTTCTGCTTTGCTGATCGCCATTTCAACCGCTGCCATATCAGCCAGCCCCATGTCCACCAATACTTCAGAGGTATTGTCTTGCGCACCCAAATCACTGACGGATGTCAGCGGCGCAATCGCAGGCAAAAAACCTTCTTCCTGACGAATTTCAAAGGCATCGGCTGTGGTTCCTTGAGGGTCAAGGTCATACACCACCACATGCTTGTTGTGACGGGTAGCCACCCACAACGCTAGGTTAAACGTTATGGTGCTTTTACCGGTTCCCCCCTTGAGGTTGCCAATCAGCGTAATCATTCAAGGCTCTCTTCGTTTGGTTGCATCGGCAACCCGCCCTCATGGGCGGGCTACGGGTGTATATTATTGCTGCACAGGTGGTTGCTGTGGTGGCATTACGTAGCCACCACCTTGCGGCATTGGAATTGCTTGCACAGGCGGCATCATCTCTGGTGCAGGTGGAGTACCCGCGCCATTGCCGTAACCGGGTACACCTTGTGGCATTGGAATCGCGTACAGGTAGTAGTAAGAACCGGGCGGCAGAGGCATCGGTGGCGGCGTGGGTGCAGCCGATACTTCAGGTGCTGCCGGTTGTGCCGGAGTCGCTGGAACAGCAGGTACTTCAGGTTGTGCTGGCGCAGCAGGTACAGTAGCTACCGCAGGTGCTGCCGGAACTTCAGGAGCTTTTACCTCTGATACCGCAGGAGCTGCTGGTGCTTCCGGGGCTTTTACCTCTGGAACCGCAGGTGCTGCCGGAGCTTCGGGGGCTTTTACCTCTGATACCGCAGGAGCAGCCGGTTGTGTCGGAGCTGCCGGTACAACCGGGGCGGCCGGTGCAGTCGAAACCGCCGGTGCTTCTGGGGCAACCGGCGCAGCAGGTGCCGCAGATGCAGCCGGTGCACTCGCAGAACTGGCCATCTGCTCAGAACCCTCGGTCATAAAAGGGCCTGGCGGTGGCGGTGGTAAGTCTGCCGCTTCTGCCCATACGTTGGCACTCAACAGAAATACCGCCGCAGAAGTTACTGCGGCAACAGCGGTAGCCCGTTGCTTATTGTTAAATATCTTCATGCTAGTCTTCCTTCCAGATTAAATATCCGTTTTGAGTTTTATGCCCCGTCTAGCGGAGGATTTCTTGCGCTCTTGAGGTTCGGCTGAACCCAAAGGCATCTCATCTTGTGGTAGCGCAGTGCTGACAAGCTCAGGCTCAGTGATTACCGTCTCTGGCGCTGCAACAACACTGGGCGTTTCCGTGACAGTCTGCTGCTTAGGCGCTTGACGCACCGCCTGCGGTTTTGCCACCTGGCTGGGTTTGGGTTTTTGTAACAACTTTCGCAATGCGCCAAAAATACCGATGATGCCCATTATCAAATGACCCAATAGGGACAATAGGTACATACCGATAGAACCCAGCGTATTCTTCGCAACTGTCCCAACACTTTTACCAGACTTCACCGCTTGCGTGTTACCGGCTGGGGCATGACCACTGTGGGAACCACCGCCATTGCCACCACTCGGCGGCAATCCGCTTAAAGAATCACCCGCGCTAATACAACCCAATGGGATAATCAGCAACGTGAGTAGCGTGGCAACTGCCCCACCGAAAATCAGTGATACCGCCATGCCTTGGAAAATGGGGTCTGACAAAATCACCATTGAGCCACCAAATAAAGCCAACGCCGTAATGATAATCGGACGTGTCCGCGCTTCACAGGAACGAATGACTGATTCCAGCACGGTCTCACCACTGAGTACCGTTTCGCGGGCAAAATCCACTAATAAAATGGAGTTACGCACAATAATTCCCGCCAACGCAATGAAACCGATCATTGAGGTTGCGGTAAATTCCGCATCCATCAGCCAGTGACCCGGCACAATCCCGATCAACGTCAAGGGAATCGGTGCCATAATAATCGCAGGCAAGGTAAAGTTACCAAATTGCGCCACAATCAGCATGTAAATCAACACCAGTGCTGCTGCAAATGCAATACCCATATCCCGGAACGTTTCCCACGTTACCGTCCATTCACCACCCCATTCAAACGCCGACTTGCTTTCAACGCCTTGGGGCGATTTTAACCAGTATGCCTCATCCAGCAACAACGTGCCATCGGGTGAACGATAACCTTCGCCATTATTAAATTCCGCCAGCAGTGTTTCCACCTGTCCTTGACCGTATACCGGTGCCGCTAAACGCCCCACGGTTTCAGCGGTCACGTATTCGACGGCGCGTAAATCTTTGCGGTAAATCGGCTTGTCTTGTTTATCAAACACAAACGTACCCAATTCATGCAACGGCACAAACTGCCCAATATGATTCGTCACCGGCAACTGGGACAAACGGTAAATCTGTGAACGCGCACTCAACGGCACCTGCATCACAATACGGGTTGGGTCAATCAAGGCATTTTTCTTAATATCACCCAGAATAAAGCCGCCCATCGCCATTTCCAGCGTGCGGTTGACCGTTTCAGCGGTAATGCCATTGCGTTGGGCTTTGTCGGAATCCACGATGAAACGCAGGATTTCATGATCCTCTTCCATCAGATTATCCACGTCATCCAAATTTTCCGCCTGCTCAAACAGCTTGGTCAAATCAGCCGCGACTTGACGGCGGGTATTGGCATCCGGCCCGTAAATCTCCGCCACAACAGATTGCAATACCGGCGGGCCAGGCGGCATTTCCACCACTTGTAATTTACCGCCCGTCGCTTTCAGCAAAGGTTGCAACAAGGCACGGGCTTCCACCGCAATCTCGTGACTGGTGCGCTTACGGTCGTGCTTATCGGTCAATTGCACTTGAATATCGGCCTGCCAAGACTGCTGACGCAGGTAATAATGGCGCACCAAACCGTTAAAGTTAAACGGTGAGGCTGTACCCGTGTACGTTTGCAGGGCAGTGACTTCGGGAATTTCTTTCAATTTAGTAGCCATGGTATGCACTAAATTTGCCGTCACAGGTAATGCAGTACCTTCCGGCATGTTTAAGACCACGTTGAACTCTGGCTTATTATCCAGTGGCAACATTTTCACCCGCACCGCTTGCATCGGGTAGAACAACAACATGAAGGCGAAAAACACCATAATAATAGCCAGCAAGAAGGCGTAACCTTTCTTTTTATTGGTCACCAACGGCACAATCAGCCCACGGAACAACTTTTCCATACGCGCTGCTTGTTTGTGTTCCTTCTCTGCCGCTTCCCGCAAACTCTTCAAGGAAGGTTTAAAGCGATTGGTCAACCAAGGCGTAAACGCAAAAGCCGCAAACAGAGAGATCACCATCGCTACCGAACCCAAGACCGGGATAGGTAACATATAAGGTCCCATCATGCCGCTCACAAAGCCCATCGGTAACAAGGCCGCAATTACCGTACCGGTTGCTAAAATCGTTGGGTTGCCCACTTCGCGTACCGCATCGACTGCTGTTTCAACATCGGTATCTTCGATCATCAACCAGCGGCGGTAAATATTTTCCACCACCACAATCGCGTCATCCACCAGAATTCCGATGGAGAAAATCAACGCAAATAAGCTCACCCGGTCAATGGTCATGCCCATGAGCCATGCGGAGAATACGGTGGTGGTAATAACCGCAGGAATAACGATCAATACCACGCCTGCAGCACGGAAACCCAAGAAGAACCACACCAAAACCGTCACAATGCCAGTCGCGACGAAGAGTTTGAAAATCAGCTCATTAACTTTCGCCTTGGCAGTTTCACCGTAGTTTCGGGTTACTTCAACATTCACATTGTCAGGAATAATGCGGCCTTTTAACGCTTCCAACTTCGCTAATACCGCCTCGGCGACATTCACCCCATTCGTGCCGTGTTTCTTTGCAATCGCCACGGTTACAGCGGGTGCGTTATCCGCCTTTTCTACGCCATCGACCAAAGCCGTGCCGGTGTAATACCCGACAGAACGCCCGGCATCACTCGGCTCTTCAGTGACTGTCGCCACATCACGCACGTATACCGGTCGACCCTCAATCATCGCCACCATCAAACGCTTGACGTCTTCGGCAGAACTCAAGAAGGCGCCACTGTAAACTTTAAAGACACGCTCATCGGGCTCAACTGACCCGGTATTGCGTTCGGAATTTGCCATGCGGATAGCATTCGCCACCTGTTCCAATGACACCCCGAAGGTTGCCAGACGCTCCGGCAGAATTTCCACTTTAAGCTCTTCATGGCGACCATCCACAATGAAGCTTTGGCTGGTATTTTCAACTTCACGCAAACTTTGCAGCACATCCAAGGCCACCAAGCGCAAGTTGGCATCATCGACCTGATTCGACCACAAAGTTAACGTCACCAATGGCACATCATCCGCACCTTTGGGCTTCACTAGCGGCTCTGGCACTCCTAATGGCATACGGTCTTTATTAGACGCCAATTTGTCATACAGTTTGACCAGTGACGATTCCAGTTCCTCACCCACAATGAACTGCACTGTCACCATCGACTGCTCACGCGCCGAATAGGAATAGACATGATCGACACCTGTCATTTCCGACATAATGCTTTCTAAGGGGCGGGAGATGAGGTTTTCGACTTCCTGCGCTGATGCACCGGGGTAACGCACGAAAATATCCACCATCGGCACCGAAATCTGCGGATCTTCTTGACGCGGCGTTACCCACATCCCCAACACACCTACGGCAAAGAAGGCCAACAGCAACAGTAACGAGAGCGGCGAGGTAATAAAGGCTTTAGCCATTGCCCCCGCCATACCCAAATTGTGGTGTGGGTGCTGAGGTGCTGCTGCATTGTGCGGAGAATCATTCATAATTAGTTACATTCCTAGCGGGGAAATCATATTCATCTTTATTCTACCGGTGGCATCCAACCGGAGGAGGCCGTAGCCGGTGGTTTATCCACCACCCGCTCGTCTGCACTTAAACCGGAAACCACTTCTACCTTACCATCTTCTTGTTCAGCACCCAGTCTTACCAAGCGCAATTCGGAGGTATTATCATTTTTCACAACCAATACGCTTGGCAGGCTACGCCCCCGGAGCAAGGCTGTTTTGGGAATAACCACAATTTTAGCGTCACCCGTTTGCGTTTCCGGCAAGTATACCTCAGCATACATACCCGGCGCTGCTACTGCATCAACAGGCAAATCAAATTTTACCGTCACCGTATGGCGGCTGGGGTCGGCAACCGGATAAATTTGCGAGAGCTTGACCATAAGCGTGGTCTTACTGTCTAGTTTAGCAGGAATAATCATCCCCACCCGCAAATTACCCACCAAGCCAGAAGGCACATCCGCCTGCAAACGCTTGTATTTAACATACCCAAACTTAATTAAGGGCTGCCCCGGCTGCACCGTATCGCCAACTTCGACCAGCTTTTCCAGCACAATCCCTTCAAACGGCGCAACGGACTTGGCATCACCCAAGGCCGCATCAATTTCTTGCAACTGCGACATCGCTTGCTGCAAATTGCTTTGCGCCTGCGAAACGCCAGTGGCACTGCTCATTAAATCCGAATAACGTCCCATATCCGAATCATAATTACCCATCATGGAATCGGCAAACGGGCGCACCATCGTCATATCAAACATGGCAGGCAAACCAAAACCCGGCATCGCACCAATGTCTTTGCTGCGCGGTGAGATTAGCTCACGGGTATACTGCGCCTGAGAATTTTGTACCGTTGCCTGAGCAATCGCAATTTGCGCCAACACCGCATTGCGCTTTGCGGTTAATTGCGACTCATCTATGCGCACAATCACGTCACCTTGATTAAAGCCAGAGCCTGCCTCACCCGCCACAAATTTAACCGCTCCTGGCACTTGAGCGGACAAAGTGACCTCGCGATAAGGGATAACTGTACTCCCCAAGACCGAGCTAGACAACGACGTCACCGCTTCCACGCGCACAATTTCGGCAGCTCGCGCAACCGCCAGCATTTCACCGACAATGCTAAGCATCAACAAGAGCAACCTCAGTGTATTTGTTGTTATCCTCATTAGCGGTCTTATTCCTCAAAGCGGTACGATCTCGAAGGCGCAAAGAGGAAACAACCGACTACATTACCTGTACTCGCCCCCTCTCCAGACCCTCTGAATAATCTAGGCGGAACTATAGCGTCTAACGCCATTGAATTCCAGTAACCCACGAATGAATATTAGTATATTCTTATAAATACACAGTAAAGACCCGCCGCAGCACCCCGAAGCGCTTGTGCTGCACTGAAAACTCTACCGCCGTTAACAGCGAACGTTCTGCTGGCAAGCTTTCCTTAAACTCGCCGCTTTTTCCTGCCTGAAACCGCAAGCGTGGCTCACCTTCTATGTCTGTCAGCAAGGTCAGCGACACGGGTTCTGCTTGCTCGACGTGATCCACCAAATTCCACGTTTGCCGCAATAACTTACCTTCCTCCACCACATAACGCACTCGCTGCAAACCACTGCGCATTTGCCCCGAAGCCCGCAACTGCCAAGCCACATCCGGGTGTCCACCGCGTGTAAACTCCAGCAATACCCCCATATCTTCCGGCTGAGCAATGCTATTGCTAGGCTTCGGTGCACCGATTGGCTGAAAACTCTCCTGCTGAGGCCGCAACAACGCCAACTGGCGCATATCCCGCTCAATAAACACCATAGCCCGCTGCAACTGCTGCAACTCGGCCTGTGGCTGCTCCACCTGCCGCCCCACATCCAGCAACATATTCACCGACTGATACGCCAAGGAAATCATCAGGGAAAAAATCGCCAATGAAATCATCAATTCCACCAACGTAAAGCCACGGTTGCGCAACCTCATTGCCCGACACTCCGCACTTTAGGCTGAGGGTTCGCCACATAAGCCAATTCCACCGCCAGAATTTGTTGCGGCTGCCCTTCGCGGAACACGCTTACTTTCACTTTGCGCAAATCAGGGTCAGGCGTTGCTAAAATTTCCTGCTGCCATTGCCACTTATCCAGCCCCATATCGGCTTTGCCCTCAGATTTACCCGTCGCCGGAAAGCCTTTACTCGTTTGCACCACCGCAAGCTGGTTGAACGCCACCCAACGCGCCAACGTCGTGTCTTTCATGCGCTGGTAACTGGCAAAATCACCGCTACTGGTTTCCACGCTGACCGAAATGACCAACCCTAGCAACAGCAACGCAAACATAATTTCGATCAAATTAAAACCTTGCTGCCGCATCTCAGTTGGCCTCCGCCGCGCGCGCAACTTCGCGCCCGACATTATCGAACATCACGATTTGCTCACGTTGGGTGTTATCACGCAAATGCCATTCAAACGGCATCATCTCCCCGGTGGGCAAAATGAAAACCTGCGGGCGAATGTTATCATTATCCGGCAAGCTAACCGCCTGCCCTTGTAAATACAGTACCTGCTCATAACCGCCGCTCCACGCATGGGCTTTCAGCAAACCATCTTTATCCAACGCCTCCCACTGAAGCTGATCATTTTGCGCAAAAAAAGCGTAACCCGTTTCCCCAAAGCCCAACGCCAAGGCTTGAGAGCGCACAATGCTTTCATCCTGCGCCATTAGTACGCGCTCACGTAAGCGAGTCACCTCTTCGTTCAATGGGTCAGACATCGACAAATTCAACATTGACCCCGCCAAGGCATACAAAATACCGATGACCATGATCACAATCATCATTTCCAGCAAGGAAAACCCCTGCTGGTGAGCGCACGAGTGCTTATAACTGCCAGCTACCCACATCGTCTTCATTGCCTTCGCGTTTGTCCGGCCCAATGCTGTAAACTTCCATTTCATCACCGTGCGTACCCGGATTCAGGTAGCGGTAATCATTGCCCCACGGGTCTTTCGGCAACTCTTTCATGTATTGCCGCCAGCGCGGTGCATTCCCCGGATTATTCACCAAGGCATTCAATGATCCAGAAGCCGGGAAAGTGCCATTATCTGCCCGATACATTTCCAGCTTAATCTTCAAATCACCGACTTCTTTTTTGGCTTTCAGGTTTTGCGCATCCCCCATCACATTCAGATTGCTGAACACCAAACCCAACAAAATTCCGATGATCACAATCACGATCATTAATTCGGTTAAGGAAAAACCCGCCTGACTTGGCTTACGTTGCCCGGTCTTCTTCATACTCATGCCCACTCATCCTCATAAACAAGATTTGATTCTCACGATTCTGGCATACTGTTTACCATGTTGCACACGTCAGACGCCACCGCCATGCTCCGCAAATGCACCCATACGGGCATTATCGCCATCATTTTCACGGTGTTGCTGCCATTATTACAATTTTTTCATGACAGCTTATTGTATTACCGTCACGCCATCGTTGCCGGAGAATATTGGCGTTTCTGGTCAGGCAGTCTGGTTCACACCAATCACTGGCATTTACTGCTGAATTTAGCGGGCTTGTGGCTGCTAACGTTTATTGCGCCCCTGCCGTTCCGCACCCACACGCAACTGCTGCAAATCGGCTGGCTGGCACTCTGTGTCGGCGCGGGTTTGTGGTGGTTTAGCCCCGCTGTCATTTGGTACGCAGGCTTTTCGGGAATTCTGTACGGCTTGTTTATGCTCGGTGGTTTACACCGTTTGCAACAGCGCGATTGGCTAACCGCCACGCTCATTCTAGTAGGCATTTGCGGCAAAACGGGGTGGGATTGGTGGCTCGGCGGTGAATCAGCCTCCGCCAATTTAATCGAAGCCCCCGTGATTTACGCCGCGCATATTTACGGCATGACAGGCGCACTGTTCCTGAGCATTTTCACGCGCTGGCAAGGCATTACCAAACCGTGAAATACCTCGCACAATCTTGGCAAACACTGCGCCATCACCTCAACCCCAGTTGTGCTTTTTGCGGGGAAACCCGTATTCCAGGCTACCCACTCTGCCAGCATTGCCATGCTGAATTGCCTTGGTTATCCGTCGAAGATCAGCGCCCATTACCCGGCTGCACCGCCAGTGTGAGCGCATTTGCTTACCAAGCACCGATCAGCAGCTTATTACTTGGCATCAAATTTGGTAGAAATTTACGCGAACTTGCCACCCTTGGTGAATTAACCGCAACCGGCATTCTGCCACAATTAACGCAAGTGCCGGATGCCATCCTGCCGGTGCCGCTGCATACCGCCCGCTTGCACAAACGCGGCTTCAATCAAGCGCTGGAACTGGCACGTCCACTCGCCAAACAGTTAGGCATTCCGCTCCTAACACGCCCCATTCAGCGCCGTAAATTCACCCTACCACAAACCGAACTGGACGCCAGCCAACGCCAACACAATGTGCATCAAGCCTTTCAATTGCACACACCACTCCCATACCGTCACATTGCTATTTTCGATGACGTGATCACCACTGGCGCAACTGCCCGTGAATTAGCCGCCGTATTACGCGCACAAGGCGTTGCTCAAGTTGACATCTGGTCATGCGCCCGCGCTATCTTGCGCCAAAAGCATGAACTTGATGCACAAATCGACTACCATTAAGCCCTACCCCCAATAAACCGGAAGCAAACACCCATGATTCGCAGCATGACGGCCTTTTCTCACCGCGAACTGACCATTGAACACGGCACACTCCAATGGGAAGCCCGCACCGTTAATCACCGCTACCTCGACATCAGCCTGCGTTTGCCTGAAGAATTCCGCAGTCAAGAAAACAGTTTCCGCGAAACTATCCAAACCAACCTCAAGCGCGGCAAGTTTGAAGCCAGCTTGCGCTTCACGCCCACCACCGGCAATACCAACGAAATTCGCATCAATGAACCGCTGGCACGCGCCCTGATCATTGCCTGCCGCCAATTGGAAACCATTACCGACAACCCCGAACCCCTCAAAGCGGTCGATATTTTACGCTGGCCGGGCGTGGCGCAAGACATTGCTCCCGACAAAGACATTCTCAGCGCCCACGCTAAAGCTTTACTGCAAGACACGCTCGATGATTTGCAGGAAATGCGCGAACGCGAAGGCAAACGCCTTGCCGAATTCATCTACCAACGCCTTGACCAAATTGCCGAAATTACCGTGCGGATTCGCAAACACCGCCCCGGTATCGTTGCCGCGCAACGCGAAAAAATCCTCAACCGTATTGAAGAACTCAGCATTTCCCCCGACTACAACCGTATTGAGCAAGAACTGGTTATCTTGGCGCAACGGCTGGACGTGGAAGAAGAACTCGACCGCCTGATGGCGCATTTGGATGAAATCAATGCGGTATTGGAACGTGATGAACCCGTCGGGCGGCGCTTGGATTTTTTAATGCAAGAACTCAATCGCGAAGCCAATACCCTCGCGTCTAAATCGAATGATTCCGACACCACGCAAGCCGCCGTTGATCTTAAAGTGATGATCGAACAAATCCGCGAGCAAGTGCAAAACATTGAATAACGGTGATAAGATCAGTGCATAGTTCGTCAGAAAACGCCGCGCCTGCGGCGTTTTTTGTCGTAGACTCCGGGGCAGAGGTATGAAATGGAATACAAGGACTACTACAAAACATTAGGGGTGGAACGCAACGCTGATCAAGACAGCATTAAAAAAGCGTTTCGGCGCATGGCAGCCAAATACCACCCTGACCGCAATGCAGAAAAAGGCGCAGAGGCACGCTTCAAAGAAATCAATGAAGCCAACGAAGTCTTAAGCGACCCGACCAAACGCGCCCGTTACGACCAACTGGGTGCTGAATGGCGTGCCGGTCAAAACTTCAAACCGCCGCCAAGCTGGAATAATAATTCCCCGCAATTCGATGCGTCTTTTTTTGAAGGCATTGCGCGGCGTGGTGTCAATAATCAGCAGTCCGCTTCTGGCTTTAGTGATTTTTTTGAAGGCTTATTCGGTGGCAGTTTTCGACGCAATTCAAACGGAAATGCCAATGCCGCACACGCCGCATCAGCCGCTGCGACCTTAGACATTGGTATAGAAGACATTTACCGTGGGCTAAAAACGGTGCGCTTGCCAACGGGAGACAGTGTACAAATCCGCATTCCACCCGACATTTCCGAAGACAAAAGAATTCGCATTCCCGGAAAAGGCGCACACGGAGCCGATGTATTTTTAAAAGTTAAGCTGACGGAACACCCGCTGTACCGACGCGAAGGCAGCCACATTTACCTCGACCTACCGATTGCACCGTGGGAAGCGGCACTCGGCGAAACCGTCACCGTCAAAACACTGGCGGGTAAAATCAGTTTAAAAATCCCCCCCGGCTCGCAATCCGGTAGAAAAATGCGCCTGAAAGGACGTGGCCTTGCAGGGCAGGAAACGGGTGATTTATACATCGTCTTGCAAGTTAGCACCCCGCCTGCTGATACGGCGGAACAAAAAGAGTATTATGCGAAAATGAAAACGCTGTTCACTTGGAATCCCCGACAGCACATCACTTGACAAGGAACCTTATCCTCGGATAACTGTCTGAAAACATTGAACACTCCATAACGAGAAAAGTAAAACATGGTTATGCTACCCATCACGTCCAGGATAGTTTTATTGGCAGCATTTATCCTGCCGATTGCCGTACCTAGCACGGTCTGTGCTGCGCTACCGACCGAAGTCAATGGGCAAGCCTTGCCTTCGCTGGCAACGATGTTGGAAAAAATCACCCCAGCCGTCGTGAATATTGCCACCGAAGGCCGCCAGCCGATCAATGATTCATTGCTCAATGACCCTTTTTTCAAGCGCTTTTTTGGCGATACGCCGCCGGGTGAACGTCAAATCAATGGCACGGGTTCGGGGGTGATTATTCATGCACAGCGCGGTCATATACTCACCAATTCGCATGTGGTTGAAAGTGCCGACGCTATCCACGTTACTTTGAAAGATGGGCGCAAATACCTTGCAGAAGTTGTGGGAATTGACCCGCGTGCTGACTTGGCTGTGTTGCAAATTCCAGCAGAACGCTTGACGGCTATGCGCTTTGGTGACTCAGACCGTTTACGGGTGGGGGATTTTGTTGTGGCTATCGGCAACCCTTACAGCATTGGTCAAACGGTAACATCAGGGATTATCAGCGCCTTGCACCGCAACCCTGGCATCAGCGAATACGAGAACTTTATCCAAACAGATGCACCGATTAACTTGGGTAACTCCGGTGGCCCGTTGGTGAACTTGAGTGGTGAGTTAATCGGCATTAATACCGCGATTCTCGGCGATCAGGGCGGCGGCAATTTAGGAATTGGGTTCGCGGTTCCAATCAATACCGCTGCGGGCGTCATCACCCAAATTGTCCAATATGGAAGCGTTGAACGTGGTCAGTTAGGGGTTGAAGTACAAGACGTTGATAGCACCATGGCGCGTGATTTCGGGATCAAACCCAATGAAGGTGCTATTATTAATCAAGTGCTTGCAGGTTCTCCTGCTGAAAAAGCCGGTGTCGAAGCCGGTGACATTATCATCAAGATGAACAATAAAAATGTTCAAGGCGCTGTTGATGTTAAAAATATTATTGGTGATTTGCGAGTGGGTACAGAAGTCAATATGACATTGTTACGTGCAGGGCGTCCAAGAAACATCACGGTGATTATTGCGCAGCCTAAGACAGAAAAATCAGCCGCGCCGCTTCGCGCTGACAATCTTCAAAAGGCGACAGGCCAACCTTTTTGGGAAAAAAGCTTGCGTTGAATTTTTGAGACATGCAAATCACAAAAAATATTCGAGCCATTAAACTATTTTATTTTTATAGCACGTCGGAATGCGCTACTATTCAGATAGATTTAAGAAATGTATATTTAATCTATTAAAAGTTTCCGTGAAGTATCGAAAAATGCGCAGGATGATGCTTAAGCCCGGCATCGGTGTTTTTCGTTTACGGACACAGGTTTGGTTTCCCCAATCCAGACCTGTTCGTTAAACCCCGGCTTTTTAGACCCCCTGTTTGGCCGGGGTTCCTTTTTCCCCGCAGGAAGAAGGATACCCTTAAAGAAATGAACTCTTCCTGAATGACTCAGGCACCTTTCCCCAACCACTTATCCAAAACTTCCCAACATTCGTCCAGCCCTTGCCGGTTAAGTGCAGAAAATGTCTGTACCGACGCCATTCCATAATCAGCCAACGTTTTACGCACTTGCAACAGTACGTTCAGTCCGGCACCGCGCGTCAATTTATCCGACTTGTTCAGCAATACATGCACCGGCAGCATTCGATTGCGTGCCCAGCGCAACATTGCCTGATCGTAATCGGTCATCGGGTGACGAATATCCATCACTAACACCATTCCGCGTAAGGTATTCCGCTGCGTCAAATACGATTCGATAAATTTCTGCCATTCCAGCTTGATCGCTTCCGGCACTTTCGCATACCCATAACCGGGCAAATCCACTAAAAAATGCGCATCCGGTAACTGAAAAAAGTTGATTAATTGGGTTCTTCCCGGCGTTTTACTGGTTCTTGCCAACGACTTTTGCGAGCACACACGATTGATTACACTGGATTTTCCAGCATTAGAGCGCCCGGCAAAAGCGATTTCCAAACCGCCCTCGTCGGGCATGGTCTTACGGGTTGTGGCACTTTGCAGAAAAGTGGCCTGTTGGTAATAGTTATTCATAATGTTAGCGTTCTCTAATATTTTTTGCGGAATACAAGCAGAATATGTTGTACAATTCATTCGTTTTTTTCAGAATACCCTTCCCGTTACCGCGAAAGGGGGACACTGGGAAAACTGTAGAGCGTGTGGATTATGGTATGCCTGCGTCAGGGTGAGTGCAGATTAAGATGCACTCGGTATGATTGCAAGTAATTGCCGCAACCGCGAAAAGACGGTTAGGCAACGCATCACATTCAGTGAACATGGGGAGTCACCGGGTGTCATGCAAAAATATGACAGATTTTGTAGATATTAGGAGCACTTCGATTATGAAAAAAGTACTCATGCTTGTACTGAGTGGCTTAGCTGTTAGCATCGCTGCCTCTGCTTGGGCAGAAGGTGGCAATGCTGAAGCAGGCAAAACCAAATCCGCGACTTGTGCAGCCTGCCACGGTGCAGACGGCAACAGCGTTAACCCTGAATGGCCTAAATTGGCAGGTCAACACCCAAGCTACATTTTGAAGCAGTTAATGAACTTCAAACATGATGAGCGTGTTAACCCGTCCATGACCCCAATGGCAAAACCATTGAGTGACGCAGACATGGCTGACTTAGCGGCTTACTTCTCCTCTCAAGTGAAGAAAGCGGGCGAAGCCGACCAAACTAAAGTGGCATTAGGTGAGCAAATTTACAAAGGTGGCAATAATGCGACTGGCGTTGCGGCTTGTGCGGCTTGCCATGGCCCTAACGGCGCGGGCAATCCTGCGGCCAACTTCCCAGCCCTCAATGGTCAACATGTAGCTTACACCAAGCTGCAATTGCACGCTTTCCGTAAAGGTGAACGCGCTAATGATGCGGGCAAAATGATGCGCAATATCGCCGCAGGCATGACCGATGCTGAAATCGAAGCCGTTGCTGAGTACATTGCTGGCTTGCAGTAATGATATTACCATTCGGTAATGCTTTGCGGTAAAACGGGGGGTGGCTTTTGCCACCCTTTGTTGTTTTAATGCATTCATTCTGTCAAGACGATTTTGTGGTATGAGAAACTCGCCAAGCTCCAACGCACGCCTCATTAGTTTTTTAGGTTCGATGAACTTAGCCATCAGTTTGTTGGTGGTGGTTGCCATTGCCTCCATCATTGGCACTGTATTGCAACAGAACCAACCCTACACCAGCTACCAAATCAAATTTGGCCCTTTCTGGTTTGATTTGTTCAAATCGCTGGAATTATACGATGTGTATTCAGCTTTGTGGTTCTTGGCTATCTTGGCGTTTTTGGTGGTGTCGATTGCCACCTGCTTAGGGCGCAATACCCCCGGTATTATCCGTGAATTACGCCATTTTCGTGAAAATGTGCAGGAAAAATCCTTGCGTGCCATGAAACATCAAGCCGCTATCAACAGCGTGCAAGATGCGACCGTTACACAAGCGTTGGCAACCCGAATTCTACACGCACAAGGTTTCAAAACTCGCCCAAAAGCGGGTGAAGATCATACCGTTGTAGCAGGCATGAAAGGCGGCGCTAACCATTGGGGTTACTGGCTAACACACCTTGGCATGATTGTTATCTTCCTCGGTGGTTTAATGGATAGCCGCCTTCCCATCATGATTGCGGAATGGCAAGGCAATCTAAAACCCGAAACCCGCGATATTCCTGCATCGGAAGTCCCCGCTGTCAGCCAATTATCGGACAGCAGTTTTTCTTATCGTGGCTCCGTCGACATACCGGAAGGCAGCCGCGCAAATATTATTTTCCAGCCGGTACGTGATGGCTACTTGGTACAGCATCTGCCGTTTGAAGTCGAAGTTAAAGAGTTTCGCGTCGAACACTATTCCACCGGGCAGCCCAAATCGTTTGAAAGTGACATTGTGATTCACGACAAAACGCTCGATGCACCGTTGGAAACCACTATTTCCGTGAATCACCCCTTGATTCACAACGGCGTGGCAATCTACCAAGCAAACTTTGGGGATGGCGGTTCGGAACTCAAACTGCGCCTGCACTCACTCAGCAATCGCTATGCCTCGCAAGACGTTGATGGCAAAGTCTTCCGCGACTACACCTTAACCAGCTCTGACCAGCAATACAAACTGGAAGTTAACGACTTTCGCCTGTTTAACATCAACGACATGGAAGACGGCAGCGGCAAGATCGAAAAGAAAAACGTCGGCCCCAGCGTTACCTTCAAATTACGTGATGCCACCGGACAAGCGCTCGAATACCAAAACTACATGAACCCGTTGAGTATCAAAGGGCAAAACTATTTCATCAGCGGGGTACGCACCACGCCGAATGAACCTTTCCGTTATTTGCACATTCCCGTTGACACCAAAGGCAGCATGGAACGCTTTATGCGGTTTTTGTCCAATATACAAAATACCGAATTGGTGAAACAATCCGCGCTCCAGACCACCCGTAACTCCATGCAACAAACCACGGTTGCTGATCCGGCGGTCGAAGCACAAATCGTGGAGTCGATGCAGCGCTTAACCGAACAGTTTGCGACCAAAGGTTCAGAAGGCATCATGGCTGAAATTGCGGCAAAGTTTCCGCAAGATAAGCAGGAAAGCGCCGCCGAAGCTTTCATGAAAGTGCTGAATGCCGCCTTGCGTGAGGTCTATAAAGAGACGCTCAAGCAAGAAGGCATGACCGCTGAACCGACTGAGGCTGACTGGTTATTCTTCGATGATAGCTTACTAGCAATTGATAAATTGCCCGCTTACGGGTCGCCTTGGCTGATCCACATGGACAGCTTTAAACAGATTGAAGCGTCTGGTCTACAAATCACGCGCTCGCCCGGCAAAGATGTGGTTTATTTCGGCAGTCTCATGTTAACAATAGGGGTATTTCTCCTGTTTTACGTGGCGCATCGTAGAATATGGGTATGGATTAAACCGCTGGACAATAACCAAGCGGAAATCGTCCTGGCAGGTAGCAGTAACCGCAATCAGCCAGAATTTGAGCGTTATTTCCAACAGTTGCAGGGCCTGTTCCAGCAAGTGATGAAACAAGAGGTGAAACATGTCGACTCCCCAACAAACCATTGACTCGCTCATTGATCAACCCAGCCTATTCCAGCAACTGCGTTTGTCGGATTGGCTGTGGGCAGCATTAGTCATTGCTGCCAGCGCATGGGTATTCTTCCAATACGGTAGCGTAATGGATGAATACGAAATCGGTATTCTTGCCCTCACCACCCCGTCCTTGGTGGGATTAGGTTGGTACTGGAAAGCCTTCCGCCCCTATACCATCGCCGTTGCGCTCTTAAGTTTATTGGGCATTTGGTTGTATGGCGGCAATTACGCCAATGCTGAACAAATGTTCGGGCTGAAATTTTTAGTCTCCAGCCAATCTGCCGTAATGTGGATGAGCGCTTTATTTGTACTGGCAACGGTGACTTATTTCGCGGGTTTATTCACAAACAATGCATTTACCTTGAAAACCGGTTCAGCCATGACATGGGTTGCCTTGGTAATGGGTTTCACCGGATTAATGGTACGCTGGTATGAATCTTATCTGATTGACCCTGAATTTGGTCACATTCCCGTTAGCAACCTTTACGAAGTTTTCATTCTATTCTGCATTATCACCGGCCTGCTTTACATGTTTTATGAGGGACGTTACAAAAATCGTTCACTCGGTGGCTTTGTATTGATGGTAATCAGCGCAGCAGTTGCCTTTCTGCTGTGGTACAGCTACACCAAAGGCGCACATGAGATTCAGCCGTTGGTTCCCGCCTTGAAAAGCTATTGGATGAAAATTCACGTACCCGCCAATTTCATTGGTTACGGAGCGTTTGCTTTGGCAGCCATGACCAGTATTGCCTACCTCTTGAAACACCATGGGCAACAACGCAATCCCAATGGTTTGCTGGCAACACGCCTGCCTCCCATTGAAATGCTCGATGATATAACTTACAAAGCGATTGCACTGGGCTTTGCGTTTTTCACTATTGCGACCATTCTCGGCGCAATGTGGGCTGCCGAAGCATGGGGCGGCTACTGGTCGTGGGATCCAAAAGAAACTTGGGCATTAATTGTCTGGTTAAACTATGCTGCATGGCTGCATTTGCGCTTCTCGAAAGGTTGGCGTGGTACACCCATGGCTTGGTGGGCTATCGTTGGTTTATTCGTCACTTTGTTTGCATTCCTCGGCGTGAATATGTTCCTCTCCGGTTTGCATTCTTACGGTGAACTTTGAGTGCCGCATCGTCTCTAAATAGGGCGAGTTATAGTAGTAACTGGTTGATAGTATTTTTAATAAACACAAAAGGGAGATAATAAACCAATGAAACGCACATTAAGCCACACCCTCGGCTTTATGATGGCAGCACTGTTTGCCCTGACTGGCTGTATTCCCGAAGCCAGTCAGGCACAAGACTTTAAAGAAGGCACGCATTACGTCACCTTACCGTCGACTATTCCCACGCAAGCCGCCGAAGGAAAAGTCGAAGTCGTTGATTTGTTCTGGTACGGCTGCCCGCATTGCTATTCGCTAGAACCCACGATTGAGAAGTTCCTCAGCAAGAAGCCAGACAATGTGGTTTTCCAACGTGTGCCAGCCACCCTCAGCCCACGCTGGGAATACCACGCAAAACTGTTCTACGTTGGGCAAATGCTCGACGCGGATGGCAGCAAACGGGTACACACGAAAATCTTTGAAGCCCTGCAAAAACAGCGCCGTAAAATCAATGACGATGAGGCGATGACGCGCTTTTTCACCGAACTCGGCTTTACGGCTGATCAAGTGAAAAGCGCTCTAAACTCCATGGAAATGAAGACCATGATGGCACGCGCCAAAGAAGTGGGTGAAAAATCCAAAGCAGATTCCGTGCCTGTTATTATTGTGAATGGCAAATATCGCACCAGCCCAAGCATGGTGGGCAGTGAAGAAACCTTGTTACAAGTCGTTGATTATTTGGTAAAACGCGAAACCAAATGATCATGGGAGAATGAGATGCGCACACTCAGCCTGCTGGATAAAGTCCTGACCGAAATTGATCAATCGTTGCGCGTGGTTCATGCCACCGCACCGACCACGGAACGCCCGAATCCAGCGGCTGAAATGCCAGAAACCGCACCACTTAACGAAGATGAACGGGTTCTGGTTGCCAAGCTGATGCGCATTAATCATGCGGGTGAAGTGTCTGCCCAAGGTTTATACCGTGGGCAGGCATTAACCGCTAAACGCGAAGACATCCGCGAACAGATGGAACGTTCCGCCATGGAAGAAAACGACCATCTCAACTGGACAGAAAAACGCCTGCACGAACTGGGCGGACGCAAAAGCCTGCTGAACCCGTTGTTCTACTGGGGTTCATTCACCATCGGCGCAGTTGCAGGCAAAATTGGCGACAAATGGAGTTTGGGTTTTGTCAAAGAAACCGAAGATCAAGTCATCAAGCATCTGGAAGAACACATCAATCGCCTGCCCCCACATGCCTTGTCCGACATGGCTATTCTGCAAAAAATGAAAGCCGACGAACAGCATCACGCGGATATTGCCATGCAATCAGGTGGCGCTAAATTGCCATTCCTTGCCCGCAAATTACTGATGCCGCTACTGTCTAAAGTAATGACCAAGAGCACCTATTACGTTTGATCTTGCCCCCAAATTAACGCGGGGTAATCTAAGCGCTGTGCAAGGCACTCACACAATTCATGGGCTAAGGTTGCTAAAGGTTGCTCAATGCCTAAATCTTCGCACTGCGTCACCTGCAAGCCCGCGTAACCACACGGGTTAATGCGCTGAAAGGGTTCTAAATCCATCGCCACATTCAAACTCAAACCGTGGTAAGTACAGCCTTTGGAAATGCGCAGCCCTAACGCCGCAACTTTGCGACCCGCCACGTAAACCCCCGGTGCTTCTCTGTCGCCTAAAGCGGTAATGCCATAATGCGCCAGCAAGTCGATTACCGCTTGCTCAATCGCTGTCACCAACTCGCGCACCCCCAGCGCTTTACGGCGAATATCCAACAACAAATAAACCACCAATTGCCCAGGGCCGTGATACGTCACCTGCCCACCGCGATCAATTGGAATGACGGGAATATCACCGGGCGCTAACACGTGCGCCATTTTGCCATTACGCCCCAAGGTGAAAACGGGTGGATGTTGCACCAACCAGATTTCATCGGGCGTATCCGCTACACGCTGCTGGGTAAATGCCTGCATTTGCTGCCAAACCGCGACATAATCCAACAGCCCTAATTGACGAATGGCTAACGTTGTCGTTAAATCAGCGGCGCTTACAACGCCCACAACACTAACTCACAGGCTTTTAAATCCTGATACACCGCGTCAATCTGCTGCTTACTGGTTGCCCGCAACTTCACGGTCAAGCTGTGGTATTTACCCGCCGAACTGTCACGACGCTGCACATGTGCTTCGGGGTCAAAATCGTTGTCATGGCGGCACACAATTTCACAAATGCGCACGTGAAATTCCGCATCTGCTCGCCCCACTATTTTGATGGGGAAATCACAGGGAAATTCCAGTATTAACTCTTCCTGCTGTCCGAAACGTTCCACCGCTCACCTCACGCTTGCGCTATCAATCCGCGAACAACTTCTGGATACCATCCATCACCTGCCGCCACCAGCCGCCCTCACTGACATCTTCCAACGCCAATAACGGGGTTTCCTTGACGACTTTGCCTAATTCCTGATCCGTAATAATCACTTTGCCCAGTGCGTCACCGCGTTTAATGGGGGCGTCAATGCCTTTATCAAGCTGTATGCCGCCTTTCAATTGGTCATAGCGGCCTTTCACGATGCTCACAAACAAATCATCCACCACCCCGGCAGGCACTTGCGTGGTTTCACCCTTCCAGACGCGCACATTATCGAGCACCGCGCCCGCACCGTACAACTTGTGCGTTTCAAACGTGCGGAAACCGTATTCCAACAATTGCTGACTCACGTTAGCACGAGCCTCTTCACTTTTCGTGCCCAATACCACTGAAATCAAGCGCATGTTGTCACGCTTGGCGGAAGCCACCAAACAATAACCCGCCGACTCGGTATGCCCCGTTTTCAAGCCATCCACAGTGGCATCGCGCCACAATAAGCGATTGCGGTTTTGCTGCTTAATATTGTTGTAGCTGAATTCTTTCTGCGCATACAGCTTGTAATACTCTGGGAAATCATTCACCAATGCTTCGACTAACCGCACAATATCACGCGCCGTGGTGTAGTGATCGTTGGCAGGCCAGCCAGTAACATTCATGTAACGGGTATCTTGCATCCCCAACTCCAGCGCGGTTTGATTCATGCGCTGTACAAACACTTCTTCACTGCCCGCCACGTGCTCCGCTAACGCCATCGCCGCATCGTTGCCGGATTGAATAATCATGCCTTTGAGCAATTTCTCAAACGATACTTTTTTACCCAGCTCAACGAACATGCGCGAGCCTTCCATTTTCCAGGCTTTTTCGCTGATAAGTACTTCATCTTCCAGCTTGACTTTGCCCTTGCCCAAATCCTGATAAATCAGGTAAGCGGTCATCAATTTGGTGATACTGGCTGGCTCCACGCGCATTCCGGGGTTAATACCCGCCAGTTCTTCGCCACTTTGGAAATCGACCAGCAAATAGCTCTTCGCCTCAATTTCGGGAACACCGGGTGCCATCGCAATAATTTCCGGCGGAATATTCGGGTCATTATACGGCGCAGTCGACATATCTTTAGGAGCGGGTTCACCCGTACTCGGCGCAGCCGACTCAGGGGCAGCCATCACGACACCGCCAGCCAGCAACCCTGCCAACAATAACGGTTTAAGAATCCTTATAAACATTAACAGTCCTTTTACTGAATTACTTACCAGCAACCACCTTGAAGTTCGCTAAGCCGTTACTTTGCAGTATATCTTTCACATTATCAATTTGATCTTGATTATACAAAGGCCCAACCCTTACCTGATACATTTCGCGCCCCTCTTGCTGCGCGGTCGCCATCTCTGTTTTTGCCAGCCCCACCGACGTCAA
Organism: Thiothrix subterranea; assembly: GCF_016772315.1. Classification (NCBI taxonomy): domain Bacteria; kingdom Pseudomonadati; phylum Pseudomonadota; class Gammaproteobacteria; order Thiotrichales; family Thiotrichaceae; genus Thiothrix; species Thiothrix subterranea. The sequence goes on along the minus strand of NZ_CP053482.1, from coordinate 2,432,017 downwards.
ACGCACAAACATATCCAGCGAGGTATTTCGATCCGGCCATGTACCGGCGATCACATAATAAGGCTTAGACTTATCCACCGGCTCTGCCGTTTTAGCCAGAGGCGGCATCGCTTTAGGCTTCGGCGCGGCCTGAAGTTCCGGCGGTAATTGTTCAGGCGGAATAGCAGCCACTTCAACAGGCGCACCGCTTTTCGCCTTAATCCCCAGCGCATTAGCGGCGGCAAACGATAGCTGAATCAAATCACCGCTCTCGAACGGGCCACGGTCATTAATGCGCACAATAATATTCTTACCGTTTTGCTGATTGGTCACTTTGGCAAAACTGGGTAAAGGCAAGGTACGGTGTGCCGCAGAATAACCATACATATCAAACACTTCACAACCAGCCGTCTCAGTACCTTGGTATTCAGCACCGTACCACGCCGCCGTGCCTCGTTCGGCGTAACCCGCCGCAGAATCGAGTACTTGGTAAGTTTTGCCTTCAATCGTGTAAGCGGGGTCATTACCACACTCCGCACGGGCTTCAGCACTCACGCCAGCAGGAACTGGTGCTGACTCTACCGCTTCTTTTTTAGCGCTATTACCGCTACAAGCAACCAAACTCATGGTCATGGAAGCCAATAAGACTCCCGAAAATCGCCAGTTTATTGTCATCGTATTGTCCAGCTTTTTATCATCGCCCATTAGAAAAACTGACCCACGCCACAACGCGCGAATCAGCCTCTATTATTATCACTATAACCCTTAAAAACCAAACTTACGCTTACGGATTTCCTGCGCAAGCTGATGCACCGCCATCGCATACTTTACACTGGGATTATAACGGGTAATCGCGTAGAAGTTTTCACCCCCCACCCAATATTCATCCGTCGTGCCTTCCAGCTTAATTAAACTCACTTTAGCCGAGTTGATAGCTGCCTGCGGTCGCACGCCTTTTGCCGCCAAATCAGCCAAAGTGCGCGAAGGTTTTTTCGGCGTTGCCTCAGCAATACTAGCATAGCCACCGCCAGAAACAGAAGCCGGAACCGCCACCCCTGTTCCGCGCTTCCAGCCATTTTTCGCAAAATAATTCGCGACACTGGGAATAGCATCTTGCGCATTCCACAAGTCACGCTTGCCATCGCGGTTGCCGTCAATCGCATAGCTGCGGTAACTGCTGGAGATAAATTGCCCTAAGCCCATGGCTCCGGCATAAGACCCGTTGAAAATTTGTGGGCGCACTTTTTCTTCACGCGACAACAACAAAAACTGTTCCAGTTCTTTCTGATAAAAACTGGCACGGCGCGGAAAATCAAAGCCCAAGGTTGTCAATGCCTGCAAGGTATTGTGCTTGCCGGTATTTTTACCGTATTGCGTTTCCACCCCAATAATTGCCACCAAATACTCCGTATCCACCCCGTATTGGCGCGTCGCCGCATCCAACAAAGCAGCGTGACGGTTCCAAAAATCCACCCCACCGTTAATGCGCTCTTCGGTCAAGAAAATGGGGCGATAGGCACGCCATACCTGCCCTTCCGTCGGTGCGCCAGCCTTGGTCAGCGCCTCTTTATCCCGCTGCACCCCAGAAAACGTCTGTTCCAAAAACGCAATATCGAAACCGTGTTGGTTATTCATTTTACCAATAAACTGACGCATCGCGGGGTAATTGGCGTAGTCGCCACGCAATCCGGCTGGAGAATTCACCGGTTGGCGCGGTGTTGTTGAAACGGGAGGCTGCTGAGCAGGAATATTGCCACTGACAGGAGGAGGCGTTACCACCGTCTGCCTAATTGGTGGGTAACTTTGCTGCTGACTGGGCGGCGCATTCGCAACCGGCGGCGCAAACACCCAAGGCCATTGTGGACTCGCGGCGCAGCCCCCCAATACCCCACCAATTAATACGACGCTCACCAGTTTACCCAGTGATTTATTCCATTGAACCGAATCGTGCATGACTTTCATAGCCTCCGTCTCCAAACTGCTGAAGGGAGAGCATGAAAATCCGTCTTCAGCCATCCCGTTGATAAATGCGTTTACGTTTCTTCATTCCCATAATGATACCGAAAGCCATCATCAGCGTAACCACCGAGGTTCCCCCGTAGCTCACTAATGGTAACGGCACACCTACCACCGGCAGCATTCCGCTGACCATGCCGGTATTCACAAACAGATAAAAGAAGAATGACACACTCAAACTGCCGCCCAGTAGACGCGCAAAAGTATCTTCGCCCTTGCTGGCTAAATATAAGCCCCGCCAGATAATAAACAGGTACAAGCCCATTAAAATCAAATTACCGACTAAGCCAAATTCTTCACCAAAAACCGCAAAAATGAAGTCTGTGTGCCGTTCGGGTAGGAAGTCCAGATGCGCCTGATCGCCTTGCATCCAACCTTTTCCATAAGCCCCACCAGAACCAATCGCAATTTTTGACTGATAAATATGGTATCCAGTTCCCAACAAATCCGATTCTGGATTCAAAAGCGTATCAACTCGCCTGCGTTGGTAATCGTGCATCCCAAAAAAGTACAATAAAGGCGCTGCAACCGTCACAAAAGCAATCGCCCCGCCGATCAGCCACCACGACATTCCCGCCAGATAAATCACGAAAAAGCCAGACGTCGCAATCAGCAAAGACGTTCCCAAATCCGGCTGCTTCATCACCAACAGCATCGGCACTAACACCAACAACAGTGCAATCACAATATCAATAAAACGAGGCGGCAGCGGTTTCTCAGAAAAGTAATACGCCACCATCATCGGCACCGCTAATTTCATGATTTCCGCAGGCTGTATATCAACCCCAATGTACAACCACCGGGTTGCCCCTTTTTTAGTGACCCCGATAATCAGCACTAAAACCAGCAACACAACACCAATCCCGTACAACCAGATCGACCACTGCCGCAGGGTTTTGCTCGAAATTTGCGAGAACAGCACCAACAAACCCAAGCCAATCGAAAAATGCACCATTTGCCGTTGCACCTGCTCCATATTGCCATCACTGGCACTGTAGAGCGTCGCCAACCCCAAGAACACCAATAACGACAATACCGCCAGCAATACCGCATCCACCCGCTGTAACGCGACAATCAACCACGAAGGCAACAAACTGTTAATCACCGATTACCCCCTGTGGTTTTCTTTTTCGTGGATTTTTTCTCCGCTTTAGCAGGTGGCGTTTCCGAAGCTGGGTCTGATGCCACCTCCGGTTGCGCGGCTTCACCGGCGGGTTTTAACATATCCTCACCGTACTGCTGAAATAAGTAGGCATCCATCAGTTTACGCGCCAAGGGCGCAGCCGTCGCACCACCGCCACCCATCGCATTCTCCATAATCACTGCTATCGCAATTTTAGGATTATCCGCCGGTGCAAACCCCACAAACAAAGCGTGGTCACGTAAACGCTTGGCAATGCGCCCCGCGTTGTATTTTCCACCCGCCAAACCGAACACCTGTGCCGTACCGGTTTTACCGGCAATGCGGTAATCCGCGCCAGCGCCAGCGGCTCGCGCCGTACCGCCGGGACGCATCACGTTTTCCATCCCCTGAATGGTCAACGACCAATAGTTATCCTTTGCCTCAATCGTTGGAAACGGCTCCGGTTTGAGAATACTTTCTTCCTGATTACGCGCAGTTCGCACCCCGCGCAATACATGCGGTTTCAAGCGCACCCCACGGTTCGCCATAATGGTGGTGGCATGAGCCAATTGCAGCGGTGTTGCCAGCCAATACCCTTGCCCGATACCGATATTGACGGTATCACCGGGGAACCAACTGCGCTTGTGGCGTTTTTCCTTCCACTCTTTGCTAGGCATTAAGCCGGACGCCTCCGATGGCAAGTCAATGCCGGTTTTTTCACCGAAACCAAAACGGTTCATCGACTTGGAAAAACGGTCAATTCCCATCCGATACGCCAGATCGTAAAAATACGTATCACAAGATTGTTGGATCGCATACTTCAAATCCACTGAACCGTGCCCGCGCTTATTCCAACACCGAAACGCATGTTTCTGGCCTTGCAAGCGGAAAAAACCAGGGTCATACACCCGACTGCCGGGGGTAATCACCCCTTCAATCAAACCTGCCACCCCCACCATGGGTTTAATTGTCGAACCGGGTGGGTATGTTCCCTGTAATGCGCGATTAAATAAGGGGCGACCGGGGTCTTCACGCAATGCGCTGTAATCTTTCTGCGAAATGCCGTTGATAAATAAATTCGGGTCAAACGTGGGAACACTTGCCAAAGCCAACACTTCACCATTACTCGGATCCATTGCCACGATTGCGCCACGCTCATTTTTTAATAGTTTTTCGGCGAAAATTTGCAGATTAATATCCAGCCCAAGAAACAACTCCTGCCCACCGACAGGATCTTTTTTGCTCAACATTTTTTGTTGCTTGCCGTGCGCATCCACTTCGATTAATTGATAACCTGCCTGCCCGTGCAAGCGCGTTTCATGAGAGGCTTCGATACCCGTCTTACCGATATGGCTGGTACCGATGTATTCATCTTTATTGAGCTTTTCTAAATCACGGGCGTCAATACGTCCCACATAACCGATCACATGGCTGGCGGTTTCCACCAAGGGGTAATAACGCTCCATGCTCTTTTCCACTCGCGCACCCCGAAAACGCGGGCCATTCACCGCCAAGACCGCTTGTTCTTCTTCCGTCAAATTGCCGCGAATCGGAATAGGCTGGTATTTAAAACGCCGCGCCTGTGTTTTGAATAAACGCACATCTTTTTCTGCCAAAGGAATAATCGCACCCAAGCGCTCCACGAATTTATCCACATCGGCTAAAGTCGACTTGCCATCACCGTCTTCATCACCGATGTTGTCACGCACTACTTGAAGCACGTATTGCGTGTGGCTATCCGCCAATAGCACGCCGTTGCGGTCATAAATTTGACCACGATTCGGGGGAATCGGGATGCGTTTCTCGTAATGCTGGCGGGAAAGTTCAGAATATTTGTCGTGCTCGGAGACTTGGAGTTGGTAAACCCTCCCCAAGATCGCCAGCAGAGCAAACAGGATAATAATACCCGCAACCATAGCCCGCACATTGAACATGTGCTGTTCGTCACGTTCCAATTTGATTGGTCTATCGCTCATACCCTAACGAGCATCCTGTCTGCCCTAATGAAAACGGGGCGACTATAACAGATTAAGAGAACGGAATCTCCTCTGGTTGCTCCGTATTATAACGCTCAATACTGTCTAAAATTTCTTGCTTAGCTTCTTCGATACCTGCCCAGCCTTCAACCTTTACCCACTTGCCAACATCCAGCTCTTTGTAGCGCTCAAAGAAATGCTGGATTTGGCTCAGCAATAAAGCTGGCAGTTGCTCGTAAGACTCAATATCACGATACCCAGACGACAACTTGTGCGCCGGAACTGCCACAATTTTGGCATCAATCCCCGACTCATCCGACATTTTCAGCATACCCACTGGGCGTACTGGAATCACACAACCGTGCATCAACGGCGTAGGGCTGACCACCAATACGTCAGTAGGGTCGCCATCCTGTGCCAAGGTGTGCGGAATAAATCCATAATTTGCGGGGTAAAACATGGGTGTCGACAAGAAACGGTCAACGTACAATGCCCCGCTTGCCTTATCCAACTCATACTTCACGGGCGTAGACAATGCCGGAATTTCAATGATGACATTAATGCAATGCGGAACGTCACGCCCGGCAGGAACTTTATCAATATTCATGGTTTACTCTACTCTTGTGTAAAAATCACGGTATTATAACGCTTGTTAACGAATCTAACAGCAACTAACCACCACTACTTGTCGACAATTTCAAGAGAACAGCATGGCACACTCACTACGCGACCAACTCCTCAAAGCCGGGTTAGTCACTACAGAACAGCTTGAAAAAGCCAATCAACCCAAACCCGCCCCCTCACGGCAAGCGCCACCGCGCGACAAAGCCCCGCGTCGTGACAACCGCCCTGTCCCCACGGTAGAAAAACCGCAACGCACTGAAAACAAAGCGCCACGCCCAACGCCAAAAGAAAAAAGCGACCTCGAACAATTTTACGCGGCCCGAGCCAAAACCGAACGCGAAGAGCGCGAACAAGCCGAACAACGCCAACGCGAAATCGCCGCTCGCCGCAAACAAACCCGCGAACAGGTTGCTGCACTGATCAACGCCAACGTCAAAAATGTCGACGATGCTGACATTCGCTATAATTTTGTGGTCGGTGACAATATCAAATACCTCTACGTCACCGAAGCCCAACAGCAAGCCCTAGCCGCTGGCGAACTCGCTATTATCTTCCTTGGCGGCAAACGTTGCCTGATTCCGCTCGACATTGCGCAACAAATTTTAGCACTCGACCCCGAAAAACTCATCGTCATCAATAGCCCCGAACCCGAAGAATCCAGCGAAGCGCCAGCACCAGCCGCCTAAACCATCGCCAACGCTTGTTTATACAACTGGTTTTTCGGCAACCCGGTCAAACGGGCAGCAATCACCGCTGCCTGTTTCACCGGCAACTCTTCCAACAATACCGCCAAAATACTGTCCGCACGCAAAGCACTCAGTTGCTCCTGATCCTCATTCGCCACCTTGCCTGCTATCACCACCACGAATTCACCGCGTGACATATTCGTATCGGTACTCAGTTGCGCGACCAATTCCCCGGCACTGCCCCGGTAAATGCTTTCAAACAGCTTGGTCAACTCGCGCAATACCACCACCGGGCGCTCCTCACCCAAAGTGCTTGCCACGTCCGCCAGCATCTCGGCAATGCGGTGGCTGGATTCGTAAAACACCAAAGTGCGCGGCTCATCCTGTAAACTTTCCAGCCATTTGCGCCGCGACACCGCTTTTGCCGGTAAAAAACCCTCAAACACAAACCGATCCGTCGGCAAACCCGCCACCGATAGCGCCGCAATCAAGGCACTTGCCCCCGGAATCGGCACAATTTTGCACCCTGCATTCCCCAAGGCATGAACCAGTTTGTAACCGGGGTCACTGATCAACGGCGTACCCGCATCGCTGACCAACGCCAATTGCATTCCCTGCTCCAATTCGGCTTGAATGCTGGCAACACGCCCCGCTTCATTGTAATCGTGCAAACTCGCCAACGACCCTTGAATGCCAAAATGGGTCAGCAAGCCACGGGTCACGCGGGTATCTTCCGCATAAATTTTATCCACTTCCGCCAAAATACGCTTGGCGCGTTCTGTCATGTCCGCCAGATTACCGATGGGCGTTGCCACGCAGTATAAAATGCCTTGTTTCATCCACTTCCCCAAACAACGAAGCCCACCACGAAGGGCGGGCTTCTGGTTTTGGCTGGCAACCCCAGCCGTGCACTACCTTACGCCAACAACGGCACAATCAGCAACGCGACAATATTAATGATTTTGATCAACGGGTTGATTGCCGGGCCTGCGGTATCCTTGTACGGGTCGCCGACGGTATCGCCGGTAACAGCGGCTTTGTGCGCCTCCGAACCTTTGCCACCGAAATGGCCTTCCTCGATGTATTTCTTGGCATTATCCCAAGCACCGCCGCCGGTTGTCATGGAAATTGCCACGAAAATTCCCGTCACAATCGTTCCTACCAACACCCCGCCCAGTGCTTGTGCGCCCAAGGTCAGCCCCACAATGACCGGCACTGCCACCGGCAATAATGACGGCACAATCATTTCCTTAATCGCCGATTTGGTCAACATATCCACGCAAGTGCCGTATTCCGGCTTACCCGTGCCTTCCATAATGCCCGGAATCGTCTGGAACTGGCGGCGCACTTCCACCACCACCGAACCCGCCGCACGCCCCACGGCCTCCATCGCCATTGCCGCGAACAGATAAGGCACCATCCCACCAATAAACAGACCGATAATGACCAAGTGATTGGAAAGGTCAAAGCTCATTACCGTCTGATGTGCCGCCGACAATGCATGGGTATAATCCGCAAACAACACCAACGCCGCCAAGCCCGCTGAGCCAATCGCATAACCTTTGGTCACGGCTTTCGTGGTATTGCCCACCGCATCCAACGGATCAGTAATATTGCGAATATCATCCGGCAAACCCGCCATTTCCGCGATCCCACCTGCATTGTCAGTAATCGGGCCGTAAGCATCCAACGCCACCACAATCCCCGCCATTGACAACATGGACGTTGCTGCAATCGCAATCCCATACAAACCCGCGAGTTCATAAGCACCCCAAATGGCCAAACACACCGCCAACACCGGCGCTGCTGTGGAACGCATCGACACCCCAAGACCCGCAATCACGTTAGTGCCATGCCCGGTAGTAGACGCTTGCGCAATATGCCGCACCGGGCTGTATTCGGTAGCGGTGTAATATTCCGTAATCCACACCATTGCCGCCGTCAGCACCAAGCCAATCACCGCCGAGCCATACAGTGCGTTCACCGAATAATCCGGGTTATCCCCCATCATAATCACGGTAACAGGGTAGAAAAAGATCAGTGATGCCCCGCCTGCCACCGCCAAACCACGGTACAGTGCATTCATAATCTTGCCGCCGGTACGCGCTTTCACAAACATAGCGCCCAAAATCGACGCCAGAATGGAAAAGCCCCCCAACACCAGCGGGTACACAATCGCATTTTCCGAACCATTCATCAGCAAGCCGCCGAGCAACATGGTCGCAATAATCGTCACCGCGTAAGTTTCAAACAAATCTGCCGCCATCCCCGCGCAATCGCCGACGTTATCCCCCACATTATCCGCAATCACTGCCGGGTTACGTGGATCGTCTTCGGGAATTCCCGCTTCTACTTTACCCACCAAATCCGCGCCAACATCCGCGCCCTTGGTGAAAATACCACCGCCCAACCGCGCAAAAATCGAAATCAATGAACCACCAAACGCCAAGCCCACCAGCGCATGAATCGCATCGGTCGATGACGTACCGGTCATGGTCAATGCCGCGTAATAACCCGCCACACCTAGCAATGCCAAGCCGACCACCAACATGCCGGTAATGGCTCCGCCTTTAAATGCCACATCCAACGCCGCATTCAAACCGTCTTTGGCGGCTTCCGCCGTGCGCACATTTGCCCGCACCGACACATTCATGCCGATATAACCCGTCGCACCGGATAGCACAGCACCCAAGGCAAAACCCAGCGCGGTTTGCCAGCCTAATGCAATAAAAATAACCGCAAACAGCAGAATTCCCACCACCGCAATCGTGGTGTATTGACGATTCAAATAGGCTTGCGCCCCCTCCTGAATTGCCTGCGCAATCCGCCGCATTTCTGCATTCCCTTCCGGGCGGGCAAGCACCCAGCGCGTCGTCACCAGACCGTAAACGAGTGCGGCAAGCGCACACAAAATGGCAACAGCCAAACCTGTGGACATTAGAACACCTCCATTACTTATTAATAGAAACTCTCTCTCGCTAACAAGCATAGACCTATTTCCAGCATCCAACCGGATTGTTAATGGGCTTCATCAAACATGCAGCATACTTGGTAAAAAATGCTATATTCTGGCAACCATACCCCATTACTAGGTACTAGGACTGACCATGCCATCACAACGCCACCCAAGCATTCTGAAATATTGCGCTATCGCATTATTAACTGTCACATTCATGTTGCAAGGCTGTTCGCCCAACGACTTCATCAATAGCGACGACACTTCGGCTGTGCAAGGCAATGCCACGGTTGAACAAGCCAACGCGCTCTTTAATCAGGGGAAAAAACGTGAAGCCGCTCAAGCCTATTTTGCTGCCGCCACCCGCTACCCCACCCCGCAACGCGAGCGTGTCATTTTGCAAGCGGCGGAAATTGCTGCCTCTATCGGCGATGCCAAATTAACCAACACTTATCTGGCAAAAGTTCCCGCTTCCGCGCTGGATGGCGAAAACCGCGCCCGCCAAGCCTATGTCAAAGCACTCCTCGCCTTGCAACAAAACAACCCAACACTTGCACTGCGCAATTTACCGACTAATTTGGATGAGTTATCCCCCGCTTTGCGTGAAAAAGTCAAACACATTCAACAACGCGCCCAAGCAATGGCCAGTGGCAAGGGCGGCGGCGCACCCGGCGTTCAAAATGTACAAGCCGCTCTCGTCCCTACCAGCGTCACGCGCGTCGCCGCACTGCTCCCGCAATCCGGCTCATTGGGCAGTGTCGGGCAAGAAATCTACCGGGGTATCGACGCCGCCCGTAACAGCGTTGCCCGCGAAACCAGCGTACAAGTTTATGATGTGAATGCCGGTGGAGCCGTGGCGCAATACCAACGCGCCGTGGCGGATGGGGCGGATATTGTCATCGGGCCATTGGATAAAGAATCCCTCGCCGACCTCCTCGCGCAACCGCAAGTGCTCTCCAAACCTTTGCTCAGCCTGAATTACCTGACCAATAGCCGCAATATCCCCGGTGCGCTGTACCAATTCGGCTTATTGCCAGAAGATGAGGCAAAACAAGTCGCCGAAACCACCAGCGCACGGGGCTTACGCACCGCCATTGTATTAGCACCCGCCTCCAGTTGGGGGGATCGCATCTCCGGGGCATTCCGTGCCGCCTACCAAGCCAAGGGTGGTCAAGTCATCAATATTCAACAATTCCCCGACGCACCGTCTAACGCTTATCTGCAAAACGTGCAAAATGCGTTAGCGGCGACGCAAGGCCGTGCCAGCATGGTATTTCTTGCCGCCTCCCCCAGCCAAGCCCGCCTAATGCGCCCTTTACTAGCGGCACAAGCACCGGAACTGCCGATTTACGCCACCTCGCATATTTTTTCTGGGCGCACTAACCCCGGTAAAGATGCCGATCTTGACGGCATTTTGTACACCGAAATTCCGTGGGTCATGGAAGGCTTGCAATCCGGCACACTCAACAACTCACAATTCCCGCGCATGTTTGCACTGGGGATGGATGCGTTCCTGATTGCCAAAAACCTGCCCAGCATTGCGCGTAACCCCAGCACGCAAGTCAACGGCAAAACCGGCAATATCCGCTTGGCAGGCAATCGCCAAATCCAACGTACCCTGTTATTCGCCACCTTTGTGAACGGTGTGCCGCAAGCTGTTGGACAATAAGCCCACCGCGCCGCACCTCATACGCGGCGTCAGCACCGAACAACTGGCTTGTGAACACTTACAAGCCAGCGGTTTGCACCTGCTGCACCAGAATTACCGCCTAAAAATGGGCGAAATCGACCTGATCATGCGCGACGGCGACATTATCGTATTCGTCGAAGTCCGTTACCGCAAAACCGCCCGTTACGGCGGCGCATTGCTCAGTATTGACCCACGCAAGCAAGCGCGTATCATCCGCACCGCACAACACTACCTGCAATACCGCGCCCCCAACGCCCAAGCGCGTTTCGACGTGGTAGCGGTGGAAGGTGATAACGCCATAAATTGGATCAAAAACGCTTTCGAGGCGGGCTAACGCATGACATTACACACACGCATCCAACAACATTTTACCGACAGCATCGCCACCAAACAAAAGGCGCTCACGCTGTTGCAAGACCCTATTCTCGCTGCCGCGACATTGGTTTTTCACACCGTGCAACACGGCGGCAAAATCCTCAGTTGCGGCAACGGTGGATCGGCGGGTGATGCGCAGCATTTTTCATCCGAAATGCTCAACCGTTTCGAGCAAGAACGGCGGGGCTTGCCCGCGATTGCGTTGACCACGGATACCTCCACCCTCACCTCCATCGCCAACGACTACAGCTATGAGCGAGTATTTTCCCGCCAGATTGAAGCCTTGGGGCGTAAGGGTGACGTGTTGCTGGCAATTTCCACCAGCGGCAATTCCACCAACGTGAATCGCGCCATCGACGCAGCACACGACTGTGGAATGCAAGTGATTGCCCTCAGCGGCAAAGCGGGCGGCAGCATGAAAGACCTGTTGCAAGCGGATGATGTGGAATTGCGCGTCCCCGCCGATAGCACCGCGCGGATTCAGGAAACCCATTTGCTGCTAATTCACTGCATCTGCGACCTTGTTGACCAGATGTTGCTAACCCAAGGATAGCGCGATGAGGTCAGCACCTAGCCCGCACAGCGTCACGTTTTTCCGCGAAGCCGCGCCCTATATTCACAACCATCGCGGCAAAACCTTCGTGATCGCGTTTGCGGGTGAAGTGATTGCCACGCCACGCTTTCGGCAAATTGTGCAAGATCTCGCCATTATTTCCAGCCTCGGCGCACGGCTGGTGTTAGTGCATGGCACGCGCCCGCAAATTGATGAACGCTTGCACCGCACTAATACGCCGATTCGTTTGCACAAAGGTATTCGCATTACTGACAGCACTTCGTTGCTCGCGGCGCAGGAAGCCATTGGTTTTTTGCGCATCCGCATCGAAAATTTGCTGACTCATGCCCTCAATCAACCATCGCTGAATAATGAAGGCTTGGGGATTGTTTCCGGCAATTACATCACGGCACGTCCACTCGGCATTTGCGATGGCATCGACTACGGCTACAGCGGACAAGTGCGCAAAATCAACCACACGTTGATGCAACAACAACTCGATTCCGACAATATCGTGCTGCTCTCGCCGATGGGTTATTCGCCGACGGGCGAAGCCTACAATTTGCGTTACGAGCAAGTTGCGGTTGCTGCCACCCAAGCGATTCAAGCGGACAAACTGATTTTCCTCAGCCACCAACCGCTGAATTTGCCGCACGAACTCACCCTTGAGGAAGCCAAAGCGAGCTTGCCCTACAACCCGCTGCTACCCGCCGTGATTGAAGCCTCCGAAAACCAAGTGGAACGCATCCACCTACTGGATGCCGAGATTGATGGCGCATTGCTGCTGGAATTGTATACCCGCGACGGCGTGGGCAGCATGATTGCCGCCGAACAATTTGAGCGCTTGCGAGCGGCAACGATTGAAGACATTAGCGGCATTATGGAACTGATTCGCCCGCTGGAAGAACGCGGCATTTTGATCAAACGTTCCCGCGAACAACTCGAACTGGAAATCGACAACTTCCACATTATCCTCCGCGACCGCGACGTGATTGCGTGCGTGGCTTTGTATGATACTGATGATGCACAAGTCGCCGAACTCGCCTGCCTTGCCGTTAGCCAGCAAGATCGTGGCGGCAATCGCGGCGATAAACTCCTCAAACACGTTGCACAACTCGCGAAAACGCAAGGTAAAAACCGTTTGCTAGTGCTGACGACACAGACAACGGATTGGTTTCGGGAACGCGGCTTTGAGAAAGGCAGCGTGGATGCACTGCCTGCCAATAAGAAATCGCTGTACAACTACCAACGTAATTCGCAGATTTTGTTCAAGACTATCAGCTAGTAAGCAAACTGTTAACGCTCGTCCCCCCAATGCTATACGCAAGCCTACTGCTGGCATAAGTTGTTGTTAACTTGATGTCTTAGAAACACGAGGGACAGCTATGCTAGACCAACCAATGATACCTAAACTTGCGATGCAAGCACGGATTCCCCGCGTTATTCACCAAACGTATTACACCAAAACCGCGTTGCCGCCACCGCTACAAGAAAATACCTGCCGGATTCAGCAACTCAACCCTGATTGGGAATACCGCCTTTACGACGATGCGGATATTGAAACCTTTATTCTGCAACACTACGGGGAAGACTTGCTCAACATCTACCAACGCATCGACACCGCTTACGGTGCGGCGCGGGCGGATCTGTTTCGGTATTTGTTGATTTATGCCGTGGGTGGGGTCTATCTCGACATGAAAAGCACCATCACCCGCCCGCTCGATGCGGTATTGTTACCCGACGACCGTTACATCCTTTCCAAATGGGATGACGACAACTACTACGGCTGGGGGCTACACCCGGAACTTGCGGGAATTGAGCGCGGTGAATTTCAGCAATGGCATGTGATAGGCGTTGCCGGACACCCTTTCCTGCAAGCGGTCATCCAACAAGTGCTCCACAATATTTTACACTACGACCCCCATACCGTTGGCGTCGGGTTCAAAGGCGTGATTCGCACCACGGGGCCGATACCCTATACCTTGAGCATTGAAGCGCTCCGACCATTTCACCCCTACCGTCAAGTCGAAATCGAACGAGATTTGGGCATTATCTACAGCATATACGACTCTCAGAGCACTGACCGCAACCAGAATCATCGCCACATTTCCAAAAAACACTACACCGAATTAGACATCCGGGTCATTGCTCCACCTGCAAATGCTTACCCGCCGCCCATACCAACCATAGAACGGGAATCCCGATCAGGGTGGTAAACGTGAAAAAGCCGGGGTAGCCAATATTATCCACAATCGTGCCGGAATACCCGCCAATGGTTTTCGGCAACAAGGTCATCAACGAGCTAAAAATCGCGTACTGCACCGCCGTAAACGACACGCTAGTCAGTGACGACAAAAACGCCACGAATGCCGCACTTGCAAACCCCGCTGCCAAATTATCCGCCGTCACAGCGGTATACATCACCGTCACGTCATGCCCCACATACGCCAGCCACACGAACACCAAATTCGTAAACGCAGTCAAAATCGCCCCCAACATCAAGGTACGCATCACCCCATAACGGGTCGCAAACAGCCCGCCCATGAAACCACCCGCAATACTCACCACCACCCCAAAAGTTTTCACCGCCGTCGCAATTTCCGGCTTACTAAACCCCAGATCCTGGTAAAACACATTAGAAATCACACCGGGGACAATATCGGTAATCCGATACAAACCAATCAATGCTAACAATAAAAACGCCGTGCGCACCCCGTAGCGGCGGAAAAAATCCGCAATCGGTGCAATCCACGTATCCCGTGCCATCACCTTATTGGCTGCACCAAGCCGCACCAACACCCACCCAACCAACAATCCCAGCGCCAGCCCGCTCAATAAATGCAACGCTTCCAAACCAAAACCGACAAACGCATCATCAAACCGTTCCTGCCACACGCCAAACATGCCCTTGGTATACGCAAATACCAACACAAATCCCGCCACACCTGCCGCAAATACCAACACCAAGCGCAGATAATCCAGCGCCGCATAATGGTAACGATCCGCCTGCTTTTGCTCCGGTTCGGGAATCACCAACGTTGTCACCACGCCGACCAACATCGTCGCCGCCATTGCCCAATACGTCCACTGCCAAGCCGTGTACACATAATGTTCTTTTTCCGACCCCAGCCAAGACGCCAAAAACAACGCGCCCGCGCCCGCCACAATCATCCCCAGCCGATAACCCGCGATATAAGTCGAAGACATCATCGCCTGCAAGCGTGTTTCCGCCGCCTCAATCCGGTACGCATCAATCACCACATCCTGCGTTGCCGATGAAAAACCCAGCAACACCGCCGCCCACGCCATTAACACCAAGTGATCTTGCCCCAAAGACGGGTCGATATTGCCCATCAACACAATCGCCAAAATAATCAACGCCTGCGCGACCAACAACCACGCCCGCCGTTTCCCCAACCATGCGGTTAAAAAAGGCAATGGCAATTTGTCGATTAACGGTGCCCACACAAATTTGAACGAATACCCCAACGCCGCCCAACTGAAGAATGTCACCGCTTTGCGCTCCACCCCCGCTTCGCCCAACCATAACGACAAGGAAGAAAAGATCAGCAAGATCGGAATCCCTGCCGAAAATCCTAGGAACAACATCGTGATAACGCGCGGATGCAGAAACGCCTGCAACGCTTCAGCCCAGCTCAACGGCTTGGCAGGAGAGGATTCAATCATGAGGCAGCGACCTTCTGAGGTGATGGATTAATGCTTAAGACCGCATCATCAACGAATCATTCGCCCTTGTAAACGTTCAAACAACACCTGCATTTGCACCGCTCGTAAGCGAGTTTGCAACTTTCATCCCTCCTGCCATCACGAACCAAAAAAGCTTGACACATACTCCAGAACATCGCGCAACGCACCACAACCCCAAAGCAGAGCGCAACAAAATTTATTCTGCGTGAAACAGAAACAGGACGTCTGATATGGATTTTCTGGCACGTCTGTTGACCCTGAACCACTCAGGCTGTTGCACACGGAATAATAAAAAGCGGCTGAAATGACTTCAGCCACGATTAGTAAAGGCAAAGGAGCAAATAAATGTCCAATCTCACCCCTCTCAATGGCACTAGCAATCACTCAGTGATTAGCGGCAGCTATGGCAGCAACAATACCAATTCGACTTCTGGTTCAGGCACATCTACCTCATCCATGACAGGTGGCTCAAGTGCATTACCCGGACTAAGCGGTAATACCAATCAATTATTTATGCAACTACTGCAAATGATCATGCAGTTGCTGCAACAAATGCAAAGCGGCGAGCAAGGCAGCCAAGGCAACCAAGGTGGTCAAGGCAGCCAAGGTGGTAGTGGTTGTTCTTGTGATGGTTCAACTGGGACTGGCGGTACAGGTTCTGGCACTGGAACTGGCGGTACAGGCTCTGGCACTGGAACTGGCGGTACAGGCTCTGGCACTGGAACTGGCGGTACAGGTTCTGGCACTGGCGGCACAGGTTCTGGCACTGGGACTGGCGGCACAGGTTCTGGCACTGGGACGGGCGGCACAGGTTCTGGCACTGGAACTGGCGGTACAGGTTCTGGCACTGGGACGGGCGGTACAGGTTCTGGCACTGGGACGGGCGGTACAGGTTCTGGCACTGGGACGGGCGGTACAGGTTCTGGCACTGGGACGGGCGGTACAGGTTCTGGCACTGGGACGGGCGGTACAGGTTCTGGCACTGGGACGGGCGGTACAGGTTCTGGCACTGGCGGCACAGGTTCTGGCACTGGGACGGGCGGCACAGGTTCTGGCACTGGGACTGGCGGCGTAAATGGCGATCATGACAATGGTCGCGGTCATGGACGTGGACGTGGACGCGGGCGTGGTCATTACGGCCCTCGTGGTCCACAAGGTGCAACCGGCAGCACTGGTGCTACCGGCAACACTGGCGCAGCAGGCGCGACCGGTAATACTGGTGCGACTGGCGCTACTGGCAACACTGGCGCAGCAGGCGCGACCGGTAATACTGGTGCGACTGGCGCTACCGGTAATACTGGTGCGACCGGCGCTACCGGCAACACTGGCGCAGCAGGCGCGACCGGTAATACTGGTGCGACCGGCGCGACCGGCAACACTGGCGCAGCAGGCGCCACCGGTAATACTGGTGCGACCGGCGCGACCGGCAACACTGGCGCAGCAGGCGCCACCGGTAATACTGGTGCGACCGGCGCTACTGGCAACACTGGCGCAGCAGGCGCCACCGGTAATACTGGTGCGACCGGCGCGACCGGCAACACTGGCGCAGCAGGCGCGACCGGTAATACTGGTGCGACCGGCGCTACTGGCAACACTGGCGCAGCAGGCGCCACCGGTAATACTGGTGCGACTGGCGCTACTGGCAACACTGGCGCAGCAGGCGCGACCGGTAATACTGGTGCGACTGGCGCGACCGGTAATACTGGTGCGCGGCGCCGGACACTGGCGCAGGCGCGACCGGTAATACTGGTGCGACCGGCGCTACCGGCAACACTGGCGCAGCAGGCGCACCGGTAATACTGGTGCGACCGGCGCTACCGGCAACACTGGCGCAGCAGGCGCGACCGGTAATACTGGTGCGACCGGCGCTACTGGCAACACTGGCGCAGCAGGCGCCACCGGTAATACTGGTGCGACCGGCGCGACCGGCAACACTGGCGCAGCAGGCGCCACCGGTAATACTGGTGCGACCGGCGCGACCGGCAACACTGGCGCAGCAGGCGCCACCGGTAATACTGGTGCGACCGGCGCGACCGGCAACACTGGCGCAGCAGGCGCCACCGGTAATACTGGTGCGACCGGCGCTACTGGCAACACTGGCGCAGCAGGCGCGACCGGTAATACTGGTGCGACTGGCGCTACTGGCAACACTGGCGCAGCAGGCGCGACCGGTAATACTGGTGCGACTGGCGCTACCGGCAACACTGGCGCAGCAGGCGCGACCGGTAATACTGGTGCGACCGGCGCTACTGGCAACACTGGCGCAGCAGGCGCCACCGGTAATACTGGTGCGACCGGCGCTACTGGCAACACTGGCGCAGCAGGCGCGACCGGTAATACTGGTGCGACCGGCGCTACTGGCAACACTGGCGCAGCAGGCGCCACCGGTAATACTGGTGCGACCGGCGCTACCGGCAACACTGGCGCAGCAGGCGCGACCGGTAATACTGGTGCGACCGGCGCTACCGGCAACACTGGCGCAGCAGGTGCTACCGGTAATACTGGTGCAACTGGCGCTACTGGCAACACTGGCGCAGCAGGCGCGACCGGTGCGACTGGTTCTAGCGGCTCAAACGGTCAAGGCTTCTTCGATTGGTTCAAAGACACTATCGGTGATTTTGATGGAAGCGGCAGCACTGACCAGAATGACGTCCGCGCATGGCTGAAGGGTGACACTGGCGCGACCGGTGCAACAGGTGCTCAAGGCGCAACAGGTAACACTGGTGCGACCGGCGCGACTGGTAACACTGGTGCAGCAGGCGCGACTGGTAACACTGGTGCGACCGGCGCTACCGGTAACACTGGTGCGACTGGTAACACTGGTGCTCAAGGTGCAACAGGTAACACTGGTGCGACTGGCGCGACTGGTAACACTGGTGCAGCAGGCGCGACTGGTAACACTGGTGCGACTGGCGCAACAGGTAACACTGGTGCTCAAGGTGCAACAGGTAACACTGGTGCGACCGGCGCGACTGGTAACACTGGTGCAGCAGGCGCGACTGGTAACACTGGTGCAACTGGCGCAACAGGTAACACTGGTGCGACTGGCGCGACTGGTAACACTGGTGCGACTGGCGCAACAGGTGCTACCGGCGCAACAGGTGCTACCGGCGCAACGGGTGGAACTAGCAACCCAATGCCGCCGATGATCACTCCAGGAACACACATGGGTACCACTACTGGTGGTCAATCTGTCAAATTCATGGATTGGACAAGCACTACCGACACCACTGGTACACTCTGGAAGAGTATCAACGGTACAGGTGACATTTCCCTGACTGGCCTGCACAAACTGGCTGACGGCACACTCGTCGCTACCGGCGGTAAAGAGTACGTTAATGGTCAGTGGAGAACATTAGGTGATGCCAACGGTGACGGTTACGTCTTCAAAGTCAGCCCTCAAAATGCGAATGGAACATTCAATTTTGAAGTTGACCGCGCGGCTAACTGTGGCCTGCAAGTTCTGAAAGGAACACTCAACTAATGTCCGCACGATAATCCGCAAGGTTTATCCCTGAGAAAGGGGGAGTTCTTCCCCCTTTCTTTTACTCAAAAATGCCAAGACATCTCAAATCTTCTGAAATAAAACCACCTGTTAAACAATAACCAAGAGGTGTAAATGATGTTCACATCACCCAGCATTTGCTTAAACATGATCGTCAAAAATGAAAGCAAAGTTATTACCCGCTGCCTCGACAGTGTTAAAGACAAAATCGACTACTGGGTAATCAGCGACACCGGCTCAACGGATGGAACCCAACAAATCATCCGCGACTATTTTGCACAACACAATATTGACGGCATTCTCATAGAAAATGAATGGCGTGACTTTGCTCACAACCGCAATATTGCACTCGAACACGCCAAAGATAAGGCCGATTACATCCTGATTATGGATGCCGACGACTGCCTGATCGCCGCCGATGATTTCCAATTCGGCAATCTCACTGCTGACGGCTACAACCTCAACATACGTTACAAAGAACTCAAGTATGCCAATTTCAAACTGATTCGCGCCAGCCTTCCATGGAAATGGCAAGGTGTCTTACATGAATACTTGGAAACGAATACCCCATTCACCACCGAAATTTTGCAAGGCGACTATTTCATTCGCGCCTCCACTGAAGGAGCAAGAAGTAACGACCCCAACAAATACCTAAATGATGCAAAGGTCTTAATCAAAGCCTTGCAAGATGAACCCAACAACACCCGCTACCGTTTCTATCTGGCACAAAGTTACCGCGATGCCGGTGATATTAAAGCCGCCATTGAAAACTACCAACAACGTGCCGCCATGGTTGGCTGGGAAGAAGAAGCGTGGTATTCGCTATTTGAAATTGCTCGTCTTAAAGAACAAGGCAATTACCCACCAGAAGACATTATAAATACCTATTTAATAGCCCATGAAAACCGCCCACAACGCGCCGAAAGTCTATACCATCTGGCACGTTACTTACGCACACACAACCGCTTTGCACTCGCTTACCCCTACGCATTAGCGGCTGCACACACCCCGCTTCCCAACGACATCCTATTCGTACTGCCTGATATTTACCGCTGGAAAGCCAAAGACGAACTCGCCGTCATTGCTTACTGGCTAACGCATTATCAAGCGTGCATGGACTTGTGTGATAATCTATTATCAGACCCCGAATTACCGGCTGAAGAACGTGCACGGATACAGCAAAATCTCCAATTTGCCGCAGATAAGCTGACCACACCTATCAGCTAATCCTAACCCTGTACGGACATGGAAAACCTGACCAATGGAAGACTCACTCCCACTGCGCGACCGCCTCAATTTAGAAACTGCCCGTATTAGCTGGCCTGAGTTGGAGCGCTATTTTGCTAGTGGCAAAGTCATTCACGTGATTGCCGCGCTTGACCTCGTTGAAGTGGCCACCACCCTCGCAGAAGATAACACCCACAAACTGCAACAATGGTTGCAAAATCAGCAAGTTGAACAGCTTCGCGATGAAATCGCTATCGACTGGGCAAACCGCCACCCTGATAATCTATGGGCAGTCGTGGTGGCTCCATGGGTTTTGGTTCAAGAGCGTTTAAGCGCCTAAATATAAAAAGCCAGCAGAAGCTGGCTTTTTATTATTCCGATCAAACTGACGTGCTTATTTTGCAGCGACAGGTTTAACCGTCGTCAAACCAAGAATCGCCCAATCTTGCATCCCACCGCGATACCATTTGAGTTTATCCGCTGGATAGCCAAACTTCAGCAAGGTCTTAATATTGGTTGGAGACTGACCACACCACATACCATTACAGAACATCACCAGAGTTTTAGCCTCGGAATAATCAAATACTTTACTAACCGCGTCGCCACCAGCAGCGACTGCTTCGTCCACCGCAAGCGCGTCAGCGTCTTTAGCCAATTTCGCACCGAATTGCTCAGTGAGGATTTTAATAATGTCATCGGTACTCGCGCCTTTATCGGGTGCTAAATTTTCCCAAGGCAGGTTGACTGCACCGGGGATCGTACCCTTTTCAACCCAGTCGGCAGTACGGGAGTCAACAACCAAAATACTGGCATCGCCACCGCTCATCTTTTCAAGATAATCCAACATGCCCATTTCGGCGATGGTTTCAACACCTTTCGCAATGGTATCAGGCTGGATGCAGAATGGCGGGCAAGGACGTGATGTCTTGGCGAAGTCATCAACCACTACTGCTTTATTGTCTTGATCGCGCTTGATTTCTACCGACTCACCGCCGTGTTTGACGGTAACGCTCATTTTTTCTGCGGTAATGCCCACAGGTTTAGCATCTTCCGCCAACAATACGTTGGATACGCTCAAACCTGCCATTAAAGCAACCGTACCAAATAATTTAGTTAATTTCATGCCTATCCTCCAGTTAATAGATTTTATAATAAATGTGCGCACAAACCTAATTGCAGTCAGGCTCATCACCGCCTGCGGCTTTTTTCTCCTCTTTAGGTTTAGCGTCAGTCGAAACGGCTGCTTCACCTTCCGCTTTCTTTTCGCCACCGGCAGCGGGTGCAGCAGCTTGATCAGTTTTCGTCGTTGGCGCAGGTGTCTCAACTTGTTCGGTCACGGCGGGTTTAACAACCTCCGCTTCGGTTGCTGAGGTTGCCGCTTTCTCTTCTGCTTGAGCAGAAAAATAGAACAAAGATAATGTGGCGATTGTTACCAATAAGAATAGTTTTTTCACAATTTTCATCCTAAGCACAATGATGCTTGCCGTTTTTACAAGGTGGGGTATGTTTAACAGAAACGATTTCCATACACAAGAAATCGTTTCTAATCAAAACTTTATAATATAATTAATTACTAATTTGAATTGATGACTGGTAATTACGGTGTAACTTTACTTTTTTATGATTGTTTTTCAGTTTCAGTAACAGGAAAGCGTTCTCTCACTTTACGTGCCGGATTTCCTGATACAAAACTGTTGGCCTTGATCGGACTCATCACAATGGAATAAGGCGCAACAAAGCATTCATCTTCGATAGTGACAGCGGGCAAAATCACTGCACCCAAACCAATCCCCACATTATTGCCAATCACAATAGGGGCGGATAACTGCGCCAATTCCCCGCCCCAACTGTAACAAACGCGCCGTTCTGGATTAGCCGAATCTGTCGGCAAGTTAGTAAGTGAGTAAATTTTTGCCCCAGAACCCGTACCACAATCATTCCCAATCTGCACCCCGCCATGCGCCTGAATCAATGAAAACGGCGTAATATGCACATTACTCCCCACATGCAACTCACCAATTTCATGCTGATAATTCGGATTTTCCAGCACTTTCGCACCTTGCTCTAAGGACACTTTACCCGCCATTAAGATGCAATAACGGTCAATCCACACGTTATCGCCTAGGTGAATATCCCTAGCGCCCTGAATAATCACGCCCTCATCAATGACAAGGTTTTTTCCACAACTGCCAAAACGACGGCTGTAATACCAAGAACGTACAGTACGCCCCGCCGAACCACCCAGCGGGCGAATCATGCTTCTCAGCAAGTTATCGAAAAATAATGCAATCGACTTCAACATGAATCATCCTTTTCTAATCGCTATGGGAAAAATCAAGACATCACCTGCCCGCCGTTGACGCGAATGGTTTCGCCCGTCAAATAGTCGGATTGACGCGAAGCAAGGAAAGCCACAACGCCCGCCACATCATCGGGCTTGGCAATGCGCCGCAGAGGGACACGAGCCGCCGCCATTAAGCGGATACGTTCCGGCACTTCCGCCAATTGCGCGGTATCGGTCATACCGGGAGCAACCATATTCACGCGAATCCCTTTGGGGGACAGCTCAATCGCCAACGCATGACTAAAGCCATCCAACGCGGCTTTCGCGGTAATAAACGGCAACAAATTCCCCATCGGCGCTTCGATCAATTGCGCACTGATGTGGATAATTTTACCGTAATTTGCCACTTCCATTTGCGGCGTCACATGGCGCACGACATGGAACGCACCTTGTAACGCGGTCTGTAAGTGCGCCTCAAAATCTTTCCACTGCACATCTTCCCAGCGAATCGCTGCCATCGGAGCCGTGGTGCAATTGACCAGTACCGTAATATTGCCCAAATGCCGCTGCACATAATGCGCCATATTCGCAACAGCGGTTTCGTTGCGAATATCCGCCGCCACCATCACCGCTTTTTGCCCGGTTGCTTCAACATCGCGCAGCACAGCTTCCGCATTCGCTACTTGCGTGAAATAGTGAACCGCCACATCAAAACCGGCTGCTGCCAAGTGACGGCATACCGCGCCGCCAATGCCGCCCGAACCGCCCACGACTAATGCCACCGGACGCGGGGGTTCTGGCTCGATACTGGGATCATCCTCGATTTCCACGACTTTAATTTTCGCCACGCCAGTGGTGACTTTTTGACGGTGTTGATTAAAAATGTCCGTCTGCAATTCAATAACTTGCATTCGATCAATTTTACGCAACACCTCGGCGCGAACTGTCAGAGTATCGCCCACCCGCACCGGCAACAGGAATTCGAGATTTTGGGCGAACCACAACGCGCCATCGCCCGGCAAGCGCGTGCCGATAATGGTGGAGATAAACGATACCCCCAACATGCCGTGCGCCACCGGCTTTTTGAAACTGGTACGGGCAGCGTAAGTGGGGTCAACGTGCAAGCGATTATCGTCGCCGCTCAATTCCACAAAACGTTCCAGATCTTTATCTGTTACGACATGTTCCAGTTCGGCAACCTGCCCAACCAGAATTTCATCAAAACGCGCCATGCCCGCCCCTTCTGCTGCTCAATGACATTATGAGATTAATAATAGCTAAACAAACCATCATCAGCCGGTGCTGACGTTTCATTCTCACACTTGTATAAAGTCAGCGCCACAATATCTGCCGCCGTTTCCAACTGAGCAAACTCTTCTTCGGTATAGCGAATATTGAATTCTTCTTCTAACAGCAGCAAGATTTCCACCTGCTTGAGTGAATCCCAATCCTTGCGTCCGCTCATGCTTAACCATACGCCCTCATCAGCGGCAACCGGCTTACCCAAAATAGCGACCAGCGCCTGCTTCAGGGTATCCTTAATTTTTTGTGAATCCATGTTTTGTTATTCCTCAATTAATCGGACGCTTTGTACAGGCGTGAACTGTTCAAGGGTTTGTCTGGGGATACCGTTCAGCCCTTCTTGAACGGCATCGGGCGCTACTTGCAAATGCCCTGCCAACCATGCCTGCGCAGGCTGATTACGCGGGCCGTGTTGCACACGGAAACACACTTGTTCGCAGGTTTGAAACTGCGGCAAATTGCGAATCGTCCACAACACAATGGTGTCTTCCAATTGTCGCCCTAAAGCGCGGCAACTGATGCATAATTCCTCAATTATGAGCAAATCACCATGACGCTCAGCCACAATAACCGCAATGATACCACTATCCGATAAACGGTCTTTCAATTGCACGCAAGCGACAGCGGAATTTTCACTGTTATAGCGCTCGGTCAACTCGGACAAACTAAACCGGCGCATCGCCAAATTAAACTGGTTGGTTTTCTTACACAAATCAGCCAAACGCGACAAATGTTCTTGCGGTGCATGGTTAAACACCAGCGTCACCTGCAAATTACGCAAATATTCTTCGGGGTCGGTCACTTCCGTCAGCAACGATTCGCGTAAAGCATTGGCTTTCATATCTTGATTGCGCTTCACGTCATCAGCGGTCACTTTCCAACGCCACAATGCAGGGTAATGTTCAAGCGCTCGACGGGTCAATTCAGCATTTTCGTGCGCATGAATCGCGTGTACTTGGGGTAATTGGCTGGTCACTGCGACGAGTTCGCCGAGATTATCATCCACGAATAACACCGCGTCAGGGGAAATCCGCAACGCTTGCGCTACCCGTGCAATCGCACTGGCTTTATCGCCCCACGACACTTCGGTTGCCGCGAAATCGTCCCATTTCAGTGGGAAATCGTCGCGTTGTGCAAACAGATCTTCCACATCCACCCGTTCATTGCGTGAAACGAGTGCGAGGAAAATACCTTTTTGCTGCAACGCTTTGACGGATTCTTGCAAGGCTTTGTGCTGCGGGGTTAAGGCCACCCCGTGAATCCCGTCTTCACCCAAAATACCTTGGTGCAAGGTATTATCCAAATCCAAGGCCAATGCCTTAATCGGTGGCGATAACGCCGCTGGCAACCAATGGCAAGCCAATTTACGTGCCAATAACGGCTGTGCCGCATTGCTAACCGGTGAGCCGGTTGCCACGGCAATGCGCATATCCAGCAATTCCACCCTCGCTTCGGCGCACACGCTGCCAATATCCGCAAAGTAAATATCCGGCAAAGTATCGACCAGCGCCTGCATCTGCTGGTGTTGTTCCGCGTTTTGCAACCAAGTCGCCACAATAATCGGCACGTTTGACGCAGCACGCAATACGCTCAAGCGCGTCAACAGCCATTCACTCCACGCCGCAAAATCGGTGTTCGCCAAATAACGGCTGCTATCCAGCCACAACAATTCCAGATCGGCGGCTTCGCGCCCAGCAAACATCAAGGAATCGTCATAATCGCCGAAGTTAAACGCCACTTGCCAACGCCCAAACGCAAAATACGGTTGCGCCAAACTCACAATGGATTCTAAGGCGTGATTACGCCAAACATTCACGCTGACCGACCGATTTTGCTCAGCCCCTAAACTCAGTTGCTGTAAAGATAAACGGGTAGGACGCGCCGTAAACAAGGTCGGCTGACTTTCCATCCGTTTGATAATTAAAGACATCTCAGGAATCATCACATCCCGCTCCAGACAAATTTCATCAAGTATTGACACTTTTTAACATACATACCGCTACCTTACCTGATTGTCAGGATGCAGTAACAGAATGACCCGATCAACTGTCATAAGGGGCTTAATTGACAAATGACGCTTATTTATTATAGGCGGCGGTTAGCGCATCAGCAACACACTGCTTATTTATATAGAAGTCCCCACTCAAACTTGCAACCAAAATGTCACCGGGCCATCGTTGGTGAGTGACACCTGCATATCCGCGCCAAACACCCCGGTTTGCACCATTGTCAACTGCTGCCGCGCCTGTTCCACAAAGTAAGTAAACAGCGTTTTACCCTGATCGGGCGGCGCTGCGGGCGTAAAACTGGGGCGCATTCCCTTGCGGGTGTCGGCGGGCAACGTGAATTGCGGCACAATCAACAATCCACCGCTAATTTCACGTAATGAAAGATTCATTTTCCCTTGTGCATCGGGAAAAATGCGGTAGCCCAACACCCTTTCCAGTAAACGCTCGGCCTGTGCCTCGGTGTCCGCTTTTTCCACGCCCAGCAATAACAAAATCCCGCGCTCAATCTGACCAACGGTCACACCATCAATGTCAACTTGCGCATGAGAGACGCGCTGAATTAAGCCAATCATGCCAAATAATCCACCAATGCATCGGTCGCTTGTACCAAAGCTTGCTGAATCAACGCTTCACTCGCCGCATGACCACTGTCAGGAATCACATGAAAATCCGCGTTAGGCCATGCCTGATGCAGCGCAAATGCCTGTTCCAATGGGCAAATCATGTCGTAGCGCCCGTGAATAATACTGCCCGGCAAATGCGCAATCCGGTGCGCATTCGCCAGCAATTGATTCGGTTCGAGGAAACCGTTATTGATGAAATAATGTGCCTCAATACGCGCCACGCTCATGGCGGTATACGGGTCGGTGAAATGCGACAACACGCTTTCTTTCTGTTGTAAATTCGCGCAACGCGCTTCCCACGTTGACCACGCTTTCGCCGCTTGCATTCGCGCAATTTCGTTGTCACCCGTCAAGCGCCGGTAATACGCCGCCACCATATCGCCGCGTTCCGCTTCGGGAATGGGTGCTAAGTAATCTTGCCAATAATCGGGGTAAATACGCTCAATGCCCTGCCCCACTTGGTAAAACCAATCAATATCCCGTGGGCGACACAGAAAAATACCGCGCAAAATCATCCCGTTCACCCGCGCCGGATACGACTCCGCATACGCCAGCGCCAAGGTCGAACCCCACGAACCGCCAAACAATACCCACTGATCAATCCCCAAATGTTCGCGGATCAATTCCATATCGGCGACCAAATCCCACGTCGTATTGCGTTCCAACGACGCATGAGGTTTGGAACGCCCACAACCGCGCTGGTCAAACAGAATAATGCGGTACAAATTCGGATCGAAAAATTGCCGATGCCAAGGTTCACAACCCGAACCGGGGCCACCGTGCAAGAACACCACCGGCAAACCGTCCGGGACGCCGCATTCTTCCACATAAAGTTCATGCACATCATCCACCTTCAGGTAAAAATGATGGTTATCACGGATGGGGGGGTAAAGCGCACTCACGCATTCGTCTCCTTGGTTTAGCAATCGCTGACAGCATCCAGCTAGTATAAAAGAAAATTGTCTGTCAGGTTTGTCGTATATCGGTGTAGCATACGCCGCAATAGATAAACCAATGGAAATCAGGAGTTTTGCATGGCGGGTGGAAGCCTTTTAGCCTTACTCGATGACATCACCACCGTTCTGGATGATGTTTCCCTCATGACCAAAGTCGCCGCGAAAAAAACCGCTGGCGTATTGGGCGACGACCTCGCATTGAATGCGCAACAAGTAGCCGGTGTCCAAGCTGAGCGCGAATTACCCGTGGTGTGGGCGGTTGCCAAAGGCTCATTCCTCAACAAACTGATCCTCGTACCCGCAGCACTGCTGATCAGCGCGATTGCGCCTTGGCTGATTACCCCGTTATTGATGATCGGCGGCGCATTTTTGTGTTACGAAGGCTTTGAAAAAATTGCTCACAAACTCTCTCACCACCACGAGAAAGATCAAGCCGAATTACTCGAAGTCGCACGTAACCCCGATGTCGACATGGTGGCATTTGAAAAAGACAAAATCAAAGGCGCAATCCGCACCGATTTTATCCTCTCCGCCGAAATCATTGTGATTGCGCTCGGCACGGCACAAGGCGCGTCGTTTGCCATGCAAGCGGCGGTGGTATCTGGCATCGCGATTATTATGACCATCGGCGTATACGGCTTGGTCGCGGGTATCGTCAAACTCGACGACCTCGGTTTTCACCTCATCAAAGACAACGCCACCGGCTTCCGCCGCGCCTTGGGGAATGGCATTTTGTGGTTCGCGCCTTGGCTGATGAAAACCTTATCCGTGGTGGGCACTGCCGCAATGTTTCTTGTCGGTGGCGGTATTTTGCTGCATGGCATCCCGCATTCGCACGATTTCCTGCACGGCGCAGAACTGTTTGTGCAGCAAGTCGGTGGGATAGGCGGCGCACTCAAAGCCATTGCGCCCACGCTGTTGAGTGGGGTATTCGGCGTATTGGCGGGTGCGGTAGTGCTGGCAGTGGTTACGCCTATTTCCTCCCTTCTGCAACGAATGCGTCAAGGTTAAATTAGGGCTTAGTGGGTTATGTAGAGACGCAAGATTTTGCGTCTCTACCTCAATTTTCCCAGCAATGCTTTCAGCCGCCGGGTCGCCTGTTGCCCGTCGGCTGACGGCGCATAACAAATCCCCTCATACACCTGCGTAAATTCGCGGATTACCCCCGCCACCGCAGGCAATGCCTCCGCCGCTTGTGCCGCAAACACCCCCGGCGCATCCCCCGGTTCGCGCAACACCCCACGCTTTGCCAACGCCGCACAAAAACGCCGGTACAATTGATGCTCCAACGCCTCACGCTCACGCCGTGGCGTCATCCCCAACAGCACCAGCCACAACAAGCCAATCGCTGCAAGCCCCCCCCCATGAGCAACGCCACCCCTTGCACCGAAAACGTTCCCAGCAACGACTTTAACAGCGCCGCCTGTTCCGCCCCGTCATACCCAAGCACCCAACGCCGCCAGCCGTATTGCACGGTATCAAGCTGCTGCCGGATGCCATTCAACCAAGCAATCTTACGCACCGAAAACATCGAATCTGCCAGAAAACTGCCTTCTGCTTGCATTGCGGCTTCCAAGCCTTGCTCGGTACGGCTCGGCGCAACCATCGTGGTCGGGTCAATTCGCACCCAGCCTTGCCCCGTCAACCACACTTCCGCCCACGCATGAGCATCGTATTGGTGAATCGCCAAATAATCACCCGCTGCATTCCATTCGCCGCCCTGATAGCCCACCACGACCCGTGCCGGAATTCCTGCCGCCCGCATCAGAAACACGAAGCTGCCCGCGTAATGCGCACAAAACCCGCGCTGCGATTCAAACAAAAACGCATCAATCGTATCGCTTGCGCTCAAGGTTGGCGGCTTCAAGGTGTATTCAAAACGTTGATCCCGAAATCGTGCCAACACCCTATCCAAATACGCCTGTTCCGTGCCGGTTTCGCGCCATAACTGTTGCGCCAAATCACGAGTCCGCGCATCACCCGTTTCCGGCAAATGCAACGCCAACTGCCGCAATTCCGGGGCAAGCGCCAGATCGCGCTGGGAATCAGGGTAACTCACCGCCTTCAACAAAAACGGCGCTTGCAAATCTTGCCGTGCCATCACCCGATAATCCGCACCGCGCAATACGTCGCCTTCGACGTCCACCGCTGGCGTCAGGGTAAACAACCAAGGCTGCCCGGTTTTTTCGTAAACCGCCTCATAAGCAATCGGTTCGCCTTGCAGCCGCAGCGCGTCGGGCTGCCAGCGGTAATTCGTCAGCAACGCACTTTGCACTTGCTGCGGGTCAATATCGCGTTCAAATTGCCGCCATTCGCGCCCGTCAAAATGGTTAAACACCATGCCGCGCCAATACAATTCGTGCTGAGCGGGTTTTTTGCCTTTAAACGTTACCCGAAACGCCAGCGCATCCGATTGGCTAAGCTTCTCAATATCACCGGGAGCCATGCGATCCGACACGCCCATTTTCGCCTGTCCGGTCGGCATCGGCAGCGACCACAGCGGCGGCAAACGCGGCGCAAACACAAAAATAACCAACATCAATGGCAAACATTGCAGCAACATAAACACCGACAAGCGCAAATTAAAACGCACCTGTTGCCCCGCCGAAAACTCCGCGACCGACTGTTGCACCCCGACCAATGCACCCGTCAACACGATCATCGACACCATGCCATACAGCGCGGCGGTAATGGATTGCGCGTACAAAAAATGCAGCGCCACCAAAAAATACCCGATGAAAATCACCACCAGCGCATCACGCCGCTGCGCCACTTCCAACGATTTGAACGCAAACCCCAGCAATAACAAGGTTGCCATCGCATCCAACGAGGGAAACTTCAAACCGCTTAATACCAAACCGCCAATGCCCAACACGATCAGCAATGCCTTGATCACATTCCCCGGCTGCAACGCCGCCCCCGATAACACCCGCAAACGCCAACCTGCCGCAAACAACAGCACCGGCAGTAACCAAATCGGCAGGTCGAAGAGAAACGGCAACATCACCACGACTTGCGCCGCCAGCAACCAAATCATGCCGGTGTAGGTAATCTGCTTATGCATCCTGCACCCCAAACAGCGCCAATGCCTGCAAGCAACGCGCTTTGTG
This sequence comes from Thiothrix subterranea, assembly GCF_016772315.1. Classification (NCBI taxonomy): domain Bacteria; kingdom Pseudomonadati; phylum Pseudomonadota; class Gammaproteobacteria; order Thiotrichales; family Thiotrichaceae; genus Thiothrix; species Thiothrix subterranea. The sequence continues at coordinate 2,401,315 of NZ_CP053482.1, read as the reverse complement.
CGCCTCACCCTTACCCGGTTCAATCAAGATGCCGGGAATTCGCAAACCGTATTCGCGCTGTTCCTGATGAAATTCCAGCACCTTGCGGCACAAATGCGACAAGCGCACCTCGATACCGGGCATGGGCAGTTCATCCCATTCCAACCACAGCGCATGGCTGGCGTAATCGACGAAAGTTTTAGTATAGAGCTTGCCGGTTTGCGCATATTTAGCCCAATGGATACGTTTCGAGCCATCGCCCTGCTGGTAATCGCGGATGCCGCCGAAATCGTTGCTGCCACCCGCAATTTCACGCCCGTCTGCAACATTCTCACGCTGGGCATTGCCACTGGGTTGAAACGCTTTTTCAACCGGTGCGGGGTACACCAAGCCACGCACATCAAAGGTCACATACGACCATGCCAGCGCTAATCCGGTGGGGAACTGGGTCGCAATCCGCAACCGAGGTGGTTTGAAATAGCCACGTCCGCTGGTGCTGTGTGACAGTTTTACGCGCAAGGTTTGGGCTGTCACCAGATCCACCTGCACCTGATCTTCGCCTTCCCACGCCAATTCCAGTGCGTATTTGGGCTGATGGGCGGGGCGCGTTAGCTCCACTTCCAACACCGCTTTTTCCCCTGCAAAACACGGTTCCACACCCAAGGCGGTAAGGGTCAAACCCGCCAGATTGCGCCATGTGTAAAAAATCGTGAGCAGCAGCAAAGACAACAGCCAGAAACAAATAATGTACACCAGCGAATTTTGGAAATTAATTCCCAGCAAAAACAGCAGCGCAATCAGCATCAGCAACCCGACAGCGGTTTTGCTGGGTACAATAAAAATCTTGCGTTGATTGAGTGTGGTTACACGGGCGGCAGGCAAACGTTGCTGCACCCAATTTTCCCAGTGTCCGCGCAGTGCCTCAACCATGTTTACCGCCGACCACATCGACTTTGCTGAGAATTTGGCGTGCCAATTGTTCGCCTTGCGCCTCTTGCCGCCCGACGAGGCGATGCCCAGCGACTGCCACGAACACCGCTTGCACATCTTCCGGCAACACATGCCCGCGTGCTTGCAACAATGCCCAAGCTTGCGCACTTTTCACCAATGCCAATGCGCCACGCGGGGATAGCCCCAACTGGCAGATGTCCGGCTGTCGGGTGCAGGCGATTAAACGTTGCACATAATTCAGCAGGGTATCGGTCATTTTCACTTGTGGCACGAGCGTTTGCAGCGCTTTCAGGCGCGATTCGTTCAACACTTGCTGCATACTTGCGAGTAAGACGCGACCATTACGGCCTTTCAGCAATTCGCGTTCCGCCGCCGGTTCGGGGTAGCCTAAAGAAAGGCGCATGAGGAAACGGTCAAGCTGCGATTCGGGCAGCGGGAAGGTTCCCGATTGGCTTTGCGGGTTTTGGGTGGCGATCACGAAAAATGGAGCGGGCAAAATATGCGTCGTGCCATCGACACTCACTTGGCGTTCTTCCATCGCTTCCAGCAAGGCGCTTTGGGCTTTGGGAGTGGCACGGTTGAGTTCGTCTGCAAGGAAGACTTGGCTAAAGACAGGGCCGGGGTGAAAGCAAAATTTACCCGTTTGCGGCTCGAAAATTGCCGCACCAATCAAATCGGCGGGCAGCAAATCACTGGTGAATTGCACGCGCTTGTATTCCAAGCCACACACCTGCGCCAGTGCGTGCGCGAGAGTGGTTTTACCCATACCGGGCAAATCTTCCAGCAGCAAATGACCGTTTGCCAGCAAGCAAGTCAGCGCGAGTTGTATCTGCTGCGGTTTGCCGTGAATGACCTTGTTCAATTGCGCAAGCGTCGCCTGAATCAATTGCGGGGCTGCGGTTGTCATGGTGTGTCCGTTATTGTTATTGATTGGGGTTTTGGGGGGACTTTACCTGATGGGCGATGGCTTGACTACGGCGGGGCGACGGGCTGCTTTTTAGGAACAAAGCGCAATGGCTTAACACCCATGATCAAGGCATCGTGCAAACACAGCGTTGCCCATTCTTCTACCGGGTCATGGTCATTCGCGATATGACCAAAGCGATTGCGAACCGCCAAACCTAACCAACGTTGCACCACGAATTTTGTTTCCAACGCTTGCGGCATCTGCCCCAAATGCAGGGCTAATAGCTCAAGTTTCACGGTGTCTAATGCCACGATAGCGAACCGATTCTGGAAATAAATACGACACTGTGTCTTCAAGCACTTCGCTCCGTAAATGACCACCGTTGCGCTCAACGTTGAAAGCGATTCTGACAAGTGCCGCAGAAATATTGCTCTAATCCGCCCAGCCACAGGCGTTCCCACCAACTAGGGCGAGCTTTATTGGCGCGGGCACCGCAACGCGGACAAGTCGTCACATTTGGTCTCATACACTCGGTCTACTGTGTTGCTCGCAAGGCGCAGCAGTACATAAAAAATAACCAGCCAACGGGGAGAGTTTAAACCGATTGGCTGGCTAATTGAGGTGCTTGCATTGCTCGGAGGAATCAAAAAATCTGCAAGCAGCACGGATTGTAACATACTTATTACAAAATCAACAAAATAAATGGTTATTAAATAATCATTTCGTGACAGACAAACCCAGCAGCGCGGTTTAAGAATCGTTGTGTGTAAAACACTTCACGTTCAGATGACTGGGCGGCGGACGGCGAAAGACTGCCTTCAGTGAAAATATTGCCTTGCGTTTGATGCAATACCCGAATATCTGCACGCACGTCTGGCTTCTTAAGCGCACGGTATCACTGCTTAGCACAATGCCATCGCGAGGCGGCAAGTGTTTCACCAGTAAATCTGCAATTTCCTGAGACATCCGCGCCAATTGCTCATCATCAAACGCCACTGCTCCATTATCCAGATTATCCCGCTTCAGCAATGTCGCTACCCCCTTATCCAGAAACGATTATCACAGCTTATGTACCCAATGCAGATACTAACGGAAAATCGGCCAATTGCAGCACATTTTGTCACTAATTGTAACAGCTTTTAGCGGATAGAGCGCTGCCTCAGACTAAAATATAAACGATATTGTACTACGCTTATCTTGTGTGGAAATGACACGGATCGTTGATTTTCAGCCAGGAGAACGCCATGCCCAGCATACTTAACAGACAACGCAAAACCGATGCATTGTATTTGCGCCCCATCCAATCAAGCATTTGGACAAAAGCCCCCTGCCCCCATTGCGGCAGTTTCACGTGGACGAAACGCCCTTGTATCTGGTGGAAAAAACTCTTGCACCCCAACCGCCAACGGTGTTTCTGCCGACAGTGCCGCGAAGAGTTTTGGCTGAAAAAAGGTAACTGACCACACACGGCGGTGGAGTGTGGTCGCAAGGGCGACCGGCAACTTTTACGAAGTGAGACAGTTGGTGTAATATCTCCAAAACTTGGAAGATTTGCACCATGATAAAACGCTACATCACAGAACACGTTAAAGATGCCTTACAGCGGCAAGCTGCTGTGGCACTCATTGGGCCTCGTCAAGTAGGCAAAACGACCTTAGCCTTGGAAATTGGTGAACAGCACAACGCTCTTTACCTCGACCTTGAGGACAGGGATGACCGCAACCGTCTCGATAACCCGGTACTTTTTCTGGAAAGTGTGGAAGATCGGCTGGTGATATTGGACGAAATTCACCGAGTTCCCGAAATCTTCCAAACCTTGCGCGGTGTTATCGACAAAGGTCGCCGTAAACAAAAAGGCAAAGGGCGCTTTTTAATCCTAGGTTCCGCGTCTATCGAATTATTGCGGCAATCAGGGGAAAGCCTTGCTGGGCGTATCGCCTACATCAATATGTCACCGTTGTCGGTGATTGAAATCGCACATACCCGTGTCGCTAGAGAAAGCTTGTGGTTGCGTGGGGGCTTCCCCGACAGTTATCTGGCGGAAAACGACAAAAATAGCTTGGCATTGCGCAAGGACTTCATCCGAACTTACCTAGAACGTGACATCCCCTTGTTCGGCTCACGGGTTCCCGCCACTACACTTGAACGTTTATGGACGATGCTTGCCCACCGGCAAGGCAGTGTGCTGAATGCCGCAGAATTGGCGCGTTCCTTGGAAATCAGCGCCCAGTCGGTGACACGCTACATTGACTTACTGACTGATCTATTACTAGTCAGACGTTTACCGCCTTATACGGTCAATGTGGGAAAACGCCTGACCAAATCCCCAAAAATTTATTTACGAGACAGTGGTTTACTTCACGCACTGCTGGGCATAGAAAATTCCGTGCAACTGGCTGGGCATCCGATAGTTGGCATGAGTTGGGAAGGTTTTGTACTGGAAAATTTACTGGCGGTACTGCCTTGGCGGTCATCGGCTTTCTTTTACCGGACAGCTAAGGGGGTTGAGATGGATCTGCTGATTGAACGGGCCGATGGCTCGCTGTGGGCAATTGAAATCAAGCGTTCATTGTCGGCAAAAGTAGAACGTGGATTTTATGCAGCCTGCGAAGATCTCAAACCGCAACGGGCTTTTGTCGTCTATGCAGGTGATGATCGCTACCCGATTGCAGAAGGGGTTGAAGCAATCAGTATCAGGGGGATGGTCGAAGAACTCCTTGCGGATAACCTTATGGTATAACCATTTTCCTGATGAACAGCATGAGGGTAGTGTTTATAAGGAAAGGTTTCTTCGTTGACCCATTTAGGTTAAATTCCCTGCATTGTTCATAATGGGTTACAGGGGTGTGAAGCAGCTACCACAAAACCCACCCAAACCTCTCCAATCTTTGTCATTTTGGAGAAGTTGCAAGGCACAGACTACCGTTCATCTGTCGATAGCAACATCAAAAACACCCACCCCTAGACACAAAATCTGCTGTATTGCATCCTATTCCTCATGATTATCAGCCACAAAATCCGCCTAGACCCCAACAATAAACAAGCCACGTACTTGGCGAAAGCCGCAGGTACAGCTCGGTTTGCTTACAACTGGGCGTTGGCGGAATGGCAAAGCCAATACGCGGCATGGAAAGACGACAACACCCAGCCCAAACCCAACCAAATGAGCTTGCGCCGCCAGTTGAACGCCATTAAACGCGAACAATTCCCGTGGATGCTCGAAGTCACCAAAAACGCTCCACAAATGGCGATTATCCAACTGGGGCAAGCGTTCAACAACTTTTTTGCCGGACGTGCCAAGTACCCGCAGTTCAAAAAGAAAGGCAAGAGCCGTGACAGTTTCACCCTCACCAACGATCAATTTTCGCTTGATGCTTCCCGCATCCGCATTCCCAACCTTGGGTTAGTACGGATGCGGGAAACGTTACGCTTTTTCGGCAAAATTCTTTCTGCCACGATTTCCCGCACCGCTGACCAGTGGTTCGCCAGCATCACCGTGGATACGGATCAAAACCATCTCCCGCCTGCCGAAAACCAAGGCACGGTGGGGGTGGATTTGGGCGTATCCGCACTGGCAACCCTGTCAACGGGGGAAAAAGTGACAGGAGCAAAGCCGCATAAAGCCTTGCTTTCACGCCTACAACGGCTCTCACGCAGCCTGTCGCGCAAGGTCAAAGGCAGTGCCAACCGCCACAAAGCCAAGGCAAAACTGGCAAGGCTTCACGCCAAGATAGCCAACATCCGCCAAGACAGTTTGCACCAACTCACTACGGATTTAACCCGCTGTTTCCACATCATCGGCATTGAAGACTTGAACGTATCGGGCATGGTGAAAAATCGCCATTTATCCCGTGCCATCAGTGATATGGGGTTTTTCGAGTTTCGCCGTCAACTGGAATACAAGGCGGGAATGCGTGGGGCTGTGGTCGTGGTGGCTGATCGGTTTTTTGCCTCCAGCAAGACTTGTTCTGCCCCCGGCTGTGGGCATAAAGTGGACAAATTGCCACTATCGGTACGCGAATGGACTTGCCCCGTTTGTGGCGCAGTTCATGACCGTGACGTAAACGCTGCCAAGAATTTGCAAGAGTATGCTTCGGCTACGCTCAGCAACCACGCCGTGAGTTCCACGGTGTCGGCCTGTGGAGGGGAAGGCGCTGGTCTTGGGCGCAAGCCGAAGACGAAACCAGCCCCAATGAAGCAGGAATTTAACCGCAAACTTGACCTTGGTTAAGTTTGCATAAGTTTAAAGGAACGGTGAAGGGTATAAATCCGCTCAATCTGGGAACTTTGGTAGAAATCTGCAAGTTGATCGGTGCAGATCCACGCAAAATCTCCCCAGAGATAACTAAAGACCTACCAGATATACCTAGCGACGGCAGTGAACTAATATCTAAGATCAATCGACTCTCCCCCAATGATCAAGCTATTGTCGCTAGTTTTGTAGATTGCCTTCTTTCACGCACCATATGAATTTCAGTTTGAACAGCTTTCACCATACCGACAAACTGAACTGACTAAAAGGCTTCCCCGAACAAATTACTCCCGAATAAAATGCGCCCGGTAATACGCCAGCTCATCAATCGAATCCCGCACATCCGCCAATGCCAAATGCTGTGATTCTTTCTTAAAACCTGCCGCCAACCCCGGTTTCCAGCGATTCGCCAACTCTTTCAGGGTGCTCACATCCAGATTGCGGTAATGAAAGAATTTCTCCAATTCCGGCATTTGCCGCGCCAGAAAACGCCGATCCTGACAAATGCTATTACCACACATCGGCGACGCACCCGCTGGCACAAATTGCTTCAGGAAATCGAGGGTGGCTTGTTCGGCTTGCGCCTCCGTCCATTCACTTGCTAACACGCGCTGAATCAGCCCCGAACCGCCGTGTTGCTTCTGATTCCAATCATCCATTTTCGCCAGCGTTTCAGCGGTTTGGTGGATGGCAATCACCGGGCCTTCTGCCAATATATTCAGGTCTTTATCGGTGACGACGGTGGCAATTTCGATAATCACGTCGTTGACGGTATCTAAGCCCGTCATTTCCAGATCAATCCAGATCAAATTTTCCTGATTCACGCTCATTCGGGTACACTGTACTTACTTTAAGGAAGCTGGAATATAACAGAGATTATGCAAACCTTTACCTACATTTTCCTGGCGTTTTTGCTGGCATCGACCGTGGTACAACTGTACTTGTCGTTGCGTCAGAAACAGCATGTCAGCGCCCACCGTGCCGCTGTCCCCACCCCATTCGCAGGCAAAATCTCGCTGGCAGAACACCAAAAAGCCGCCGATTACACCCTCGCCAAAGGCGGTTTAGGGCGCATCGACCTGCTGATCGGCTTGGTAATCTTGCTGGCCTGGACGCTCGGCGGCGGGCTGGAATGGCTGGATGCACAATGGCGCAGCCTCGGCTGGAACGAGCTATACACCGGCACGGCGGTCATGCTCAGCCTAATCCTGATTGGCAGCGTATTGGATATGCCGCTCTCTCTCTACCGCACTTTTGTGCTGGAAGAACGTTTCGGCTTCAATAAAATGACCGCCATCACCTTTATCACTGACCTGTTTAAAGGCGCAGCACTGGCGTTGATTATCGGCATTCCAGTGATCATGCTGATTTTGTGGCTGATGACCTCGGCGGGCAGCTTATGGTGGTTGTATGCGTGGGCAGCGCTCACCGCATTTTCACTGCTAATGACGTGGGCATACCCCAAATTCATCGCACCTTTATTCAATAAATTCAGCCCCTTGGAAGATGGCGAAGTGGCCGAACGCCTCAATGCCTTATTGACGCGCACCGGCTTTAACAGCAAAGGCGTATTCATCATGGATGGTTCGCGCCGTTCTGCGCACGGCAACGCTTATTTCACCGGCTTTGGCAAAAACAAGCGCATTGTGTTTTTCGACACCCTGCTCAAACACCTCACCCCCGCGCAAGTGGAAGCGGTACTCGCGCATGAATTAGGGCATTTCAAACGCAAACACATTGTCAAAGGCATGGCATTGTCAATGCTCATGACCTTGAGCGGTTTCATCGTCTTGGCATGGTTAATGACGCAGGCGTGGTTTTATACTGCACTCGGTGTCAGCCAACCCTCAACGTACATGGCGCTGGTGTTATTTATGTTAGTCAGCCCAGCGTTCACCTTTTTTATCGGCCCGATCATGGCGTGGTGGTCGCGCAAACACGAATTTGAAGCGGATGAATTCGCCGCGCAACAATCGAGCAGTGCGGAACTGATTGCAGCATTAGTGGGTCTTTACAAGGAGAATGCCAGCACCCTGACACCTGATCCGTGGTATTCGGCATTCTATGACTCGCATCCGCCCGCAGCGATACGGATTGCGCATTTACAACAACAAATGTAACAAGAGTAGTGAAATGAAAGCGAAAGCTCTTATGATTCTCTGTAGCGGTCTACTGCTGATGCAGACAGCACAAGCCGCCCCTAACCCGGCTAACGGACAAATACTGTTCGTTAATTCACCTTGTGATACGGAGGTGTTAACTACGCCCAACCCCGCTATCACCGACACAGCCAGTTTGGAAAAAGAGGTTCGTCAATGCGACATTAGCCGGAACATCAACTGGTATGACGATGAAATCAAGGATGTAGTGGCTTATCTCAACCAAACGTATTACAAATTTCCGTAATACATGGGCAACGCCGACGTTTTCCGTCACAATAGGACGTTATGACGGAAAACTTATCTCACCCTGCCTCCACTGCACCAGAAAACGGGCAAATCATTACCCGTTTCGGCGCTGATTTCTTAGTAGAAACAGCGGACGCTGAACTATTGCGCTGCACCGCCCGCCGCAAACTTGACCATCTGGCTTGCGGCGACTACGTGCAATGGGAACGCCAAGCCCAAGGCAACGCCGCTATTACAGCGATGCTCCCGCGCCGCAACGTATTGGAACGCCCCGATTTTCGCGGCAGATTGCGCCCCATTGCTGCCAATATCGACCTATTGATTGTGGTCGCCAGTTGGCAACCCGCCCCCATTTGGGAAACGCTCGACCGTTACCTGATTGCTGCCAACCGCCTTCCCGCCGACGTGCTCTTGGTTTTCAACAAAGCCGACTTGCGCCAGAGCCTCGCCAGTACCGAAGCTGAAACCTGTTTGGCAGAATACCAACGCATCGGCATTCCGATTCTGCATGTTTCCGCCAAGCAACAGCAGGGCATTCAGCCCATCCTTGAAGCCATTCAAGGGCGCACCGCGATTGTGGTTGGGCAATCCGGGGTGGGCAAATCATCGCTTGCCATGCAATTACTGCCCGAAACTGATATTCGCGTCGGCACGATTTCTGAAACCGGCGAAGGCCGCCACACCACCACCTCGGCAACCCTGTACCGCTTACCGTCGGGCGGCTCGCTGATCGACTCCCCCGGTGTGCGCGATTTTGGGTTGACCGGCATGGACTTTGCCACGCTGGAAACCGGCTTCCCCGAATTCCGCCCGTTTCTGGGCGAATGCCGCTTCCACAACTGCACCCACAACCATGAGCCGAATTGTGCCATTAAAGCCGCCGTCCAAGCCGGGCAACTGCCACCGCGCCGCTTTGCGCGTTACCTGAGTTTATTGGCGAATATTTAACACCTGCCTGCCACCCATCTGCCTTACACACCCATTATCGGCTCGCTTATCCTGATTCATCTGGGATCGGGTCTGCGCGTTACTATAATCACGGTAAATAAATTAAAAATAAGGCGAATCACTAAATCGGTCGGTTTTCAAAACGATTCGTTAGGAAAGTGATCATCATCACTTAATGATTCGGAACTTTTCAGTAAAGTCAAGAGCCTGAACAATGAGACTTCCTAGAAAACACCCTAAGCCAATGAGGTAACACCATGAACATCCATCAATTACACCTTGCTGACAAAAACAGCGTTCACGCCGGTATGCAAGAATGCACCCCTTGCGAAACATCTCCCCGCCCCGAAACATCGCGCTACTGGCCTAAAGTCAGAATGCAGCGCCGCTACCAGAACGGAATGCCCGACGAACGCTTAAGCATTGAAATTGCCAACCCTTGTTCTGATATTATTCTCCGCCACGTCAAAATCGCCTTCCTCTCCACCGGCCCGCAAAATCACCTGAAAAACGGCAACCCTGTTGTCAAATTTGCCCCCACTCACGGTATTGAATTCGGCGACATTGCTTGCAGCAGTGACGCCCACAAACTCAGCAGCGTCACCCGCGACATCATTATGATCGAACACCAAGCCAATGCTGACGGTCGTCAAATCTATGCCGGAATCTGCTTTACCGCTTGCACCAAAACCGGCGAAGTCAAACATTACGGCTATTTGTTGTTCAAAAGCAATGTATTGCCAGCACAAGTTGCTTTCGAGCAAGCTGCCTGAGCACAGCATTCATTTGTATCCATGACGGCATTTATGAGACTCTTGACGCACGATTGGTAATGATGATTCTTGTTAATGAGCCGACTGCTTCTCACGTTGATGTGTTGCGCGTTATCCAGCACCCCGCCCGCCCTAGCGGAGTCGCCGGAAAACTCACGGATGCAGCGCCAATTATTTCAGCAAACCTACAGCGACCTGCAAGCCGGAAATCCTGACACGTTTGCCGCACTTCCCGCTGCGATGCGCCAATACCCGCTTTACCCTTGGCTGGAATACACCGATCTTAAGCAGCGCCTCGACACCTTGCCCGATGCCACGGTACTGGATTTTATCCGCCGCAATCCTGATTCGCTGATGGCTGATGCGCTCAATATACAACTCGCCAAACGCCTTGCCGCCAAACAAGACTGGCAAACCCTGCTTGCCACCATTCCCGCGACGCTGGATGACACCGACACCCAATGCTACCGCACCCAAGCACTCGCTGCCGTGGGGCAAAAAGACGCCGCACTGGAACTGGGTAAAAAAACTTGGATGAGCATCAGCAAATCGCTTTCAGACGCTTGCATCCCTGTCACTGACTTATTGCGCCGCCATGTCATGCTTTCCACCAGCGATTACTGGGAACGCATTCGAGCCGCACTCGACAAAAATCAAACCACGCTTGCGACTCAACTGGCGGCTGCTTTGCCACCTGAAGCGCAAATGGCGGTCACGACCTGGATACAAATCCGCGAAGCACCCGCCGCCGCGCTCCCCGCTGCCATGCAGCAACCGGATAACGCTTACCTGCGCGATGCGATTGCTTTTGGGCTGGAACGCCTTGCCAAAAAAGAATCCCAGCAAGCCGAAGCCCTCTGGCAAACCGCTCGCCAAACCCTAAAATTTACCCCAGAAGAAAGCGCTAAAGTCGAAAGCGCATTGGGCATACAACAAGCCCTGCGCCATGACCCCGCTGCGCTGAAACGCCTTGCCGCCATCCCTGCCGCACAGCGCACTCAAGACGCGAATTTGTGGCTGGCACGCACCGCCGCCCGTCAAGGTGAGTGGAAAACCTTGCTGGATGCCACCCAACACCTGCAATTCGAGCACGAACGTGACGCCGCCGGTTGGCACTATTGGCAAGCCCGCGCCCTCGAACAAACCGGCAAAAAAGCCAAAGCCACCACGCTTTACACCCAAATTGCCCCGCAAGCCACGTTCTATGGGTTTCTTGCTGCCGACCGTTTGGGGCAAACCTACACCAGCCTGAAAACCCCAGCCGTTGACCGCAGCCAGCGCATCGCCGGATTGCAAAAAGTCGCCGCCATCCAACGCGCTTTCGAGTGGTTTGCCCTAGGCAACCGCGAACAAGGCCGCAAAGAATGGTTTCGCGCCCTCAAACAAATGGATAAGGAAGGTGCTCTTGCTGCCGCTGATCTCGCCATCCGCAGCAATGACCACAACCTCGCCATTTGGACAGTTGCCCGCGCCAAAGAATGGGATGAAACCCACCTGCGCTTCCCCGTGGTACACACCGACTTGGTCATGGCGCAAGCCCGCAACCAAGGCATTCAACCCGCTTGGGTCATGGGGGTCATTCGCCGTGAAAGTGCCTTTGATGCCACGGTCGAATCCAGCGCCAAAGCCCTTGGTTTGATGCAACTGATTCCCTCCACGGCAAAAGCGGTCGGCACCAAACTGGGCTTAAACATCAAGGGGCGCGACGATATACTGCCGCCCGCCACCAATATTCAGCTAGGCAGCGCGTATTTACGTGAAATGCTCGGCAAATTTTCCGGCAACTACGCGCAAGCCACTGCCGCCTACAACGCCGGGCCCGGTCGCCCCCCGCAATGGGCACCGCAACAACTGATTAATGCCGATCAATGGATCGAAAGCATCCCCTTCACCGAAACCCGCGAATACGTGCAAGCCGTCATGGGCTACACCACGATTTACGATGAAAAACTGAATCCGGGTAAAGGTCGCCGCCTGTCCGAACGTTTACAACCGATAGCACCCCATGCACCCAAACCAGCGCCAAGCCCCTAAGCCCCGCCGCCAGCAACGCGGGATCGCCATCCTCTCGGTATTGGTGATTGCGGTATTGGTCGTCACCTTAGCTGCCGCCGTATTTGTACGGCAAAGCCGCGCCGTGCGCCAAACCGACAATTTCCAATCGCTGGAACGTGCTTGGCAATACGTGCTCATGATGGAGCAATACGCAGGTTTACAATTGCAACTGGATGCCAAAGACAATAAATACGATGCCCTCACCGACCGTTGGGCGTATCAATTGCCGACCCAGACCCTGAACGAAGAAAGCGGCGCTGTGGTCAAATTCACCGGCAAACTGGAAGACCTGCAAGCACGTTTCAACCTCAATAACTTGATTAATCAAGAGGGTGAATTGCGCGGCAAACAAAACGGGGCGGCGGTTGAGCAACTCAAGCCGTTTGTAACCGATGCAGGCTTACCCCCCGGCTTCGTCAGCGCCATCGTCGATTGGGTAGACATTGATAACCAACCGCAAGGCTTGGAAGGTGCCGAACGCGATTATTATATGTCGGGGGAAATTGCTTACCTCGCCGCCGATATGCCGTTTGCCGATACCAGCGAAGTACGCCTGCTACGGCTGGAGATGCAAGACCCGGACGCAAAAAACAAAGCGCTCAACCGCTTTCTGAGCACTGTCACCGCGCTACCCTTTAAACAAACCACCATCAACCCCAACACCGCCAGCAAAGCAGTGTTACGCGCCATGCGACTGAGCGATAGCCAAATTGCCAGCATTCTCGACAAACGCAAACTTAAGCAAGCCTACAAAAGCAAAGCCGATTTTGTGCAGGAAATGGCCTTCACCCCCGGCAAAGATGATGTACTGCTAAACAGTTTTGACGTGACCACGCAATATTTTCGCCTAACGGGGGAGGTGCAAATCAGCCGCGCACGGGTTTTCGTCAATAGTCTGTTATTGCGTGACGCGAAGGGGAGTGTTCGTGTCATAATGCGCCAATTCGACCGGGTTAACGAACAACCAATGCCAACCACTGACAATGCTAGTAATACGCTTACAAACGCCGAATGACACCGAACCCGCTTGGGCAGTGCTGAGCAATAAGCCTGCTGACTGGCAACACGGTTCGTGGGAAAAGCTCCTGCCTGCGGCACGGGGGCAAGACATTGTATTGCTGATTCCCAGCCGCGAAGTGCTGTTAACCCAAACCAGCGTCAACACCCGCAACCAACGCCAATTGCAACAAGCCGTGCCGTTTGCGCTCGAAGACAGCATTGCCGATGACCTTGATCACCAGCACATCGTCTGGCAAACCCGTGCGGATTCCACCCAAGTCGACGTGGCTATTATCCGCCGCGACCGCCTGCGGGTATGGGTCAATGCCCTGCAAATGCACCACTTGCGTGCGAATAGTATTTTGCCCGACGTGTTTGCGTTGCCGTGGGAAGCGGAAAGCCTGACACTCTGGCAACAAGGCGAGACGATTTGGATCAGAACCGGCGACTTATCCGGCTACGCCAGCAGCCCCGCCGCCTTGCCGTTGTTGCTGGACAGCCTAACGTCTGGAAAGACCGAAGCACTACCGTTGTGCCTGTACAGCGACCAAACCGAAACGTGGGCAGCCGATGCACGCTTTGCGCTGCTTGCCGAAACCCAAGCCGAACAACTGTTACCCAGCAGCCTGCAACCCGCGCTCAAGCTCAATTTGCTGAACGGTTTGCAGGACGAAAACCGCGCCAATTTCCGTGAGCATTGGCAACGTTGGCGCTTAGCCGCGAGTTTAGCTGCCGTTACCGCGCTACTCGCCATCGGCATTTACGGGGTGGAAAGCTACCGTTTGCAACAACAACTCGACGCGGTGGATGCGCAAAACGTGGCATTGTTCGGCGAGCTCTTTCCCAGCGTCAGCGACGTGGATCCGCGCAGCCTGAAAAATCGCTTAGCCTCGGAACTGGTGCGGATGAAAGGTCAAAACAATGCCGCTAACACCAGCACCAGCCCCTTACCACAATTAGCGGCGGTGGCAGCAGCGATGCAAACGGCGGGTGGTTTAACGGTAGAAGACATTCGCGCCCAAACCGGCACGCTCACCGTCAACTTGCAAGCGCCTAACCAGCAAGCCATCGAAACCTTACGCGATACCCTCGAAACCGCGTTGGGCAACCCGGTAGAACTGCAATCGTCGCGCACCGCTGACAGCGTAAAAGCCACCCTAACCCTAGGAGGCAAATCATGAAAGCCTGGTGGCAAAACCTCGCAGCCAATGAACGCCGCTTACTAAGCATTGGCGCAGCGCTGATCGGCTTAACCCTGCTGTGGCTATTCGTGTGGAAACCGCTCAGCGCCCATCACCAATTGCTGCAACAAGACTTGGAAGACGCACAAGCTGCCCACGCTGAAATGCAACGCCAACGCGCCGAAATCTTCGCCCTGCGCGGTGCAGCCTCTAACGCGCCAACCGCCACCAACGGCAGTTTGCACACCAGCGTGATTGCTGCGCTCAAACAATTTCAACTCGACGGCACCGACACCAGCTCCGAAGAGAAAAACAAAAATACCGTCACCCTCAAATTGAAGACCAAGCCTTTCGACACCTTGGCGCAATTCCTCGCCGCGATGGAAACCCAATACGCCGCCAATACCACCAGTATGACCTTGAAACCGGCAGACAAACCCGGCACGGTTGACGCGCAAATAACGCTGGAACGATGAAAACACGCACCCTCATTCTCGCAGGCACGCTCAGTTTCCTGCTAACCTCCTTGACACAATTGCCCGCCAAACTGATATTGGCGCAATTGCCCGCTGACTTGCCGGTGCAATTGCAAGGCATCTACGGCACGCTGTGGGCGGGCGGCGCAAGCAGCTTGAGTGCGCAAGGCATTCAACTCAATAACCTGCAATGGGATCTGCAAACCCGTGCCTTGTTGAAAGGGCAACTCGCGGCAGATTTACGCGGCAGCTTGGCACAAGGTGGCGACATCGACGGCTTGTGCAGCATTAACCTCGCGGGTACGTTGAATTGTGCCCCATTGAACCTGAGCAATCTGCCCGCACAAGTGGTTTCACCCTATTTGCAAAACCTGATGATTCCCCCGTTGAGCGGCACTTTTCACGCCAATCTCAACAGCGTGGCGTGGGATCAGCAAACCATCCCCCAACTCAGTGGTCACGGCGAATGGCGCGAAGCCGGTGTGCAAATGTTGCCGCAACGTTACGGCAATTACACCGCGATTATTAGCAGCAGCGAAAATGACGCGCAGCAAATCAGCCTTGCCTCTGCACCGGATGCCGCCTTCGGTTTGAATGGCACGATTACATTGGAAGCCAACGGACAGTACCAAACCCAATTAGACATTAAACCGGGCAACAACATTGATGAGGGCACCAAGCAATTCCTCACCAGTTTCATCGTGCCACCGCAAGCCGATGGCACTTATCAAATCCGTGAACAAGGGCAACTGCCCAAATTTTAAGCCCACTAATTGCACATAAAAAAAGGCGGGAGTGTTAATCCCGCCTCAAATCGACTCGAAGAATAGTCAGTTGAACATTAAATCATTACATGGAATAAGCGCGTTCCCCGTGGGAAGCAGTATCTAAACCTTGGCGTTCTTCTTCTTCCGATACCCGCAGCCCCATGGTCATGTCGATCAATTTGAACAACACAAAGCTCACGACACCAGACCAAACGACGGTTAATAAAACACCTGATGCTTGGGTAATTACTTGCCCACCCATCGAGTAGTCGTCTACACCGACACCGCCTAAGGCTGGGGAAACAAAGATACCCGTACCAATCGCACCAATGATACCGCCCAGACCGTGGATACCGAAAACGTCCAAGCTATCATCGTAGCCCAGCATTTTCTTCAGGCCAGTCACGCCCCACAAGCACAATGCACCGGCGATAGCACCCAGTACGATAGCGCCCATCGGCCCCACCAAACCCGCAGCCGGTGTTACCGCCACTAAGCCTGCGACTACGCCAGAAGCTACACCTAACATGGATGGCTTGCCGCGCAATAACCACTCAGTCAACATCCACGCCATACCACCAGCCGCTGTCGCCAAAATGGTGTTGATGAACGCCAAACCTGCGCCGCCATTCGCTTCCAGATTAGAACCAGCGTTGAAACCGAACCAACCAACCCACAGCAACGATGCACCGATCATGGTCATTGGCAGATTGTGTGGTTGCATCGGGTCACGCCCAAAACCAACTCGCTTACCCAGTACAATTGCACCCACCAGTGCTGCGATACCCGCATTGATGTGTACGACTGTACCACCCGCGAAGTCCAAATCACCGGCTTCAAACAAGTAACCGCCTGTCGCCCACACCATGTGCGTGATTGGCAGGTAAGAGAAGGTGAACCACAATGCGCCGAAGATCATTAGCGCTGAAAATTTCACCCGTTCAGCCAAACCGCCCACAATCAGTGCCACGGTAATTGCCGCAAACGTCAACTGGAAGGACACGAATATCAATTCAGGAATGACCACGCCATCCGTAAAGGTAGCGGCGGTGCTATCAGCGGTAATGCCCGCCAAGAACAGTTTGGAGAAATCACCAATCATCCAATTCAGGCTGCCACCATCGCCGAATGCCAACGAATAACCGTAAATCGCCCACAACAGCGAAATCATGCAGAAAATAGCCATCACCTGCGTCAACACAGACAACATGTTTTTAGCGCGAACCAAGCCGCCATAGAACAGTGCCACACCCGGTACAATCATCAGAATAACCAGCAAAGTGGACAGCATCATCCACGCGGTATCCCCTTTATCCGGCACAGGAGCCGCAGCCGCTACTTCGTCAGCCATTGCCACACCGGAAAAACCCAGTAATGCCGCCAACATCATTAAACCAAGACGAATATTCATGGAATTCCCCCTTCCTTACAGTGCATCTGTACCGCTTTCGCCGGTGCGAATGCGGATAACTTGTTCTACTGAAGTGACAAAAATCTTGCCATCACCGATTTTGCCCGTATTCGCAGATTTAGTGATCGCTTCAATCACCTGATCCACTTGCGACTCGGCGACTGCGGCTTCCAGCTTAATTTTAGGTAGAAAATCCACCACATACTCTGCGCCACGGTACAATTCGGTATGACCTTTCTGACGCCCAAAACCTTTTACTTCAGTGACTGTGATGCCTTTAACGCCAATATCCCCCAACGCATCACGCACGTCGTCGAGTTTGAATGGCTTAATAATGGCTGTAACCATTTTCATAGAACTAACTCCTTGCTAGTTAGGGATGCCAAATTTAATTGCTTAACGCCAAGCATGTTGCAATTGACGTGCCAATCACTTAAAAGCCGCATAACCACTATTTAGCGGCTTTATCCCTGTTTCGGAGCGTTGCAAAGCACCATAACAGTGCATCACCCTCATTTAATGCACTAAGCCCACGGCATACCCGCACTGTTATCGAATTTGCTACAATCCGAAGCATCCACTCAGCATTAAGGAAAACGTATGCAAAACTTTGGCAATCTTGACGATCTGGCAAAAAAATTATCGGCACTCTTGCCCGAACCCGTGCGCAATATGCAGGAAGACGTGGAAAAGAATATGCGTGGCCTACTCGAAGGCGGCCTGCAAAAGATGAATCTGGTCACGCGAGAAGAATTCGATATTCAATCAGCCGTACTATTGCGTACCCGTGAAAAGCTGGAAGCCTTGGAAAAGCGGCTTGCTGAACTCGAAGCCCAGCAAACCCAATAACCTTACATTCGCAACATTCCCTTGTGGACGATAAAATCGATAATCGTCTGCAAGCCCAGCTTTTCTTTCAAGTTGGTAAACACAAACGGACGTTCACCGCGCATCCGTTTGCTGTCGCTTTCCATCACTTCCAGCGACGCGCCTACGTAAGGTGCTAGGTCGATCTTATTGATCACCAGCAAATCGGAACGGGTAATGCCGGGGCCACCTTTGCGCGGAATCTTTTCGCCTTCCGCCACGTCAATCACGTAAATGGTTAAATCCGCGAGTTCAGGGCTAAAGGTTGCCGACAGGTTATCGCCACCGCTTTCAATGAAAATCAGGTCGAGGTCGGGGAAACGGATTTGCAGATCTTCCACCGCCGCCAGATTCATGGAAGCATCTTCGCGGATGGCGGTGTGTGGGCAACCGCCAGTTTCCACGCCGACAATACGTTCGACGGGTAGAGCTTCGCTACGCATCAGAAATTGCGCATCTTCCTGCGTGTAAATATCGTTGGTCACAACGGCAATGTCGTAAGTGTCGCGCATGGCTTTGCACAGCGCATCCAGCAGCGCGGTTTTGCCAGAACCGACGGGGCCGCCGACACCGACACGTAAGGGGTTAGACATGGTATTTCCTTTTTTCACGATCTAAACAAACGGGTGTATTGGGTTTCGTGGCGGCTGCTGGCAATCGCCAGAGCGGGTGATGACGCGCCAATATCGTCATCTGCTACTTGCAAGCCTTGCGCCACGATAGCAGGTAGCAGTGCCGTCATTTCATGCAAAATTCTTTGCCCCTGTGTTTGCCCCAGCGGGATGATTTTCACCGCCGACAACACCAGATTTTCCAGCCAGCTCCACACATAGCCGTAAGCGGTTTGTTGCAGCGGGATTTGCCAATGCATGGCGGCAAGGGCGAAAGCGGCGGATTGGCTTTGTGCCAGCAGCGGTTTCCAGCGAGCAGCATTGGGGATTTCCAGCGCAATCAGCAAATCGGTGAGCGCCCGCCCACGATTCTTTTCTTCCAGCAATAACTCGCTGGTTTCGCGGCTGGCGTTGAGGGTGTGAATCCAGTATTCCAGCGTTTCCACATCAGCGCGTTCCACTGCGTGATACAGGCGTTGCAACACCGGAATATCCAGATGCGTCATGCCGCTGTGCAACTGGCTTGCCAGCCAGTTTTGCAAATCAGCGGGGGTAGCAATCCAACCGCATTCCACCGCCCATTCGATCCCCTGCGAATAGGTGAACGAACCAATCGGCAAGGTCGGGCTAACCAGATGCAGCAGGCGCAGCAGTGCCAGATCAGTGATCATGGGAATGCGTGTGATCATGCTCATGATGATGTCCGTGCGAATGCCCGCCACCATACGCGCCTGCTTCCGGCTCAAACGGTGCTTGTTCCACCACCACATACAAGCCTAAACCGTGCAACATGTCATCCAGCACATGGTCGTGTTGATAGCGGATCATGCCCGGCATGATTTGCACTGGCACATGACGGTTGCCGAGGTGGTAGCAGGCACGCGCTAATAGCCACGGGTCGGCGCACGTCAGGGTAGATACCGTTTCGGGCGCGGCTTGAATGCGGATCAGTTCACCGCTGACACCTTGCAGGACATCGCCGTGTTGCAGGCTGGAACCGCGTGGCAGGAATAAACCTGCATCGCTGCCATCGTCCAAGGTGACACGCTGGCGGCTGATAATGCGGCGTTCGTGCGGCAGGGTCAGCGACAGGTGCGGCTGACGGGGCGGTACGCTGCTTTTATCAAGAATACGTTCAATTTTGAGCATTACTTAACCTAGGTAGAGGAAATATAACGTTTGCATTTTCACAGAGCAGTTTTCATGCCAACACATAATACCCCGCCCTTGCATCCAGTCGAGCTTTTACCTCTTCCCAACTGGGCATCACCTGAGACAGCAAACGGTAAAAGCGTTCGCTGTGATTATGTTCAGCAAGATGACACAACTCATGCAGAATCACGTAGTCAATGCACTCGCGTGGGGCCTTGACCAGATGCGGGTTCAGTGTCAGCCTGCCTTGGGGTGAGCAACTGCCCCATTGGGTGTGCATGGTAAAAATGCGTAACGGCGGACGTTCAGCCACCCAAAGTGCCTGTTCCAGCATGGCATCCAGCCGTTTGGCAAACACTTCTTTAGCACGCACTTTGTACCAATCGCCCAGAAGCTGCTCCACCTTCGCTGTACTTTTCTGATGTAGCGTCACTTCCAGTTTGCCGCGTAACAATTTCACTTGTGGCGTGGCGTTGGGGTCCTCCAACACTTTCAGCAGGTATTGTTTGCCCAAGTAATAATGGCTTTCACCGCTGATGTATTGCCGTGGGGTGACGTAAGCGGATTGTTGGCGGAAATCGCGCAGTTGTTGGTAAATCCAGCGACCGCGTTTTTTCACCGCTGCCAGCACTTCGTTATCATCCGCTTGGGCAGGGGCTGCCACTTCTACCCGGCAGTCGGGGTGAATCTTGATCAACACACGCTGGATGCCTTCGCTGCGGGGCAAACGCTCAAACGTAATCTGTTCATCGCCATAGCTAAACTGAAGCATCCGTTTACACCCCACTCAAACCCACGCGCACAATTTGCACCACCCGCTCGACCATTGCTTTAGCCTGATCCATGCCACCACCAATCGCTTTGCATTCCTTGAACAGCAACGGCAGCAGTTTTTTGCGGATGTCGGCTTCGATGTTTTGCGGGTTAATGGAATGTTCGGCGACGGATTGTTCCACATGCGCATCCAGTGCGAAGGCGAGTTGCGCCCACTGGTCTTGCGTGGCTTGACCGGCAGCAGCGAATACTTCCGGCAAGGTTTGTTTGAACACGCCGAAATACGCCTGCGCATGGTGATTGCCTGCAAACACATTCGGCATATCCGGCACGCGCCGCTGTTGCACTTGCTCGGCAAAATCGTGGAACAGCAGGTATTGCTTGAGCGGGTGATCGAACAGCTTTTCTGCGGCGGCAATGGCTTGGCGCAACAGTTTGGAAAAGGCTTCCTGTGCGTAAGGGTCATCGCGCAAATCCTGCTCGATCATGCGCGTCACGCGGGTTTTGATAATGTCGGTTTCGTTGCGGGTTTTGTCCGCGCTCCAATCTTCGGGGGCTTGCTTTTGCCCCAGTTTGTTGACTTCGTAAACGCCTTGCGCGTCTTTGATGTCAACGCCGACCACATGCTTATCCAGCAGCTTTTTTACCTGCGCGGCGTATTGGTCGTACTGGATGGTTTCGCCTGCGTCCTGTTTCGCTAATTGGCGCAGGCTGGAAAATTGCTTGAGGGTTTCTTTGTAATGGCGGCGGTCAGCATCGCTGAAACTGGTATCGGCAAAGAAGGTGGCAGATTGCAGTGCGACTTTCAGGCAACTGGCAAAGGCGGTCAGGGCTTCGTAGAAGTCTTCGCGCACTTTGAGGTTGGCATCGACCAACTCGTCGCTTTGCTCCACCATTTTCGGCACTAACACTTGCCGTAATTGCTCAATGTCGTGCTTGTTTTTAACCCCAGCAAAAATCGCCCACAAGGTTTTGTAAAGTTGCGGCAAACGTTTGTATTCGGTACTCATCTGGCTATACAAACCCGCAATATCATTGATGTCGTAACCGCCTTGGGTACGCGCTGCCAAATCCTGATATTTCTGAAGGGTGGTATCCAGTTCCGCCAGAATGCCGCGATAGTCGATCAGCAAGCCAAACTTTTTCAGTGGATGCAAACGGTTGACCCGCGCAATCGCTTGGATCAGGTTGTGTTGCTTTAAGGGCTTGTCGATATACAGCACGGTATTTTTCGGCTCGTCAAAACCCGTCAGCAGCTTATCCACCACAATCAACAGCTTCAACGCCTCGTCTTTGTCGAAACGCTCAATGATGGCTTTGGTGTAGGTTTGTTCGTCGGCTGAACCGATATTGTCTTTCCACCATTTAGTCACGGCGGGCAAGGCAACTTCGTCCACATCGGTATTGCCTTCGCGGGTATCGGGCGGACTCATGACTACGGCGGATTCAAATAACCCCGCTTCGTCGAGGTATTGTTTGTACTTGATCGCGGAGGCTTTGCTGTCGCAAGCGAGTTGCCCTTTCAAGCCGTCGTCGATGTTTTTCACGAAGTGGTTGGCAATGTCGAGCGCAATCAGTCGGATGCGGTCATCCACACTGTAGATTTCACCTTTGCGGGCAAACTTGCGTTTCAGGTCGGTTTTTTGTTCAGCGGTCAAGCCTTCGGTAATACGCTCAAACCAGCTATCAATGGCGCGTTCGTTGACATCCAGATCGGGGATGCGTTCTTCGTACAACAAGGGCGTAACGGTTTGGTCATCCACAGCGCGTTGCATGGTGTAGGCGTGAATGATCTTGCCAAACTTGCCTTCGGTCTTATCGTCTTTCAGCAAAGGCGTGCCAGTAAACGCCACAAACGCGGCTTTGGGCAATGCCTGTTTCATGCGGATGTGGTTTTCGCCGCCTTGGCTGCGATGACCTTCGTCGATCAGCACAATGATATTCGGGCTGGCATTGCGGCATTCGGGCAGCTTGGTGGCACTGTTAAACTTCTGAATCAGCGCAAACATGATGCGTTCCGTGCCTTTACCAATCTGTTCGGCAAGGCGTTTGCCGGAGGTTGCCATTGCCGCTTCTTTGTCTTTTTTGCTGGCTAACTCGCCGCCGGAGGTAAAGGTTTTGCTGAGTTGGCTTTCCAAATCTACCCGGTCGGTGACAACCAGAATGCGGCAGTGTTTGAGGGAATCGTGCAGGATCAGGGCTTTGCTCAGGAATACCATTGTGAAGGATTTGCCTGAGCCGGTGGTGTGCCAGATCACGCCGCCTTCGCGTCCGCCGTCTGAGCGTGGCGTGTTGATTCGCTCAATCAGCCGTTTGATACCGAAAACTTGCTGGTAACGGGCGACAATTTTCCCAACCTTTTTGTCGAACAGCGTGTAAAACCGCACCATTTCCAGCAAGCGTTGCGGCTGTAACAGGCTGATAAGCAGGTGATCTTGACCTGTCACTGCCAATTCAGCCGCACACCAAGCCTGATACCACGCCCAATCTTGGGCGGTGCGGTGGGCAAACAGGAGTTCGGTTTGCAGCGCGGTCAGTGGGCGGTTTTTGATGGCGTGCATTTCCGCAGGGCTGATGTCTTCCTCGCGCCATGCTGACCAGAATTTGGTTGGGGTGGCGCAGGTTGCGTAACGGCCTTCTGCGCCATTGATGGAGAGCAATAATTGGCTGTAGGCGAACAGATGCGGGATTTCGTCGGGGCGTTGATTGCGCAGGCTTTGTGAAATGCCTTCGTCGATGGTGGGGGCTTTTTTCGCGTGACCATTGGGGCGTTTGGCTTCGATGACCACCAAAGGGATGCCGTTGACGAAACACACGATGTCCGGGCGGCGCGTATCGACACCGCCAGCGCGGGTAATGCTGAATTCTTCGGTAAAGCTGAAATGGTTGTTGGCGGGGTTGTGCCAGTCGATCAGGGCAATGGTCGGGTTGGCTTTTTTGCCGTCGACAAATTCGGTGATGGAAATACCGTACAGCAGGTGGTTGTAGAGCTTTTCATTGGCAGACAGCAAACCTTCATTGAGGGCGGGGCTGCACACTTCGCCAATCAGGTTATCCAGCGCGTGGCTCGACAGGGCGTATTCACGACCCGCGAAGGTGAAACGGCGTTTTTGCAATTCGCTGCGCAGGATGTCACGCAACACCACTTGGTCGTAGTGACCGTGGCGGGCAATCACGGCCTGTTGTGGGGAGAGGAATGACCAACCCAATTGGCTCAACAGTGCCAGTGCGGGGAGTTTGGCACTGTATTCTTCTTGGAATTTGGGCATGGAATTCATAATAAAATCCCTTGCTGACGTAACCAGACAATGGCTGAAAATTGGTTAGTTAAAGTATCACTCGTAAATACAGGCGCACTTAATCCAGCCTGCTCTAGCAAGCGCCGCATCGTGCGGATACCTGAGCCTTTGGTTTCGGCAAAATCCAGATCGTACAAGACGGCTGCCAGAATCGGGTTACGCAGTTTAGACCCCATTTCCCCCAACACGACCTCTGGCTTGAGCGAATAACCTGCATTGCGAATCTCCAGCCGATTACTGTAGCGCACTACCAATGTGGGTTGATTGACTTGGTAATCGCGATGCATCACTGCATTGATGATGGCTTCACGTACCACTTTTTGTGGTAGCAAAGGCTGATCCGAACGTTGCGTGTCGCCTTCTTTCAAACGGAAGTGGCGGGGCATATCGTCCAAAATGGTCGCTTCCAATTTTGGAATCAAGCGCAATAAGGGTTCACGAAGATCAAATGTGGTCATGAAGCGTTGTTCAGGATCTTCTACCCATTGTGTTCCTTGTATGCGCACGTAATCCACACGCACAGCGGGTAACAAACGGCGCAATGCTAATGGTTTAGCCAGCAACAACAGCCCTGCAACATTGGGGACATAAACACCGTTTTGGCGTTTAACCAGATTCAACGCACGTAGCATTTCTGGATCATCAACTTGCAACTCTTCCGCATGAGGGCGAACTTTTCTGCGTAAAGTGCGATACAACGCGATAGCCGCAGGGTCAAGATCATCTGTTTGCATGACGGAAGCACCGATCTCGCTAGCGCGTTTGGCTTCAATGCGCGGGTGTTCGTCTAGTTCGCGTAGCTGTTCCAGTAACTGTTCGGGGGTGAATTCTTCCATGATTAGATGACCTCGAAACGGCTGCGGTGCAGATAACGCTCATGTAACCCTTCTAACCCCGCAATATCTGAATCTTGCGATGCCAGTTCCAAATCGTGGCACTTGGCGCTGGCAAGGTGGAACACATCAAACTTGCGCTTTTCAATATTGCGTTGCTGGTCTGTATTCTCTGCACGGTCAAAGCGGAATAAGTTGGCTGCCAGTTCGGAGACATTGCGATTAACATCCAACTCGGTCAAACCATCCAGTGATTGTTTCAACTGGGCAAAACGTACCTGATCTTGCCAGCCAATGCCGCGCAGCACTTCGTAGCGAATCAATGGGGTGATAATCAGCGTCACCTCCTCATTGCTCAATAAGGCTGCCAAAGTCTGCTTGGCTTTGGTACGTTCGGTTTCGGAAGTTGTGCTACCGTCATCCAAGGCGGCGATCAATAAGTTTGCGTCTAATAAAACCTTGCGCATGGTCATTTAAACCCCTTGCCCATTGATCAGATTCAACAACTGTTGTTTCGCTTGTTGTTGATCAGCGGGAACGAGACTGTCCAGCTTCAGACGATTTAGATCAATATCAAAGGCTTCTTGCAGCACATCAATCAACGAGGTGGTATTGGGTGAAGTAATCGCTTGGGTACGCACCACGCCATCGGTATCGCGTTGCAGGCGATAGGCTTCTCCTGCCTTTAGCTGTGACAGCACGATGGAAGAATGGGTGGTGATGTAAAAGGTGGTATTCGGGAATAAGTGTTTGAGCAAGGGGATGATTTTTGCTTGCCAAGACAGATGCAGGTGGCTTTCGATTTCGTCAATCAGCACGATACCCTTCACCTGTTGCAAGCGGGTTTCATTGGTGAAATAGCCGTAACCGGACACAATCGCCTGTAGCATTTTCAGGATGGAGGCAAAGCCGGTACTCAGATGGGAAAGCTCACGCGGCTGACCATCAATTTTCAGATTGACCCGACCATCACCGCTGATTTGCATGTATTTGGGGTCGATGCGGCTGTCGATTTTGTTTAGCAACTCCAGTACTACACGGATTTCGATGTCGCGGTTATCTTCCTGCTTTTGGTAAGGGTTAGCGGATTGGGCTAGGGTGACAAACCATTCTTCAATGCCCGTATCCATATTCAGGCTGGTGAAATTGTTGTTCATGCCTTGAATCAAACGCTGGAAATAGGCATTACGGCGTTGTTCTAGCGTCCCAATAGCTTGGGCAGGTTTGTTGTCGTGTTGAATAAATCCCCGGTTTTGGGAAGCAAGAAAAACAGTAGGTGAGCTATGGGACAGAAGTTGTCCTATACCATTCTTTATTAGCGAAACATGGTTTGATTCAATGCGAACACTGCTTTCACCTATATGTACTGTTTTAAAGCTCCAAGTATTTGGTGTGTTTGTGTTAGAAGCAAGTGATTGCCATACATTTTGATGACTAAAAAATAAAATCTGAAACAACACTTCGAGTGTTTTGGTTTTACCGACACCATTAGCCCCTATCAGGGTATAAACCCGCTGGTTTTCCTGTAGGTTTAACTCGATGCTGCCTACGCCTTTGAGTCCTTCGATTTTAATTGGGTATGTCAACATACGTTTTTCCTCATACTTTCACCCGCCGTTTCCCCGTCAACAACTGCTGCATCAGGGCTTTCTTCTCCTGCTTCAAACCCTCAAGCTTTTGCTGCAAAACCTCAATCTCACGATCAGCCGCCGAAAGCACGGCTGCGATTTTTTGCTGCTCTTCAAAACTTGGTATATTGATCTTTAAATTGAAAAAATCACTTGGTTTTACATTTAACAACCCATGCGCTCGACCACCTTCATTTGCGATCTGCATCAGTCCTTTGATCATTAAACCGGATTCAAAGTAATGCTCAAAAAAATCAGCGTCTGCTCTATCTTTGTCACTGACTTCAAAGCAAATATACAATGTTGTCACAACGCCATCATCGTAACGGTTCAATCGCTTGATAGCTCCCATCGGGTATCCATTTGAATAACTCTTGTTATAAGCAAATTGTCCTTTCCTCAGAAGAAAATATTCATCCAGAATATCTGAAGCGATACTTTTTTTGAAAAACTCATCTTGGCGAATCAACCCTTGCTGACCAGAAATTGTCACAACATTAATGCTTTGACCATTGTTTTTCTCAGTAACACGGCTAAAAAATTCACCTAGTTTATTACTCTTCCATTCGCTACCAACCCCCTTCAACCGTTTTTTCCCCGTCAGCAATTGCTGCATCAGGGCTTTTTTCTGCTGCTGGCTGTTGGCAAGTAGTTGTTCGGTGGTGGTGATGGCTTTGTCCCAAGTGAAGAGGATTTGAGCGATTTTCTTTTGTTCGGGGAGTGGTGGGATATTTACAATAATCTCACCACAATCAGGAACTCGCATATGAGCAACAGTTCCACCATTGCTAAAATCTTCGATTTGCTTCTGACAAAATCGACTCTGTAACGAGTAAAACAAGAAATAATTATCGGCTTTTTTTAAGTTGGCACGATACATCATTGTTCTTTGTCCTAGGAAAATGCCGTTGTCATCCTCTAATACCCCGATCTCACCAACTGGTGCTTCACGTGTAAATATCAAATCACCTACTTTAGGTGCTCCTCTTCTAACCCATTCTTTGTAAGTGTATTCTGTAACATATCGAACATCTTTTGTATTTACTCTGCCATCACGAATATTAGTGGTTCTGAGCATTTTAAATGGGGTTTTATAATCAACCACGGGTGCGGTCTTATTCACACAATCAATGATTGAGTCACAAACATCTTTGATTGGTTTTCTTTCCCATTCTTTAGGCAGCATAAATCCTCCGTGATTCTTCAATCTGCGATTCCACCAACGTTTGTTCGCGTTCCAACTCGCGTTTAAGTTCTGCTTCCGTCGGCAAATGGGATAAATATTTGGAGGCAAACAATTGCTGGCTATCGGTGAGAGCCGAATACTTCACCACCACTTCGTTTTTCTGGCGGCACAATACCAACCCAATCGTCGGGTTATCATCCTCTTCCTTGCGGTGCTGATCATAGATGCGAATGTAGGTATCCATTTTCTCCACATCTTGCTGCGTGAGCTTGCCCAGCTTGAGATTAATCAGCAGAAAGCATCTGAGTTTGATGTTGTAAAACACCAGATCAATGTAGAAATTCCGATCTTCAATGCGGATGCGTTGCTTGCGTCCCACAAACGCTAACCCCTTGCCCGATTCCAACAGGAACTGTTGCAGGTTGCTGATGATGTCATGTTTTCGGGACATTGGTTTCATAGCTCGAATACCGGGTGAATATTGACCATTTTCGTGACGTCACGAAAATGGTTTGCACGCCTAATTATGGCAGATTCGCCGTAGTTACAATCTGGGCTGTAGATGCTTTCCCATCTACCCAAACATGCTGCTACGCTTCTATTTTGAGTCATACCCCAACTCCTCCAAATACCCCGCCATCTCCGTTTCCAACGCCGCCAACTGCTGTTGCAGTTGCAGCCGCTCGCGCCGTACCGCCATCAAATCAATGGTTTCCTCTTCCTCAAACGTATCAACATAGCGCGGAATATTGAGGTTGTAATCGTTCTCGCGGATGTCGGCAAGGCTGGCGAGGTAGGCGTATTTCTCCACGCTTTTGCCGGTCTGGTACGTTTCCAGCACCTTGCGGATATTCTCTGCCGTCAGCAAATTCTGGTTCTTGCCCGCCTTGCATTCGCGGCTGGCATCAATGAATAACACGTTGGTATCGTGCTTATCCTTGCGGAACAACAGAATCGCCGCCGGAATGCCCGTGCCGTAAAACAGCTTTTCCGGCAAACCAATCACCGCATCCAGCAAGTTTTCCTCAATCAGCTTCTGGCGGATTTGCCCCTCGGATGACCCCCGGAACAACACCCCATGCGGAACCACCACGCCCATGCGCCCGGTATCCGGCTTCAGCGTTTCGATCATGTGCAGGATGAACGCATAGTCGCCTTTGGTTTTGGGCGGAATGCCGCGCCGGAAACGGCTGAACTTGTCATTTTCCGCGTCGTCATGCCCCCATTTGTCCAGTGAAAACGGCGGGTTGGCGGTCACGATGTCAAACAGCATCAGGTTGCCGTTTTTATCCAGCAATTTGGGGTTGCGGATGGTGTCGCCCCATTCGATCTTATGATTGTCTTCGCCGTGCAGGAACATATTCATCTTCGCCAGCGACCAAGTAGAACCAATCGCCTCCTGCCCGTGCAGCGCGTATTGCCTGCTGCCGAAGTTGGCGACGATCTTGCGCCCACACTTCATCAGCAACGACCCCGAACCACACGCCGGGTCACAAATGCTGTCACCCGGTTGCGGCTCTAATAGCTCCGCCATCAAATCGGACACTTCCGGCGGGGTATAAAACTCGCCCGCCTTTTGCCCACCACTGGCGGCAAAGTTTTTGATCATGTACTCGTAGGCATTGCCAATCACATCCAGCGTTCCCACGCGGCTGGGTTTGAGGTTGAGTTCCGGCTTGGCAAAATCTTCCAGCAAGTGGCGCAAGATGGTGTTTTTCTGCTTTTCCTCGCCCAGCTTGTCGGTGTTAAACGAAATATCTTGGAACACGCTTTTGCCCGCATCCTTGAGTTTTGTGCCATTGGCTTCCTCAATCGCGTGCAAGGCTTGGTCAATGCGCTCACCGTTGCCCGGTTCATGGCGGTGCTCATACAAGGCGTAGAAACTGGCGATAGGCGGCAGCACAAAGCGTTCGCTTTTCATCATTTCAGTAATCAGTTCCGGCTCATCGCCGTACTCCGCCTGATAGCGTTCGTAATGATCCTGCCACACGTCTGAGATGTACTTGAGGAACAGCATGGTGAGGATGAAATCCTTGTAAGTATCGGCGCTGATCGTGCCGCGAAAAGTGTCGCAGGCTGCCCACAGGGCTTTGTTGATGCTGTCTTGGCTGATGGTGTCGTTCATGCTGTTATTGATCCTTTTTGCCTAATGCTTTGCTGCCAGTTTCCAATTGTTTAATCGCCTTCTCTGGCGTAGGCAGGTTTTCTGGCATTGTTCCACCCAGTTCCTCAATGGTTTGCCTGACTTTCCGACCCACTGCAAAATGGGTTTGGTTAGCCTGATGCTTGCCTTGCACATTATCACGCTTTAGTTTTTCTTCTGTTTGCGTGGCTCGGAATAGATTGGCTGCCAGTTCGGTTGACCCCATGTGATCGAGGATTTTTTGGCTTTTCTTCAGCCCTTTGCGGGCATGAATACCTTTTTGATCAAGCCCACCGTACAGCCCTTTGTAACCGTGATTCTGAAAAATGGCGAAGTCCAAGTTGGTCGCCACCCCCGCCTGTTGGGCTGCTTCAACCAATTGCTTATTGTGTTCCCTGAGTTCATTGCGTAAAAACAGGCGTTTTTCATCCTCTTTAAGCTGCTTGAATGCGTCATCGTCCGCCAGCTCTTGCCGCCGTGTTTGCACCGCAAAGTACGTCTGTCCAGCGGCGATGACAGGTTTGGAGGGATCGCCATTTTGTACCACCAGATAGCAGGCATAACGGGACAACTTCACATCATCAAGCTTGCGTTGCGCTCCTGACCCAATTTTAACCATTGCGAGGATGTCCTCGAAATGGTCATTGATGGCATGTCCACTATTCAGGCACGCTTCTTGGGCTTTGCTGAGAACTGGCAGAAAGTGACGATATTCTGAGTATCCAATCAACTTTGAAAGTTCACGGGCAGACCAGTATTCAATACCGTTCTTATCTAGGTGTTTACACTGTTCAAACAGTTGATGTTCCTTGTCCATAATTAAACCTCCTTAGTGATGTAACAAGTCATTGGCAATGGCATTCATCAATCGCTCACCATTGTGCAGTAGTTGCTCCGCCAGTTGCCGTTCCTGCTTCAAAGTGTTGGCAAGGCCAATAATGGCATGTTGTCTATCCGGCGAAGGTGCAACGATAGGGGTATTTTCCAACACACTGCGGCGGATGCTTTTGGTCACACTGCCTTCGGCTTCGCGCTGGAAATACTGCTGGCTGGGGTATTGATTGAGCCACCATGCTAGAAATGCAGGTAACACGCTGGGTGTTGTCAGACGTAATACATAAAAGTGAGGGGCTACCACTGCTTGGTAGTTCGCAACCGCCGCATCGACTAACACGGCATAATTTTTCGTACCGCGTGCTACAAACAAAATATCATTTTCTGATAAAAAGTCCGCTGAGCGTTGGCTGGGTAACTCTGTGCAAATACAAGCCGACCACTCAATAGCTTGATCGACAAAGGTATCTTTCATTTGCACCACCCGCACTGCTGCGTTGGGTATTGCCGTGATTGCCCCGCGAAACGGATAACCTGCTTTGGCTGACACAATATCCTTGAGCAACATTTTCTACATCCTCAATGGTGACGTAGACACAATAACAAGCCAAAACAGGAATGGCAACATGCTTTTTTTGCGTAAACAGCAATGATGCAATGAGTGAGTGGCAGACAGAATCATTGTCTACCACCCACTCAGGAAGAAATCAGAACAGGAAGTAACGTTGTGCCAACGGTAATTCGCTCGCCGGTTCACAGATCAGCAATTCACCATCCGCCCGCACCTGATAGGTTTGCGAATCGACCTCAATCACTGGCTGGTAAGCGTTGTGAATCATGCTGGCTTTGCTGATAGTACGGCAGTTTTTCACCACCCCAATCAGGCTTTGTAAGCCCAATTGCTGATGCACGCCTGCGTTGTAGCCTGCTTGCGAGAGGAAGGTCATGGTGGTGGCGTGTTTGGCTTTGCCGAATGCGCCAAACATTGGGCGGTAATGCACGGGTTGAGGCGTTGGAATAGAGGCATTCGGGTCGCCCATTGGTGCGGCGATAATCATGCCGCCTTTGATAATCAGGCTCGGTTTTGCGCCGAAAAACGCCGGTTTCCACAGCACTAAATCCGCGAGTTTGCCGACTTCGATCGAACCGACTTCGTGGGAAATGCCGTGCGTAATCGCCGGGTTGATGGTGTATTTGGCAATGTAACGTTTGGCGCGGAAGTTGTCGTGTGTGGCGGGGTCAGTGCCAAGGCTGCCGCGTTGCACTTTCATTTTGTGCGCGGTTTGCCAAGTGCGGATGATGACTTCGCCCACGCGCCCCATTGCTTGCGAGTCCGACGAAATCATCGAAAACGCGCCCAAGTCGTGCAAAATGTCTTCGGCAGCAATGGTTTCGCGGCGAATGCGGCTTTCGGCAAACGCCACGTCTTCGGCAATCGCAGGCGACAGGTGGTGACAAACCATCAGCATGTCGAGGTGTTCGTCCACCGTATTGATGGTGTAAGGGCGCGTCGGGTTGGTCGAGGACGGCAAAATATTGGCTTGCCCACACGCTTTGATAATGTCGGGGGCATGTCCGCCGCCAGCGCCTTCGGTGTGGTAAGTGTGGATAACGCGCCCTTTCATAGCGGCAAGCGTGTCTTCGAGGAAACCGGATTCGTTCAGCGTGTCGGTGTGGATGGCGACTTGCACGTCCATTTCATCCGCCACTGTCAGGCAGTTATCAATCGCGGCAGGTGTCGTTCCCCAGTCTTCATGCAGTTTCAAGCCGATTGCACCCGCTGCAACTTGTTCGCGCAAGGGGTCGGGCAGGCTGGCATTGCCTTTGCCCAAGAAACCGAGGTTCATCGGCAAGCTGTCGGCGGCTTCCAACATGCGGTGCAAATTCCAGATGCCGGGGGTGCAAGTGGTGGCATTCGTCCCAGTCGCGGGCCCCGTGCCACCGCCGAGCATGGTAGTCACGCCGGACATTAAGGCTTCGTCGATTTGTTGCGGGCAAATGAAGTGGATGTGCGAATCAATCCCGCCAGCGGTGAGAATGTGGCCTTCGCCCGCAATCGCTTCCGTGCCTGCGCCGACCAGAATGTTCACACCTGCTTGGGTGTCAGGGTTGCCTGCTTTGCCGATGCCGACAATGCGCCCGTGTTTGATGCCGATGTCGGCTTTGACGATGCCCCAATGGTCGAGGATCAGCGCGTTAGTAATCACCACATCGACGACTTCAGCATCGTTGCGCTGGCACTGCCCCATGCCGTCGCGGATGACTTTGCCGCCGCCGAATTTGACTTCATCGCCGTACACGGTGTGGTCGTGTTCGACTTCGATAATGAGTGCGGTGTCGCCTAAACGCACGCGGTCGCCCGTGGTAGGGCCGTACATTTCAGCGTAAGCCTGTCTGCTAATCCGTGCCATTATAATGTCCCCATGATTTTGCCTTGGAAACCGTAGACTTCGCGTGTACCAGCGAGTGCTACCAGTTCGACTTCGCGGGTTTGCCCCGGCTCGAACCTTACGGCAGTTCCCGCCGGAATGTTCAAGCGAAAACCGCGTGTGGCTTCGCGTTCAAACGCGAGGGCGTTGTTGGTTTCAAAGAAATGGTAGTGCGACCCGACTTGAATCGGGCGGTCGCCGGTATTGGCAACGGTGAGGGTAACGGTTTCGCGCCCTGCATTGAGTTCGATGTCGCCTTCAGCAGCGAAAAGTTGTCCGGGAATCATGGGGTACTCCTTACACAATCGGGTCATGCACGGTGACGAGTTTCGTGCCGTCAGGGAAAGTGGCTTCCACCTGCACGTCGTGGATCATGTCGGCGATGCCGTCCATCACGTCGTCACGGGTCAGCAGGGTACGCCCGTAGTCCATCATTTCGGCGACGGAACGCCCATCGCGTGCGCCTTCCATAATCGCGCAACTGATGTAGGCAATCGCTTCAGGGTAGTTGAGTTTTAAGCCACGCGCTTTGCGGCGTTCTGCCAGCAATCCGGCGGTGAATAGCAGTAGCTTGTCTTTTTCGCGGGGGGTGAGTTCCATTGTATTGTTCCTCCTAAGTATTCCAGATGCGAGGCGGGGTGGCGGGGCGTCCCGTAACTAGCGGGCGGATAATGTGCCATAGATGCCGGAATAAGCGGTGCGCTTGCGCGGTGCTATTGCCGAGATAACGCACGACCAAGACATCGTTGAATAAGGTTACGCCAGCACTGCCGTTGGCAATGTCTTGGCAATGCGGGCGCACGGCTTCGAGTAGCGCAGGCGTGGCGGGGGTAGCCAACAGCGTTGCCATGACAGGTTGTCCGCGTAATCCGGCTGCGGTATGCAAATCGGTTTCGCTGGCAATCAGCAAGCGATCGAGCAATAGCGGTTTGCCAGCGCGGTACAGCGCGGTTTTGAATAATGCCCTGCCTTGCGCGAAAGTTTCGCCAATCACGGGGCGACCGAGGCAGTGGATTTCCCAGCCGATGTATTGCGCCGCTGCATCCAGATGAATCGTGCTGTGCAAGGCGGTATTTGCGCCGGGGAAAAAGATGTTTTCCTGCGGCAACCATTCCAGACAGCCTTGCGTGACGTGGAAATGTTGGTGTTGTTGCGCTTGTAATCCGGCGCTGCGGTAAAACTTGGTTGCGCCGGGTGTCGTCAGCAAGGCATGGGCATTGGGAGCAACCTGAAAGTGCATTTGCAAGCAATCACCGCCCACGACACCGCCGGGCGGATGCAGCACGTAGGCGTGGCAAACGTCACCTTCGGGGTAGAAGGGGCGTTGCACGGCTAAAGGGCCGCGCTGTTGGCGGGTTGCCAGCACGGTTTTGG
Source organism: Thiothrix subterranea (assembly GCF_016772315.1). NCBI lineage: Bacteria > Pseudomonadati > Pseudomonadota > Gammaproteobacteria > Thiotrichales > Thiotrichaceae > Thiothrix > Thiothrix subterranea. Next base: position 2,367,078 of record NZ_CP053482.1, on the reverse strand, counting down.
TGCTACGCTGCTCGAAACCGAGGCGTAATTCCGCTTGCCAGCCTTGGGTCGTGGCGGCTTCAGCCACGCTTGCGCAGGACGGCACGCTTGGCAATGAATCGTTTTGCACCCCAAATCAGCAACCATACCGCGATGACTACCGGTAGCGCCATCAAGGTGTGCGCGGCGAAATGCGCCAGTTCGTTGTGGGTTTCAGCGTGATGGGCGATGCCGTCGTGGGCAGTGGCGATGCCGGTCATCATGATGAGGAAACTGGTTATGAACCCAGTGGCTATTTTCAACATAAGGGGTTGCTCCTAAGAATATTGTGAGTAACAGGCAAATTTCGTACCAGCATCAACCGCCATGTTTCGCGACCAGTCGGCGGGCGGCTTGCTGGTGTTCGTGCATCAGGGCGCGAATATCCACGTCGGGCAATTGTCCATCCACCACTTTCCACTGCCCCGCGACCATCACGCGATCGGCTTTGTGTGCGCCACACAATAACAGTGCCGCCACAGGATCATGATGCCCCGAAAAGCGTAATTCATCCAGCTTAAACAGCGCCAAGTCCGCCTGTTTACCCACAGCGATTTCACCAATATCGCTACGCCCCAATACCCGCGCCGAACCTTGCGTCGCCCAACGCAACGCATCGTAGTGGGTAACGTTCGCCGCCCCATAGCGCAACCGCTGAATATACATCGCCTGACGCACTTCACTGATCAGGTTGGAATGGTCGTTGGAAGCCGAACCATCCACCCCAATGCCTACCGGACTTCCTGCCGCTTCCAGTTCACGAATCCGGCAAATTCCCGATGCCAGCATCATGTTGGAATTCGGGCAATGGCAAACGCCAACTCCCGCCGCACCCAAACGGCGAATTTCGTCGTCATCGAAATGTATACCGTGCGCCAGCCACGTTTGCGAACCTAACCAGCCGACACTTTCCAGATAATCCACGGTGCGCATTCCAAACATTTTCAGGCAAAAGGCTTCCTCATCGAGCGTTTCCGCCAAATGGGTGTGCAAACGCACGTGATGTTGCCCCGCCAGTTCCGCACTGGCTTTCATCAAATCGGTGGTGACGGAAAACGGTGAACACGGGGCAAGTGCGAGTTGCACCATCGCGCCTTCGTTAGGGTCGTGATAAGCGCTGATCAAGCGGGCGCTGTCATCCATAATCGCCGTTTCGGTTTGCACGGTACTTTGCGGGGGCAAGCCGCCTTGATCCTTGCCCAGACTCATTGAACCACGGGTCAAAGTCACACGTGTACCAACTTGAGCTGCCGCTTCCACTTGCACATCAATCGCGTGCTCCATGCCTGCGGGGAACAGGTAATGGTGGTCGGCGGCGGTGGTACAGCCCGACAACAGCAATTCAGTTAACGCCAAGCGCGTTGCCACCTCCAGCATCTCCGGTTCAAGCCCTGCCCACACCGGATACAGCGAAACCAACCACGGGAATAGCTCCTGATTCAACGCCCCCGGATACGCACGGGTCAGGGTTTGGTAAAAATGGTGATGGGTATTAATCAACCCCGGCAAGACCACGTGTTCACTGGCATCAAATACGTGTTCCACCGCTGTCTGTGGCTGCTGACCGGATGCAACCAACTCAACCAAGCGGTTGCCTTGCACCACCACGCCACCACCCGCGTCTTGTCCACTTAAGGTGAACATTGCTAACGGATTCTTAATCCACAACCGATCACTCATGCCCCGTCACTCCTTAAAAAACATGGCAAGCATTTTGCATAAAAAACCTGACCAAGTAGACAACTTTTTCACAAGCCCTGTCAATTTAAGGAGCTACGTTTTATGAGTACATCGGTTCACCCTGTTGATGAAATACTCCCCGTCGGCAAAATGGCAACATTAGGACTTCAGCACGTCCTGATCATGTATGCGGGCGCGGTCGCCGTGCCGCTGATTATCGGGCGGGCGCTGCAACTCAGCCCGGAACAAATTTCCATGCTGATTTCGGCTGACTTGTTCGTGTGTGGCATTGTTACCCTGATCCAATCGTTTGGGATGACGCAATGGTTTGGCGTTCAGCTTCCGGTGATGATGGGCGTAACCTTCGCAGCGGTTGCACCGATTGTGAGCATGGCAAAAGCCACACCGGGCGTTGAAGGTGCGCAACTCATCTTCGGCGCGGTCATTGGCGCGGGGCTGATTTCGATCCTGATTACGCCGATTGTCAGCCGCATGTTGCGGTTTTTCCCGCCAGTCGTCACGGGTACAATCATTGCGGTGATCGGCATTACCCTGATGCGCATTGGCATCAACTGGATTTTCGGCAATCCGGTGGGGCCTACCGCACCGATGATTATTAGCCCTGAACACGCGCAATGGCTGGAAGCCGTCAAAGCCGCTACAGATTCCGGCGCAAGTATTCCTGCCCCACCCACCAATCTCGCGTTAGCTACAACGGCTCCAAACCCTAAATATGCATCGCCTGCCAACGTTGGTATTGCAGCTATCGTGCTGGTTTCGATCTTGCTGATTTCGCGGTTTGCCAAAGGTTTTTTGTCGAATATTGCGGTACTAATCGGCATTCTGGTTGGTGGTGTGATTACCGCCGCGCTGGGAATGATGACCTTTGAAAAAGTCGCCAAAGCGGATTGGTTTGGCTTGGTAATGCCTTTCCAGTTCGGAATGCCGGTTTTCGACCCAATGCTGATCCTGACCATGAGCTTGGTGATGATTGTGGTGATGATTGAATCCACCGGGATGTTTTTGGCACTAGGCGAAATGACCGGGCGCACGGTTGATCAGCCACGCTTGTCTCGCGGCTTGCGTACCGATGGTTTGGGTACATTGATTGGCGGGATTTTCAATACCTTCCCTTACACCAGCTTTTCGCAAAACGTGGGGCTGGTCGCTGTCACCGGCATCCGCAGCCGTTTTGTGTGTGTGGCAGGCGGTATTATTTTGGTGGTGCTGGGTTTGCTGCCGAAAATGGCGGCGTTGGTGGAGTCGTTACCAACCGTGGTATTGGGTGGCGCAGGTTTGGTCATGTTCGGCATGGTAGCGGCAACCGGTATCCGCATCCTCTCGCAGGTCGATTTTAAGACCAATCGCAATAACGCCATGATCGTGGCGATTTCCATCGGCATGGGCATGATTCCACTGATTGCACCCAACTTCAAACAGTGGATGCCGCACGGGATTCATTCGCTGATCGAATCGGGCATTTTGCTGGCATCGTTTAGTGCCGTCTTGCTGAACCTGTTCTTCAACGGGGTAAGCAACGATACCAGCGCGGCAGTACGGGCGAGTGCGGAGGCAGAAACGCATTAAATCAACTCTTACTCCCTTCACCCCTCGCGGGGGAAGGGTCGGGGATGGGGGGGAAGGTTATATAAACCTCCTCAACAAACCGATACTCATCGCAATTCCCCCCATACCCACCACTGCGGTCGATACACAGAAAATCCCGCACCTCATCCAGACTAAACTGGTAGTGATGCCAAACCCCACGATGGTAATTTACCCCCTGATCCGCCCCGACGGCAAACAGCCGCAACTGTTCCAGCAACGGCTGCTCACCGGGTGGCGCAACCAACACCAAAAACGGCTTACGCTGCATGGAAAGAAACGCCTGACTGCTGTGCGGATGGCGTTCCATCACTTCCACTTTCAGCGGAAACTGTGCCGGTTGCGAGCGAAAAATACTCACGGTAGGTTTGCCACCATTTTCCAGCACATCCAGTTGCGCCAGATCGTGATAGCGTTCGGTACGCCCGTAATTGATGGCGTAATGCGTGCGTTCATCGCCCACCTCAATCACATCGCCAAACGGCGCAAACGCTGCCGCCGTCAACGGTTCCGGTATCAGAATCATTCCACCCTCCGCACCTTGCCAAATGCCCGCAAACGGCTCACCCCACCATCAGGGTAAATATTCAAACGCAAATGCGACACCGGCCCAATCTGCCGCAATTGCTCGATAAAGGTAAACTCGGTATCCGCCGCCATGCGCTGGGGAGGCAGGATTTGATCCCAGTAAAGGCTTTGCGTGGCAATGCTATCCTCGTTGCCGCCCTGATACAGCGTGCCACACACCGAACATTCATACGGGTAATTACCTTTGAAATGCGCGGTATCAATCACCAGCCGGGTAATTTGCCCCACATACGCCAAGCGCAAAATAATCCAGTCAAACCCCGGTTCGCGGCGGCGACGGGTTTCCCAACCATCGCCCATATTCACGCCTTTGCCGGGCGCAATCAGGTTGCTGATATGCCCGAAATGCATGTCGCTGGCACACAACGCCCGCCCACCATTAAGCATTGCCGCGAGATCAATTTCACCATCCAGCTCATCAGCACTGAGTTCGCGGCGCACTTGCCCGTAAACCCGCAACCGTGCAATGCCGCCATCGGGGTAAATATTCAGGCGCAAATAATTCCACACCTCACGCGAACCAATTTCAAACGTATTGTGTGAATTGCCCTGCAAAGCCCGCGAATGCAGCAATGGAAACCAACGGGTATTCTCATCCGGCGGGGTTTTGCTGTAACACGCTTCAATGCTGGCAGAAGGCGCAAAATTACCGGTGAAATGGGCAGTATCCAGATCCACCCCGTAAATCACGCCGGAGCAGATTTTGATAATCGCGTAATCGTAACCGTCACCGCGTTTGCGGCGGGTTTCCCAACCATCCATCCACTTGCCGTTATCATCGTACTTGCCCGGAATAAACACCGGCTCTTCTGGCTGGATCAGGCGTTCCAGTGGTGCAAAAAATTCATCAGTAGCATAGACGGCTTGCGCCCCCAAACGCGGTTGGGCAAGGTCAATCCAATAGTTTTGCAAGGTTTTCAATAAATCATTCATGGCTTACTCTACAAGGTCAGCAATACGGAAAGCGGCAATGCGGTTGATCTGCTCCAGCGCGGTAGCGAATTCTAGCTCCGGCGTATTATCAATCCGCTGTTCAAAACCGCTAAGAATCTGGTGTTTGGTGGCGTTTTTCACCGCCATAATGAACGGAAATCCGAAACGGGTGGTGTAACGCTCATTCAGTTCAGTGAAGCGGGCAAACTCGTCTGGCGTGAGTTGGTCGAGTCCAGCGCCTGCTTGTTCACGGGTGGATTCCGCCGTCAATTCGCCGCGCAACGCCGCTTTGCCTGCAAGATCAGGATGCGCCCGAATCAACGCCAATTGCTCGTCGTGATCAGCTTGCGCCAAGGTTGCCCGCATCGCTTGCAACAACGCATCCACATCCGCAAAGGGCAAGTAAGCAAAGCTACGTTCCGCCATCCACGGAGAATGCTCGTATACGCCGCCGAGCAGCGCCACAAACGCCGCCTGATCCAATTGATTCAATGCACTGAGGGATGTTTTCATGGGGCTGGGTGCTCCTTGATCCAGTGTTGAGCAATGTCGATGCGACGGCAAAACCACACATCCTGATGTTGCTGAGCGTATTCGACAAAGCGTTGCAGGGCGCGAAACCGTCCGGGGCGACCAATCAAGCGGCAATGCAAGCCAATCGACAGCATCTTCGGCGTTTCCAGCCCTTCGGCGTACAACACATCGAACGCATCTTTGAGGTACTGCAAAAACTGTTCGCCGCTATTAAAGCCTTGCGGGGAAGCAAAGCGCATGTCGTTGGTATCCAGCGTGTACGGCACAACCAAATGATCCTTGTCGCCAACCTTAGTCCAGAACGGCAAGTCATCGCTGTAATCATCCGCGTCGTAAAGGAAACCACCCTGCTCTACCAGCAATTCGCGGGTATGCGGACTATTGCGCCCGGTGTACCAACCCTTGGGTTTCTCGCCCGTCATGCGCTCGATAATCGCAATGGCGCGTTGCATGTGCTCACGTTCTTGCTCGCGACTCATCCATTGGTAATCAATCCAGCGCCAACCGTGGCTACAAATTTCATAACCGTTTTCCAGCATGGCTTCGACCGCACGCGGATTGCGTTCCAACGCCATCGCCACGCCGAAAATGGTCAGCGGAATACCGCGTTCTCGGAAGTAACGGATAATGCGCCAGAAACCAGCACGGCTACCGTATTCGTAAATGGATTCCATACTGGGATGCCGCACGCCTTCGTAAGGGCGAGCAGCAACGATTTCGGACAAGAATGCTTCAGAGGCAGCATCACCGTGCAGCACACAGTTTTCGCCGCCTTCTTCGTAATTCAACACAAATTGCACCGCAATACGCGCACCGCCCGGCCAATTGGCATGGGGTACGTGATCGGCGTAACCGACCAAATCGCGGGGATAGGCTGTTTGTTCAGGCATAGTGAATACTCATGGTTGAACCTGACGCGCCCATTGCACCAGCAACTGGCGTTCGTCTTCGGTCATGCCCGTGGTATTGCCCAGCGGCATAATGCGCGATGAAACCTGCGTGGCAATCTGAGTAGCTTGGCTACGCGCTTGCGCCTCAGTTTCCAGCATCACGCCTTTGGGTGCGCTGGTAAACGCGGTGCTGGTGGGTTGCGCCGCATGGCAACTGATGCAGTGTTGTTGCAACAAGCCTTGCACTTGCGTGTACTGAATCTCACCCGCCGCCTTTTGCGACAACGCCGGATAACTGGCAACTAACGCCGTGCCAATAAACACGACAAACGCCACCACCAACATCCAACCCGCTTTGAAATTGCCCTGCTTATCGCGCACATTGAAGTAATGGCGTACCAACACCCCAACGGCGAACAACGCAATCAGAATCAGCCAGTTCCACTCACCGCCAAACGTCGCCGGGTAATGGTTGCTGAACATGGCAAACAGCACCGGCAAGGTCAGGTAATTGTTGTGCAAGGAACGTTGCCCCGCATCGTTGGCAAGCTGTTTATTCTGAGGTTGCCCTGCCAAGGTCGCCTGCACCAGTTGCCGCTGGGCGGGCATGATCACGAAAAACACATTGCCGCTCATCCACGTTGCCAGCATTGCGCCAACATGCAGGAATGCACCACGCCCGCTGAATACCTGCGTCAGCACAATCGTCATGACGGTAATGAATACCGCCGTCAGTACCACGCTGCGGGTCTGGTTGCTGCGCCCAAACGCTGAATTCCACAAGCCGTGATACACCAGCCAGCTACCCGCCAAGGTCGCCAGACTAATCGCAATCGCCTGCCACGCGGTCAGCGCCATGACCGCCGGATCAATCAAATAGGCTTCCGCGCCAAAATAATAAACGATGACCAGCATCACGAAGCCACTGATCCACGTCCAATACGATTCCCACTTGAACCAGTGCAGCGGTTCGGGCAGTTGACCCGGCTCGATATTGCGCTTTTCCACATTGAAAAAGCCCCCCGCATGGAGCGCCCACAATTGCCCCGCCACTTTCGGGTCATCCGAGGTCAGCAGATGGTTGAGCAACCAGTTGAAGTAAAACGATGCGCCGATCCACGCAATGCCCGTGATAATGTGTATCCAGCGAAATGCCAGACCTAACCATTCCAGAATAAGGGATTCCATCAGCCAAGACTCCTTAACGGCTAACTGCCGCGATAGGTGGAATAACTCCAAGGGGAGACAAGTAGCGGGACGTGGTAGTGGGCGCTGACATCGGCAATCCCGAAACGCAGGGTAATCACATCCAGAAACGGCGGGTTATCCAACGGCGTATGGCGCTGCTGGAAATAGTCAGCGGTGTGGAAGACCAACTCCCAAATGCCGGTTTGCATCTCATCCGCACTCAGCAAAGGGCTGTCGCAACGCCCGTCAGCATTGGTAAACGCCTGTTTCACCAGAATACGGGTCGCGTTTTCCGGGCAAGCGTACAGCGCCAGCTTCACCCCCGCAGCGGGGCAACCATTGGCGGTATCCAGAACATGTGTGGTTAATCCGGTCATGTTAGTGATTCATTTCCTTAGTAGGGGTGAAACGGTTGTACGCCGCAACCGTTGAGGATTACGTGCAACAAGGTTTGGGTTGCCCGCTCGTAGTCTGCGGCTTGCAGCGTTTGACCGGGTTTGCCCAGTGCCGCACTGATCTGGCAAGCGAAATCGGCGTAATGTTGGGTGGATGACCACAGCAGGAAAATCACATGCGCCGGGTCGAGCCGATCCATTTTGCCTTGCGCCATCCATGCCTCAAATACCGCCGTCCTGCCTTTGAACCATTCCAGATAACCTGTTCTGAAATATTCCTGCAAGTAAGGTGCGCCGCTCATAATTTCGATACCGAAAATGCGTGAGGCTTGCGGGTGTTCCTGTGCTAAACGCATTTTAGCGCGGATATAGGCTTCCAGTTCCACCGCCGGGTCGCCTGCTGCATCCAAACTCACCAGCAACTTGTCCCACATATCCAAGATGTGTGCCAACACCGCCACGTACAGCCGCAATTTAGAACCAAAGTAGTAATGGATATTGGCTTTGGGCAACCCGGCATGGTCGGCAATGCTTTGCATACTTGCGCCTTTGTAGCCGTGGCGGGCAAATTCGGCTTCGGCGGCGGCAATGATTTTGCATTCATTGCCTTTGCGAATACGCCCTGCCAAGCCATTGGGGGTGTGTGAGTCAAGCTCAATAAACATGGAAAGCTAACCTTTTTGCCGATTCGCCATGCACCATGACGATTATGTTACGCACTAATCAAGCGCATTATTTTACAGGGAGTTGCTAGACGATAACGTAAAAACTTACCCAATCTAAGACATATCTAAGGTTATCGGGGAATATTGCACGCTCATGCAAACAGTTGGCGCGATTATTGCTTTTTCATCAAAAGCTGTCCAGTTGGTCAGGTTTTGATGAATAGCAACGAGGTGAAATTTTATGCCAAACAAAGCGTTTTTCAGCGTCGTGGTGACGTGTGGTGTGCTGGCTTCTCCAGCAGTGCTGGCAGAACAATTATGGAGCGATGCCAGCCTGACCTATATTAATGGTCAAAATTACAAAGTCGGCGATGATAAGCGTCAAGTCATGACCTTTGAACACGCCAGTGGTCACAACTGGGGCGACACTTTTTTCTTCGCCGATCATTTGCGTTCCGAAAACGGCACGAAAGAAACCTATTTTGAACTTGCCCCGCGTGTCAGCTTAAGTTACTTGACCGGCAAAGAACTGAAAACCGGCCTTATCAAGGATGTGTATCTGGCGGGAACGCTGGAAGGTTCGCCCAGTTTTGACAACTACCTCGCCGGGGTCGGCGTGGGTTTGAATGTCCCCAAATTCAAATACGTCAACGTCAATCTGTACAAGGTCAATAACGAAAAAATCGCCGATGACGAACAAGCCACGGTTACTTGGGCGTTACCTTTCAAAGTGGGCAAAGCCGAATTCCAATACGACGGTTTTATTGATGCCAGCACCGCACAAGACGACCATGCCGCCGAAACCAACTTCACCTCGCAAATCAAGTGGGATGCAGGCAAGCAATTGTTCAACACCAAAAAGCCGATTTACGTAGGGATTGAACACGCCGAATGGAAAAACAAATTCGGGATTGACGGCGTAAACGAAAGCAACCCGGCGTTCATGATCAAAGCCCATTTCTAAGATGTAGCGTGTAAATTTTTCTTCGAGTCGTTGGGGGCAGAATCTTCTGCCCTCCCTTCTTAGCAGAGGACAGCGGATGAATGCAGGCGAGGTCACAGTCAAACACAGCATCACCTTCATGCTCGATGGGCAAGCGCACACCCCGCCGCCATTCGCCCCCGATACCACTTTGCTCAATTACCTACGTGAACACTTGTACCGCAAAGGGACAAAAGAAGGTTGTGCCGAAGGCGATTGCGGCGCGTGTACCGTCGTGGTCGCCGACCTGCAACACGGGCGTTTGCGTTATCGCGCCTTGAATGCCTGCATTCAGTTGCTGGCAACGCTCGACGGCAAAGCCCTGTTTACGGTCGAAAGCCTGCAACGCGGCAAGCAACTGCATCCGGTGCAACAAGCACTGGTCGATTGCCACGCCTCGCAATGCGGCTTTTGCACACCCGGCTTCGTCATGTCATTGTTTGCCTTGTACCAGAATCAACCCAATGCCAGCCGCCTGCAAATTAGCCAAGCCCTGTCTGGCAATTTGTGCCGCTGCACCGGCTACCGCCCCATTCTGGATGCGGGGGAACGCATGTATGAATACGCCCACGCATTTCCAAACGATGATTTTGCCGAAACAGCATTGATTACCACCCTGACGCAATGGGCGCAACAACCCCACAGCCTGCTACTGGAACACGACGGCAAACGCTTTTGCGCCCCCACCAGCCTTGGCGAACTTGCCATCTTGCTGGAACGCTATCCCGATGCCACCTTACTGGCAGGCGCAACCGATGTTGGCTTGTGGATTACCAAACAACACCGCGATTTACCCACCTTGATTTCCTTGAACAAAGTCGCGGGGCTGGATCAAATCACCACACAAGATGGCTGGCTGGAAATCGCCGCTGCGGTATCGTTGGAAGCCGCTTTTCAAGCCATCGTCGCCCATTACCCGCCTCTGCGCGAATTGCACGAACGCTTTGCCTCATTGCCAATCCGCAATGCCGGTACATTGGTAGGCAATATTGCCAACGGTTCGCCCATCGGTGATTCCATGCCTGCGCTGCTGGTGCTGGGGGCGCGAATCCGCTTGCGCAAAGGTGAGGCAACCCGCGAACTGCCACTGGAAGCGTTTTATCTGGCTTACCAACAAAAAGATTTGGCTGCGGGTGAATTCATAGAAGCGGTACGGATTCCCTTGCCGAATGCGGCAACTGGCTTGCTGCGCTGCTATAAAATCTCCAAACGTTTTGAGCAAGACATTTCCGCCGTGTGCGCCGCGTTCCACATTCAACTCGATGCACAACAACACGTCACTGAAGCCCGTATTGCCTACGGCGGCATGGCAGGCATTCCCAAACGCGCCAGCCATTGCGAAGCGGCATTAAGCGGGCAAGCGTGGGAACAAGCCAGCGTCACCGCAGCGATGAAGGCGCTGGAACACGATTTCCAACCGCTTACCGATATGCGGGCTTCCGCCACCTACCGCATGAGTGTGGCGAAAAACTTGCTGCTGAAATGCCTGCTGGAAACCACCGGCGAATCGCTTTCCCTGTACACAACGGGGGTGCAAGCATGAGCGTTGGCAAACCCATCAAACACGACAGTGCCGAATTGCATGTCACGGGCGCGGCGCATTACACCGATGATTTGCCCGAACCCCGCGATACTTTGTACGCCGCCATCGGTATCAGCCAACAAGCCCATGCCCGTTTGCGCAGCGTGAATCTGGATGCAGTGCGCCAAGCAGCGGGGGTAATCGCCGTCATCACCGCCGCCGATATTCCCGGCGTGAATCACCTTGGTGGGGCGATGCAGGATGAGCCAGTATTTGCCACCGACACCGTGGAATACATCGGGCAAGCCATTTTCGCCGTGGCTGCCACGTCTGTCGAAGCTGCCCGCCGTGCGGCGCGTTTGGCAGTCATTGATTACGACTCCTTGCCGCACAACCTCGATATTCAACACGCCATCGAGCAACAGCAATTCGTCTTGCCTAGCAAACACCTGCAACGCGGGCAACCCGAAACCGCCCTGCAACAAGCCCCCCATCGCCTCAGCGGGCATTTTCAATTGGGCGGGCAGGAACATTTTTATCTGGAAGGCATGATTGCCTTTGCCTTGCCGCGTGAACACGGCGATGTGCTGATCTATAGCTCTACCCAGCACCCGCACCACGACCAAAAAACCCTCGCAAGCGTCTTAGGGCTAACCGAGAAAGACATTGTGCTGGAATGCCGCCGCATGGGTGGCGCATTCGGTGGCAAAGAAAGCCAACCGGCACTGTTTGCCAGCATTGCCGCGCTGCTTGCGCTGAAAACCCAACGCCCAGTGAAACTCCGGCTGGATCGGGACGATGACATGACCATCACTGGCAAACGCCATTGTTATGACATCCATTACGAAGCCGGTTTCGATGACGCAGGTGTGCTGCAAGGCGTAAAGCTGGTGTATGCCTCACGCTGCGGCATTTCCGCTGACCTCTCAGGGCCGGTGAATGACCGCAGCATGTTCCACGCCGACAATGCCTATTACTTGGAGCATGTGGATATTGTTTCGCACCGTTGCAAAACCAACTCGCAATCGAATACCGCGTTTCGTGGCTTTGGTGGCCCGCAAGGCATGATGGCGATTGAATACGTGCTGGATGATGTGGCGCGTTACCTGCAATGCGACCCGTTGGCAGTGCGTCGTGCCAATTTCTACGGCACGAACGGTGTGCGTAGCCAAACACCGTATGGCATGGCGGTCGAAGACAATATTATCCAGCGCATTGTCGATGAACTGGCAAGCAGTGCCGACTACCAACAACGCCGCGCCGACATTATTGCCTTCAACCATAACAGCCCTTGGTTGAAAAAAGGCATGGCGCTCACCCCCGTCAAATTCGGCATTTCCTTTACCGCCACCTTTTTCAATCAGGCAGGCGCATTGCTGCACATTTACAGCGACGGTTCGGTACAGCTCAATCACGGCGGGCTGGAAATGGGGCAAGGCTTGTACACCAAGGTGGCGCAAGTGGTGGCGGAAGAATTGCAAATTCCGCTCAGTCAAATCCGCTGCACCGCTACCCGCACCGATAAAGTGCCGAATGCGTCGGCAACAGCGGCCTCCTCCGGTTCTGACCTCAACGGCATGGCAGCGCAAGATGCAGCACGTACCTTGAAACAACGCCTCACCGAATTTGCCGCCAGCCACTACGGGGTGGATGCTGCCGCCATTGTGTTTCAGGACGGGCAAATCCATCTCGGCACGGCAAACACCGTGAGTTTTGCGCACCTAGCACACGATGCTTGGATCAATCGCATTTCGCTATCAGCCACGGGCTTTTACCGTACCCCGAAAATCCATTACGACCCGCAAACCATGACCGGGCGACCGTTCTATTATTTTGCGTATGGTGCTGCTGTGTCTGAGGTGATTATCGACACCTTGACCGGCGAAAATCGGGTAGTGCGCGTCGATATTCTGCACGATGTGGGCAGTTCACTGAACCCGGCACTGGATACGGGGCAAATCGAAGGCGGTTTCATTCAGGGCATGGGCTGGCTGACCACGGAACAATTGTGGTGGGATAACAGCGGGCGTTTGCGTACTCATGCGCCATCCACCTACAAAATTCCGGTGGCGGGCGATATTCCCGCGCAGTTTACGGTGAAGCTGCTGGACGATAATGCCAATGTGGAACACACCATTTACCGTTCCAAAGCCGTAGGCGAACCGCCGCTCATGCTGGCGATGTCGGTGTTTTTTGCGCTGCGGGATGCGGTTGCCAGCGTCGGCGATTACCGTTGCAGCCCGCCGTTGCAAGCACCGGCAACACCGGAAGCCATTCTGAATGCGGTGCAAGCCGTGCGTGACACCATGCAGGGCAACGCATGATTCCAGCCGCCTTCATTATTGCCCGCATTACCGATACGCAAGGTTCAACCCCGCGTGAAAACGGGGCGTACATGCTGATTGCCGCGCAAGAATTATTGGGCAGTATCGGTGGGGGGAAGCTGGAACAGCAGGTGATGGCAGAAGCGCGGGCGTTGTTAGCAGTAGCAGAACGTGAAGAGGGCGACCGCCGGTCGCCCCTACAGGGGACGGTCTTCGTAGGGGCGACCGGCGGTCGCCCTCTTCAACTCCAACGCGAATTCACTCTCGGCACGACGCTTGGGCAATGCTGCGGCGGGCGCGTCCACATCCACTACGAATACTGCGCTGACCCGCAGCAATGGCAACACCCCGATGCCGTCAACGCCAACCAATTCCCAATTGTGCTATTCGGTGCAGGGCATGTCGGGCAAGCACTTGCGGCAATACTAGCAACCCAACCCTGCCGTTTGTATTGGGTCGATAGTCGTGAGGAGCAGTTCCCCGCCGAATTGCCCACCAATGCCAAAGCCTATATTGCCCCCAATCCTGCCAGCCTGATCGAAGCCTTACCCGCCAACGCCTACCTGCTGGTGATGACGCACGACCACGCGCTGGATTTGGCAATTTGCGATGCCGCCTTGCGCCACAACTGTTTCCGCTTTCTGGGGCTGATCGGTTCGCAAACCAAGCTCGGCAAATTCCGCAAGCACTTGCTGGATAAAGGGCATAGCCATACGGCGCTGGAACGCCTCACCTGCCCCATTGGTATTCCGCAGATTCGCAGCAAGCAGCCCGCCCACATTGCCCTTGCCGTCGCCGCGCAATTGCTGGCATTACACCTACAGGAGAACCCGCTATGACAGCACCCCGCCTCGAATTGCGCGGTATCAGCAAGTATTACCCCTCGGTTATCGCCAACGAAAACGTCAACCTCACGGTCATGCCCGGTGAAATTCACGCCTTGCTGGGTGAAAACGGCGCGGGCAAAAGCACCCTGATGAAAGCGGTGTATGGCGTGGTCAAACCCGATAAGGGCGAGATTCTCTGGAACGGCGAGCCAGTCAATATCCACAGCCCCGCGCAAGCCCGTAAGCTGGGCATTGGCATGGTATTCCAGCATTTTTCGCTGTTTGACACCCTCAGTGTTACCCAAAACATTGCACTGGCAATGGATGCTAAGCAAAACCTGAAAGCACTGGCGCAACAAATCGAAGAAGTATCCGAGAGTTATGGCTTACCCCTCAACCCGCACCGCTTGGTACACGACCTGTCCGTGGGCGAACGTCAGCGAGTGGAAATCGTGCGTTGCCTATTGCAAAACCCGCAATTGCTGATCATGGACGAACCCACCTCCGTGCTCACTCCGCAAGCGGTGCGCAAGCTGTTTGAAACCCTGCGACGACTGTCGGATGAAGGATGCAGCATCCTCTACATCAGCCACAAGCTCGAAGAAATCCGCGAACTCTGCCACAAAGCCACCGTATTACGCATGGGGCGCGTCAGCGGTGAAGCCGATCCGCGTCGGGAAACCGCCAAAAGCCTTGCTGAAATGATGGTCGGCAGAGAGCTTCCCGTGTGCGAACACGCCCCCGCCCGCACCGACGGCGCAGAACGCTTGGTAGTCAAACAACTGTCGCGGGTATCGGAAGATCCGTTTGGCACGGATTTGCACGACATCAACCTCAGTGTGCGAGCCGGGGAAATCTTCGGCATTGCGGGCGTTTCCGGCAATGGTCAGCAGGAATTGCTGTATGCCCTCAGCGGTGAAAAACCCTCGCCACACGCCAACGATATTCTCATCAAAGGTCAACCCGCCGGACGCTTAAACCCCGCGCAACGCCGCAAACTGGGGCTGCGTTTCGTACCGGAAGAACGGCTGGGGCGCGGCGCAGTTCCCGCCATGTCACTGGCTTACAATGCCTTGCTCACTGGGCATGAAGACGGCATGTCGAACACCGGCTTTATCAGTCACAAACGAATGCGGGACTTTTCACGTCATTGCATTGATCGCTTCAGTGTCAAATGCTCAGGCGACCATGCCGAAGCCAAAAGCTTGTCGGGTGGCAATGTGCAGAAATACATAGTGGGGCGCGAATTGCTGCTCAAACCGGAGGTGCTGATTATTGCGCAACCGACATGGGGCGTAGACGTGGGCGCTGCCAGCTTTATCCGTCAAACGTTGGTGAATTTGCGCAAGGACAATGTGGCCATTCTGGTGGTATCCGAAGAGCTGGATGAGTTGTTTGAAATTTGCGACCGCATCGCCGTTATTCACCACGGCAAACTCTCCCCTGCCATGAATGCCCGCAGCTCCACGCTGGAAGACATTGGCATCCTAATGGGCGGGGGCAGTTTGGTTGAGCAAACGGAGGATACTGATCATGCTATTTAAATTACAACCACGCCCGCAGCCGTCCCAACGCATGGTTTGGTTATCGCCATTGCTGGCGATTGCACTGATGTTGTTGGTCGGCATGGTCATTTTCACCTTGCTGGGGCAAAGCCCGCTCAAGGCATTTCATGCGTTTTTCATCGAGCCTATCAATGATATGTACGGCTTGGGCGAATTGCTGATTAAAGCCTCGCCGTTGGCGCTGATTGCCTTGGGATTGTCGGTGGGTTTTCGCGCCAATGTGTGGAATATCGGGGCGGAAGGGCAATTAACTATCGGCGCGATTGCCGCCGGAGGCGTGGCGCTGTGGTTTTACGAAAGTGACAGTGCTTGGGTGTTGCCGCTGATGTTTATGGCAGGCGCATTGGGCGGCATGGTGTGGGCAGCGATTCCGGCGGTGTTGCGTACCCGTTTTCATACCAGCGAAATTTTGGTGAGTTTGATGTTGGTGTATGTGGCGCAACTGTTGCTCAGTTGGTTGGTGCATGGGCCTTGGCGTGACCCGGATGGCTTTGGTTTTCCGCAATCGCGGCAGTTTACTGAATCCGCAATTCTGCCGATTATGTTGGAAGGCACGCGCACCCATGCGGGCATTTGGCTAACGCTAATAGCGCTGGTAATGGTGTTTGTGTTCATGCGTTGGAGTGTGGTGGCGTTTCAAATGCGGGTGGCGGGGCTTGCTCCTAGAGCAGCGGATTATGCCGGGTTCAATGCCAAACGCACCATCTGGATTGGCTTACTCACGGGCGGTGCGGCGGCTGGTATTGCGGGGATGAATGAAATCGCAGGCCCCATTGGACAATTGAGTATGCCGCTGTCTCCGGGCTATGGTTTTGCCGCGATCATTGTGGCGTTTGTAGGGCGCTTGCATCCCATTGGTATTTTGCTGGCAAGCCTGTTAATGGCATTGCTGTACTTGGGCGGTGAATCGGCACAAATGCAATTGGCGCTGCCCGCTGCGGTGAGTGGCGTGTTTCAGGGCTTGCTGCTGTTCTTTTTGCTAGCAACTGATGTGTTAATCCATTTTCGCCTAACACCCACTTGGAGGAGCAAAGCATGAATGCTGATACCGTTATTCTCATTTTGGTGGCGACGATTACCGCCGGTGTGCCGCTGATTTTTGCCGCATTGGGCGAGCTGGTGGTGGAAAAATCCGGTGTCCTGAATTTGGGCGTGGAAGGCATGATGATTGTCGGCGCAATCAGCGGTTTCATGGTGGCTGCCGAATCCGGGCAATTATGGCTGGGCGTGCTGGCTGGCGCTGGGGCGGGTATGTTGATGGCACTGATTTTCGCGTTCATCACCTTGACCTTGATGGCAAATCAGGTGGCTACTGGCTTGGCATTAACCATTTTTGGCATTGGTTTGAGTGCTTACATGGGGCAGGCGTACAGCAGTGTGGCGTTGGAAGGCATCAAATCCCTGCATATTCCGCTGCTGAGTGATTTGCCGGTGTTGGGTCAATTGCTGTTTAGCTATGACCCGCTGGTGTATCTGGCGTTGCTGCTGTTTCCGCTGTTGGTGTGGTTTTTGTATCACAGTCGGGGTGGTTTGGTATTGCGAGCCATTGGTGAATCGCCGACGTCGGCACACGCACTGGGCTATCCGGTGATTCGCATCCGTTATTTAGCGGTGCTGTTTGGCGGGGCAATGGCGGGGATTGGCGGCGCATACTTGTCGCTGGCGTATACTCCACTGTGGTCGGAAGGCATGACCGCTGGGCGCGGCTGGATTGCGCTGGCATTGGTGGTGTTTGCCACTTGGCGACCGGGGCGAGTGCTGTTGGGCGCGTTCCTGTTCGGCGGTGTGACCATTGCTCAGTTTCACGTTCAGGGGCTGGGAGTGGATATTCCCTCGCAGTTCTTATCCATGTTGCCGTATTTGGCAACGATTGCGGTATTGGTGCTGATTTCACGCAATGCCAAGACTATTCGCCTGAATGCCCCCGCGTCATTGGGGCAGGCTTTCCATCGTGAAGTTCATTAACGTACAGGAGATTGATGATGACAAACCCGTTCACTACTCAGCGTAAACCACGACTGAAAACCCTGCTGGGGTCGGTACTGGTTGCCAGTTCGCTGCTGTTGGGCGCGGCACAGGCTGAAGATAAGCTCAAAGTCGGTTTCATTTACGTTAGCCCGATTGGGGATGCTGGCTGGACATACCAGCATGACACCGGGCGCAAAGCACTGGAGGAAAAGTTCGGCGACAAAATCGAAGTCAAGGTTTTGGATACGATCCCTGAAGGTGCTGAAGCGGAACGTGTTACCCGTGAACTCGCCAGCAGCGGTTACAAGATGATTTTCGGCACGTCATTCGGTTACATGAACCCGATGCTCAAAGTTGCCAAGACATTCCCGGATACGCATTTTGAACATGCGACAGGTTACAAAACCACCGATAATCTGGGCAATTACAATGCACGTTTCTACGAAGGCCGTTATCTGGCGGGCATGGTCGCAGGGTCAATGACCAAGGATAACAAGCTGGGTTATGTAGCCGCTTTCCCAATCCCCGAAGTATTGCAGGGGATTAATGCCTACATGCTGGGGGCGCAGAGCGTTAATCCGAAAATCGAGATGAATGTGGTGTGGGTGAACTCATGGTTCGATCCGGGTCGTGAGCGTGAAGCGGCGGATACTCTCATTGACCAAGGTGCAGATGTTATTACGCACCACACCGACTCCACTGCTGCTGTCATTGCCGCGCAGGAAAAGAAGAAGTACGCCATCGCTTACCATTCCGATATGTCCAAGTACGGCAAGGATGCACACCTGACGGCTGTTACCCATCACTGGGGTGACTATTACATCAAGCAAGTGCAAAGCCAATTGGATGGTACGTGGAAACCCGGCAGCATCTGGGGCGGTATCAAGGATGGCATGGTGGATTTAGCGCCCATGAATGACGCGGTTCCTGCCGACGTTAAAGCCAAGGTGGAAGAAGCTAAAGGCAAAATCAAGGATGGCAGTTTGCACCCATTTGCAGGGCCAGTCGTTGATCAAGACGGTAAGGAAATCGTCGCCGCTGGCAGCAATATGTCGGACGAAGATATGTCGAAAATGGCGTTTTACGTCAAAGGGATTACTGGCAAATTGCCGAAATAAGAAGACCCCTCACCCTAACCCTCTCCCTCAAGGGGAGAGGGGATAAGCGAGAAACCACCATGACTCAAATAAAAGCGTTTCGGGCTGCCATTGTTCATCTGCTGGACGATCCGGGGTATGACTTGCACCCTACACCTCCGGCGGTTGAATACTTTGAAGACGGCATTCTGTTGGTGGAAAACGGTCATGTAAGTGCGGTAGGGGCTGCCAGCGCGTTACTGCCACACTTGCCGGAAGGCTGCGAATTGCTGGAGTTCCCTGATCATTTGATCATTCCCGGCATGATCGACACCCATATCCATTATCCGCAAACCGACATGATTGCGTCTTATGGCGAACAATTGTTGGAATGGCTGGAAACTTATACCTTTCCCACCGAACGCCAGTTTTCAGACCCACTCCATGCCCGTGAAGTCGCGGATTTCTTTCTGGGGGAATTACTGCGTAACGGTACGACGACGGCGTGCGTATTCGGTACGGTACACCCCGAATCGGCGGAGGCTTTTTTTGCCGCTGCCGAAACCCGCAACCTACGCATGATTGCCGGAAAGGTGATGATGGATCGCAATTGCCCGGATTATCTGCAAGATACCCCGGAAAGTGCGTATCAGGACAGCAAGGCATTGATTGAAAAGTGGCACGGGCGCGGGCGTTTGTCTTACGCTGTGACGCCGCGTTTTGCCCCTACGTCGACACCGGAGCAACTCAGCAAAGCAGGGCAATTGTTGCAGGAATTTCCTGATGTTTACCTGCATACCCACGTTGCTGAAAATAAAGCGGAAGTGGCATGGGTGCAGGAACTGTTTCCCGACAGCCGCAGCTATCTGGATGTGTATCACCAGCATGGTTTGCTGAAACCGCGTTCCGTGATGGCGCATTGCATTTATCTGGATGAGGCGGATAAGCAGTGCATGGCAGAAACCGGCGCGGCGGTGGCGTTTTGCCCCACGTCCAACCTGTTTATCGGCAGCGGGCTGTTTGATGTGATGGATACCAAGGCGCATGGAATCCGGGTCGGCATGGGTACGGATGTGGGCGGCGGTAGCAGTTTTAGCTTGCTGCAAACCGCGAACGAAGCCTATAAAGTGACCCAGTTGCGCGGCAACAAACTGTCAGCGTTCCAGATGCTGTATCTGGCAACACTGGGTGGAGCAAAGGCGCTGTATCTGGATGACAAGATCGGCAATTTCGCCCCCGGTAAAGAGGCGGATTTTGTATTGCTGAACCCCAAAGCGACACCGTTGTTGGAACGGCGTTTGCGGCATTGTCAGGGTATTGCGGAATTGCTGTTTGTGCTGATGATGTTGGGGGATGATCGGGTGGTGAGTAAGGTGTGGGTTATGGGGGAGGAAGCATCCAATTAACCGGCATTCTGCCGTTTGCCTGCAAAAACGCTGCACCAAACCTGCACCTGCCTACACCCTTTTTCCACACCGCCCGCATCAAACCTCCATTATTCTTATTTATGATGATGCTCAATCCCATCACTAGTTCAAGGAGCATCCCGTGTCGAACCAGCGTTATTACCTCAAACTGGTCATTATTGCCTGCCTGATTTTGTTTTTGCTGATCCCGCAAGCCTTTATGTTGGGGCTGGTCGGCGAACGTGTCAGTTGGCGACATCAAGCTTACAGCAGCATCGAACAAAGTTGGCCGGGGATGCAAACCCTTGCTGGCCCCTTGCTCACCATCCCCTATCAACTCACTTACAATGTCAAAGAACTGGTCAAAGACAAAGATGGCAAAGAACGCGAAATCCTGCGCGAAGTCACCGACCAAGACGCGCTGCACCTGATTCCCAACCAACTTGACATCACCAGCACCTTAGACAGTTTACTGCGTTACCGAGGCATTTACGACGTGCCGGTTTACAGCAGCGGCTTGCAAGTCAGCGGCACATTCAACACCCAACCCTTGCTCGATTTAATCGCTGACACCAAGGGCAAACAAATCCGCTGGGAAAATCCACAACTCGCCGTCATGGTACGCGACCAACGCGGCATTGCTGCCCCACCCAGCCTGCAATGGAACGGCGCAACCGTCAATTTCAAACCCGGCAATAACCTGCCCGGCAGTGCCAGCGCGGGGATGCACGCCAAATTGCCCGCATTCGACCTCAACCAAGCCAGCCGTATCCCGTTTCAATTTGAGCTGGAATTGCGCGGAATGCGCTCCATGAATTTCGCCCTGCTCGCCGAAAACAGCGCGGTAAAACTCGCTGCCAACTGGCCACACCCCAGCTTCAGCGGTGAATTACTGCCCGAAACCCGTGACATCCATGCCAATGGTTTCAATGCCTTGTGGAAAGCGTCGTCATTTTCCTACAACGTCAGCGGGGCGTTAGAGCAATGCCGTGCCGGTGAATGCAGTGGCTTGCTGGAGCGGGCGGTCGGTTTCGAGCTAATCCAGCCGGTGGATGTGTATCAGCAATCCGAACGCAGCATTAAATACGCCGCCCTGTTCATTATTCTCACCTTTGTGGTGCTGATTTTGTTTGAACTGCTGAAAAAACTGCGGGTGCATCCAGTGCAATACACCTTGGTGGGATTTGCGCTGCTGGTGTTCTACCTGTTGCTGATTTCATTGTCAGAACACGTCGATTTCCTGCGAGCGTACACAGCGGCGGCATTCGCCAGCACCGGCTTGCTCACCCTGTATTTTGGGGCAATTTTACACAGCCACAAACTGGGATTGCTGCTGGGCGCGGGACTGGCGGGTTTGTATGCCCTGCTCTACCTGATTTTGCAGGCAGAGGAAAACGCCTTGCTGATGGGTAGTGTGCTGATTTTTGCGGTACTCGCGCTGCTGATGTTAGCCACCCGCCACTTCGACTGGTACGCGCTGACAGCAGGGAATTCGCCTAACCGTACAGTTTTCGGTACAGACCACCCTGTTCCAGCAACTCCTGATGACTCCCCTGTTCGCTGATGCCGCCGTCTTCAAACACGAAAATGTGATCGGCTTGGCGCACCGCACTCAAGCGGTGTGCCACGATCAGGGTGGTGCGCCCTTGCAGGAATTCGCTCATCGCGGCGTGGAGTTTTTGCTCCGTTGCCGTATCCAGCGCCGAAGTCGCTTCATCCAAAATCACCACGCTGGGGTTGGATAAAATCATCCGCGCAATCGCCAGCCGCTGGCGTTGCCCACCGGATAAACGGATGCCTTGCCGCCCTACAATCGTTTCCAAACCTTGCGCCTGTTCACGAATGGTGTCATCCAATTGCGCAATGCGTAAGGCTTCCCACAATTGATCATCCGACGCTTGCCGCCCCAAGGTCAGGTTGGCGCGTACCGTGTCATTGAAGAGCGCGGGTTGTTGCAATACTGTAGCAACGTGTTCGCGCACCACATCCAAACCGATTTCCGTGACGGGTACACCGTCAAAATACAATTGCCCCTGCTGCGGCTGATACAAGCCTAATAACACTTGCACGAAGGTCGATTTGCCACCGCCGCTTGCGCCCACCAGCGCAATTTTCTGCCCCGCCTGAATCGTCAGATTCACATCACGCAAGACCGGCGGCTTGTCACCGTAAGCAAAGGTGATGTGTTCCGCTCGCACGCTGACCGTGGTTTTGCCTGCAAACGGGTTGTGCGTGTGCGGGTAAGCGGGTTCGGGTTGCATTTCCAGCAAGGTATTAATGCGCTGTAACGCGGCTTTTGCGCCGTACCAGCCGTATTGAATCGCCAACACTTCTTGCACCGGCCCCATCATGAACCACAGGTAGCTGAACACCGCGAACATTTCGCCAATGCTAAGATCGGAAAACACCACCATTAACATGCTGACCGCACGAAACAGGTCAAACCCCGCAATGAATACCGTAAAAGACAAGCGGCTGGCGGCATCGCTGCGCCAGGCAAATTGCCCCGCGTGTTGTTTCACCTGTTGCGCGTGTTCGGTGACACGCCCGAAAAAACTGCTGGCGCGGTTACTGGCACGGATTTGTTGGATGGTATCGAGGGTTTCGGTCAAGGCTTGCTGGAATAATTCAAACGCGCTGTTTTCTTGCTTTTTCAAGTCTTTGACATAAGAACCCAGCTTGGTGGTCAGCAAGATGACCAGCGGATTCAGCAGCAAAATGAACAACGCCAATTGCCAATGCAACCACAGCAACACTGCTGTTACCCCGATCAGGGTGAGAACCGCAACAATCGACTTGCTGATACTGATGCCGAGGAAATTGTCGATGGTTTCCACATCCACCACCAACCGCGAGCTGACTGTGCCGCTGCCGAGGGTTTCGTATTCGGTCATTTCCACTGTTTGAATATGCCCGAGCAACCGGCGGCGGATGCTGTAGGTGAGTTCCTTGCTGATCAGGGTAAATTCGCGGTTTTGCCAGACGCCTGCTGCCAGCGCGATTAAACGCATGAGCACGGTTAACACGCTAATGAACGTGATGTACAGCACTGCGCCGTGCCATTCGGTGGGGAATAAACCGTTCATCCACGCGACTAACCAGCCGGGTTTATCGAGCAATACCTCATCAACCAGCAGCGGAATCAATAGCGGAATCGGTACGCTAATGAGTACCGCGAAAATCGCCACGAGGTTGGCAATCACCAGTTCTTTGCGGTGCGTGAGCATCCGCTGAAACAGTTCTTGCCAAGAATAGGTGTGTAAAGTGCTAGGTGTTTTCATGCGGGCATACTACCCGCTATTGCGTGCGTTGCAAAAAAGAAAGGCGCTTTGTAGCGCCTTTCGATAGTGTGCCGATTGGCTGCACGCCATTACTTGCCGTTAGCGACCATGTAATCCACGGCTGCTTTGACTTCAGCATCTGACAGTGCTGGGTTGCCGCCTTTAGCAGGCATCGCACCCTTACCGTTGAGTGAGGAGGCATACAAGGCTTCAGCGCCAGTAGCAATGCGTGGTGCCCATGCAGCCTTGTCACCAAATTTAGGTGAACCGGCAACGCCGACATCGTGGCAAGAGAAGCAAATGCCTTTGTAGACTTTTTCACCGTCGATAGCAGCAACCGGTGCGGCGGCTTGAACCGGGGCAGCTTCAGCAGCAGGCGCGGCGGCTTGAACCGGGGCAGCTTCAGCAGCAGGTGCGGCGGCTTGAACCGGGGCAGCTTCAGCAGCAGGCGCAGCAGCAACGGCGGCGGCGGGTGCTGCACCTGCTGCTGGCTTGGCTTGTGCAGACAAATCATGCCCGGCTTTGTCTGTCATATAAATAATGGCATTGGTCAGCTCTTCATCGGTAATGGACGGATCGCCACCACGCGCAGGCATATTATTGATGCCGTTGACGGCGTTTTTCATCAAACCATCCAAGCCTTGTGCTACCCGTGGATCCCATGCGGCTTTGTCATCAATCTTGGGAGCGCCGAGCACACCAGCCGCGTGACATGAGGTACAAACAGCCGTGTAAACCGCTTCGCCAGAACGTGCTACCTTGACGATAGACTTATCCACGGCGTTAACTTTACCAATGGGTGCAAGATTGGCATCCGCCACCGCTACTTGTGCAGTGGTGTCGATTTCACCTTTGATGGAATTTTTATCAATAGTAGTGAACAAGTTGGAAACCAATACGGCCACTGTTGTGCCGATCAAAACGAGACCACCAATCAGCATTGGTGTAGCCATAGGGTCTTTAGGTGTAGAGTGAGCCACGTGTATCCTCCTGTAGACTGGGCGTTAAGCGCCTAACAATCTGTGAATCTTAAAAGCTAAAAGCATCAGAAAATCATAAACCGACGGATTATATTCAAAATCCCTAATATTCGCTATGTGTCGGCAACGAAAACTTGACCTGAATCATACTAAACAATGCAAGTTTCCGCACTAACCGATGATAGACGTGACGGCGCTCCTTGGGTATGATGCACTCTCTACAACGCACCCGTAGCTCAGGGGATAGAGTATCGGCCTCCGAAGCCGAGGGTCGCTGGTTCGATTCCAGCCGGGTGCGCCAATATTTTCAAAGACTTACCTCAGAAAAATTCAATTAAGAATTAATCAAGTCAGCACTGAGTTACCATTAAAGTGCTTATCTAAAACCATCACAACAAATAAATTCGATTGATTCAGTGCCGTATAAAGTTCAAAATATCGCCACATTAATTGCTGTCATGGTTTGTCATGCCCCTGTTCCAACCGAAGTTACTCGAAAAACACCTGACTATTCCCGCTGTAGTGCCGCCTGAGCATTTGCAGGCCATACGCGAATGGCAGCGTGACATAACCAATGGCAAGTTAGGAAAATTGGGGGAAGTATCCGCCCATAACCTTTTCATCCAGACAATTTTAGTGCGCTTGCTGGGGTATACCGTTGAAGGCGATGAATGGACTGCCTACCATGAATGCCCAGTGCAGCGGGATAGCATCGACGTCGGTTTAGGGAAATTTACCGCCAAAACCACCCGCATTATCGCCCCTTTGGAACTCAAAGGCTTAGACACCGCCAATCTTGATGCGGTCATGCCGAAACGCCACGAAACGCCGGTTCAACAGGCGTGGCGTTACGCGATGAAAGTACCCGGTGCAAAATGGGCATTGGTTAGCAATTACCGTGAACTGCGTTTGTACGCGGTGGGCTACGGGATGCAGGCGTATGAAAGTTGGCAACTTGAAACCTTGCATCAACCCGCCGAATACGCCCGGTTTCATGCGTTATTGTGCGCCGCGCATTTATTGGAGGGCTACACCGAAAACCTGTTGCTGGAAAACGAAAAAGTCGAGAAAGACATTACCAATAGCCTGTATGCCGATTATCGCCGCTTACGGATGAGTCTGATTACGGAATTGCAAGCGAATTATCCCGAACTGGCATCCCACATACTCTTGCAATACGCCCAAACGATTATTGACCGGATACTGTTCATTGCGTTTGCAGAAGACAAGGGCTTATTGCCCGACCGCATCATTGAACGCGCTTACGAACAACAAAATCCGTTCAACCCTTCACCCGTTTGGCACAATTTTAACGGCTTGTTTAGGGCTATCGACAAGGGTAATGCAGCGTTAAAAATTCCGGCGTACAACGGTGGTTTATTCGCCGCTGATGCGGGGCTGGATGCAGTGCAACTCAGTGATGCACTGTGCGAAGGTTTTCGTGATTTGGCGCGTTACGACTTTGCCTCAGAAGTCAGCGTGACGGTACTGGGGCATATTTTCGAGCAATCCATCGCTGATCTGGAACAATTGCAAGAACAGCTTGCCAGCGGCGCGGTGCTGCACGAAGACACCAGCAAAGCACGCGCCACTACTGGCAAACGCAAGCAATACGGCGTGGTTTACACCCCCAACCACATTACCCGTTTTATCGTCGAACAAACACTGGGCAGTTATTTACAACGCGAATTTCAGCAATTAGCCACCGGCTACCAAAAAGTGTTGAAAAGCGGCGAAGTACGCTGGAAAGCGCAGATGGCAGAACGCGCGTTTTGGTATGCGTGGCGTGAACGCTTGAAAAGTTTGCGTATTCTTGACCCGGCGTGTGGTTCTGGGGCGTTTTTGGTGGCGGCGTTCGATTACTTGGTGACGGAATACAAGCGCATTAACGACACTTTACACGATTTGACCGGGGCGTATGATGTCTTCGACCTGAATAAAACCATCCTCAATCACAACTTATACGGGGTTGATTTGAATGCCGAATCGGTGGAAATCACGCGCTTGTCATTGTGGTTAAAAACGGCAGAATGGGGCAAACCACTGGAGAATTTAGACCGTGCCATCCGCTGCGGTAACAGTGTGGTAGCGGACGCGACGGTGGATAGGCAGGCGTTTGACTGGCAGGCTGAATTCCCGCAGGTGTTTGCCGAAGGTGGTTTTGATGTGGTGCTGGGCAACCCGCCGTATGTGCGCATGGAATTGCTCAAGCCGATCAAGCCTTATCTGGAAAAGCATTACGCTGTGGCTTCTGATCGGGCGGATTTATACGCTTACTTCTTCGAGCTGGGGCTAAAATTGCTCAAGCCGAACGGTAAGCTGGGGTACATTTCATCCAGCACGTTTTTCCGCACCGGCAGTGGTGAGCGGCTACGCCAGCATTTGCGGACACAGGCGCGGCTGGACACTATTGTGGATTTTGGGGATACCCAGATTTTTGAAGGGGTAACAACGTATCCCGCCATTTTAGTGATGGAAAAAGCCACGGGCGATAGTGACATACGTTTTCTGAAAGTCAGTGAACAGTTGGGCAGTGAATTAGCCCAGCAATTTAGCGATGCCGCCAAAACCATGCCGCAACACCGTTTAACAGGTGAAAGCTGGCAATTTGAAGACACCGCGCTGGCTGACTTACGCACCAAATTGACCGCAGGCAAACGCACCCTAAAAGACGTTTACGGCTCACCCCTTTACGGCATCAAAACCGGATTAAATGAAGCATTTGTCGTGGATCGTGCTACTCGCGATCGTTTAATTGCCGAAGACCCGCGTTCTGCCGAATTGCTGAAACCTTTCCTTGAAGGCAAAGATTTGAAGCAATGGCGTATTGAACCGCGTGATTTATGGCTTATCTACATCCCGAAAAATGTACTAGATATTGATAATTACCCAGCCATCAAAGCCTACATGCTGCCATTCAAAAACAAACTCGAACAACGTGCTACCAAACAGGCATGGTTCGAGCTACAACAAGCCCAAGCCGCTTATGCCCCATTGATGCAAAAAGATAAAATTATTTACGGTCATTTCTCACCGAATGCCTTGTTTTCCTATGAAAAACAAGGCTTTCATTCCAATGACAAAAGCTATTTCATTCCCAATCCCGATTTTTACTTGCTCGGTTTACTCAATTCAAAACCCTTCTGGTATTTAATCGCTGCCATGTGTCCGGCGGTACGCGGTGGGTTCTATGAAGTGCGAGTTCAGTACATTGAGACATTGCCGATTCCAGAGGCGACGGACGCACAACGCCAAGAAATTGCACGATTGGCGGAAAGCTGCCAACAATTAGCCGAACAACGTTACCGCATTGAAGAACGCATGTGCCGCCGCATCGCTGCCGACCTCTGCACACCCGACCACGAAGCCAAATTGAATCAAAAACTGCAAGCGTGGTGGCAACTCAACTTCACCAACTTCCGTACCGAAGTAAAAAAATGTCTCAAAGCTGAAATTCCACTCAAAGAACGCGACGATTGGGCAGACTTACTCACCGAACGTACCCAACAAGTGCAAGCCTTAAGTGCGGAATTGGCAAGCAAAGAAGCGTTATTGAATCAAGCGGTGTACGCGCTGTTTGAACTGACGCGGGAAGAAATCACCTTGTTAGAAAACAGCAGTTAATCACGCATTTTCCCACTCAAAGCCCACAATATTGCGGTCAGTTTTGCTGAACTCGCCCCCAATCAAACACTACGACATACAACTCGCCACCTGCCGCTCTGCCGCCGACAAACGCTGTTGATCCAACTGAAAAATGGCTTCACCCGCACTCCCGCTTTGCAAACCCGCCAATACCCCCAGCGCCCACGTCGGCAATTCAGGGTGCAAGCAGTAATACACCCACAGCCCTGCTTTCCTATCCTGCAACACACTGGCTTCGCGCAAAATCGCCAAATGCCGCGAAATCTTCGGTTGCGCCAACTCCAGCGCTTGCGTGAGTTCGCACACGCACAACTCGCGCCCATTGGCTAACAACAGCAACAGACGCAAACGGGTTTGATCGGCAAGGGCTTTGGTAAATGTTTCCAATAACATACGCGGCGAATCCTGAAAAACAACGCTGAGTATAGCGCGGATAGCCCTGCTTTAGCAGGCAAGCGCCCGCATGAAGTTTTTGTGACAGGGGTTTCCTTATATTCGCCTTGGCATATACAATCCTCGCCACTGTGCAATAAACGGGAACATCACGATGGCAACGATTGGTATCAACGGCTTCGGGCGCATGGGGCGCCTAGGTCTTCGCGCCGCATGGGGCAACCCAGCGTTTACCTTCACGCAAGTCAATGAAATTGCAGGCAATGCCGCCACTTCCGCCCACCTGCTGAAATTCGACTCTATCCACGGCATCTGGTCGCCAGAATGCAGTGCTGATGGTGACAATATGCTGATTGACGGGCAAACGATTGCCTACACCTCCAACAAAGCCATTGAAGACACCGATTGGTCAGGCTGCGACATCGTGCTGGAATGCAGCGGCAAATTCCGCAAAATCGAGCAATTACAGGCATATTTCGATCAGGGTGTGAAAAAAGTCATTGTTGCCGCTCCCGTCGAAGGCGCGTTGAACATCGTGTACGGAGTGAATGACGACTGGTACAAACCCGAAGAACACCACCTGATTACCGCCGCGTCTTGCACCACTAACTGCTTAGCACCTGTGGTCAAAGTCATGCACGAAAAAGTCGGCATCAAGCACGGCTGCATGACCACGCTGCACAACATCACCAACACCCAAACCATTATCGACAAGGGGCATAAGGATTTACGCCGCGCACGCGCATGTGGCGAATCCATGATCCCCACCACCACAGGTTCTGCCAAAGCCATCACCAAAATCTTCCCCGAACTCGCGGGTAAATTGAACGGTCACGCGGTGCGCATCCCGTTACTGAATGCCTCCCTCACCGACTTCGTGTTTGAAGCCGCACGCGAAGTCACCGCCGAAGAGCTGAACGGTTATTTCAAAGAAGCCTCAGAAACTTACCTGCAAGGCATTTTGGGTTACGAAGAACGCCCGCTGGTGTCGGTGGATTACAAACACGACCCACGTTCGTCGATTATTGACGCACCCTCCACCATGGTCATCGACGGCACACAGGTGAAAATCTATGCTTGGTATGACAATGAATGGGGCTACATGAATCGCATGATGGAACTGGCGGCAAAAGTAGTCGCAAGCCTGCCATGACAACCGACCTGCGCAATTACCTCACCGTCACCTTCGGCTACTGGGCATTCACCCTCACCGATGGCGCAATCCGTATGCTGGTGGTGCTGTATTTTCACCAGCTCGGTTATTCGCCGTTTCAGGTGGCGATGCTGTTTTTGTTCTACGAATTTTTCGGCATTGTGACCAATTTGGTCGGCGGTTGGCTGGCGGCACGATTGGGACTGAATGTCACCATGCACATGGGGATGGTGTTGCAAATCGTGGCGTTGGGGATGCTCGTTCCCACGCATTTGCTCTCGGTGCCGTATGTGATGGCAGCGCAAGCCCTTTCAGGCATTGCCAAAGACTTAAACAAAATGTCGGCGAAAGCCAGTGTCAAAACCCTCGTGCCGAAGGATGCGAATACGCGCTTATTCAAATGGGTGGCAATTCTGACCGGCTCGAAAAATGCGTTGAAAGGCGCGGGCTTTTTCCTCGGTGCAGTGTTGTTGCAAGGCGTTGGCTTCCAAGATGCAATGCTGATCCTCGCGGGTAGTTTGTTTGCCGTGACCTTGATGACGCTGTTGCTGTTGCCCGATGAGATTGGTAAATCCAAATCTAAACCGAAATTTTCGCAGGTATTTTCCAATAATGCGGCGATTAATTGGTTGTCAGCAGCGCGGTTTTTCCTGTTCGGGGCGCGGGATGTGTGGTTTGTGGTTGCCGTGCCGGTGTTTATGTCGGGCGTGTTGGGCTGGAGTTTTACCCAAGTCGGTACTTTCATGGCGGCGTGGGTCATCGGTTACGGCGTGGTGCAAGCCAGTGCGCCCGCTTTATTGCGGTTGAAAGCGCATTCGCTGGGTGCGGGTGCGGCGCAATTTTGGGCATTGGTATTGCTGGTGATTCCGGCAGGCATTGCCATCGCACTCGCGCAAGGTTGGGATGCCGGAACGGTGTTAGTCACCGGCTTGCTGATTTTCGGCGTGGTATTTGCCATCAATTCAGCGCTGCATTCGTACCTGATTCTGGCGTATGCCGATCACGACAAAGTGGCTCTGAAAGTCGGATTTTACTACATGGCAAATGCCGGAGGGCGCTTGGCAGGCACGGTATTATCCGGCTGGGGTTATCAGCAATACGGGTTGGAAGGCTGTTTGTGGTTTTCCACCGCGTTTGTATTCGCCGCATTATTACTCTCATTGCCGCTGACGCGACTGCGCCACGCCTAAAATCCGTTCAAATCTTACGCGGCGTTAAGCCGTGTTTGGTGAGGAAACGGTCTAACTGATTCGCAAACGCCTGCCGATCACTCAAACTCAAGGTCGCAGGCCCGCCGGTCATCACCCCGCTGTTGCGCATTTCTTCCATCGCATTGCGTACCCGCAAACGTTCGCGAATATTTTCCGGGGTGTAAAATTGCCCGCGTGGATTCAGCGCGTGTCCCTGTTTTTCGATCACCTCTGCCGCCAAGGGAATATCGGCGGTAATCACCAAATCGCCTGCTTCCAAATCTTGCACGATGCGGTTATCCGCCACATCAAAGCCCGCCTGCACTTGAATGGTTTTGATGTAGAGTGACGGCGGAATCCGCAGGGGTTGATTTGCCACCAGCGTGGTGCGAATTTGCAAGCGTTCCGCCGCGCGAAATAGGATTTCCTTGATTACATTGGGGCAGGCATCGGCATCGACCCAGATTTGCATGGTGGTTTCCTTGGTAACAGTATTGCCCATAGTATTGACACCAGTATAACCAACGTCAATACTATCAGTGGAATTTGCCCCATTTAAGCAGGTGTTACCGTGTCGACCAGTATCAAAACAGCCATTTCCATCCAACAAGACTTGTTTGATGCCATCAACCAACTGGCGCAAGAATTGCACATTTCCCGCAGCAAACTGTTCATGCTGGCGGTAGAAGACTTCATCGCTAAAAACAAAAATCGCCAATTACTGGCGCAAATCAACGCCGCTTACGACGATGCCGCGTCGGATGCCGAAGAAACACACATACAAACCGCCATGAAACAAAAACAAGCCCGCCGTCTTGAGACAGAGGCATGGTAATCAAGCAAGGTGAGATTTATTGGGTGGATTTAGGCGAACCCGCAGGTTCAGAACCGGGCTACCGCCACCCGCATCTAGTGCTGCAAAATGACGTATTCAATGCCAGCCTGATTAGCACAGTAGTGGTTTGCAGCCTCACCTCTAACCTCAAACGGGCGCAATCCCCCGGCAACGTATTGCTAAAAAAAGGTGAGGCAAACCTCCCCAAAGCCAGTGTGGTGAATGTCTCCCAAATCTACACCGTCAACAAGGACGAACTGACCGAAAAAATCGGTAACGTGTCAGCAGAACGGATGCAGGAAATCATTGCAGGCGTGCAACTATTGATCGAACGACGGATATTATAAATGCCAAACAAAATCATTAGCCTTTTTTCGGGAGCAGGTGGCATGGACATAGGTTTTCACCAAGCCGGGTTCATCACTGCTGTAGCCGTCGAACAAGACAGTTCCTGTTGCGCTACGTTACGCAAAAATATGTCGGATACTCCAATTATCGAAGGCGATATTACAACACTACCCACCCATGCGATTTTGGCTAAAGCAGGTTTACAACCCTTGGAGCCTGCTTTAGTAGTTGGTGGCCCCCCTTGCCAAAGTTTTAGCTTAGCGGGTAAACGCATGGGCTTAGATGACCCTAGAGGTCGTTTGGTTTTAGAATTTCTGCGCGTGGTACGCGAAGCATTACCCGTTGCCTTTGTGATGGAAAATGTTAAGGGCATGATGAATTGGGAAGGCGGGAAAGCACTAAAAGCTATTTTAGATGAAGCCTCCCAACCTATTACGTATCAAAATCAAATCTATCAATACCAAGTATCCTATCAAGTATTGGATGCTGTTGATTTTGGTGCACCCCAATTCAGGGAACGTATTTTTATTATCGGTAATCGCATAGGAAAAAGCTTTACGTTTCCTAAACCAACGCACACAGCCCCTGCCAATCACCAAGCAGACCTATTTGCTAAGCACCATCAAACATGGCAATCGGTCTGGGATGGCATTGGTTCATTACCAAACGCCGACGAACCCTCCGATACCGCGATGAAAGTAGCGGGAACGATAAAAGGAAGGATTGCCCGACATGGTTATTAAAAATCACCAAAAAACGGCACACGCGCCAACGACGTTGGAAAAAATTAAAATTGTCCCTATTGGTGGCAAGCTCAGTCAGATCAAACAAACGTTTGGCTCCACCTATCGGCGGCTTGATCCCACGAAACCTTCACCAACTGTAACCCGTAGCGGTTATCGCGATTTCATCCATCCGTATGAAGATCGAATGCTGACGGTACGTGAGTTGGCTTGCTTACAAACGTTTCCTCTCCATTGGGAATTCATCGGTACACGTTTAGATTCATACAGCAGCAAACGCATTGTCACGATGACGCAATTCGGTCAGGTTGGTAACGCAGTTCCCCCCGTGCTTGCCAAGGCGATTGGTCTTGCGATCAAGACACAAATTTTCGAGGATAACTTAGGTGAATAATATTCACATCACCGCAGCCACTGATTTAGTGACAACGCCCGCCGCCCGCCGCAGTGGTTTTTTGGAATATGCGTTACGTCGAAATAAGGAGTCGATTCCTTTTATTGACCGAGCTAAAGCCCTCAAAGCGGTATTGGAAGTCCATACGCAGTCGCCTAATGATTTATTAACACTCACCAATATTAGGGAGAGTTTATTAGAAGCCTCTGGCATTTCCGTCAAGGCAAAAGTGCACTTGACTGAATCCGATAAACAGGGACTTCTCAATGATTTTATTGAAAAAATCTTATTGCCTAGTGGCAAAGCTTATATTGATGAAGTCGTTTATCGCTATCTTCTGACTTCTGGTGATGCTTTAGGCGGCAAAATGCGTAATATTGTTGGCTCTATCGCCAAAGAAAAATTAACACGCTTTATCATCTCTCAATTGCAAATAGCTGATACCCAATTTTCCTACTTAGACAAAAAGCTCCGATCCACACCCGGAGAACAGCTTGGTGTTGAGGATATTGATACTATCAAAGCTATTCGTTGGTCTAATAAAAATAACCAGCAGCGAATCTTAATCTTTGATACCAATGTGCCTCCTGTTAAAAAGAATATTGATATTGTATTGCTCAATGATGCCATCGTAACCGATGCACCTAAAACGCAGGATTTAAAAAAATTATTGGACAACACCGCACATTACTTGGCTATTGGTGAACTAAAAGGTGGTATTGACCCAGCAGGGGCAGACGAACACTGGAAAACAGCCAATAGTGCGTTAGGTCGAGCCAGAACCGCATTTGCTGGAAAACTGCCCTTATTGTTTGTGGGGGCTGCTATTGAACAAGCAATGGCGGGAGAAATTTTTTCACAATACCAGACAGGCGAGTTGGCGAATTGCGCCAATTTGACTAGCGATGATCAATTAGCT
The DNA here is from genome assembly GCF_016772315.1 of Thiothrix subterranea. NCBI lineage: Bacteria > Pseudomonadati > Pseudomonadota > Gammaproteobacteria > Thiotrichales > Thiotrichaceae > Thiothrix > Thiothrix subterranea. The sequence continues at coordinate 2,333,031 of NZ_CP053482.1, read as the reverse complement.
GCCTTATGCGAATGGTTGGTGAGACTATGAATATGAATACCCAATCCCCCATCCTCGCCCCCCTAAACCCGCAGCAACAACTCGCCGTTGCCGCGCCGCCCAAATCCGTCCTCGTCCTCGCAGGCGCAGGCAGCGGTAAAACCCGCGTGCTAGTCCACCGCATTGCCTGGCTAATCGAAGTCGAAAACGTCTCGCCATTAAGCATCCTTGCCGTGACCTTCACCAACAAAGCGGCGGCAGAAATGCGCGGGCGCATCCAAGACCTGCTGCAACTGCCCAGCGGCGGCATGTGGGTTGGCACCTTCCACGGCATTTCGCACCGCTTACTACGCCTGCACTGGCAACAAGCCAAATTGCCGCAAACCTTCCAAATTCTCGATTCCGAAGACCAGATTCGCATGGTCAAGCGCATCCTCAAATCGTTGGAACTCGACGAAACTCGCTTCCCGCCGCGCCAAGTTGCTGGTTTCATCAATGCCCGTAAGGACGAAGGTTCACGCCCGCACCACATTGAAGACAAAGGCGATTTCAACCAACGCCAAATGGTGCAAATTTACAGCGTGTACGAACAAACCTGCCAACGCAACGGCGTGGTGGATTTCGCCGAACTGTTGCTGCGCTCGCTGGAATTGCTGCGCGACAACCCCGACCTGCAACAGCATTACCGCAACCGTTTCCGCCACATTTTGGTGGACGAATTCCAAGATACCAACGCACTGCAATACGCATGGTTGCGCCTGCTGGCGGGGGATAGAAATCCGGTGTTTGCTGTGGGCGATGACGACCAGTCGATTTACGGTTGGCGCGGCGCAAAGATCGAAAACATCCGCAATTTCACCAAACATTTCCCCGATTGCGAAACGGTGCGGCTGGAACAAAACTACCGTTCCACCGCCAATATCCTCAAAGCCGCCAATGCCTTGATTGATAATAACAAAGGGCGTTTGGGCAAAAACTTGTGGACGGATGGGAAAGACGGCGAACGCCTGCACCTCTACGCTGCCTTCAACGAAATCGACGAAGCCCGTTTTGTTGCCGGGCGCATTCAAAAATGGGTAGATCAGGGCGGAATGCGCCGCGACGTTGCCATTTTGTACCGTTCCAACGCGCAATCGCGGGTATTTGAAAGCACGTTTAACGAAAACCGCATTCCCTACCGTGTCTATGGCGGCCTACGCTTCTTTGAACGCGCCGAAATCAAGGACGCGCTGGCGTATTTGCGCCTCACCGTTAACCACCAAGACGATGCCTCGTTTGAACGCATCGTCAATCACCCGCCACGCGGTATTGGCGAACGCACCGTCGACATCCTGCGCAGCCACGCCCGAGCCACCAATCTGTCCTTATGGGAAGCAGCCGCGCAAGCCGCTGACATCGGCGATTTCACCCCACGAGCCAGCAATGGCGTGCTCGGTTTCGTGCAACTGATCAAACGCATGGCAAGCGACATTCATAGCCTGCCCTTGCGCGAACAAGTCGAAATCGTCATCGACCTTGCCGGACTCAAACCGCATTTCCTCGCCAAAGAAAAAGGCGAAGCGGGGCAAGGGCGCGTCGACAACCTCAACGAATTAGTCACCGCCGCACAGGGTTACACCTACGTGCAATCCGAAGAAACCCCGGATATGAGCGAACTTTCCGCTTTCCTCTCGCACGCGGCGTTGGAGGCGGGCGAAGGTCAGGGCGAAGCCGGTGAAGATTGCGTGCAAATGATGACGCTGCACTCTGCCAAAGGGCTAGAATTCCCGCTGGTGTTTTTGTGCGGCTTGGAAGAAGGCTTGTTCCCGCACCAAATGTCCGCCGATGACCCGGCACGGTTGGAAGAAGAACGTCGCCTGTGCTACGTCGGCATTACCCGTGCGGAAAAAGAACTGGTGATGAGTTACGCCGAGGAACGCATGTTACACGGACGTAAGCAATTCAACCCGCCGTCACGTTTCCTGCGCGAATTACCGGCGGAATTGGTGGAAGAAGTGCGTCCGAAAGTGAAAACCTATTCCACCGGCTTTGGCGGCAATAACCAATTCCGCGCCCCAGCCAATGCCCCCAAACCCGTGACGCGCACCACCAACTTCAATGAAACCGGCTATCGGGTCGGGCAACGGGTACGTCATGCCAAGTTTGGCGATGGCGTCATCACCGATTCCGAAGGCGCGGGCGCACATTCGCGGGTACAGGTGAATTTTAAAGCGGTGGGCGTTAAATGGCTGGTGCTGGGTTACGCCAATTTAGAAAAGCTGTAGCGGGTAGAGACGCAAAATTTTGCGTCTCTACGGTGCGGGGGACGCTTGCACCTGCATCATCAACAAGGCATTCAGTGCCGCCGCTGCGAGTACCCCGCCGCCGCGCGTGCCGTCCACCACAATGCATTCCACGCCCAATTCCTGATGCTGTTTCCATAACAGTTTCTTGGCTTCGGTGGCATTCACAAAGCCACGCGGGGACGCAATGATCAGCGCAGGTGGGCGCACACCCTCCTGAAGCAATTCCACCAAATGCAACAATGCCGTTGCCGATTGCCCGATCAGCACAATCCCGCCCGACATATACGGTTTCCAACAATCCACTGCCGTCATCGCACGGGTTTGCTTGGTGCTTTTGGCTTGCGAAATCACCGACGCTCGTCCCATAAACCCCAGCGGCTCTTGATACAGTAAGGATTCTTTCAGCGCGTGCTTAACCAAGTCTGCATCGTACAGTAGATTATTGCGCTGTTTGATCGCCTTGCGGGCAACGCTTACCGCGTTTTCGCTAAAACGAATGTACTTAACCAGTTCAGGGTCGCCATACGCCAACACCATCTGGATAACCACGAGCTGCTGTTCTGGCGTAAACGCACTCAAATCGACTTGCTCACGCAAACGGGCATAATTCTGTTCGTGGATACGCTCCGGGTCACGCAAATACTCGATCATCGCGCCAGCGCCGCTAACAAACTGCCATCCGGTATCAGCGCATTAATCGCGTCATACCCCACGGTAAACTCTGTCGGCCCCAGCGCATACGGCGCGACTTCATACGGGTTAAAGTTAAACACCAAGCCATTGCCCGACACGCCCACATTGGTGTTGACCTTAAACATACCATTGGCAAACCAAAAACCGGCCTCTTCCAAGCTGGTATTAGCCCCCAATCCGCGTTCGCGACGGAACGCTTGTTCACCTGCTGTATTCAGCCCTTCTTCGTAGCCCGCCACCAGCAAATCTTTTAGCGTCAATTGCTGCCCCGTGTTCACATCAAACACCGCGTAACGTTGCCCGCTGAAGGGGTGCGCACCGCCGGTATAACCCGATTCGCGGATAGCCAGGGTAGCCAAATGTTCGGAGGCAAAACTCACCTCCACCTCGCGCACCATTTCCCACAAACCCACCGCTTCCGGCACGTCGTTGTAATCCGCCACGAACATGCTGGCAAGCTCGTCCGCTGTTGCCGGGGGCTTGCCCTCTGCATCCGAGTATTCCAGCAATTGCGCTTGAATATACTGATTCATTGCCGCCGCAGCCGCAGGCGTACCCGCCGCCACAATCTTGGGGTAAATCAGGCGCAAACTGGCACAGCGGATATTCTCCGGCGTTGTACCCGCTACGTCAGGGCATTGAGGCCCCCCTGCTCGCTCAAACGTCACCGTTTCCAGTGTTAATGGCCCGCTGATACTGCTACCACTGAGCAGCGGCAGTTCCAATTTACAGCCCGTCATCAGTAACAGGCTGGCGGCTAACAGCATTGATTTTGCTAACATCATGTATCCTTACCACAACCAACGGCGCACTTGCGCTTTATAGTCACGATACGCGCCACCAAAGGTTTGTTCCAGAATTTTTTCCTCAGGGATAATTTGCATCGCCGTCAAGACCCACACGAACACCGGCAACAGCAAAAATGGGCTAAGACTGCCCAACCAAATTCCCCAACCGCTTAAAATCACCAGCATCCCCACGTACATTGGGTTGCGGGTGTAACGGTAAGGGCCGGTCGTCACCAACGCATGGGTACGTTCGGGGTGAATCGGGTTAAACGTGGTGTGCGCACGAAAAAACAAACCCAACGACCAAAAGTCCACCAACACCGCCGCTGCAATCAACAGCAAGCCTGCCCGATTCCACGGATCAGCAATCACATGCAGCAGCGGCAACCATGCATTGACGCCCCACATCAGCCCTGCAAACGTCAACAAATACACTGGCGGCGGAATTTTCAATTGCAGAAAACTCATGGCGCTAACCTCGCAATGTCCCAGCCATCGGCTTGACGCCGGTATTCAAAGCGATCATGCAAACGGCTGGGGCGACCTTGCCAAAATTCGATGGTATCCGGCACGATGCGGTAGCCACCCCAAAAGTCCGGCAGCGGAATGTCGCCTGCGCTGAATTTGCGCTTCATTTCATCCAGCTTGATTTCTAGCAACGTGCGTGAAGTAATCACCGAACTTTGCGCCGAAACCCATGCACCCAACTGACTCCCACGCGGGCGCGTCACAAAATAACGCAAGGATTCTAAGGTAGGAATTTTTTCAGCGCGTCCGGTAATTTCCACCTGACGCTCCAACTCTTTCCAGAACAGCAATAACGCCACTTGCGGGTTTTCGGTGATTTGTTGGGCTTTTTGACTGTGGTAATTGGTGAAAAACACAAAGCCATTCGCGTCGAAAGATTTCAGCAGCACCGTGCGCAGCGTGGGTTTTCCCGTCGCGGATGCGGTCGCAATCTGCATGGCGGTGGGTTCGATCACTTCGCCGTCTATCGCCTGCTTGAGCCACAGACTGAACTGTTGGTAAGGATCGGGGTCTAGTGTTTGACGGCTTAAGCCTGCTTTGGTGTATTCGTGACGTAATGATGAAATATCCATGCTCTCACTCCCAATAATTATTGTGTGGCTGGCGCGGATTCTACCTGAATTGACACCCAACATAAAAAAGCCAGACCCAAAAAAGTAGGTCTGGCCAAAAAGACACAAAGGAAGGGCTAAGACCTTTGCGTCAAAGTGGAGTCCGCGTTGGACTCCAGGGGCTAACAAATAGGGTTTATAGCATACAATATTATTGTAGTGAGTAATATTGCGAGATAAATTTTGTTTCTTGCTCCGAAACAGTGCGTGAAACATTCAAAAGTGCCGCTGAAACGGTATCTAATGGGTTCGTCATGACTGGACGGTATGGCATCGCGGCATTCATGAACGAGCTGGCAGGCGCTGCGGCTGGCACAGGCATTCCATAAGCACCGTAGGCACGTTCTTCCCACATACTGTATAAATTATTTTCTTTCACGGTCGTGCAGCCGGGCAATACAGCCACTGCTAACAACGTCCACAACACACTCACTATTTTTGTTTTCATCGCGTTGTTTTGGGGTTTGGGTTTGTGATGTGGCTATCATGCCCAAAATCAGTGCCTATGCATAGCGCCTACTGATGTTCGGATTAAAATAATGGATAAGCTGTAAAATCAACCGCTAATCGACTGTTTTTGTTGCTCAATTGCCCATTGAATATGTTCCTTCACCAACACACTGTCCGATACACGGTATTGATGCTGCAACAAAGCCAGTGTACTTCGGCTCGGTGGCGCGTTGCCCAGTGCCACCGCAATATTGCGCAGCCAGCGTTCGTAACCAATCCGGCGAATCGGCGAACCTTCCAGCTTGCGCATAAATTCGCTTTCACTCCACTCGAACAACTCACTTAATCGCGCACTGTCCAAGCCGTTGCGCACTGCAAAATCTGCTTCCGGCGACGTTTGCGCAAAGCGATTCCAAGGGCAAATGAGTTGGCAGTCGTCACAGCCATAAATACGATTGCCCATGAGCGGACGCAACTCAACTGGAATACTGCCGTGGTATTCAATCGTGAGGTAGGAAATGCAGCGCCGTGCATCCAATACATACGGCGCAATAATGGCTTGGGTGGGACATACGTCAATACATGCGGTGCATTGACCGCAATGCTCAGATACGCTGCCCGTTTCCTCTAGGGGCAAATCGGTGTAAATCTCACCAAGGAAAAACCACGAACCCGCGTCACGGCTGAGAATATTGGTGTGCTTACCCATCCATCCCAACCCTGCTTTCACCGCAAGCGGCTTTTCCAGTACCGGAGCGCTGTCGGTGAACACGCGGTAGCCGAATGCACCGATCTCGGTTTGCAACTGTTGCGCAAATTTTTCCAGCCGCTGCCGGATCACCTTGTGATAATCACGCCCTAATGCATAGCGGGAAATGTAAGCGCGTTCGGGGTGGTTGAGGATCGTTACTGCATCCATGCTATCCGGCGGTAAATAATCCATGCGCACACTGATCACGCTCAACGTGCCGGAAACCAATTCGGCGGGACGACTGCGTTTTGTGCCGTGATGCGCCATCCACGCCATGTCACCGTGATAGCCTTCTGCCAACCAATCTAGCAGACGCTGTTCGGCAAGCGACAGGTCGATATTGCTGACACCGACGGCATTAAAACCGAGTGCCTGCCCAATGGCTTGAATACGCGCAATCTCCATTTAGCCGCACGTGACTCCCGTGCCACCCAAGCCGCAATACCCGCGCGGATTTTTCTCTAAATAGCGCTGGTGGTACTCTTCGGCGGGATAAAACGTCGGCGCAGCCAGAATTTCCGTGGTAATTTTGCCTAATCCCGCCGCTGTTAATGCCACCTGATAACGCGCCCGACGCGCTTCCGCCGCAGCTTGCTGCTCAGGGGAATAGGTGTAAATACCAGAACGGTATTGTTCACCCGCATCATTGCCTTGACGCATTCCTTGAGTCGGGTTGTGTGCTTCCCAAAACACTGTCAGCAAAGCATCGTAACTGATTTGTTCTGGATCGAACTCCATCCACACCACTTCATTATGCCCCGTCGTACCGCTGCATACTTGGCGATAAGTGGGATTTTCGGTGCGCCCCCCGCGTAACCGACAGCGGTGCGGATGACGCCCGGTGTTTGCCAAAACTTGCGTTCCACGCCCCAAAAGCACCCCAAACCAAACATTGCCTGCTGCATAACACGCTCCTTTTCTTCTGTTTCAAGGCTGTGACTTGTACACCCGTTTTACGGTAGGATACAGCAACCCAACCAAGGATGTGACTATGCTACTGATTCCCGCGATTGATTTGAAAGACGGCCAATGCGTGCGCCTGCGCCAAGGTCGTATGGATGACACCACCATTTTTGCCAGCAACCCCGTCGATGTTGCCCAACGCTGGGTCGATGCTGGCGCACGCCGCCTGCACCTGGTCGATTTAAACGGTGCATTTGCAGGCAAGCCGGTGAATGGCGACGTGGTTCGTGCAGTCGCGGCTCGTTTTCCCAACGTTCCGGTGCAAATCGGCGGCGGTATCCGCGATGCAGCCACGGTAGCGGCGTATCTGGAAGCAGGCGTACAATATTGCATTATCGGCACAAAAGCGGTGCAAGAACCGCAATTTGTCATCGACCTGTGTCAGCAATTCCCCGGTCACATTATCGTTGGCATTGATGCCAAAAACGGCATGGTGGCAACCGATGGCTGGGCGGAAGTTTCCTCCGTTTCCGCGATTGAGCTTGCCAAACAATTTGAGCAAGCCGGTGTCAGCGCGATTGTTTACACCGACATTGCCCGCGATGGCATGATGAAAGGCGTGAACGTGGAAGAAACCGCGAAACTTGCCGCCAGCATCAAGATTCCCGTCGTCGCTTCCGGTGGCGTGACCAATATGGACGACATTAAAGCCCTGTGCGCGGTGGAAGACCAAGGCATTATGGGCGCAATCCTCGGTCGCTCGATCTACGAAGGCACGATTGATCTGGCAGCCGCGCAACAATACGTCGATTCCAACGGAAACACCTAATGTCGCAAGAACGGGAATTCAGTGACTACCAAAATGAAGCGGCGGTATGGATTACGCTGGCAACAGGCGACTACTATCCAGACATTTTGAATCATGCTTGCCGCTTGTATGAACCCGTGCTGGTTGAATTTGGTCAATTATTGCAACGCGCCCATTCTTCAGAATTTCTGTTTAAATCCATTGCCGCAACGCCTAATCAATGGATGCGTATTCAACTGTGCCGTGTTTTCAAAAAATATGTCAGTCCACAAACCCCTGTTGAAATGCTCAAGGTTAAAAACCAAGCCACTCACATCTGTGAACAGTTTGGAGCAGGCTTTCGCCACATTGCCGAAGTCCAGCAACATTTCAATCAACGCCCTATGCCTGATGAAACGTTATGTGCCTTGCTATGGGAATACAAAGACCGAGGCAAAAAAGGTTACGACCTCACTGAGCGGGCATTCGATTTACTGCGTAGCCAACACCCCGATTGCACTTTGATTGGCCCGGAACGTGCTGGCAAAGACGTGTTGCTAGGCAGCATTTTTGATGATTATCCCAAACCGGATCGCCCGGTGGATTTTGTCATTAGTGAAGGGCTGCGCATTCTCGCGATTGGTTTGGCACGTTATGATTCTGATCGAGGGGGCGCACAAGAAGACGACCGCACCGGGCAGTACCGTGAAGTGGCACAAGAAATTATCAGCTACGCTGATGCTCATGGTATGTCACATATCAAAATTGTGTACGTCAACGATGGCCCCGGATTACTGCTAGGCTCCATGTGGCGCGACTACGCTTATCTGGAAACCCGGTGGACGGGGCGGGTAAAAGTAGTCACTTTACGCATGATCCCTGAACGTATCACCGCTGCATGGTTGAGGAGCTGAGATGGCTGTTGGTATTCCGAAACGCTTGTACCCACTGCAACCACGCCAAACGGGAGAGAGCCTACCCGGTGGCTTTCGCCTCGAATATGCTGGAAAAAAACATCCCATTGAGATTCTTGCGACACCCGCAGGCCATTATCAAACCAGCCGTGAGTATTGCGGGGGAGATAATCGCCTATACCATGCTGACAATTTAGGGGCATTGGCAGCATTGGCTCATGACCCCGCACTGGCGGGAAAAATCCGTTTAGTGTATATCGACCCACCCTTTGCCACGGATTCGGCATTTGAATCACGCCAACAACAACACGCTTACGATGACCATCTAACAGGCACTACTTTTGTGGAAGCATTGCGTGAACGCCTGATTCTCATTCATCGCTTATTGGCAGATGATGGCTCATTGTACTTACATTTGGATAGTCGCATGGTCTTCCATATGCGCTTGATTCTGGACGAAATATTTGGTGAACAACAGTTCCGTAACTGCATTACCCGCAAAAAATGTAACCCTAAAAACTACACACGCAAAACCTACGGCACAACCGCCGATTACATTCTGTTCTATACCAAAACCGACCAGTATGTATGGAATCGTGCCTTAGAACCGTGGGATGAAGCCCGCATTCTCAAAGAATACCCGTGTAGCGATGAACGGGGACGGCGTTATAAAAAAGTCCCTGTTCACGCACCCGGTGTGCGCAACGGTGAAACCGGCAAATTATGGCGCGGTATGCCGCCGCCTCCCGGCAAGCACTGGCAATACACCCCCGATAAACTGGATGAAATGGATGCACGCGGTGAAATTTACTGGTCGCCAACGGGCAACCCACGCCGTAAAGTTTACTTAGAAAACAGTGCCGGTATCCCCGTGCAAGACATCTGGCTGGACATGAAAGATGCCCACAATCAGAATATCCAGATTACCGGTTATCCAACCGAAAAAAACCTTGCTATGCTGGAGCGGATTATTGAAGCATCCTCTAACCCCGGTGACTGGGTACTCGATTGTTATGCCGGTTCTGGTACAACACTCGCCGCCGCTGCCAGCCTGAACCGGCAATGGATTGGCATTGACCGCAGCGATGAAGCCATCAAAACCATCTTGCACCGCTTCGCGAATGGCACAAAACGCATGGGAGACTTTGTGAATACACCAGCCAAAACCAATACATTGCCGCTATTCAATGCCAGCAATACCGACTTTACGCTTTTTGTGGAAAAGAAATAATGGGACTCGCCAAACGCATTATCCCCTGCCTTGACGTGAACAACGGTCGCGTTGTCAAAGGCGTGAACTTCGTCGACATTCGTGACGCGGGCGACCCGGTGGAAATCGCCGCCCGTTACAACCGCGAAGGCGCGGACGAAATTACCTTCCTCGACATCACCGCCAGTTCCGACAACCGCGATACCATCGTGCACATGGTGGAAGCTGTTGCCTCCCAGGTTTTCATTCCGCTCACAGTCGGCGGCGGTATCCGCAAACCCGAAGACGTGCGCCGCATGTTGAATGCCGGGGCGGATAAAGTCGGGATTAACACCGCCGCGATTACCAACCCCGATTTGGTACGCGAATGCACCGACTATTTCGGCTCGCAATGCATCGTGGTCGCGATTGATGCCAAGCGCGTCAATGAACCGGGCAAACCGGATCGCTGGGAAGTCTTCACCCACGGCGGGCGCAACCGCACCGGCATTGATGCAGTGGCATGGGCAGAAAAAATGGCGCAATACGGCGCGGGTGAATTGCTGGTCACGAGCATGGATCGCGATGGCACGAAAGTTGGTTTTGACCTCGGCTTAACCCGTGCAATTACTGACCGCGTAGGTATTCCGCTGATCGCTTCCGGCGGCGTGGGTAATTTGCAGCATTTAGCCGATGGCGTACTCAAAGGCGGGGCGGATGCGGTGCTTGCCGCGAGTATTTTCCACTTTGGGGAATACACCGTGGGCGATGCCAAACGCTACATGGCAGCCCAAGGCATTGAGATGAGGCTGTGAATCTGATGGCAGCAGCACCGGCGCAAATCCAAATTCGCTATATTCAGGAAGAAGATCGCATTCTGATGCGCATCAATACCGTGGCAAGTGAAGAATTTCGCTTCTGGCTAACGCGGCGCTTTCTCATGCGTCTCTGGCCGGTGTTGCAGGATGCCTTAATGTCATCGCCTGCGGTCAAACAGCACAGCGATTACAGTTCCCGCCAAGCGATTGTCGCGTTTGAACACGAACGGGCGCAAAGCAAAGCCGCGTTCAACAACCCGTTTCGCGACGCCGATCATTTGCCGCTGGGCACAAACCCGTTGCTGGTAGTGAAAGCAGGCTTTCGGCACAAAGAGAACGGCGCGTTGCAAATTGCCTTCAAAGACAACCATGACAAAGGTGTCGATCTCAACTTGAGCAACGAGCTGTTGCACTTGCTGTGCAAATTATTGGACGATGCGGCGCAACAATCCGACTGGAAAATGACCGCTTTGTTACCAAACATTACCGAAACCGCTTCACCAGTCGCCGCACACCAATTGAATTAGGTATACTCCAGCCCCATGATGAATGATAACGTACTTGCACAACTTGCCGAGGTGCTGGAAAGCCGTAAACAGGCTGCGCCAGACAGTTCTTATGTTGCCAAACTCTACGCCAAAGGGTTGGATGCGATCCTCAAAAAGATCGGCGAAGAAGCCACCGAAACCGTCATGGCGGCAAAAGACGGTGAGAAAGATAAAATTGTGTATGAAATCGCGGATTTATGGTTTCATACACTGGTATTACTGGCACAACAGGGCTTACACCCCGATGCGGTGCTGGCAGAATTAGCCCGGCGCTCTGGCGTCTCCGGTCTGGTCGAAAAAGCCAGCCGCACACATTAACTTTAAGGAGAAACGAAATGGGTTTAGGTGGCATCAGCCCTTGGTCATTGTTACTGATTCTGGTCATTATTCTGTTATTGTTTGGCACTAAACGCCTGCGCAATATGGGCAGTGACCTCGGTGAAACCTTCAAAAACTTCAAAAAGTCCATGAAAGACGGACAGGAAGAAACCTCTGAACAAGTCTCGCAACAACCACCGCAAAACATTCCCGGTGGGCGCGTGATTGACACGGAAGCCAAAGAAAAAGACAAGGTTTAAGCACCTAACAGGTAACGCAAGCCATGTTTGAATCCAGTTTCCTCGAAATGCTGGTAGTGGGTGTCATTGCCCTGCTGGTGATTGGCCCTGAGCGCCTGCCCGGGCTTGCCCGTAAAGCCGGACGCTTGCTGGGCAAAGCGCGTGCTTTCATTGCGACCACGCGCACTGATATTGAGCGTGAATTACGCACGGAAGAAATGCGTGGAATGCTCAGCCGTCAGGAAGAGGAAATCCGCGAATTGCGCAATTTGATGCAACAAAATACGCAAGACGTTCGCCACAGTATCGAAGACGCCACCAAGCCCCATGACGAAAAAAGCTAATACGTCCGCGCCGGAAGGTGAGGAACTCGGTTTCTTGCAACACCTCGTGGAGTTGCGTGACCGCTTATTGCGCATGGTGCTGGCGATTGGCATTGTGTTTTTGATCCTCATGCCGTTCGCACAGGATTTGTATAACCTGCTCTCTGACCCACTGGTGCGGCATTTACCAGAAGGTCAAAAACTGATTGCGGTTGGGGTGGCTTCACCCTTCTTTATCCCTTACAAGCTCGCCATGATGGTCGCGTTTGTCTTGGCGTTACCTTATGTGTTGTATCAAGTATGGGGATTTATTGCCCCCGGTTTGTACCAGCACGAAAAGAAAATTGTCACACCACTATTACTCTCCAGCGTGGCACTGTTTTATGTCGGCATGGCATTTGCCTATTTCTTAGTGCTGCCAATGATGTTTAGCATCTTGCCGGGCTTCGCCCCTTCCAATGTCGATGTCACCCCGGATATTGCCGAATACCTTGATTTCGTGATGATGATGTTCATGGCATTCGGCATTGGCTTTGAAATGCCAGTTGCGACTATCTTATTAATCACCACCGGCATTGCCAGTCGTGAAACACTTGAACAATCACGTCCTTACGTGATCGTTATTGCCTTTATCGTCGGCATGTTTTTAACGCCACCGGATGTATTATCACAGGTAATGTTAGCCGTACCCATGTGGTTACTGTTTGAAGTGGGTTTGCTTGCCAGCCGCCTGTTTGACCAACACGTAGAGAAAGCGAGTGCGGAAAGAGAAGCTCGCGAGAAACTCGAATACCAGCGTGAAATTAAACCACCGGCAGCGCCCGCTACCACCGCAACAGCAACCGGGGCAGCGGCAGCAGCAGCGACGACTGCTTGGGAAAATGACCAATACATTTTCGAGGAAACCGTGCCAGTACAATCCACGGATGATGACGAATTTCGCCCCTTGACCGACGAAGAAATGGAAGCGGAACTGGAACGCATGGATGAAGAATTCAAGCGCATGGAAGACAACTTCCGTAAACAAGAAGATGGGAACAAGCCATGAAATCAAAACACCCCAACGTGCCGCGCCGCAAAACCATTCTGGTGATTTTGGATGGTGTAGGCGTTAACCCTAGCAAACGCTTTAACGCGGTACACGAAGCCGACACGCCCAATTTTGACCGCTATTTCGGCAGCTACCCGCACACCACCCTGCAAGCCTCCGGGCGGGCAGTCGGGCTACCGGATGGGCAAATGGGCAACTCGGAAGTTGGGCACATGACCATTGGCTGTGGCACGGTGTTGCGTCAGGACTTGGTGCGTATTGAAGATGCGATTGAAGACGGCAGTTTCTACAAAAACCATTCCCTGTTGAATGCACTGGAAAACGCCAAAGCCGACAACCGCCCGCTGCATTTACTCGGTTTAGTGTCAGACGGCGGCGTACACAGCCACACGACACACATTATCGCCTTGCTGAAAGCGTGCATGGAACACGATGTGAAGCCGGTGTTGCATGTCATTACCGACGGGCGTGACACCGCACCTAAAATTGCCAAGCAATTTATCCAGCAAATTCAACGGGTGATGGAAATGACGGGCGGTGAAATTGCCACTGTCACCGGGCGTTTTTACGCGATGGATCGGGATAACCGCTGGGAACGCACCAAACTCGCGTGGGACGCGATGGTACGCGGCATCGGCACACCCGCCAGCAGCGCCTTGCAAGCGGTGGATGATGCGTATGCCGCTGGGGAAACCGACGAATTCATCAAACCGCGCATTATGCCGGGTGCTGAGTTAATCCAAAGCAATGACACCGTGCTGTTTTTCAACTTCCGCAATGACCGCCCCCGCCAAACCGCGAAAGCCTTGGCTGACCCGGACTTTGCCGATTTTGACCGGGGTGATTTCGAGCCAGTCTCGCTCACCACCATGACGGAATACGACAAACGCCTGCTTGCCCCGGTGATTTTTTCACCGGAACGCCCCGCCACCAACTTGGCGCAAACCATTAGCTTAGCGGGCTTGAAACAACTGCATTGTGCGGAAACCGAAAAGTACGCCCACGTCACCTTCTTCTTCAACGGCGGGCGCGAACGCACTTACGCGGGCGAAGACCGTATCGTCATCCCCTCGCCTAAGGTAGAAACTTACGACGATCAGCCGGAAATGAGCGCGAAAGAAGTCGCTGACACCATTATCAGTGCGATTGAGCAGGACAAATATTGCTTCATCGTGGTGAATTTTGCCAATGGTGACATGGTAGGGCACACCGCCGTTCCCGGTGCGGTGATTAAAGCGGTGGAAGCGATGGATCGTGAAGTTGGGCGTTTGTTAGACAGCGCGGTTGCTCACGATTACTCGGTGATTTTGACGGCTGACCACGGTAACTGCGACGAATATATTGACCCGCTGACCGGCGAACCCAATACCCAGCACACCGTTTACCCCGTGCCCTGCCTGATTATGGACAAATCCAACTGGCGGCTATCGACTGAAGGCGGCTTGAGCAATCTTGCGCCGACGGTATTGCACTTAATGGGGCTGCCCAAACCGGATGGCATGAAAGGCAAATCCTTATTGCTGGAAGAACTTCCCAAAGGCCACCGCCCAGTGGGAGCTTACTAAGCATGGAAATACTCGTGAATGGCACACCGCACCTCGTGGCGGAAGGCACGACAGCAGCGCAGTTGTTGGTGATTTTAGACTTACAAGGCAAACGCCTCGCCCTCGAAATCAATCAAACACTGATACCGCGTAGCCAATTTGACAGCTTGGTACTGCAACCCCATGATACGGTTGAAATCGTCCACGCCATCGGTGGCGGTTAATACAATAAGGAATTCATCATGCAACACGACACCCTCACCATTGCAGGCAAGGTCTATTCATCCCGTCTGTTGGTTGGCACTGGCAAATACAAAGACTTAGCAGAAACCCAAGCCGCCACCGAAGCCAGCGGTGCGCAAATTATTACCGTCGCGATTCGCCGCACCAACATCGGTCAGAACAAAGACGAACCCAATCTGCTGGATGTGATTTCCTTGGATAAATACACCCTGCTGCCGAATACCGCAGGCTGTTACAACGTGGATGATGCGGTGCGCACTTGCCGCCTAGCGCGTGAATTGCTGGATGGTCACAAGCTGGTCAAACTCGAAGTGCTGGGCGATGCCAAAACCCTCTACCCTGACACGATTCAAACCCTGAAAGCGGCTGAAATTCTGGTAAAAGATGGCTTTGATGTCATGGTATACACCAGCGACGACCCCTTGATTGCGCGTCAATTGGAAGAAATCGGCTGCGTGGCTGTCATGCCGCTGGCAGCACCGATTGGCTCAGGCTTGGGCATTCGCAACCCTTACAACATTCTCGAAATCATTGAAAACGCTAAGGTTCCAATCATTGTGGATGCGGGCGTAGGCACGGCTTCAGATGCGGCGATTGCGATGGAAATGGGCTGTGACGGCGTGTTAATGAATACCGCCATTGCGGGCGCGAAAAACCCCGTGCTAATGGCGTCTGCCATGAAAAAAGCCATTGAAGCGGGGCGTGAAGCCTTCCTTGCAGGGCGGATGCCACGTAAACGTTACGCTTCTGCCTCCTCACCGCTGGAAGGCACGTTCTTCTAAACACTGGCAGAGTCATGGATACAACAACAGCACCGCATCGCGCCATTAAGAGTTTCGTCTTGCGTCAAGGTCGCGTCACCAAGGCGCAGGAAGAAGCATTAACGAACCTGTGGCCGGTTTTCGGCATCGAACCCAGTGACACGCCGCTCGACTTCCCCAGCCTATTCGGGCGCGTTGCCCCGGTAACGCTAGAAATCGGCTTCGGCAATGGTGATTCCCTCGCGCAAATGGCAGCCGCCGCGCCGGAACGTGATTTCATCGGCATTGAAGTGCATACCCCCGGTGTCGGGCATTTGCTCAAACTGATCGGCGATCAGGGTTTGCAAAATGTGCGGGTGATGAATACCGATGCGGTCGAAATCCTGAAACAACGCATCCCCGCCCATTCACTGGATCGGGTGCAATTGTTTTTTCCTGACCCTTGGCACAAGAAAAAGCACCACAAACGCCGTATCCTGCAATTACCGTTTGTGAGCCTATTAGCCTCGCGCTTGCAAACCGGTGGCGTGTTCCACATGGCCACTGATTGGGAAAACTACGCCGAATACATGGCTGAGGTTATGCAAACCAGCCCGGACTTCGTTAATCTTGCGTCTGAACCACCCTATTCACCCCGCCCAGACACGCGTCCACTAACCAAATTTGAAAACCGTGGGTTAAAATTAGGACATGGCGTTTGGGATTTGCTTTACCAAAAAAATTAATAAGTTATGACAACCGAAGCCAACTACATTCTTACCGTCACCTGCCCCGCCAAAACCGGGATCGTCGCTGCTGTCACCGGCTTTTTAGCGGAATCCCAATGCTACATTACCGAAATGGCGCAATACGATGACGAGATGACCCAGAAATTTTTCTGCCGGATTATGTTCCGCCGCGATAGCCAGTTATCGCCTGCGCTTGACACGCTGCGCCAGCAATTTGCGGTGATTGCCGGAAATTTTGCGATGCACTGGGGCATCACCAATGCCACCCGCGCCACCCGCGTGGTGCTCATGGTCTCCAAAGCGGATCATTGTTTGGTGGATTTGCTGTACCGCAAGAACAAAGGCGATTTGAATATGAACGTCGTCTGCGTGGTTTCCAATCACATGGATTTGCGCTCATTAGTAGAACGTGAAGGCATCCGCTTTGTATGCCTGCCTGTCGACAAAACCAATAAAGCCGAACAAGAAGCGCGAATGTTGGAAATTGTTGCCGACGCCCAAGCCGAATTGGTGGTGCTGGCGCGTTACATGCAAATCCTTTCGGACGACACGTGCCGGAAATTGGCGGGTATGTGCATCAATATTCACCATTCATTCCTGCCCGGATTCAAAGGCGCACGCCCTTACCACCAAGCCTACGACCGTGGGGTGAAACTGATTGGGGCGACCGCGCATTACGTTACCTCCGATTTGGATGAAGGTCCGATCATCGAGCAATCGGTAGAGCGCGTCGACCACACCTACCAACCCGAAGACCTCGCTGCATTGGGGCGCGACCTCGAAAACAGTGCTCTCGCCAAAGCCGTGCGCTTACACATTGAGCGGCGCGTGTTTATGGATGGCAATAAAACCGTGGTATTCAAATAACCACCTCTAGCAGGAACAGATTGCAATGACCACTTTATTCGACTCCGCTCAACTGGGCGATCTTACCTTGCGCAACCGCATTATTATGGCACCGCTGACCCGTTGCCGTGCCAGTAGCGGACGTGTGCCGAATGCACTCATGGCACAGTATTACCAACAACGTGCCAGCGCAGGCTTAATTTTAACCGAAGCCACCTCCGTGACGCCAATGGGCGTGGGCTACCCTGATACGCCGGGGATTTGGTCACAAGAACAAGTCGCAGGCTGGAAACTCATCACCGATGCAGTGCATCAAGTGGGCGGGCTAATTTTCCTGCAACTGTGGCACGTTGGGCGCATTTCTGATTCCAGCTATTTGAATGGCGAGCTGCCCGTTGCCCCCAGCGCGATTGCAGCGCAAGGCCATGTGAGTTTAGTGCGCCCCGAAAAAACCTACGAAGTGCCACGCGCTTTGGAAACGCATGAAATTCCGGGCATTGTCAGCGCTTACCGTTTGGGGGCAGAAAACGCGAAACTGGCAGGCTTTGACGGGGTGGAAATCCACGGGGCGAATGGCTATTTACTCGACCAATTCCTGCAAGACAGCACCAATCAACGCACCGATGCTTACGGTGTAACGCTGGAAAATCGGGCGCGTTTGCTGCTCGAAGTGACCGATGCCGTGATTGAGGTGTGGGGTGCTGCACGGGTCGGCGTGCACCTTGCACCGCGTTGCGATGCGCACACGATGGGCGATTCTAACCCGCTAGAAACGTTCACCTACGTGGCGCAAGCTCTAGGCAAACGCCACATCGCGTTTATTTTCACCCGCGAAGCCGTGGGCGCTGACAGCATTAGCCCCGCGATGAAACAAGCCTTCGGGGGATTTTTCATCACTAACGAAAACTTCGATGCGCAAACGGCGCAACAGATACTAGCAGCAGGCAATGCCGATGCGGTGGCGTTTGGTCAGAAGTTTATTGCTAACCCCGATTTACCACGCCGTTTGCAGGAAAATTTGCCGTTGAATCCGCCCAACTTTGATACATTCTACCCAATGGGCAATCCAGATTTCGCGGTGGGGTATACCGACTATCCGTTTAGTTAACAGAGATTGGCGGCGTTTGGTGCTTCAAATGACCGCCAGTAGCTTTTCGCGTAAATCTTTACCCTGTTTTTGCCCTTGCTGGGTATTGGCAATTTCTTCATGCCACGCTTCAAACAAAGCACGCAATTCGACGTGCGTTTGGCAACGCTCAATATTTCGCACCAAATGGGTTGCGCCATAAGCTCCCTTAAAAGCATTTAGGCTATTCATCATAAAGTTCTTGGCCATACTGAACTTGGCAGGCTCAAAGGTTGCTGGTAACTCACGAAAAAGACGAAAGTCTGCATCAGAGATTTGTTTAGCAGCAGATGGGGTTGCAATATTCGTGGGTGAATTATTGACAGGTGCAATGTAACCGCCCGTTTCCAAAAAGCGTAGAATACCGCTCAAATCATCAACACGCGGCAAGGTTTTCAGCTCTTCAAAGCGGCGTTTGCCGTCCACATAAATCAATACCGAGCGCTCTACTCTGGATAAACCATTCGCTTTGGTTTGAACTTCCTCGAAACCTTTGGGGGTCTTGGAAAAAATTATGTTTATCATGGGTTACTCCTCCTTTTTATCTTGTTTGATCGTTTTTTTAATTTGGAAAATTCACCGATACTCTATCGTAGAAACCATTCGGTTGGCTACCTCAAACAAAAAGGGAGCCGAAGCTCCCTTTTTTACGCGCTATGCAGGCGCTTGCCGTAGAGACGCAAAATCTTGCATCTTTACATTGGCTGGTTTACGACACTTTCGGGTCGAGCTTGCCAGCTTTGTATTCACCGAACATGACTTCCAGTGAAACCGGTTTGATTTTGCTGGCTTGACCGGCACAACCAAACGCTTCAAAGCGGTCTTTGCAGATGCCTGACATCGCTTTAGTGGCTTCTTTCAGGAATTTGCGTGGGTCAAAGTTAGCGGTGTTTTCAGCCAAATGCTTACGGATTGCACCAGTGGATGCCATACGCAAGTCAGTGTCGATATTGACCTTACGCACGCCGTGCTTGATGCCTTCAACGATTTCAGAAACCGGCACGCCGTAGGTTTGACCCATGTCGCCGCCGTAGTTGTTGATGATCGCGAGCCAATCTTCGGGTACAGAAGAAGAGCCGTGCATAACCAAGTGAACGGTCGGGATGCGAGCGTGGATTTCTTTCACACGGTCGATACGCAATACATTGCCGGTAGGCTTCTTAGTGAACTTGTATGCACCATGAGACGTACCAATCGCAATGGCCAGCGCGTCAACGCCGGTCTTGCGCACAAAGTCAGCCGCTTCTTCTGGGTCAGTCAGCAGTTGGGAATGATCCAACACGCCTTCTGCACCGTGACCGTCTTCTTCGCCCATCATGCCGGTTTCGAGTGAACCCAAGCAACCCAGTTCGCCTTCG
Organism: Thiothrix subterranea; assembly: GCF_016772315.1. Taxonomy (NCBI): domain Bacteria; kingdom Pseudomonadati; phylum Pseudomonadota; class Gammaproteobacteria; order Thiotrichales; family Thiotrichaceae; genus Thiothrix; species Thiothrix subterranea. The sequence continues at coordinate 2,313,250 of NZ_CP053482.1, read as the reverse complement.
ACAGAAACGCCGCAAGCATGAGCCAGCTCAACCACTTTGCGAGTGGTTTCAACGTTGTATTCGTAGCTGGATGGGGTTTTCGCATCCGCCATCAACGAGCCATCCATCATCACGGATGAGAAGCCGGACTGGATAGAACGGAAGCAAACCGCTGGCTCAGAGCCGTGGTCTTGGTGCATAACCACTGGGATGTGCGGGTACATTTCGACCGCTGCCAGTACCAAATGACGCAGGAACGGTTCGCCTGCGTAAGAACGCGCACCGGCAGAACCTTGCAGGATAACAGGGGAGTTGCACGCATCAGCCGCTTGCATGATGGCGTGGATTTGCTCCATGTTGTTGACGTTGAACGCTGGCATCCCGTAGCCGTTTTCAGCCGCGTGATCCAGTAATTGACGCAAAGAAATCAAAGCCATGTTGTTCTCCTCAAAATGTTATGTAAACTGTTAATGTGTTCTGCCTTAGCCGTTCTGGTGTTCGCCGACACGCAGAATCTTGAGCTGATTGGTGCCGCCTTTCGTACCCATCAGGTCGCCTTTGGTGATAATGACCAGATCACCATTTTCCACGATGCCTTCTTCAATCATTAATTCAACCGCTTGACGGTTAGCTATTTTCGGGTCTTTCAACGGTTCATGCAATTTCACCGGATAAACCCCGCGATACATGCTCACCCGCCGTGCTGCTTCATCACTGGAGGTCAGCGCGTAAATTGGGATACCGGAACGAATCCGCGACATCCACAATGGGGTTGCACCGGATTCGGTCAAAGTAGCAATCGCCCGTACTCCCATGTGGTTGGCGGTGTACATGGTTGCCATCGCAATGCCTTCGTCGATACGCTCAAAACGGTCTTCCATACGATGCCCAGAACGGCGATTTTCGTTGGAATTTTCCGCTTCTTTGCAAATCGCAGCCATCGTTTTCACGACCAGTGCAGGGTGTTTGCCGGTCGCGGTTTCGCCCGATAACATCACTGCATCCGTGCCATCCATGACAGCGTTTGCCACGTCGAAGACTTCCGCCCGCGTCGGGATCGGGTTTTCGGTCATGGTTTCCATCATTTGCGTCGCGGTAATCACCGCACGGTTCAGGGTACGCGCGCGGCTGATCAAGCATTTCTGCGCCTGTGGCAACTTCGCATCGCCGATTTCCACGCCTAAATCGCCGCGAGCAATCATAATCACGTCGGATGCCAGAATGATTTCGTCGCGAATCGCTTCCTGCATGGTTTCAGCCCGTTCCATTTTGGCAACAATAGCGGCTTTGCAACCAGCGTCTAATGCCAAACGGCGGGCTTCGTGAATATCATCAGCCGAGCGCGGGAATGACACAGCGAGGAAATCCACGCCAATGCTGGCAGCAGCAGCAATGTCTTCCCGGTCTTTGTCGGTCAAGGCTTCCGCACTCAAGCCACCGCCGCGCCGATTCAAGCCCTTGTTGTTGGATAAAATACCGCCGTTGATGGCGCGGGTATGGATTTCCTGCCCCCTCACCTCGACGATTTCCAACACAATGCGCCCGTCATCCAACCAAAGTTCGTCTCCGGCACTCACGTCATTGACCAGCTCCTTGTAACCGAGGCCAACGCGCTCTTGCGTTCCGGCATCGCTGGCAAGATCGGCATCCAAAATGAAGGCATCGCCCGCTTTCAGGGTAATTTTGCCATCTTGGAAACGTGAAATGCGTAATTTAGGGCCTTGCAAGTCGCCGAGAATACCGACGATACGTCCCGCTTTGTGCGCTAATTCACGCACCAAAGCCGCACGCGCCGCGTGTTCTGCGTGTGTACCGTGTGAGAAATTCATCCGCACCACGTCCACACCCGCCCGAATAATCGCTTCGATTGCTTCCGGCGTATCGGTAGCAGGCCCCATAGTCGCTACAATTTTTGTCCTTCTCAATGGATTACCTATTAACTGTGTGCTGTAAAGTGCTTAGTTTATGCTTGTTTTATGTCAATTGTGTGGGATTGTAGGGGTGAAATATTTTTCACCCCCTACGGAAGGGTTATTAACCCTTAGCGCGTTCTTCCAACATGGCAACCGCTGGGAGGACTTTGCCTTCGAGGTATTCGAGGAAAGCACCGCCCGCAGTGGAGATGTAGGAGATTTTGTCGTAAATGTCGTACTTCTGGATCGCTGCGATAGTGTCGCCGCCGCCTGCCAATGTGAACGCTTTGGTTTCAGCCATTGCCATTGAAATGGCTTTCGTGCCTTCGCCGAATTGGTCGAACTCGAATACACCGACTGGGCCATTCCAGACGACCGTGCCAGCGTTCATGATAATATCGACCAGTTCTTGTGCAGACTTAGGGCCGATGTCGAAAATCATGTCGTCGTCTGCTACGTCTTTCGCGTCTTTCAGAACCGCTGGTTCGTTAGCGTCGAATTTCTTGCCACACACCACGTCAACCGCGATGGGGATGATTGCGCCGCGAGCAGTCATTTTGGTAATCAGCGCATTGGCGGTGTCAACCAAATCATCTTCACACAACGACTTACCGACGTTGTGGCCTGTGGCTTTCAAGAAGGTGTTGGCAATACCACCGCCGACAACCAACTGTTCGCACTTCTCAGACAAGGCTTCCAACACAGTCAGTTTGGTGGAAACTTTAGAGCCACCAACGATAGCCACCATTGGGCGAGCTGGGTTTGCCAGTGCTTTATCCAACGCCAGCAGTTCTTCAGTCAGCAACATGCCAGCGGCTGCGACTGGGGCAAACATGCCTACGCCGTAAGTTGAAGCTTCGGCACGGTGCGCCGTACCAAACGCATCCATCACGAATACGTCACACAGGGCAGCGTATTTCTTGGCGGTTTCTTCAACGTTTTTCTTTTCGCCTTTATTCACGCGGCAGTTTTCCAGCACGACCAATTCGCCGTCAGCCACGTCAAAACCACCGTCAACCCAATCCTTAATCAAGCGCACATCTGAACCCAAACGCGCTGCAATATTGTCAGCAACCGGCTTCAGGGAAACCGCTTCAGACCACTCGCCTTCGGTCGGACGACCCAAGTGAGACGTCACCATCACTTTTGCACCCGCATCCATTGCGAACTTGATGGTCGCCATTGATGCGGTAATGCGTGCGTCGGAAGTGACTTTGCCGTCTTTGACAGGAACATTCAGGTCGGAACGGATCAGAACACGTTTGCCCTTCAGATCCAGATCGGTCATTTTGATGAAAGCCATGTGGTGGAACTCCTTGCAGAAATCAAATCAGTCAAATAAAGCGCGGGATGATTTATGTGACGGATCTGGGAAGGAGGGCGAGGGATTCCCCGCCCACCTCTTGAACCTTAGTTCGCGGCGACGTGCTCAACGAAACGCAGCATGTTCGCGGTGTAGCCGTATTCGTTGTCGTACCAAGCCACGACTTTCACGAATGTGCCATCCAACGCGATACCGGCTTCAGCATCGAAAATGGAAGAGAAGCCAACGCCACGGAAGTCAGTGGAAACCACTTTCTCGTCGGTGTAGCCCAACGTCTTGCTCATGTCGCCAGTGGTAGCCGCTGCTTTCATCGCTGCACAGATTTCAGCGTAAGTTGCTTCTTTGTTCAGCTCAACCGTCAGGTCAACCACGGAAACGTCAGAAGTAGGCACGCGGAACGCCATACCAGTCAGTTTGCCTTTCAGCTCTGGCAGTACTACGCCAACCGCTTTTGCAGCACCGGTGGATGATGGAATGATGTTTTCCAAAATACCACGGCCACCGCGCCAGTCCTTCATGGAAGGGCCGTCAACGGTTTTCTGAGTAGCAGTTGCAGCATGAACGGTAGTCATCAAACCACGCTTGATTCCCCAGTTGTCGTTCAGGACTTTCGCTACTGGAGCCAAGCAGTTAGTGGTGCAAGAAGCCGCAGAAATGATCGCTTGACCTGCGTAAGTGGTGTGGTTTACGCCGTAAACGAACATTGGGGTGCTGTCTTTGGAAGGAGCAGACATGACCACTTTCTTCGCGCCCGCTTCGATGTGCTTTTGGCAGCCAGCGTCGTCAAGGAAGAAGCCGGTGCATTCCAGCACGATGTCTACGCCGATGTCGCTCCACTTCAGGTTAGCTGGATCGCGTTCAGCAGTCAGGCGTACTGTTTTGCCGTTTACGACCAAGTTGCTGCCGTCAACCGCAACATCACCACCGAAACGACCGTGTACGGAGTCGTATTTCAGCATGTATGCAAGGTAATCAGGGGCGAGCAGGTCATTGATACCGACTACTTCGATACCGGGGAAATCTTTTGCAATAGCGCGGAAAGCCATACGACCGATACGGCCAAAACCATTGATACCAACTTTAATTGTCATGGAAAGCTCCTCTAAAATCATTCAGATAAAATGGTTGGCGGCTCTTCTCCTCAGAAAAGCCGCCGGGTGTAATAGTGCTTACGCGACGCTATTGATAGCGTTCAAAACGTTGTCAACCGTGAAGCCAAACTGCTTGAACAACTGATCCGCCGGTGCAGATTCGCCGAACGTGGTCATGCAAATGACCTTGCCGTTCAGACCCACGTACTTGTACCAAGCATCACCGATGGCTGCTTCAACGGCAACGCGGGCGGTAACGGCTGCTGGCAATACGGATTCTTTGTACGCTGCATCTTGCGCATCGAACACGTCGCAAGAAGGCATGGAAACCACGCGCACTTTTTTATCAGATTTAGCCGCTGCTTGCATTGCCAATTCGACTTCAGAACCGGTAGCAATCACGATCACGTCAGGTGTGCCGTCGGTGTCTTTCAACACGTAGCCGCCTTTAGCGATGTTAGCAATCGTCGCTGCATCACGTACCTGATGCTTCAGGTTTTGGCGCGAGAAGATCAAGGTGCTTGGGCCTTTGTATTCGATGGCGTGTTTCCAAGAAACGGCAGTTTCTACCGCGTCACAGGCACGCCAAACGGACATACGTGGGATCATGCGCAGCGTTGGAATTTGCTCAACCGGCTGATGCGTTGGGCCGTCTTCGCCCAGACCGATGGAGTCGTGGGTGTAAACAAAGATGCTTTGAATTTTCATCAAAGCCGCCATGCGCAGCGCATTACGCGCGTATTCGGAGAACATCAGGAAGGTTGCGCCGTATGGCAGCAAACCGCCGTGCAGTGCCATACCGTTCATGATGGCGCTCATACCGAATTCGCGCACACCGTAAGACAGGTAGTTGCCGCTGAAATCTTGCGCTTTGCCGTGACCTGCACTGATGTGCTTGCTGGACTTGTTGAAGGTGTTGTTGGAAGGCGTTAAGTCAGCCGAGCCGCCGAGGAATTCAGGCAGCAACGGTGCAAACGCATCCAGTGCATTTTTGGAAGCCACGCGCGTTGCAGGTGATTCAGCTTTTGCATCAATCGCTGCAATCGCTGCCGCAGATGCTTCAGCCCAATTAGCAGGCAATTCGCCAGCCATGCGACGCTTAAATTCAGCCGCTTCTGCCGGGTAAGCCGCTGCATAAGCTGCAAACGTACCGTTCCATGCTTCTTCAGCCGCTGCACCCTTGGCTTTAGCATCCCAACCTGCGTAAACATTGTCAGGAATCGCAAACGGTTCAGCGTTAGTCCAACCCAATGCTTGGCGAGTCAACGCGATTTCAGCATCACCCAGTGGTGCGCCGTGGCAATCGTGTGAACCGGCTTTGTTCGGTGAACCAAAACCGATGGTGGTTTTGCAGCAAATCATGGAAGGCTTGCCGGTTTCTGCTTTCGCTGCTTCGGTTGCTGCTTTGATTGCCTCAGGATCGTGACCGTCAATGCTCAGGACGTGCCAACCGTAAGCTTCAAAACGTTTCGGAGTATCGTCCGTGAACCAGCCATCGACTTCGCCGTCGATAGAGATATTGTTGTCGTCATAGAAGCAAATCAGTTTGCCCAAGCCCATTGTGCCAGCAAATGAACACGCTTCATGGGAAATACCTTCCATCAAGCAGCCATCGCCCAAGAACACGTAGCTGTAATGGTCAACAATGGTGTGACCCGGCTTGTTGAATTGCGCGGCGAGGATTTTTTCAGCCAATGCCATACCGACAGCATTGGTAATACCCTGACCCAGTGGGCCTGTGGTAGTTTCAATACCCGGTGCATAGCCATACTCAGGATGGCCTGGGGTTTTGGAATGCAGTTGGCGGAACGCTTTCAGATCGTCCATTGACAGATCGTAGCCAGTCAGGTGCAGCACAGAATACGGCAACATTGAGCCATGCCCGTTGGACATGACGAAACGGTCACGGTTTGCCCAAGCAGGATTCTGTGGGTTATGGGACATGAAATCGTTGAACAGGACTTCGGCAATGTCTGCCATGCCCATCGGTGCGCCCGGATGCCCGGAATTTGCTTTTTGTACGGCATCCATAGCCAATACGCGGATTGCGTTAGCCAGCTCGCGGCGTGTAGTCATTGACGGGTCTCCTGTAGTTTCAAATCGGGAATCATGATGCCTTTTGGGTATTTATTATGCAGGCAGTATAACGTCTTGTATTGTGTCGAACTTCTCTAGCAGGGGCAACTCTCCCTTGTTGGATAGAGAACATTCGCTTTAGGTTAAATTTTTATCATTTTCTTCGATAGGGAATGATGCAACGCCGGATTTTTTTCGTTATTATACCGCCCATCGGATGTTAACTGGGCTAGTTAGCCATCTGAAAAAACCCACGGTATCTGAGGAGCGTTGCGACGGGAACAACCCGCCAGGCTCAGATAGTGGTTGCACATACCAACGGCGCTCAGTCATTTAATTTTTAGTTTTAGGAGAACATTAATGACTGAGAGAAGTTACCTCTTCACGTCCGAATCTGTTTCTGAAGGCCACCCAGACAAAATGGCGGATCAAATTTCCGATGCCATTTTGGATGCGATCATTGCTAAAGACCCGTATGCGCGGGTTGCGTGCGAAACCCTGACCAAGACCGGCATGGTCGTACTGGCAGGCGAAATCACTACCACTGCGGAAATCGACTACGAAGGTATCGTGCGTGGCGTGGTCAATGACATCGGCTACAACAATTCCGAAATCGGTTTCGACGGTCACACTTGCGCTGTAATCAATGCACTCGGCAAGCAATCCCCTGACATCGCGATGGGCGTTGACCGTGCCAAGCCAGAAGATCAAGGCGCGGGCGACCAAGGCTTGATGTTCGGTTACGCCAGCAATGAAACCGACGTGTTGATGCCAGCCGCACTGACTTACGCCCACCGTTTGGTGAAGCAACAAGCGGATATGCGCAAAAACGGCACATTGCCTTGGCTGCGCCCTGATGCAAAATCCCAAGTTACGGTGCGTTACGAAGCAGGCAAAATCGTTGCCATCGACGCAGTGGTTTTGTCCACCCAACACAGCCCAGACATCAGCTTGGATGACCTGCGCATGGGTGTGATGGAACACGTTATTTTCCCTGTCCTGCCACAAGAATGGCTACACAAGAACACCAAATTCCACATCAACCCAACCGGCAACTTCGTGATCGGCGGCCCTGTGGGTGACTGCGGTTTGACGGGGCGTAAAATCATCGTGGACACTTACGGCGGTATGGCACGTCACGGCGGCGGCGCATTCTCCGGCAAAGACCCATCCAAAGTTGACCGTTCTGCGGCGTATGCAGGCCGTTACGTGGCGAAAAACATCGTCGCGGCGGGCTTAGCGGATCGTTGCGAAATTCAAGTCTCCTACGCTATCGGTGTTGCACAACCAACTTCCATCACGGTTGAAACCTTCGGCACCAACAAGGTCGATGAAACCCTGATCGAAAATCTGGTACGCGAACACTTCGACCTGCGTCCTTACGGCATCACCAAAATGCTGGATTTGCTGCGCCCGATTTATCGCGGTACGGCGGCTTATGGTCACTTCGGTCGTGACGACCTTGACCTGCCTTGGGAACGCACCGACCGCGCTGACGCATTACGCGCTGCTGCTGGCCTGTAAAAATATTTAGGAGATTACACTATGACTACTTTTAACGACTATATCGTCGCTGATATGGGCTTGGCTGCTTGGGGCCGTAAAGAACTCAACGTCGCTGAACACGAAATGCCGGGTTTGATGTCTATCCGCCACGAATACGCTGAAACCAAGCCATTGGCTGGGGCACGTATTGCGGGTTCATTGCACATGACCATCCAAACCGGCGTGTTGATTGAAACCCTGAAAGCACTGGGTGCAGACGTGCGTTGGGCTTCTTGCAATATCTTCTCCACGCAAGACCACGCAGCGGCGGCGATTGCTGCGACTGGCACGCCAGTATTCGCGTACAAAGGCGAATCACTGGAAGAATACTGGGATTACACCCACAAAATCTTCGAGTGGCCGAATGGCGAACAAGCGAACATGATTCTGGATGACGGCGGCGATGCTACATTGCTGCTGCATTTGGGCGCACGCGCTGAAGTTGACCCTAGTTTGGTTGCCAAACCTGAGTCTGAAGAAGAAACCTTCCTGTACGCGGCAATTCGCGCACGTCTGGAAACTTCACCAAACTGGTACAGCACCCGTTTGGCTGAAATCCGTGGCGTAACGGAAGAAACCACCACGGGCGTACATCGCTTGTACCAAATGCACGCGCGTGGCGAGCTGAAATTCCCAGCGATCAACGTCAACGATTCCGTTACCAAATCTAAATTCGACAACCTGTACGGCTGCCGCGAATCACTGGTAGACAGCATCAAACGCGCTACCGACGTAATGATTGCGGGCAAAGTGGCATTGGTTTGTGGCTACGGCGATGTGGGCAAGGGTTCTTGCCAAGCATTGCGTGCGCTGTCTGCACAAGTCTGGGTCACAGAAATCGACCCAATTTGCGCACTGCAAGCGGCAATGGAAGGCTACCGCGTCGTTACAATGGAATACGCTGCTGACAAAGCAGACATTTTCGTCACGGCTACTGGCAACTTCCACGTCATCAACCATGACCACATGGCAGCGATGAAAAACGAAGCTATCGTTTGCAATATCGGTCACTTCGATAACGAAATCGACGTAGCCTCACTGGAACAGTACGAGTGGGACGAAATCAAACCACAAGTTGACCACGTAATCTTCCCTGACGGCAAGCGCATCACGCTGCTGGCAAAGGGTCGTTTGGTGAACTTGGGCTGTGCGACAGGTCATCCGTCTTACGTCATGTCCTCTTCGTTTGCGAACCAAACCATTGCGCAAATCGAACTGTGGGCAGAACGCGATTCTGGCAAATACCCACTGGGCATTTACATCCTGCCGAAACATTTGGACGAAAAAGTGGCTCGCTTGCAGTTGAAAACCCTCAACGCGCAACTCAGCACTTTGAGCCAAACACAGGCGGATTACATTAACGTTGCGGTGGAAGGGCCTTACAAGGCTGACCATTACCGTTATTAAGGTGTAAGAACCCCTCACCCCCTAGCCCCCTCTCCCTCAAGGGGAGAGGGGGAACAAGAGCGGAAAGTTTATGACTGACGACCATCAACACGATCACGTAAACCACGATGATCTGATCTTTAGCTTCGAGTTTTTCCCGCCCAAAACCGACAAGGGTGCGGAGAATCTACGCGCAGTACGTAATGAATTAGCGGCATTAAACCCGCGTTTCTTTTCGGTCACTTACGGTGCAGGCGGCTCAACGCAAGCAAATACCTTGAACACCGTGCTAGAAATCCAACGCGATTCTGGCATTGAAGCCGCGCCGCATTTGTCGTGCGTCGGTTCCAGTGCCGAACAAATCCGCGAAATTTTGGATACCTACCGCAATAACGGCATCAAGCACATTGTAGCGTTGCGCGGCGATTTGCCGTCCGGTTCACGCGATTTGGGGCAATTCCGCTACGCCAACGAGCTGGTGGAATTTATCCGCAAGGAAACCGGCGACCATTTCAATATCGAAGTGGCGGCCTACCCGGAGATGCACCCGCAAGCCCCGAACCTCAAAGTCGACATCGACAACTTTGTGCGCAAGGTGCAGGCAGGCGCGAACAGTGCGATTACCCAATACTTCTTCAATGCGGATGCGTATTGGCATTTCGTGGATGAATGCGTGAAAAAGGGCGTGGAAATCCCCATCGTCCCCGGCATTATGCCGATCACCAATTATTCACAACTGGCACGGTTTTCAGATATGTGCGGGGCAGAAATTCCGCGCTGGTTGCGCAAGCAACTGGAAACGTATGCCGATGATGTGGAGGCGATTACCCAATTCGGTGAGGAATTCATCAGCTTGCTGTGTGAAAACTTGCTGGAAACCGGTGCACCGGGGCTGCATTTCTACACCATGAATCGGGTTGAACCGACCATGAGTATTTGGAAAAACATCGGGTTGGCAGACTAATGCGCGTCCCGCGTTTTTACGTCCCGCAACCTGTTGCTGTCGGGCAGGAATGCGTCTTGCCCGACACGACGTTTCGCCACGCCATCCAAGTGTTGCGCTTAAGCGTGGGCGAACCACTCATCCTCTTCAACGGCGAAGGCGGCGAATACCTCGCACAGATAAGCAACGTCAGCAAACGTAGTGCCTCGGTGCTAATCGACAGCTTTTCCGCGATTGACACCGAATCCCCCGTCCACCTCACCCTCGTGCAAGCCGTCATCAAGCCCGACAAAATGGATTTTGCCCTGCAAAAAGCCGTGGAACTCGGTGCAAATACTATCCAGCCGTTGATCACGCAACGTAGCGTCGTGCGCATCGGCAAAGAGCAAGTGGATAAAAAATTGCAGCATTGGGAAGGCATTGTCGTGGCTGCGTGCGAACAATCGGGGCGTACCCGGATGCCGACCGTGCAAGCACCGTTAACGCTGGAACGCTGGCTGGAAACGCCTTTTGTGGGTACGCGGCTGATTCTCGCCCCCGGCGATTTTCCGCGCATTAACGCTCTACCCGCAGATTTACCCACGCCGATTGCGCTTTTGATTGGCCCCGAAGGTGGGTTTACCGATGCAGAAGTGGAAACTTGTGTGCAAGCAGGGGTAATGCCCGTCTCGCTAGGGCCAAGGATATTGCGGGCGGAAACGGCAAGTAGCGCGGCACTGGCCTTGCTCCAGCACCGCTTTGGGGATTTGTAAACTTACTCTTCTTCCAACTGCGAGGGCAGCGCGTCTGCGGCTTGCTGCAAATACGCTTCCAATGACAGCGGCGGATTCGCGTGAATATTCAACGAACTCAATCCCTGATGGTAATACGGCTCGCTGGAAAACTCATTCGCCAGCGTTACTTGATCCAGCACACTAATCGCCCGTAATCCCAAGGGCAAGGCGCTCAAAATCAAAGCGATACCCAAAGCAGGCAAACGTTTCTGACTCAATACCCAATGCAGATAAGCATACAACAACGCCGGTATCAGCACGAAACCACTGACGCCGGTCATGAGCCAGGTAAACGGCGCATCCGAGGTCAGAAAATAACTCAGCCAACCGCTTATTTCTTCCAATACCATCGGCAGGAGATTAAACAATGACACCACACTCAAGGCAGGGGCAAATTCCCAACGGTGTGTAAACAAGCGCGTCATGCCACTAATCACCAAGGTCGCAAACAGCATCCACACCAAGGTCGGCAGCACCCCACTGATGTAAAACAGCGGATCTTTAGCCGTTGTCACATTCAAATAATCGTTCAGCAACAGCGATACCACGGTCAACAACAGCAACAACACTGCCCACAACGGCTTACAAAAAGGCGTAAACAAGCCCCCGCAACGGCTAACGTGTGTGGTTTCCACCGGCATCGCAGTCGACGCTAAGCGCAAACGGCGATTACCCAACAATAGTTGACTCGGAATCGGCGCTTGCACGGGCTGCAAGCCAAGCTGGTGCTTATTCAGGCGCGTACCGTTTTCACTCGACAAATTGTGAACGAATACCTGCCCCTTAGCGTCTTGCTCCAAACGCAAATGGTAGGGCGACACCGAGTTATCGGAGAGAATCACATCATTATCCAGCGCCCGCCCAATCGTTACCGGGAACTGCTCCAAACGGTGGTATTGATTCAAACCGCGTGTTTGAATTTCCAAAATCATGGTTGCCATTTGAAATCCCCCAACATGCGCTGCAACAACGCCATGCCACTCTCAAACGTTGTGCCGGTCATGTCCAAATTAAACAGCATTCCCTGACGCTTATGCCCCACCAACGCCGCCGTCACCAGCAAATCACTCAGCCCGGTATAATTGAGGTAATCACGCCGACACACCGTCATTTTGAATTCTTGCCCGGCAATCAGCGTAAAATCGGTGAAACACTCAAAATTGGTCACATCTTGCTTGCCCGCCCCACTCGCTGACACGCTGGCATTCATAATCTCGTAATAACGGTAAAAGCGTGCCGGAATCGTTTCCCCCGCATCAAACCACACATACTCGTAGTCCAAAGTACCCACTTCCAGCTCATCATCCAGATAAATGCTGCTCTCATTGCTGCACTGGGTGAAATACGAACGCATTAAGGTATCCGGTTTGGGTTTATCGCTGTTATCCCAGCAACGCACCACGCTGGTAACATCCATCGGCACTTTGAAACGCCCCAGTTGCTGAAGCGTCCATTCCCGCTTCTGCAAATTTTGCACATACTTATCGGCGTTGCTTTTCAATTGCTCCGTAATGCGCTGCCCAATATCCGCATCCGCCTGAAATCCGGTCAATTTCAGCCGTTCCAGAATGATTGCCAAATAGTCAGCCGGTACGAGGTAACTCAAGCCATTGCCCGACGTCGCCACGTTGATCCCCACCACGTTTTTGTTCTCATCCAAGGTAGGGCCGCCACTCATCCCAGAATTCAGGCTGCCAGAAAACAGGATATTATTATCATCGCTGGATTTCATCACCCCGTTATTGGTGCCTTCCACAATTGAAAAGCCTTTATCCATCGGATTTCCCAAGGAATATAACCGCGCCCCCTTGGGTGGAATCTTCGCAATTTGCAACGGTGTGCCTAAATTGGTATCGGCTTTCAACACCGCAAGGTCGTGCAACACATCCACCGCCAGCAATTCCAAACGCCCGGTATTGCCGGAAGTCGACAAATAATCCAAAGCAAAATCGCCTTCCGGGTTATTGATGTAGGTGCTGACGACGTGATAATTGGTCGCAATAATATCCGGGCGCATCACCACAAACGCCGAGCCAATCGCGGTTTTTTTGCCGGTTTGCTGATTGATCACCCGCACTTGATAAACCGATGCTTCCACATCGGAATAAATGGAAGAAGAACTGTTTTCCGCCCACGACGGCAAGGCGACCCCTAACCACAGGGTCGCCAACAAAAGCAAAAGTCTTAACGACACTAGGGCATTCCTTACCGCTTATAAGCTGGCAAATACATCTTTGGCAATGGCGATGGTTTCATCCAAATCGGCTTGGCTATGAGCGTTGGATACAAATCCCGCCTCATACGCCGACGGTGCGAGATACACGCCCCGGTCTAACATGCCGTGGAAAAAGCGGTTGAATTGTTGAATATTGCATTGCGTCACTTGCGCGTAAGTGTCAATGCGTGGTTCGGTGGTGAAAAACAAACCGAACATTCCGCCCACTTGCTGGGTGGTAAACGGCACACCGGCAGCATCAGCAACTTGCTGCAAACCTTCCAGTAAATACGTGGTTTTGCTGGTCAATTCCGCGTAAAAATCATCACGGGCAATGATTTCCAGCATTTTCAACCCGGCCGTCATCGCAATCGGGTTGCCGGATAACGTGCCAGCCTGATACACCGCGCCCAACGGCGACAACTGTTCCATAATGTCACGCCTGCCGCCGAACGCGCCGACCGGCATTCCGCCACCAATGATTTTACCCAGCGTGGTAATGTCAGGTTTCACGCCGTACACCTGCTGCGCACCGCCCAGTGCCACGCGAAAGCCGGTCATGACTTCATCGAAAATCAGCACCGCACCGGATTGATCACAGACCTCGCGCAAGGTTTCGAGGAAACCGTCGACAGGCGGGATGCAATTCATATTGCCGGAAACGGGTTCGACGATAATGCAGGCAATTTCATGCCCCCGCGCCGCGAACACTTCGCGCACCTGTGTGCTATTGTTATAGTCAAGCGTCAGGGTGTATTGCGCCAATGCTGCGGGAACACCGGGGGAACTCGGTTGTCCAAACGTCAATGCCCCCGAACCGGCTTTCACCAGCAACGAGTCGCCATGACCATGATAGCCCCCTTCAAACTTGACCAAGAAATCGCGCCCGGTAAAACCACGCGCCAAGCGAATCGCCGACATGGTGGCTTCCGTGCCCGAACTGGTCATGCGTACCATGTCAATCGACGGCATGAGGGCGCAAATGCGCTCTGCCATGGTGATTTCCAACGCGGTGGGCGCACCGTAGCTCAAACCATCCACCGCAGCGGCTTGCACCGCAGCGACGACTTCGGGGTGCGCGTGACCAGCGACCATCGGCCCCCACGAACCGACGTAATCAATCAGGCGATTGCCGTCTGCATCCCACATATACGCCCCTTGAGCACGGGCAATAAAACGGGGAGAACCGCCGACACTGCGAAAGGCACGTACCGGGGAATTAACCCCACCGGGAATGGAATGTTTGGCTTGCTCAAATAACGTTTCAGAACGGGTCACGGCTGGCATCCTTGGCAGAATTGACGATAACAGGGAAGATTTATAATCTTACGCGAGAGGTTTACGCTTGAACAGTTACAAACTGGGTTTCAGCTTATTGATAGCCATTGCTATCACCTTAGCTTACTGGTATGGCAAGCCCGATACACCGGCTACACCCTCGCAATCTGTTGCCACAGTAGCACACCTTGACGCCCCGAATACAGCCGCACGCTTACCTTTTGCAGCAAGTACACCGTTAACAGCAACTGCGCAGAAGGCTACCCAAGGCATTGCCCCGCCAACGCCAACAGCCATCACTGGATTGCTCGCCAAACTTGACCCCTTGCTCAGTGAAATCCACACCATTTTGCTGGAAATTTCCAGCTTGCAACAACTGCTCTACAACCCCTACGACCCTTATCAACAAGCCGATGAAGCAATGCGCGAAGCTTACCAACCTCGGCTTGATGCGTTATCCGAACGCCTCGACACACTCTTTCTGCAAGCTAAAAATATTTCCATTCCGCTGGCGCAACGGGCAGTGTGGGAGCAAGTGCTCAATCTGGGGCTAGACGACCCCGCGAGTTCGCAAGCATTGAGCATCATGAGTAACACACTGGATGATGCGTTATTTAAAGACATGCTCAGCGTATTAGCCGCCGCCGGTGAACATTCTGGGCTGGCGCGTGCCAGCTTAGCCTTCAGCATCTTGCTACCACCGGAAACCCGTTACTACGATGGCAATGTGAACGCCGCAACCGTGCAACGCGCCACACCCCGCCAGCAATACATCAAAGATTTTCTGGAAATGCAATTCCCCCGCGAAACCGACCCCGAAGTGCTCCGCGCCTATTTAGAGATTTACCGCACCATGTCACAAGATTCGCACGGCTTGGTTTCCGCCGAACAATTCGCCCAACAACTGGAAAATTTACGGGTTCATCTCAACCCCGACTACTATTTTAACTTCCGCTTACAGCAACAGAAATTGACTGACCCGAACACCGATGTCGCCGCCTTATTGCGTGACATTAACAGCACCGCCATGCCCCCAGAAGAACGGCGCAGCATAATAACCCTGTTCAGCAATAGCATTTTCATGGAACTCTCCCCCAATGCGGCGGAAGCCAACGTCAACAAAGTGATACCCGAACAACACCGGCAACTACTGTTGCAATACCTCGACAATGCTTTGGCGCAACCCACCTTGCAAGACCGCTACTCACTCTCCGAATACGGGACGCAGCGCTATGCCATGGAATTGCTCAAATACCGTGAACAAGCCGATGCGGTGTACTACCAACGCATTGTCGACAGCAAAACCTTAGCCGAACAGGTGGGCTTGATTTTGGGCGCACAAATGGCAGGCGTTCCAGTGATGGATAAACTGCAAAACAATACGGCATTGCGCCAACGCCTCACCGCTCAATTGCAACAACCCAATTTAAGCGCGGATGCACGCTCGGCATTACAGGACGCGCTTAGCATGATCACGCTAGAAACGCCTATGCCGACTGAGCCAGACTATGTTCCCGAATCAGTGCCTGATAGCGGATCGCCTGTTCTGCAATCGCCTGGCTATTGAATACATCGGTGATGACCGCCAGCATATCTGCGCCGTTTGCCAGCAAATCGGGGGCATTCTCCAACGTAATACCACCGATAGCACAAATGGGTAGCGTGAGTTGCTGACGCGCTTGGTGTAACAATTCCAGCGTAGCGCGGGGTGCATTGGGTTTGGTGGGCGAGGGGAAAAAGCTGCCGAAGGCGATGTAATCTGCACCCTGCTCCGCTGCATTCAGTGCCAGCTCTAGCTGGTTGTAGCAGGATACGCCGATAATCGCGGCTGTTCCCAAGGCTTCCCTTGCAGCAGTTAAAGCGGAATCGTCACGACCGACGTGTACGCCGTCGGCTTGTACCGCTTTTGCTAAGGCCACATCGTCGTTGATGATAAAAAGTGCGTAGTGTTGCTGGCAGAGTGAGCGCAAGGCGGTCGCTTCCTGTTCGCGCCGTGCTTGATCGGTGGTTTTGTCGCGGTATTGCACGATAGCCGCACCGCCGCGTAGGGCTTGTTCGACTTTGTTCAACAGCACGTCGCCGGTTGAGCCGTCGGTGATGACGTAGAGTCCTTGCATGATATTTCCTTTGCTTGTCTTGAACTGGGATTTACAAGATTAAAAGATTTTCAGGATTAAGAGGAGGATGGCATCTTCATCAAGCGAATCCTTGAATCCTAAAAATCCTAGTTCAGATGTAATCGCTATTTGGCTATTGCCACCCGTTTGCGTTATTCAGTGTCCTGCGCTAATCTGACCCCGTACAACACAACCGTAGGATAACACCATGCAAGTACTGCATCTGGATACGCTACCCGAATTTGCCCGCCGCGAATTGGTGGATTTTTATCAATTTTTATTACAAAAATACACCATTCAGCCCGTCCAAACCAGCACCCGCAAGGTCTCTATCGCACCTAGATTAGTGAAGCCATTTAAACCGCTCAGCCGCGAAGAACTGTATGAACGTTGAGTATTTCGTTGACTCCAACGTCTGGCTATATGCGTTTATGGACGAAACCGAGCCAAAACATGCGACCGCCAATGCATTAATTGCACAGGCTGGTATTGTGCTAAGCACTCAAGTCGTCAACGAGGTTTGTAGCAACCTTATCCGCAAATCAGGTTACAACGAGCAGGAAATTCAGCAAACCATCGAAAATCTACGGACAAACCATACTATTCTGGATGTATCGCTGGCTATTATCCAGCGAGCATCCTCATTGCGGGAAGCTTATCGTTTGTCCTATTGGGACAGTTTGATCATTGCCACAGCACAAGATGCAAGCTGTTCAATCGTCTATTCTGAAGACATGCAACACGGCTTGAAAATTGGTAGCCTGACTATTCTCAACCCCTTCAAGCCTCTCAATCCGTAAGGTGATGTACCCTACTTCGTCCAATAAAACCGATCCGGCATCCACTGCCCACGCCCGATCTTCCGCCCCGCCTGCAAGCTACCCCACGTATACGCCTGCGCCGCCGCCACCGCTTTGCTCATTTCCATCCCCTTCGCCAGATTCGCCGCGCACGCCGAAGCCAGCGTACAACCCGAACCGTGGTAAGTTTCCGGCAGCCGTTCCCACAACCAAGTACGCAAGCGCTTACCATCGCCATACAGCGCATTTTCCACGCGCTCAGTTTCGGCATGAGTACCGGTCAGCAACACGTATTCACAACCCTGATCCAGCAAGGAAAAGGCTTGTTCATCCAGCGCCTCACCACGTACCGCCAGTTGCGTAGCTTCCGGCACATTCGGCGTCAGTAACGTGGTAAGGGGCAACAAATACTCACGAATTGCCCCCAACAATTGCGCATTGGCAAAGTCCTTGCCACCCCCAGCCGCCAACACCGGGTCAAGAATCACCGGCACATCCGGCGCTTGCAACAGAATGCGATGCACCGCTTGCACCACTTCCACACTGCCCAGCAAACCGATTTTGAATGCCGCAATTGGCATATCCGCCAACAACGCCTCTGCTTGCTGCTCAATCAAATAATCCGCCAGCGGCTCAATGCGTTGCACATTGCGGGTATCTTGTACGGTCAAACAGGTAATCACACTCACCGCATGACAGCCTTGACTGGCAATCGCCTCACTGTCTGCTTGAATGCCTGCCCCACCCGTGGGGTCATGCCCCGCCAAGGTCATTACCACCGGCACTGCCGATGCAACGCTATGCTCTGTTAGCAACAGGAATCTCCTAACCGTTTACTCACCATCACGACACCATCGTCCATCCCATCCTGATGACGGGTGAACCCCAAACGCTGCATCAATTTCAGCATCCCGTGGTTATGCGGCAATACCTCGCCCTCAATGGTACGCAAGCCTTTTGCCCGTGCCGCATCAATCAAGGTTTGCATCATCAAGCCACCCAAGCCCCGGTTCTGCCAGCCATCGGCAATCACCAGCGCAAATTCGCAACTCATTTTATCGGGGTTAATCGCGTAACGCGCCACCCCCATTTCCACTTCCTGCCCGTCTTGACGGGTCAGCGCCAGAAACGCCATTTCACGGTCATAATCAATTTGCGTAAGACGCACCAACATGTCGGGCGTGAGTTCGCGCAATGCCTGCATGAAACGCATGTAACGCGATTCTTTCGACAAGTTGCGCACGAACTCTTGCTCCATTTCCGCGTCTTCGGGGCGAATCGGGCGAATCACAATATCCGTGCCATCCGGCAACTGCTGACGCTTCACCAAATCATTCGGGTAGGGGTGAATCGCCATGTGATCATAACGCCGCGCCGTGGTTGGCGGGTAGTTGATGATGAAACGCGCATCCACCGCCATTACCCCGTTAGCATCCGCCATCAGTGGATTGATGTCCATTTCCACTATTTCCGGCAATTCACACACCATTTCGGAGACGCGCTGCATCACTTTCCACAAGGAATCGAAATGGATCGGCGGCATATTGCGGAATTTACCCAGCAAACGCGCCACACGGGTACGGCACACGGTTTTCTTAATCATGTAATCGTTCAAGGGTGGCAATGCCACGGCGCGGTCGCGGTGAATTTCCACCGAGGTGCCGCCCATGCCGAAACTTATCACCGGGCCGAATACCGGGTCACGCACCACGCCGATCATCAGTTCCCGCGAGGAATTGCTGTGGTACATGCTTTCCACGGTCACGCCATCAATCCGCGCTTCCGGCAAATTACGGCGGGTGGTCTCCAGCAATTCTTGGTAAACGCTGCGCACCGCGTGGGCGCTGGCAACGTTGAGGCGCACCCCATCCACGTCCGACTTGTGGTGAATATCGGGGGAACTGATTTTCAGCACCACCGGATACCCCAAGGATTCCGCTGCAACCAAAGCTTCTGCTGGGCTACGCACCAAAATAGTGGGTAATGCAGGAATGCGAAACGCCGACAAAATCGCCCGCGATTCGGTGGTAGACAGTGCCCGCCGCCCTTCTGCCAGCACGCTTTCGATGATTAACCGCGCCCCGTCCACGTCCGGCTCGGTTTTTTGCTCCTGCACCGACGGCGGGACTTGCATCAGCAATTTCTGATTACTGCGGTATTGGGTGAGGTAAGCAAACGCCTCCACCGCTGCTTCCGGGGTACGGAAATGCGGCACACCGGCTTCTGCCAAAAGCTTGCGCCCAGCAGCGACCTGTTGTTCACCCATCCAACAAGTGAGAATCGGCTTGCAATGCTTACCTTTTTTATTGGCATCGCATGTGCCGATCACCGTGGCAGCCACACCAGCGGGGTCGGTCATGGCTTGTGGGGTCAACATCACCAGAATGCCGTCGAGGTTGTCATCCTGCATACAAATTTTCAGCGCCGCCGCGTAACGTTCCGGGTCAGCATCACCGAGAATATCCACCGGATTGCCGTGCGACCACGTGAATGGCAATACTTTATTCAATTCTGCCAAAGTAGTGGGGGAAACCTCTGCCATGCGCAAACCCATTTCCACCGCCCGATCCGTCGCCATCACTCCGGGGCCGCCGCCATTGGTGATAATTAGCAAGCGGTCTTGCTGCACGCGAATGCCGGAGGAAAGGATTTGTGCCGCCGAAAACAGTTGCGCAATGGTATTGGCGCGTACCACACCGGCACGTTCCAGCGCGGCATCAAAGGCATCATCGCCGCCCACAATCGCGCCCGTGTGCGACATTACTGCACGAGAACCTTCTTCGTAACGCCCTGCTTTCAACACAATCACCGGCTTCATGCGCGAAGCCGTGCGCAAACCGCTCATGAAGCCGCGTGCATCGTGAATGCCTTCCACATACAGCAAAATGCTGTCGGTTTTGGGGTCAAGCGCCAAATAATCCAGCGTATCACCGAAATCCACATCCGCCGTATCGCCCAAGGTAATCACGGTGGAAAAACCAATACCTTGCGTGGCTGCCCAATCCAAAATCGCGGTACACATCGCGCCGGATTGCGACACCAACGCCAGATTACCGGCTTGCGCCTGATTACGGCTAAACGTGGCATTCAAACCGACGGAGGGACGCATAATGCCCAAACAATTCGGGCCAATGATGTGCATCGCGTATTGGCGGGCAATATCGGTAATGTCTTTTTGCAAACGCTGCCCGCGATTACCCGCTTCGGCAAACCCAGCGGACAGCACCACCACACCCTTGACCCCGTGTTCACCGCATTGGCGAATAATACTAGGGACAGTCGCAGCAGGCGTTGCTACCACTGCTAGGTCAACCGGCTTGTTCAACGCGACTAAAGTCGGATAAGCTGCTTGACCTTGAATCTCCGTGTGCTTGGGGTTGATGGGGTATAATGCCCCTTTAAACCCTGCGGACAATAAATTCTGGAACACCACGGTTCCCACGGCTTTTTCCCGCTCACTCGCACCGAATACCGCGACGCTTTGCGGGGCAAATAATTGATTTAAGTAATGGTGGCTCATGGCCAAAACCTCTATGATGAACAGTTGCAAAAGCGCGAAAACCGGCTTTTGCTGCATTGCAACATATCTTACTCTGATTTGTGTGAAAAGAATATGACCGTCGCTGTAATTACCCATTCGCATTGCCATTTGCACGATAATGGCTCACCTCACCATCCCGAATGTGCGGAACGTCTGGATGCCATTAACAACCGCATGATTATGTCGGGTGTGGACTGGATTTCACGCCATTACGACTCGCATTGTGCTGAGCGCGAACACCTGTTGCGGGTGCATGATGCAGAATACGTGGAGCGCGTGTTTGCTACCGCGCCTGCTTCAGGGCATACCGTGCTGGATGGTGATACGGGCATGAATCCGCATTCGCTGGATGCTGCTTTGCACGCAGCGGGTGCTGCGGTCATGGCGGTCGATTTGGTAATGGCAGGCTCGCACAAACACACGTTTTGCGCGATTCGCCCGCCCGGTCATCATGCTGGGCGCAACCGTGCGGCGGGTTTTTGCATTTTCAACAATGTCGCGGTGGGCGCTGCTCATGCCATTGAGGTGTATGGCATTGAACGGGTGGCGATTATTGATTTCGACGTACACCACGGTGATGGCACGGAAGAAATTTTCAGCGGCAATGACAAGGTAATGTTCTGCTCATCGTTCCAGCACCCGTTTTACCCGTTTAGCGGTGCAGATACCGATGTTCCCAATATTCGCAACCTGCCGCTGCCTGCCGGAACGGGGGGTGCGGCATGGCGTGAAGCGGTGGAAGCCAGTTGGCTGCCCGCCTTGCGTGAGTTTAAACCGGAATTGGTGATGATTTCCGCCGGGTTTGATTCGCATCTGGAAGACGATATGGGCGGCTTTAATCTGGTGGAACGCGATTATATTTGGATCACCAAAGCGTTGTGCCAGATTGCCAAGGAGTTTGCCGCAGGTCGCGTGGTGTCATGCTTGGAAGGTGGCTATGAATTATCACCGCTGGGGCGGGCGGTAACGGCGCATATCAAAGAATTGGCGGAATTTCACTAAGCCAAGTACATGAGAATATGGGAATATAACGAATAATTGATATTTATCACGCTTTCACTATTTCATAAATTTATTTGATTTGCAAATCAATAAAAGCGCGTATCCCTATCAGGGTACACGCTGGAATCAGGCGCATAAAATATAGTATGCTGCTTGCCACTTTAGGAATGCACCACCGCCCAATCTGTACACATTGGGCTAAACAACGGTGCATCTCATAGGATTCCAAAATGTCTTTGACGGAGGAGCCTCAATGACGGATGTCGTTGCAACCAACCAGACCATTATCGTCGTCGGCGGCGGTATCAGTGGCATGACCACTGCACTCGAAGCAGCCGAAACGGGTAAGCAGGTCATTTTGCTAGAAAAACGCCCTTACTTAGGGGGACGTGTTTCCCAGCTTTACAAATACTTCCCTAAAATGTGTCACCCGACCTGCGGTCAAGAAATCAATCAACGCCGCATTAAGATGAACAAAAATCTCACGGTGATTACGCAGGCGGAAGTGTCCAACATCAGCGGAGAAAAGGGCGATTACACGGTTTCCGTGACCATTACCCCGCGTTACGTCAACAGCCATTGCACCGCTTGCGGCGACTGCGCCAAGGCTGCCACGACTGAATTTGACGACGAATTCAACTACAACCTCGGCAAGCGCAAGAGCGTTTACCTGCCCAACGCGATGGCATTCCCGCAGCAATACGTGATTGACCAGCGCATCATTGGCACTGCCGAAGCCGACGCTGCCAAAGCTGCCTGCAAATACGGTGCAATCGAACTGGATCAGCAAGTCGAAATCCTCGACCTGAAAGCCGGTGCGGTGGTATTTGCGACAGGCTGGAAACCTTACGACGCGAACAAGATTCAGGCTTACGGCTACGACCGTTTTGCTAACGTCATTACCAATGTCGAATTTGAACGCTTGATGGATCCACACGGTCCCACGGGCGGCAAATTGCTGCGCCCATCCGACGGTAAAGAAGCGAAAAACATCGCCTTCATTCAGTGCGCGGGTTCGCGGGACAAAAACCATCTGGCACATTGCTCACGCATTTGCTGTATGGCTTCCCTCAAGCAAACCAACTACGTGCAAGAAAAGTTTGGTGACGACGGTAAATCCACGATTTACTACATCGACATGCGGGCGATTGACCGTTTTGACGATTTCTACCAAAACGTGCAAGCCAACCCGAACGTCAGCTTCATCAAGTCCAAAGTGGCAAAGGTTGAAGAAGACAAAGCGACTGGCAACCCCGTGCTGCACGGCGTGGATACCGAAGGTTACAAGCGTTACGCCAACCAGCACGATCTGGTGGTATTGGCAACGGGCATGGAACCCAGCGTGGATTTCAAAGGTTTCCCGATCAAGATTCTGGTCAACGATGAAGGCTTCATCGAACATGACGACAGCAACGGCGGCATTTTTGCGGCTGGGGTTGCCTCCGACGCGCTGGACGTAAACCGCGCCGTGCAACACGCCACAGCCGCCGCGTTGCGTGCGGTGCAAGTCGTCAATCAGGTAGCAGGAGCATAAGATGAAAATTGGTGGTTATCTGTGTACGGGTTGCGGTATTGGCGACCGTCTTGACACTAAATCCCTCGAATCAGTAGCCGTGCGCGAAGGTCGGATTGGCTTCTGCAAGACCCACGACTTCCTGTGCAGTCAGGCAGGCGTGGACATGATCAAAGCCGACATGGCGTTAGAAGGCGACGACCAAGTGACCAAAGCGGTCATTATGGCGTGTTCGCGCCGTGCCAAAACCGAAAGTTTCAACTTCGGCGCAGTGCCGGTTTCCCGCGTGAATTTGCGTGAAGGTGTCATCTGGATTCGTCCCGAAGGCAGCGAACACGACGAAACCACGCAGGAAATGGCAGCCGACTACATCCGCATGGGTTGCGCCGAAGTCAAGGCAATGCACCAAGCCGATGCCAGCGGCGAGCAAAGCAAAAACAACCACATTATGGTGGTCGGTGGCGGTATTACGGGCATGACGGCGGCGCTCGAAGCTTCCAAAGCCGGTTACTACGCCAGCATTATCGAAAAGTCCGACCGTTTGGGCGGTGTGATGGGGCAACTCAAGCAACGCCAGCCTGAACATTCCCCGTTCCAAAACCCGCAAGATACCGGCGTTGCTGCCCTGATCGCGGCGGTGGAAGCGGATGACAAAATCACGGTTTACCTGAGTTCAACCATCGCGAAAACCGCTGGTGCACCGGGTCGTTTCGAGGTGGATATTGCCTCTACCGTAGGCGCAGGCACACACGCTGAGTTTGGCGCGATTGTGCAAGCCACGGGTTTCACCCCTTACGATGCGAATAACCTGCCGGAATTCAGCTACGGCAAATCGCCGAACGTTGTGACCCAACTGGAACTGGAAGCACTGGCTCGCGCCGCAGGCGATGGCCCAATCAAACGTGCTGACGGCAAAGTGGTCGAAAACGTGGTCTTCGTGCAATGCGCGGGTCAACGCAGTACCAAGGAAGGGCATTTGTCCTACTGTTCGGGTCATTGCTGCGCTACCAGCATCAAGCAAGCGATGTATTTCAAAGACAGCAACCCTGACATTGAAACCACCGTATTGTTTGACGACATCCGTACACCGGGTGCAGGCGGCGAAAACTTCTACCGCAGTGCGCAAGATAAATTCGTGACCTTCCGTAAAGGCAAAGTCTCCACTGTTGACGTTAAGGGCAATGAGCTGCAAGTCAATTTCAAAGACTTGATCCTTGACGAAGACGCGCACATGGGTGCAGATCTGGTGGTATTGGCGACCGGCATGTTACCCAACTCCGGTACTGACATCGACACCATGAAGGACAAGGATGCCAGCGGCGAAGTGAAAGTCTCCGTCGAATCCATCCTCAACCTGAACTACCGCCAAGGGCCGGATATGCCGCAATTGGTGAACGGTTTCACCGATTCGCATTTCATCTGCTTCCCGTATGAAACCCGCCGCACAGGTATCTACAGCGCAGGCCCGGTACGTCGCCCGATGGATGCCGCGCAAGCGCAAACCGACGCGATGGGCGCGGTGATGAAAGCCATCCAAGCGATTGAGAACTCGGCGATTGGGCGTGCTGCACATCCACGTTCCGGCGATTTGAGCTTCCCATCGTTCCGTAAAGAAGGCTGTACCCAGTGCAAACGCTGCACCGTGGAATGCCCGTTCGGGGCGATTGACGAAGACGCAAAAGGCTACCCGCAATACAACGAAGCGCGTTGCCGCCGTTGCGGTACATGCATGGGTGCTTGCCCGGTACAGGTTATTTCCTTCAAGAACTACTCCATCGAAACCGTCGGAGCGCAGTTGAAAGCCGTCGATGTGCCGGATGAGTTCCAAGAAAAGCCGCGTATTCTGGTACTGGCGTGTGAAAACGATGCTTACCCCGCACTCGATATGGCAGCGATGAAGCGTAACGAATCCAGCGCGTTTATCCGCGTGATTCCGGTACGTTGCCTCGGTTCAACCAATACCATCTGGATTAAAGATGCGTTGGGTAGCGGTTACGACGGCGTGGTGATGATGGGCTGCAAAAAAGGCGCAGATTATCAGTGCCATTTTGTCAAAGGCTCGGAAATGGCGCATGTTAGGATGGCAAAAATCGGCGACACCCTGTCGACCATGAACCTTGAAGCCGATCGCGTCGCGGTGCATGAAGTCGCCATTACCGACATCGACCGCGCCCCGAAATTGCTCGACGAAATGGTGGCAGTCATCAACCGCGTCGGTCTCAGCCCGTTCAAGTTCTAAGGAGGATGCTGGAATGACTACTGCTGTCAATCAAGCGATGGTTGAAAAATACAAAGGCAACTTCCTCAAAGAAGTGACGGATAACGTCGAGGAAGGCAACTGGGTCAAAATGTGTATGCAGTGTGGCGTGTGTTCCGGTTCGTGCCCGCTGGGGCCGCACTGGGATCACCCGCCGCAAGAGCTGTTCATGATGATCCGCGCCAACAAGCGTGAGGAAGTGTTGTCATCCACCTCAATGTGGATGTGTACGTCCTGCTACAACTGCGTGGCGCGTTGCCCGCGTGGTCTGCCGATTACGCACATCATGCACGGCTTGGCGCACTACGGTAAGCGCATGGGCATGAAACCCAAGAACCAGCCGACAGAAAAGTTCGGGCAAATGTTCTGGGATAACCTGATCAAGAAAGGTCGTGTCAACGAGCTGAAACTGGGTCTGGGCTTGTACTTCAAAGACGGTTTCGCCGAAGGCGTGAAAGTGTCGATGGGCAAGCAAAAGCTAGGGTTAAACATGATGAAAGCCAAGCGTATGTCACCGATGGAAATGCTCGGTGGGCATGGCGTTAAGGATCTTTCTGGCTTCCACGCCATGCTGAAAAAAGCCGAAGAGCTGGAAGCAGCACGTGTCGGCGCAAATACTGACGCGAAATGAGGAGGATGAGGTAACAATGGCAAAGCATGAATATTCTTACTACCCCGGCTGTTCTTCCCAGAAGGGAGCATCGTCTTCCAACTTGGAAAAGTCGGTCGTAACCCTGTGCGAAGAGCTGGACATCAAGCTGAACCCAATCCCGGATTGGAACTGCTGCGGCGCATCCATCGGTTATGCTGGCGGTGGCGAACTGCCACGCATGACGCTTTCCGCACGTAACTTGGCGTTGTCCGAAAAGCATCACCCGGATCAGGACGTGGTAGCCACGTGCGCCGCTTGCTGGCTCAACACCCGCGAAGTGCAGGAACGCTTGAACCACAACCCTGCCCTGAAAGCCGAAACCAATATTGCGCTGCAATCGGTGAAGCTGGAATACAAGGGCAACAAAAAAGTCCGCCACATGGTGGAAGTGTTGATCGAAGACATCGGTTACGACGTGCTGGGTTCTAAGGTCAAAAAGCCGCTGGAAGGTCTGAAAATCGCCGGTTACGTCGGTTGCCAAACCAACCGCCCATTCGGGATTGACGGCGAATCGTTCGAGAACCCGATGTATCTGGATAAGATGGTCGAAACCCTCGGCGCGGAAGCCCTCACCAAGTACGACAAAAAAGTGGCTTGCTGTAGCGGTGCGCTGATGTTCTCCGAACCCGAAAAAGGTCAGGCATTGGTCAAGGACATCATCGAATCCGCTTACGATAGCGGTGCGAACATGATCGTCACCCCTTGCCCACTGTGCCAAGCCAACGTTGAAATCTACCAAGATGACATCAACGCGCGTTACAAGACCAATTTCGATATGCCGGTCATGTACTACAGCCAGTTGATGGACGTGGCGTTTGGGCGTTCCGCGCTGGATGCGGCGCTGAATGGCAATATCATCCAATCCAAGCGACTGCGTGAAATTGCGGACAAATAAGCGCTAACCAACCGTTTATCGCACGTTTAGGGAAAAGGGGGCATAATGCCCCTTTTTTCTTGCCAAGGAATTGATAAACATGAAAACAACCACATTATTAGCACTGGCTGTGGCACTCTCCGGCAGCGTTTTTATGGCAGCATGTTCGGACAAAACTGCCACAACGAGTACCACTGGCACTTCTTCCCCACAAGCAACGGATATTAAAATGGTCGATTTAGTTAAAACGGATGTAAAAGTAGGCGACGGCACGGAAGCTACCGCTGGCAAGATGGTTTCTGTGCATTACACAGGCTGGTTGTACGACGAAAAAGCCGCCGACAAGCACGGCACGAAATTCGATAGCTCCCGTGATCGCGGTCAGCCTTTTGAATTCCCACTCGGCGGTGGGCGTGTTATCAAAGGCTGGGATGACGGCGTACAAGGCATGAAAATCGGCGGGCAACGCACTTTAGTCATTCCTGCGGAAATGGGCTACGGTGCACGTGGCGCGGGCGGCGTGATTCCACCTAACGCCACCCTGATCTTTGACGTTGAGCTGCTCGGCGTTAACTAATCGGCGAAGCGGATTTCCCGCACATCCCACGCTTGATCGTTCGCGGTCAGCACTAAACAGGATGGCCCGCCGTGATTGCGGGTCAGCCCTGCTGCACCGGGGTTCACCACCCACGGCAATGCACTTTTATCTTGCACCATTTTATGGGTATGCCCGTACACGATCATTCGCGCATCAGGGTGTTGCGCCCGTAAGGAATCGTGGCAAGGGGTGTGATGCCCGTGCTCATGCCCATGCTCAATGCAAATTTTGCCACCCGGCAATTCCAGCTCGCTAATGGATGGCAGTGGGAAATCGACCATGCAACGCGGCTCATTGTTACCCGCCACCGCAATCACCATCGCGCTTTTCGGCTGCATTGCCGCGAGAACATTTTCCCCGCAAATATCCCCCGCATGAATGGCGTAATCGCACTCGCGGATAATGTCGATGATACGCTGATCAAGATGACCGTGCGTATCGGAAATAATAGCGACAGAAACAGTCATGGTTATACACCCTATGCCCTAGAACAAAAATTCTATTAAATTATCACAACAACAAAAACCCGGCACAAGGCCGGGTTTTTTGGAATGCTTGGTTAAGCCGAAGGCTTATTACCAGCGACCACCGCGTGAACCACCACCGTTGCCGCCGCCAAAACCACCACCACCGCTGCGATTGTTATCGCGTGGCGCTTGTGGTTTTGCTTCGTTAACTTTCATACCGCGACCGCCCATATCAGCGCCATTCAGACCGTCGATAGCTTTTTGAGCTTCGCCGCTGTTGGACATTTCTACGAACGCAAAGCCTTTGTTTTGCCCGGTATCACGGTCAGTGATAACGCTAACAGAAGTCACTTCGCCGTATGCAGCGAACTTTTCTTCCAGACCTTGTTGAGTAACAGAATAAGGCAAATTGCCAACGTAAAGTTTAGTAGCCATGATAACCTCCATAAGGTTTTCGTAAACCGTTCAAGAGGATGTAGACAGGATGCCCGCAGACTCGAAAGAAACGATGTAAATTGAAGTGCTAAGTATACAGGTTTTCCGGCGGGTAGATAGCCCGCCAGTCGGATAAAACCGAAATAACCCAGAAATTTATGCGCGAAGCTTAGGACTCACTAAACAGCGCCGGGTTCTAAGCCACTGTTCAAGGCAGCTTGGCGTTCTTCTTCAGCACGTTTTAAATGCAATTCAACAGCAGCTTTGTGGCGCAGTTCGATAATGTCCTTGCGCTCTTCCCAACGTTTTTCGAGTACATTTTCATGCGTCGGAATGGTTTGCTCATCAAACAACACTTGGCGCAGCAAACGGAACGCGAATTTTTGCAAGATCACGTCATCTTGAAACGCAGCACGCTCGTCGTCACTGATCATGTAAGCCTTGGCAAATGACGGGCTTTCCACAAAACGGCGGAAACGGTCAATGTCGAAACTTGCCATGAAATACAACTGAAAACTCAGCGGATCGGGCTTGCCAATCGCAGGGCCTGCTGATTTCTTTTTCAGCATCAACTGCATCCATTCGCGGTTGATTTCGTCGTATTCCGGCACGCCTTGCTGCTCGCGGTAATCACGCACGGTGATTACCTGTTCGCTTTTCCAGCCTTCGCAATGCGCTTCCTTGTTGCGGAAATAATATTGCTTGTCTTCTGACGAGCCGGAGGCGCGATGCGACAACAGCCCCAGCCCATAATAACGGCAGGCGGCGGGGCGATCTTCATACACGCTACAGCCTTCTTCACGCACAAACAGACACGTTTTGTTGTCGTCAGTACGCAATTTAATGCCGGGTGTACCGTGTCCATCCGTCTCAAACGGCACGGTATGTTTGTCGAGGAACTCGCTGGATGTCATCCCCAAACGCTTTTTCAGGCGCAAAATATCATACGGTGCAAGCGTCACATCCGCCGCTTTGCAGCAACTGTTGAAACACGAAACACCGGGGTGGCAGTTAAACTGAATGGTGGTGTCATCCGTCAGCAGTTCGGGGACAAGGGAGCTTTGGAATTCCTCAGGAATGTCGAGTTTTTCAGCCATGATCTTTATTACCGGGGTATGTACTGTGAAGGAATCAGTATAAAAAGAACGCCCCTGTTGTGCAAACAGGGGCAGTTTTTATAGGGTGGGCGGGGTGTTACAGCTCGAACGCTGGCAATTTCTTATCCAGCAATACGTGCTTCAATGTCACGTATTTTGGCATACCGTTTTCATAAGGCGGATAATCTTCACCTTCGATCAACGGCAGCAGGTATTCGCGGCAAGCATCGGTAATGCCGTAGCCGTCTTCAGAAATGTATTCCAGCGGCATCATTTTTTCGACATTGGCAATGTCTTTCAACTCGCCCGAACCAATGTGCCAAGTGTACGGATTGTTGGAATCACGGATAACTGCTGGCATGACGGAGTTTTTGCCTTCCAACGCCAGCTCAACCGCCGCCTTACCCAGTGCGTAGGCTTGTTCCACGTCAGACTTAGACGACAAGTGACGCGCCGCACGTTGCAGATAATCCGCAACCGCCCAGTGGAATTTATACCCCAGCGCGTCTTTGATCATATTGGCAACAACCGGCGCAGCACCGCCCAATTGCGCATGACCGAACGAGTCGCGCGTACCTTGTTCTGCAAGGAACGTACCGTCTGGGTAATGGCAACCTTCGGATACCACGATGCTGCAATAGCCGTACTGTTTCACTTTTGCGTCAACGGTCGCAAGGAATTTTTCCTGATTGAACTCGATTTCCGGGAACAAGATAACGACCGGAATATCGTTGTTGGCATCCGTCGCCAAACCGCCCGCTGCGGCAATCCAGCCTGCGTGACGACCCATCACTTCCAACACGAAAATCTTGGTGGAGGTGGCGCACATGGAGGCTACATCGTAGCTCGCTTCACGGGTAGACACCGCGATGTATTTCGCGACTGAACCAAAACCGGGGCAGTTGTCCGTCACAGGCAAATCGTTATCCACAGTCTTAGGAACGTGAATGGCTTGAATCGGGAAGCCCATTGAATCCGCCAATTGCGAAACTTTCAAACAAGTATCCGCTGAGTCACCGCCGCCATTATAGAAGAAGTAACCGATGTTATGCGCTTTGAAGACTTCGATCAGACGATCGTATTCACGCTTGTTCTTTTCCAGACTTTTCATCTTGTAGCGGCAAGAACCGAATGCACCGGATGGGGTGTGGCGTAAAGCTGCAACATCCGCGTCGGAAACCTTGCTGGTATCAATCAGGTTTTCCAGCAATGCGCCGATAATGCCGTTTTGACCCGCGTATACCGTGCCGATCTTGTCACTGTGCTGGCGGGCGGTTTCAATCACGCCGCAGGCTGAAGCGTTGATGACGGCGGTAACACCACCGGACTGTGCGTAAAAAGCATTCTTAACGGTCATAACACAAACTCCTCTATGCAATCTCTCAAACTAACGTGTGGATTCTTCAAGCTGTGGGAAAATTCTTCTTGCGCTCGCTCTCATGGTCTGCCTGCAAACGCAGCAGGAAGAGAACGCAGTCGCCTAAATCGGTGTATTCTTCAATGCCGGTGCTGAATTGTTCTTTGGCAGAGTAGAAAAATTGAGAACGGTAGCGGTTCTCGCCGGTCTTGGCGACGAGGAAAGTACAACCGTCATGTTCCCAATACAGCGCGGGGCAAGCAGTGACTTCGCGGTCGCCTTTGAACAGTCGCAGTTCGACTTCAACTTCTTCAGCGACGATACCGCCTTTGCGCCAACGCTCATTAATGCTTTGTTGGATAATGGATTTTTCGAGGGCGGTCAGATCAGGAATAGCCATAACGTGCTGCCTCTGTTGTTAGTGAATGGTAGTGCTGCCAAAATCGGTCGGTGCACCGGATTCAATGCCGTGCAATAACTCATCCTTGCTGGCATCGCGGATCGCAATCACTTTGACGTGGAACGTCATGGTTTGCCCAGCAAACGGGTGATTGCCATCCAAGGTCACGGATTCTTCAGTCACACTGGTCACGCGGAAGGCTTTGATTTCGCCGTTTTCGGCTTGAAACTGCGCTTCCGCACCGATTTTGCGATAAGGCGGTGGCACATGCTCAATGTCTTGCACCAAAATCAGGTCAGCATCGGCTTCGCCCCACGCACCATCAACGGCTGGAACATCAACAGACACTTCATCACCCACGCGGCAACCCACTAAGGCTTTTTCCACCACGTCATACAAGCGGTTATGGCGCATGAACACCATGCTCAAGGGTAAATCCACTTGCTCCATAATCTCACCATGACGGTCAGCGATGCGGTAAGTGAACTGGACTACCTTGCCAGCAGCCACTTTTTCGGGAGATGCAGTCATTGTTGCTCCTGATATTTTACGTTTAGTGACACAAGACGTAGAGACGCAAAATCTTGCGTCTCTACCCCCCAACACTACCGATTTAACCCAATGCCGCGAAAATATTGTCGCGAATCGAGTCAACCGAACCCACGCCTTCGATACGGATATAACGCGGTGCTTTGGCTTCGCCAGAGGTAGCCCACGCGGAATAGTAGCCGATCAGCGGCGCGGTTTGCGCGTGATACACTTCCAAACGCTTCAATACGGTGTCTTCCGCATCGTCAGCGCGTTGGATTAAGTCTTCGCCAGTTTCGTCGTCTTTGCCTTCAACTTTTGGTGGGTTGAATACGACGTGGTAAGTACGGCCGGATGCCACGTGAACCCGACGACCGCTCATACGGCGCACGATTTCGGCATCGTCAACCGCGATTTCAACGACCGCATCAATATCAACGCCTTGGGTTTTCAGGGATTCAGCTTGCGCCAACGTGCGTGGGAAACCGTCGAATAAGAAACCATTGGCACAATCGGCTTCAGCCGTGCGCTCTTTGACCAGACCGAGGATGATTTCGTCAGAAACCAGACCGCCTGCGTCCATGACTTTTTTGGCAGCAATGCCCATTTCAGTGCCAGCCTTAACCGCAGCACGTAGCATGTCGCCCGTGGAAATTTGTGGAATATTGTATTTTTCTTTGATGAAATTGGCTTGTGTGCCTTTGCCTGCACCAGGGCCGCCTAATAAGATAACTTTCATGTGGTGAACTCCTCCAGAATTTACTACCGTAGATAACAATCAGGGCATCATGAGATGCCCTGATTTGGCCTAAACCCGATAGTAAGGTTTAGCGCTGTAGTCAAGCAACCCCTTCTTAGTGGGCAGCGGCTTTAAACAGCTTGGACTTATCAACCAAGTCTTTGTGAGCGCGTTTGAACACGTTCCAAGTCTTGGTTTCTTTGTCGTAAACAGAGTTTACGAAGCAATGCCAGTTTTCTTCGTCCACGTAGTTGTGGTCCATACGGTAGTAGAAACCAGGGTAACGGCTTTCTTGACGGAATTGGATGTGCTTCATGTGCGCTTCCGCCGTCAGGATACGGTGATAGTTTTCCCATGCGCGGAGCAATTCGTGCAGGTCTTTTGCACGCATTTTCATCGCATCTTCTTTCAACATACCCAGCTTTTCTTCCGCTACTGCCAACATGTGACCGTTGGTAGTGTAGTAAGTCGCAACACCTGCAACATACTCGTCCATGATTTTCTGGAGACGGAACTGCAACATACGTGGAGTGATGTAGTGTGGGTTTACATCAATCGCCGTGGTGTAGTCTTTGTGCTCAAGGAAAGTACGGACTGGCTGGTAGATTTCGTTAACGAGATCGTCAACAGACGTATCCAGTGTAGGCACCCAGTCTTTGTTGTCCATAACGAACTTAACCATAGACTGTGCACACATACGACCTTCAGTGTGTGAACCAGAAGAGAACTTGTGACCAGAAGCACCAACACCGTCACCCGCTGTGAACAGACCACGTACTGTGGTCATGGAGCGGTAGCCCCAGTTCCAGCCTTGTGGCAGGTGAGCAGGGATTTTGTCTGCTTCAGGATGCTCTTCAGTGGTTGGAGCGCCGACGTCTTCTGGACCAGAAGCCCAGATACCGCAGCAGCCTGAGTGTGAACCCAGCAGGTACGGTTCGGTAGGCATCAGTTCGGAGTTTTTCTTTTCTGGCTCGATGTTTTCACCAACCCAGATACCGCACTGACCGATACACATGTCAAGGAAGTCTTCCCACGCTTCTGCTTCCAAGTGCTTTACTTCACGAGGAGACAGTGTTTCACGCAGTTTTGCCAAAGCGGTAACGGTATCCATATAGATTGGACCGCGACCTTCTTTCATTTCCTTGAGCATCAAGTGGTTACGCAAGCAAGATGCCGGAACCGCTGCTTGACCATACGGAGGATAGTCGTTCAGCAATTCTTTGTTCTTGGTCATGTAGACTTCGCCGTAGGCGTTAGTCGCTTGTGCTTTGAACAGCAGGAACCATGCGCCAACCGGGCCGTAGCCGTCTTTGAAACGGGCTGGAACGAAACGGTTTTCCATCATGGTCAGTTCTGCACCGGCTTCAGCAGCCATGGTGTAGGTGGAACCTGCGTTCCATACTGGATACCATGCACGACCTTGGCCTTCACCAACGGAACGTGGACGGAAGATGTTTACGCAACCACCGGCTACCAGCAGGCAAGCCTTGAATTTGTAAACGTATACTTTGTCTTCACGAGTCGAGAAGCCAACAGCACCCGCCACGCGGTTTTTGTCGTTAGCATCATTGACCAGCTTAACGATGAAAACACGTTCCTGAATGTTGTCAGAACCCAGTGCTTTCTTCGCAGCTTCAGCAACGATCCACTTGTAGGATTCGCCGTTGATCATGATCTGCCATTTACCGGAACGGACTGGATCGCCGCCGTCTTTCAACAGCTTGCCGCCTTCTTTCGGCCAAGTAGCACCGTCAAAACGCTCGCCGTTTACCGTTTTCCAGATTGGGAGACCCCATTCTTCAAACAAATGCACGGAATCGTCAACGTTACGGCCTAAGTCGTAAGCCAAGTCGTCACGGGTGATACCCATCAGGTCGTTGGAGACCATGCGAGCGTAGTCCGCTGGGTCTTGGTTTGGACCGATGTAAGTGTTGATTGCAGACAAACCTTGTGCAACTGCGCCGGAACGATCCATTGCTGCTTTGTCAACCAACTTAACGGTGATGTCAACGCCAGCGTCTTTCGCTGCGCCGATCCACGGCATGATTTCATACGCCGCGCCACACGCGGCCATACCGCCACCGATGATCAGGATGTCCACTTCTTCTTGGACAACTTCTGGATTACCAAATGTACCTGCCATTTGTGTTTCCTCAATGCTTAAATGTTAATAACGAAGCGTAATTACTTGCAGATCAGTTCAGCCGGGTTGCCAGCGCGGTAGCCGCCCATGACATCACGAGTCAACAGTGCTTTACCCAAGTTAGCCAGATCAGCTTTAGGCTTGCCGCCGTAGCAATCAATGGAACCTTCTGGGGTAGTGCGGATCGGGAATTTGAAACGCTTCATTACGCCGTTACGGAATTTGATAGACCACATAATGGAGTCTTGACCGCGCAAAGGCTGTACAGAACCACCGAGTGGTACAACGTCAGCATAGTGACGTGCTTCGATTGCGTTAGAAGGGCAGATTTTAACGCAGGAATAGCATTCCCAGCATTGATCCGGCTCTTGGTTATACGCTTTCATCGCGTGACCTGTGGCAGAACCATCAACGTCCAGCTTCATCAGGTTGTGCGGGCAGATGTACATGCAAGCGGTGCGATCGCCGCCCTTGCAGCCATCACATTTGTCAGTACGTACAAACGTAGGCATTGTGTAACTCCTTCAAATTAATTGTATTGCTACATACGGTCACAGAACTCAACCAGTGAAGCCTATTGCCCTTTCCTCAAAGCTCAGGCTGCACCAGAGATACTTTCTAAACAGCCTTAGCCGTTTTCACTTTGGTAATACTCGATCAAAATCTGAGCCACTTCAGGACGAGAAAATTCCTTTGGTGGTGCAATGCCTTGACCCAGCATTTCACGAACTTTGGTACCAGAAAGAAGTACAAAATCTTCCTTCTTATGATCCGGTGCCTCACACATCATCACAACCTTATCCAACTTCTTGGAGTAAGCCGTGTGGTCTGCACGGAAGATTTCGATCGCGAGGGCATCTTTAGGCACTTCATTATCGAAAATTTCCTGAGCATCAAATGCACCGTAATGATCGCCAACACCTGCATGGTCACGACCAATAATGAAATGCGTCGCCCCCATGTTTTGGCGGAATACGGCATGTAATACCGCTTCTTTTGGCCCCGCATACAACATGTCGAAACCGTAACCCGTTACCATCGCGCTGTTCGCTGGGAAGTACAGTTCCACCATCTTGCGGATGGCGGCATCACGGACTGGCGCAGGGATGTCGCCCTTCTTCAGCTTGCCCAGTAACATGTGGATGACCAAGCCATCACAGCCGAGACGATCCATCGCCATGTGGCACAGCTCTTCGTGTGCTAAGTGCATTGGATTACGGGTTTGGAAGGCAACGACCTTTTTCCAGCCGCGCTCGGTAATTTCGTTGCGAATTTCAACCGCAGTACGGAAAGTATCCGGGAATTCGCT
This sequence comes from Thiothrix subterranea, assembly GCF_016772315.1. Classification (NCBI taxonomy): domain Bacteria; kingdom Pseudomonadati; phylum Pseudomonadota; class Gammaproteobacteria; order Thiotrichales; family Thiotrichaceae; genus Thiothrix; species Thiothrix subterranea. The sequence continues at coordinate 2,276,898 of NZ_CP053482.1, read as the reverse complement.
TTGGAAGTAGGAGAAGTTCAGGACTTTGATCGGCCCTGACAGGCAAAACTTGCCTTGGGAATTGAATGTATCCGCGCCGATGTGCGCTTCACCTTCAGCAGGACGGTAAATCTGCTGGGTCATGGTAGCCATGTTTTCAGCGCTGAATTCTTCAACAGCTTCGACATCCATGACCGCAAGTACCGGATGCCCTTCGACGTTAGGGTCTCTCAAGGCAATGCGATCACCCGCTTTGAGACTGCCAGCATCTTCAACCAGGTTCAACACTGGCGTTGGCCAAAATAAGCCAGACGTGGTGTGCATCGTGGCAGCAACTGACAGTGCATCAGCCTTGTTCATGTAACCAGTGAGCGGGTTGAAGTAACCACCGCCAAGCATCACAGCATTTGCTGCGGTCGCCGAGCTAACGACGATTGAAGGCAAACCTTCTGCTTCTTTTTGCAGCGCTTCGTTTTCAGCGCTGTCGTATACGAATAATGGATTCAGTTCCTCAGAACCATGAGGCTTGATCATGCCAATCTCCCGTAAGTGTGGTACTCGCCAAAATCTTGTGTCGATTTTTAAGTGACCAACACCAATTCTATCTAGCATAGAAAAATTTCATTAGCCACTTGCTTGAAATTTTGAACCACGCACACTCTATACAATTTTAGTGCATAAACCAATGGGTTTGTTTCTTCGATACGATAAGCAAAATCTATTAAATAAGCCTCTAAATGCTTATATTTAAAGAATATAATTATATTGTTATATAGCAATATGCTTACATTGAATTAGTTGATTTTATTACTAGGTTATTCGCAATTACCTGAATATACATCAGGTTTTGGCTTTTGCGAGCCGTTGCAACCACACATCCAGCCCCTGTGCATTCAGGGTAGCGTCAACACGCAATAGCTCGCGAATATCCCCTTCGGGAAGGTTAACGCCGTGTGTGGCTATCTCTTCAAGCCAGGTCAAAAAAATCTGTTCTTTGAGTGCGTCAACGCGCCCTTCTGGTGCATTTTTCAGGGTTAACGCTAGGTTGCTCAAAGCTTCGATGCTGGCGCGTAGTTTGGGGAATAAACCAGCGACATCCGTCACCTGCCCGTAATGCGTTAGCAGCATCGCGCTGGGTTGCAACGCCTCCAATGTATCGAGGCTTTGTTGCCACTCGCTGGGTGAAAATGCCACAGGTGTTGTCGGGGCAAAGATCCATGCGCCCTTAGCCGTTGCAAACTCGCGGTAACAAATCCCGAACGTGTCGCCGGTGAAACAATAGCGGCTGCTTGCATCAAAAATACAACCGTGGTGATTGGCGTGCCCCGGTGTGTCGTAAAACGTCAAGCACCGTCCATTCAATTCCACCGCATAACCATCGGCGGCGGTGATAACGCGCTCCGCAGACACAGGGATTAATTTGCCATAATCTTTGGCAAAACCTTCCGCACCGTAAACCGCCGTAGCACCCGCTTGCAATTTGGAAGGATCAATCATGTGCGGTGCGCCTTTGGGATGCACAATCATCGTCGCATTCGGGCAACGCGCCATCAGCTCACCCGCCCCGCCCGCGTGATCCAAATGCACATGGGTAGGAATGACGTAACGCACATTGTCAGCACTCAAGCCCAGCTCAGCCAATACCGCCATCAACCAAGGAATGGTGTGATAAGTGCCGGTATCGACAAACGCCACCGCATCGCCTTCGCGGATCAAATAACACGCCGCCATCTGAGCGCGGTAAAGATCGGTATCAATACAATAAACACCGTAACCCAAGTCTTCGTAACGTGCCGCCATACCCATTCCTCCAAGAAATTGCTGTTGCAGTGCAGCAGTATAAACTGAAATGCGCGGAATTTGTCACGTGCGGCAACAATTTGCGTATAATCGAAATGCCCTACCATTACAGTCAGATTCAAGGAGGCGGCTATGGCACGCACCCCATCCACCATGTTAGAACTTGGCACCGATGCACCTGATTTCACACTATTAGAGCCAGCCAGCGGCAATCTCATCAGTAAACAAGATTTTTCAGGCAAACCATTATTGGTTATTTTTATTTGTAACCATTGCCCCTACGTGATTTTAATCCGCGACGTTTTCACGCAATTGGCAAAAGATTATCAAGAACGCGGCGTCGCCGTGGTCGCCATCAATGCTAACGATGTCGACAATTATACCGATGATAGCCCCGAAAAAATGATCGAAGCCGTACACGCACACGGCTACACCTTTCCGTATTTGTATGACGACACTCAAGCGGTGGCTAAAGCGTATAAAGCGGCTTGCACCCCTGACCTCTTCCTCTTCGACGAACACCACCAGTTGTTCTACCGTGGGCAATTTGATGATGCCCGCCCGCGTGGAGATGTACCCGTGACCGGCAATGATTTGCGCCATGCACTGGATCGCTTACTCGACAATATGTACCCGCCCGATGAGCAAAAACCCTCGCTAGGCTGCAATATTAAGTGGAAAGCGGGCAATGAACCGAATTACTAATGTGGAAGAAAGCGTTCACGGGCTGAAACGGCCTGTGGAAGCGCCGTGACGCGCATTGGCGGAACTGACGGCATTGAGGCAATTGCGCCATTCCCGAATCTCTGGCGATTGCGACGCTGGCAATAATTCCCCGCTACGCAAACTGCGGGCTACCTCGTCTTGATGCAGGCGCAAGGCTGTCCACAATTCGACGAAATCGACCCATACCGTACACAACAGGCGGTAAGTACGGGAACTGATAGACCCATCCAGCAAGGTGCGCAAATGGGATAACTCGGCTTTCAAGGTCGTGGTCGCCACCGGCACATCACCGTATAAAGCGGCATGGCAGGCTTCCAAGGTTAGTCCGTCTGGGTTCAGCGCTAGGATGCAGAGGATTTCGACCATGCGGGGAGTGACGTGCAAGATTTTACCGCGAAAACGCACCCAAGGCTGACCCAAGGCATGGATTTCCAATTGCGCACGCGGCACATGGCGTGGCAAATGTTGCGCAATGTCTTGCGCCAATGAGCCAGCCATGAGTTCACCGGCGACAGAATGGCGTTCCCCATTCATGCCCAAACTTAACACGCCATGCAATTCGCCGGATTGCGGATGGAGAATCGGCGCTGAATAACACACCCAATCCGATAAAAGTGTCCAATTGGCTTTGCTGGCGTAAGTCCACAACAGCCGCCCATGCTGATCAGCCAGCGTAATCAGCAATTCGTTGGTATGCACCAATTGGCTGATTTTTTCCAACGATGGCGCGGCTGCCAATTGCAAAGGGGTGGAATCCCAAGGTTGCCAACTATCGTCATATTGCTTGCGATGTGTAACAAGTCCGCTATGGGTTTTGATGACACTCATCAGTGAGAACCTCGCAAATCATTGGCTCATGGTTATGATTAATTTTTATAAAAGCTCAGGAACACTTCAAAGCAGTGCGTAGCTCATCCAACTGTTGTTGCAGATTAGTACGTTGGGTGGAAACACTCAACTTATTGAGCAAGGTAGACAACATTTGAATTTGACGGCTGATTCCGCCCAATTTAGCCGCATTCTTTTCACATGCCGGAATAGCGGAAATAATCGGCTCAGGTAAGGTAGCAGCGGTTCCACACTGCACCGCGCCGCCATAGTTACCGGTATAAGCATTGCCACCCAACCAGCCGACATTGGTAAATTCATTGCCGGGGTTGGTATTGACTGAATTGGGTAACTGGCTGAATGGGTCGCTATTCTCCAACAAAGCCACTCCCGGCACGCACCCGGATGGGCTGGTGAAGGAAAAGATGCGCTGTTCCTTGCCTGCCTGCCAACCGAATGCGGGCGGGCGACCACCGCTGTATAACAACCCGAATGACAAATAATCCGCTTGGCGGTTTTCGGTGGGAGCTTTTACCTGTGAATGGTTAACCCAGCTAATGCCCTTGACAGCACTTTTCAGGCTGTTGATAACAAAACCGTTGCCATCCGTTGAGCGCGGCACGACCAAGCTGACTTGCGCTGACAATACCATGTCGGGCGTGGGTACGGCGTCCGGGGTCATGTAGACCACGTATTCATTACTACTGGTTTCATGGCTAATACGGAACTGGACACCCGCAACCGCTGGTGCGCTTGCTGTCAACGCCAGTGTGATGAGGGTGGCATGGATGGATGTTAGGGGTTTCATGGCATTGCTCCTTGCGACTTTATTAGGATTTGTTATCGGTTGCCGACAGTACCTAATTTACCGGGAAAGGGGTTTAACAAAGGTTGGTAATGGGCGTTTTGTTCACCAACCTTTGTTAAACCTTGGTGGTCATCAGCAGGCCAGCAATTCCAGCAAGCGTTCCCGTACCAACGGGTTACACAGCAGGTTGTTGGCGTGATCGAGCAAGGTTTGAGCATCCTGACAGCGGTATAACAACGCTTCCATACCCGCTTCAAGGTGGTTTCGTGCGTCTTCCAATGCCGGGGCGGTGGAATTCGGTAACAGCGAGCCGTGATACAGCTTGAGCGCGTCTGCAATACGGTTGTTCTGCTGGAGCACCTGTGACAATTCCACGAAATCCGCCCATACGGACATGCCCAAGCGGTAAGGATGGCTGCTGATTTCCCCCTTCAATAGATGGCGCAATGAGGTGAGAATGGTCTTGATGGTGGCGGGATGCGTGTGCGCATGAGGGCATAACGCTTGATACAAGGTTTCTAGGGTGATGCCTTGTGGGTTCAGGGCGAGGATGCAGAGGATTTCAAGCTGACGCTGGTTAAGCTGTAAGCATTGCCCCTGAAACAAGACTTTGGCTTGCCCCAAAGCGTGAATTTCGAGGTCAGCTCTCGGCAAGTAAATCGGCAAACGCCGCGCAATATCATTGGCTATGTGCGCCACTACGCTTTCCGCAAAGGGAACATGCCGCTGCCAATGTGTCGTTAAGTCCAACACCCCCAGCAATTGCCCGGATTGCGGGTGAATAATCGGGGCGGCGTAGCACACAATGTCATGGCAAGCAGGCCAATAATGCTCGGTCGCAAACACCGTGCACGGGCGGCACAAGCTCAATGCCAAACCGACACCGTTCGTGCCGCTGATGGATTCTGCCCATTGACCGCCCGGAATGAAGTTAATGGTTTCGGTAAAGGGCCGCAGGGATGGGTGTTCGGCAGTCCAGAGCAATTTGCCATTGGGGTCGGCGATGGCGGCGACGAAAGTATCTTCCTGCACCAGCCGGTTGAGTTTATCCAGCTCAGGGGATACGGCTTGACGTAAGGGGGATGCTTCCCACATCGCTAAAATACTGTACTCATCTTCGCGTGGCGTAGCGATTGGCTGGGATTGCAAGGCGGCTGGGCTGCGCTGCCAAGATGCAACCGTCGTGGCGTTGACCTGTTGGGCAGATTGCCCTTGGCAAGTTGATTTGCCATGACACAAAGACAAACCTTGAACAAAGCGCTCTTTTTGTATTTCGGCTTGGTCGCGGCGCGAACGCAACGCGGCCTGGTGCTTGGTAAGGGACATGGGGTTATCTCACCATTTATCAGTGTTTTTTATAATTGACGTGTATGCAGCTTAGTGTTTCTCCTTTGGCTATGCAAGGGTTTTGGCGGTGTCATTCGTGCAGGGCGTTTAGTTGAGGAAGATCGGGCGGCTTGGTCTATAATGCGCGGCTCTCCCACTCAGACAAGTAGCCCCACGCATGAATGCCGAACAGCTCAAACAGCTTGAAACCGACCTTTGGTCTGCCGCCGACAACCTCCGTGCCAATACCGGGCTGAAGTCCAGCGAATACGCCACCCCGGTGCTGGGGCTGATTTTCCTCAAGTTTGCCGATAACAAATACCGCCATGCGGAAGCCGATATTGTGGCGGAATACCAGCGTTTGCAAGGCGGGCGGCGCGAGAAATCGCTGGCGGAGATTGCGCGGGAAAAATGCGGCTTTTACCTGCCGGAACAAGCGCGTTACGCGCATTTGCTGAATTTGCCGGGGCAGGAAGACATTGCCAAAGCCATCAAGCTGGCGATGGAGGCGATGGAGCAATACAAGCCGGAACTGGAAGGCGTGTTGCCCAAGGAAGAATACTTTTCCTTCAACCGCACCCCGGAAAGCCGCACGGTATTGTTTGATCTGGTGAAAAGCTTTTCCAACATTCCGCTGGATGCCAGTGGCGATGTGTTCGGCAAAATCTACGAATTTTTCCTCGGCAAGTTTGCCTTGAGTGAGGGGCAAAAGGGCGGCGAGTTCTTCACCCCAACATCGGTGGTCAAGCTAATGGTGGAAATCATCGAGCCGCATCATGGCTCGGTGTATGACCCGGCGTGTGGGTCGGGCGGGATGTTTGTGCAGTCCCAGCATTTTGTGCAGCGGCGGCGGGCGGCGTTGAGCAAGGCAGGCAAGCAGGATGCTGGCGACCAGTTGTTTGTGTACGGTCAGGAAAAGACTCTCGATAGCGTCAAGCTGGCGAAGATGAACCTCGCGGTGAATGGTTTGCGCGGCGACATCCGGCTGGCGAACAGTTACAGCGAAAACCCGTTTGACGGCTTCGGCAAGTTTGATTTCGTGATGGCGAATCCGCCGTTCAATGTCGATGATGTGCCGGTGGCGACGGTGGAAAATGACCCGCGTTTCAACACTTACGGCATCCCGCGCAACAAGACCAAGCTCAAGCAGGTGGATCAGGGCAAGGAAACCGTGCCGAATGCCAATTATTTGTGGATCAGCTTGTTCGCTACTTCGTTGAAAGCCAAGGGGCGGGCTGCGTTGGTCATGGCGAATTCGGCGAGTGATGCGCGGCATTCGGAAGCGGACATGCGCCAGAAACTGGTGGATAACAACCTGATTTACGCGATGTTGACGCTGCCCTCGAATATGTTTTACACCGTGACGCTGCCTGCGACCTTGTGGTTTTTCGACAAGGCGAAGGCGGATAAGCAGATTCTGTTCATTGATGCGCGGAATATTTTTACCCAGATTGACCGGGCGCACCGCGAATTTACCGAGGCGCAAATCCAGAACATTGCGATTATCAGCAAGCTGCACAAGGGCGAACGTGCCGAATTCCTGGGCTTGATTGACGGCTATTTCACCGACGGCATGGCGCGGTTAGCGGAAAACCAGCAGCAGGTTGAACCCGTGAGTGCGCAATTATTGGCGGTGTTGGCAGAGGAACAGGGCAAGCAGGCGGTGCAGGATTTGCTGGCACAATGGCAGGGCTTGGCGGCTTTGGAACAGGCGTATCAGGATTATGTGGAGCGCACCGAAGACATGGCGGGCGATGATGCCGCGCTGGATGAAATGAATGCGTTGCAACACGGGTTGCGGGCGACGTTTGATCCGTTTTTTGTGGGCTTGCACGCGGGTTTGAAAAAGCTCGACAAGATTATCCGCACCCACGAAAAGGCCAAGGCGGAGTTGGCGAAAGCGGAAGGCAAACGGGCAGGGACTGACCGCGACACCAAGCAGCTTAAAGCGGTGTTGGAGCAATTGCACAAGGAAGTCAGCAGCGCGGAAAGCACCTTTCAACACATCCACTGGTTGCAGGAACGGTTTCCGGCGGCGCGTTACGAAGACGTGACTGGGCTGTGCAAACTCGCGTCCCCTGCCGAGGTACGGGAACAGGATTACTCGCTGAATCCGGGGCGGTACGTCGGCGTGGTCATCGAAGAAGACGGCAAGACCGAAGAAGAATTCCTCGCCGACCTCATCGCCATGAACGACGAGTTCAATGTATTGACTTCTGAATCAAGGAAGTTGGAAGAGCTAATAAAGAAGTCTATTTCTAATATCACAGAGTCAGAATGAGCGATTCAATGAAAAAATACGTTAGGCTTAATGATCTGGGATATGTTTCCAGAGGTCGCTCACAGCATAGGCCAAGAAATGCACCGCATCTTTATGACGGAAAATATCCATTTATCCAGACAGCAGATATTACAAAAAGTGATTTGTATATAACAAGCTATTCTCAAACATATACTGAAGCAGGGTTATCACAAAGCCGCCTTTGGGATGCTGGAACGCTATGTATAGCAAATGCGGGTGTTAATACTGGTGATAATGCTATTTTGGGCTTTAAAGCCTGTTTTCCTGATAGTGTTATTGGTTTCATAGCAGATAAGTCAAAATGCAATGTTCTTTTTGTTAAGTATTATCTTGATGTTATTAAGCCCCAGATAAAGTCTATAACTATGGGGGCAACTCAAGATAATCTAAGTGTTTCCAAGTTATTGACGTTTGATATTCCCAATGTATCTTTGGAGATTCAGAACAAAATTGCGGGCATTCTCTCCGCCTACGACGATCTAATCGAGAACAACAATCGGCGTATTGCCTTGCTGGAAAACATGGCGGAAGAACTCTACCGCGAATGGTTTGTGCGCTTCCGTTTCCCCGGCTGGCGTGAGGCTGAGTTTGAGAAGGGGATTCCGAAGGGATGGGAATTGCAACGAGTTGATTCACTCGGAAAGATTATTACGGGAAAAACACCTCTAACCTCTAATGAAAAGTATTACCTTGGCAATATACATTTCATAAAAACACCAGATATGCACGGAAATATGTTCATTTACGAAACAGAAGAGAAGCTTACAGAGGATGGGTTAAAATCACAGCCATCACAAATACTACCTAAAAATGCAATCAGTGTTAGTTGTATCGGGACAGGTGGAATAACAAGCATTACAACGCAACGTTGCTGCACAAATCAACAAATTAATAGTATCGTTTTGAAAAATGAGAATGACTTGGAATGGGCTTTTTATACTGTTAAAGGACTAAAAGAAACCATTTATGCATTTGGCTCCACAGGAACTACAATGACAAATCTTAGTAAAGGAAAATTCTCTGGATTAAAATTTATTTGTGTGCCTAAATATTTAAGAGATGAATACCACATGCTGACATGCCCCATGTTTAAAGAAATCCAACGTCTCACGCAGATAAATAACATGCTGGCGAAGACAAAGAATGCGTTGTTGCCGCGTTTGATTTCGGGGAAGTTGGCGGTGGAGGATTTGGCGGTGCAGTTGCCGCCGTCGATGCATCCAAAGATAGCCTAGATCTAACTCTCCCGCAAAATGGGCGATAGAGAGAAAGATGCGTTACACTTGTTGAGATGATAAACACAGAGGGGAATCGTTATGTTACAAGCAATTGAAGCAGTCATTCATCCTGATGGGACGGTGCATTTGCTGGAAAACCTGAAGGTGACACAGCCCACCCGCGTGATCTTGACCTTACTTCCCGGCAAGCTCAGTGAGCTTCCCCACTCTATTTGGGCAGCGCGTAAAGGTGACGTGGCGGCTGTATTGGCTTTGCTGAAATCGCCACGTTACCAACAGCGTCCGGCTGGAAATCCAGCGGCAATGGAAGAAACTATCCGGGAAAATCGTGATGCTTGGGGTGATGAATGAGCCAGCGCATCTATCTGGATGCTTGTATCGTCATTTACTTGATTGAGAAGCACACAAGGCTATCTGATGCTGACTAAAGAACAAAAAATTATCTACTTCCACGCCACCCGTAACCGCAATTACCAAGCCAGTTTACGGCTGGAAGGCTTCACCACAGTACCTGAAAAAGAAGTCGATCTTGATGCTCTGACACGTCAGCAAATCCTGCAACGCATCCAGCAAATCAAACAATGTTACTCAGATTCATGCGTCGCGGTCTTCCCGCACCAGTTCCGCACTATCGGAAAAGACCTGTTGGCTCGTTTGTAGGTGGGCGCGAATCCTGTTGGCATTTGCCCAGAAGTTGCCGGGTTGTACTTTGGCGGCATTTTCCAGAATCAATTGTACCTCCGCCTGCAATGAGCGGTGATTGACCAATGCCCTGCGTTTCAGGCGGGTCACGGTTTCTTCTTCAAAGTTACGGATCAGTAATTGTGGCATACGCTTTTCCTTTATCTGCTTGCATTATGATAGCACATGTCAGCCAGTATTTTGCTTACTCAACTCATCCCGCACCTGTTGCTGCAACGCAGATGACAAGCGCAAACCATTAGCTACCGCCCATTCCAACAGCTCAAGGGCGGCACTGGCGGTCATAATTTGGCTGCGCGTCGCTTGAATCAGCAAGCCCGCAAACCCCGTGACCCTCAAGCCCAATTGCTGTGCAACCTGCCGCCCTTTACGTTCGTCAATAATGAGAGGCAACTGACGGCAAGCAGCCAATTCAATGGCATTAGCTTCACCGGCATCCAGCAGCAGCAACAGCGAAGCCAGCCGTTTTGAGGGTAATACTTCAACCGTTTCTAAGCAGGGCAAGGTTTGTAAGGTTTGTTTAATGTGCGGTGAACCCACCTGTATTTCAGCCACGACCACCGCAGGTATTAGCACGCGATCAAACAGCTTGCACAACAAATCCATTGCCTGAAGTTTTTCCAGCACAATCAAGCTGGTGGTATCACTGACAATCACGGTTTTCATGCGTTAAACAGAGCCTCCAGCGTTTGCAAATCCTCCTGCAAATCGTAATCGGCAAAGGGAATGTTCAACTCACCGAGTAACGCCAGTGTATCGTGCTTGTTTTTTCCCAGAACCTTACCGAGTTGCCCAAGGCTAATGTCACCTGCTTGAAACGCCTTGAGTGCCACCCAGTTTTTCATGCCATTTTCCAGCAAGGGCAAGCCAAATGGCAGGGCAACCCCCAGCGGTTCGCCGCGACGGGTAATGAGCAGGTATTCATTATGCAACAAGGCATGGCTAAGTTTGCCGGGGTTGGTTTGTAATTCTTTGATGCCGATGGTATTCATGATGCCTCCAAATACTGCGTTGGCGTAGTACCTGATCTTAACACAATACTTATTTTTTGTATTCCTATGCCTCATATCTGCGCTAAACTTCCCCAAATACGGACGCATAAACGGGGCTGGGCAAATGGCAAGAAATTTTATATCCGAAGATGACATCGAGCGGGCTTTGTTGCAAAAGCTGCAACACTTGCACGGTTTCGATGTACTGGTGTGCCACACCGCCAACCCCGACGATCTCAACGACGGTTCGCAACGCCGTGACAAGCGCGATGTGATTCTCGCCGAGCGTTTACGGGAAGCCTGCGAACGCTTGAATCCGCACATTCCCGCCAGCGTTGTCACCGAGGTGGTGGCAACGCTGATGGATCGCCGTATCGCGCTTTCACCGCTCAAAGCCAATCAGGAACTCGATCAGTTTATCCGCGATGGCGTACCCGTCACTTTTGAAGATGCCAAGGGCGTGAAACAACACGACTTCGTGCGCCTGATCGACTTCAACATACCCGCCAATAACCGCTACCTCGCCGTGGCGCAATTATGGATCAAGTCATTGGGGCAAGCCCCGAAAGCCGCGTACCGCCGCCCGGATGTGATTTTGTACGTCAATGGCTTACCGCTGGTGTTCATTGAGTTGAAAAATTCCAACGTCAAATTGCGCAGTGCGTTTGACGACAACCTGACCAATTACCTGCACGATATTCCGCAACTGTTCCACTGCAATGCGTTTTGCATTCTCTCCAACGCGCTAGAAACCCGCGTGGGCAGCTTTACCGCCGGTTGGGAACATTTCTTCCATTGGTTGCGGGTGGCGGATGAAAAAGAAGTGGTCAACCGCCCGCAAATCGAAGCGCAAGGCACGTCCTTGGAATACGCTATCGCGGGTTTGTGTGAGCGCAGCCGCTTGCTGGATTACGTGGAAAACTTCGTGATTTACCACAAGGGCAGCACCAAAATCATTGCGCAAAACCACCAGTTTCTGGGGGTGAACAGTGCCTACCAGCGTTTCCTGCAACGTGAGCAGCACGACGGCAAACTGGGGGTATTTTGGCACACCCAAGGGTCGGGCAAAAGTTTTTCGATGATTTTTTACGTGCGCAAAATCTTCCGCAAGGTCAGCGGCAATTTCAGCTTTGTGGTGGTGACGGATCGGCAGGATTTGGACGGGCAGATTTACCGCAACTTCCTGAATACCGGCACGGTGCAAGAAGAAGATGCCGCGCAACCCAGTAACGCCGAAGAAATGCGCAAGTTTCTGGGGCAGAACAAAAAGGTGATGTTCACCCTGATCCAGAAATTCCGCTACGACAAGGGCAAAGCCTACCCGCGCCTGTTTGACCCCAACGGCGGACGCGAAGTCATTGTGATGGTGGATGAAGCGCACCGCACCCAATACCAAAATCTGGCGGAAAACATGCGTGCCGGACTCAAGGGCGCACATTTCCTCGCTTTCACGGGTACGCCACTGTTGGGCAAAGAACGTAAAACCAGTGCATGGTTCGGCGGTTACGTCTCGGAATACAACTTCCAGCAGGCGATGGACGATAAAGCCACCGTGCCACTGTTCTACGAAAAGCGCGTCCCCAAGGTATTGATTCAGAATGAGGATTTGAGCGAAGAATTCTGTGCCTTGCTGGAAGACGAGGAGCTGGATGCGGCGCAACAGGACAAGCTGGAACGCAAATTCGCCACTGAAATGGAAGTGATCAAACGCGACGACCGGCTGGATATGATTGCGCAAGACATCGTGTACCACTTCCCGCAGCGTGGTTATCTGGGCAAGGGCATGGTGATTACCGTCGATAAATTCACCGCCGTGACCATGTACGACAAAGTGCAGCAGCATTGGAAAGCTGAACTGAAAAACCTGCGCGGGCGCATCAATAGCACCACCAATGAAGTTGAAAAAGCCCGCCTGAAAAAACGGCTGGAATGGATGAAGTCGGTGGAAATGGCAGTGGTTATCAGCGATCCCAAAGCCGATGAAGCGCGTTTCGCCCAGCAAAAGCTCGACATCAAACCGCACATTACGCGACTCGACCAGTTGGATACCAACGGTCACGATATTGAGCACAATTTCAAAGACCCCGAACACCCGCTGCAACTGGTATTTGTGTGCGCTATGTGGCTGACCGGATTTGATGCGCCCACCGTTTCAACGCTGTACCTCGACAAACCAATGAAAGGCCACACCCTGATGCAAACCATCGCCCGTGCCAACCGCGTCGCGTCTTACAGCATTCAGGGTTACAGCGGCAAACCCGTGGAAAAACAGCACGGTGAAATCGTCGATTACTACAACGTGTTCCGCAATATGAAAAAAGCGTTGAAAGACTACGCGCAAGGCGACACTGGCGAAACCGTGCCGGTGCAGGAAAAAACCGAATTGCTGGTGTTGTTGGATGATGCGGTTGCCCAAACGCTGACCTTTTGCCGTGAGCGTGACATTGACCTGAATGCTGTACTGGGTACGCAAGACACTTTCAAAAATATTGCGAAATTCAACGCTTTTACCGACATTTTGCTGGGCAATGAGGAATGGCGCAAAGCCTTCAACGTCTACGACAACACTGTGACTGCCTTGTACGAAGCCTGCAAACCAGAGATTTACCAGCAAGCACCACGGCTGGACATTGCCGCGATCCAATACTTGCGCGGGGTGGTGGATAGCTTGGTGGAAGGTGCAGATATTGAAGCCGTCAGCCAGCGCATTGCCGAATTGCTGGATGAAAGCGTGGTGGTGGATGATGCCGACGAGTTTCGCCAGCGTGAATACAGCGTGGAATACCGCATTATCCAAAAAGGGCGGACGTGGGATTTAAGCAAGATCGACTTCGACAAGCTGCGCGAAGATTTCAGCACAGCGCAATACAAGAATATCGAAATTGCGGATATGCGGGCATTCATTGAAGCCAAATTGCATAACATGATGGCGCAAAACAGCACACGGGTGGCGTTTGCGGCACGCTTGCAGGCGATTATCGAGCGTTACAATGCAGGCAGTTCATCCGCCGACAACTATTTTGACGATTTGGTGCATTTCACCCAAGCGATGCAAACCGAGGATGAACGCCATGTGCGCGAAGGCTTGAGCGAGGATGAGCTGGAGCTTTACGATCTGTTGAAAAAAGACAAGCTCACCCAGACGGAAGAACAGCGGGTGAAACTGGCGGCAAAAGACCTGCTGATCCGCTTGCTCCAAGAACACCCCAAAGTCTTGGTGCAAGATTGGTGGAAAGACAGCCAAACCCAGCTCGCGGTGAAAAACGCAATTGAGGACGTGCTGGATAAGGATTTACCCGACAGCTATGACCGCGTGACCTTTAAAACCAAATGCGACAACGTGTTTGCGTTGGTGCTGGACTTTGCGGCTAATCGGCGTAAGTGGGCTGCCTAAACCGCCCTACCCTCGCAGTAAATTAGCCTAGTGCCACACTTGGGAATATAATCCCCGCTTGAACTCACACACAGCGGATACTCCCCCATGAAACGCCCTGAACTGCTTGCCCCTGCGGGTACACTCAAATCCATGCGCCACGCCTTCGCCTACGGTGCGGATGCGGTCTACGCCGGTCAACCGCGCTACTCGCTGCGGGTGCGCAATAACGAATTCAAAAACGACAACCTCGCACTCGGCATTGCCGAAGCGCATTCGTTGGGCAAGCAATTTTTCGTCGCGGCAAACATTTCCCCGCACAACAGCAAGATCAAAACCTTCATGGAAGACCTTGCCCCGGTGATCGCGATGAATCCCGACGCGCTGATCATGGCAGACCCCGGCTTGATTATGTTGGTACGCGAAAAGTGGCCGGACATGCCCATCCACCTTTCCGTGCAAGCTAACACCGTCAACTACGCCACCGTCAAATTCTGGCAAAGCCTCGGCTTGACCCGTGTGATTTTGTCGCGCGAATTATCGTTGGATGAAATCGCCGAAATCCGCCAAGAATGCCCGGATATGGAGCTGGAAGTCTTCGTCCACGGCGCGTTATGCATTGCCTATTCTGGGCGTTGTCTGCTCTCCGGCTACTTCAACCACCGCGACCCGAATCAAGGTACTTGCACCAATGCCTGCCGCTGGGAATACAAAACCACCGAAGCGGTTGAAGCGGCAGAAGGCAAATTTGTTCCCAAAGAAGCCGTGTTGTCGATGGATTTGTTCAACCAAGCGCAAAGCATGGGCAGTTGCGGCAATCAAGAACGCCATCCACTCGCAGACAAGGTGTACTTCCTCGAAGAAACCAACCGCCCCGGTGAATTGATGCCCGTCATGGAAGATGAACACGGCACGTATATCATGAATTCCAAAGATTTACGCGCCGTCGAACACGTCCAAAAACTCACCGAAATCGGTGTGGATTGCCTGAAAATTGAAGGGCGCACCAAATCGCACTACTACGTGGCGCGGACTGCGCAGACGTATAAACAGGCGATTGATGACGCAATGGCGGGGCGCAGTTTCGACACGAAATTGCTGGGCGTCTTGGAAAATCTGGCGAATCGCGGTTACACCGATGGCTTTTACGAACGCCACCACACCCACGACTACCAAAACTACATCCAAGGCGCGTCGATGGGGCATCAGCAGCAATTCGTTGCCGAAGCCATGCGCGTTGACCGTGACAACGGCTGGATTGAGTTGGATGTGAAAAACCGTTTCAGCGTGGGTGATCGGCTAGAAATAGTGCTACCCAACGGCAATCGTGAACTGGTATTGGAACGTATGGAAACGATGGATGGCATTCCTGTCACCACCGCGCCGGGTAGCGGGCATAAAATGCGTATTCCGCTGCCGGACGGGGTAGATGGGAATATGATTTTGGTCAGCCGGTTTTTATAATTCGTGCTGCTCGATCGTTGTGCCATCATCTTGATCCAACTGCACCTGCTCCAACACGCGCCCGCGCAAGATGGCACGACCATGCCGCCGTTCCACCCCTTGCGCACTGAATTCAAACCCGTAGATGCGTCGCCACACCAAATGTCCCTGGCGATTACGGGTAGGTTTCATGCTTTCCAAGGATACGGTTTGATCTAAAAGCTGCACATCAATCTCCCGACAGGCCCGCATCGCTGCCGTTATCGCACGTTCGCGGGCATTCATCGAATCAATCCAGAACCAAAGACCCAGCCCTAACAACCCCAATAGCAGCAAATTTTCCATTTTTGTCCTTGAAAATAGTAGAATGCACCCATTATTACGGAAATCTGCTAACGGATACACAGTAAAGAGCTTTTATGGACACACCCAAACTCGCCCAAAAACCTACCACCATCACTTTCATTGGCGCAGGCAATATGGCACGTAGCCTAATCGTCGGTCTCTTGCAAGACCAAGCGAATGTCGTATTGCGTGTCGCTGACCCTGACGAACACCAACTCGATGCCATCCGCAAGCATTGGCCGGAAGTCACCACCACCACCGACAATCTCGAAGCCATGCAAGGTGCCGACGTGGTGGTACTCGCTGTCAAACCGCAAATCATGCGCAATGTGACCGAAAACATTGCCAGCCATGCGCAACTCAGCCGCCCGCTGTTTGTTTCCATCGCCGCAGGCATTCGCGAGGAAGCGCTCAACCGCTGGTTGGGTGGCAATCAAGCGATTGTGCGTTGTATGCCCAACACCCCCGCTTTGGTGCAAGCCGGTGCAACGGGTTTATACGCGAATCAGCACGTATCTGACTCGCAACGCAGTGCAGCCGAAAGCCTGTTACGTGCTGTCGGCATTACCGTCTGGTTCGATGATGAAACCAAACTGGATGCCGTCACCGCCATTTCTGGCAGTGGCCCCGCCTACTTCTTTTTGGTCATGGAAGCCATGCAAGCCGCCGCTGAACAGCTCGGTTTACGCCCCGAAGAAGCGCACTTGCTGATTGTGCAAACCGCTCTCGGTGCCGCAAAACTGGCACTGGAAAGTGATGATTTACCCGGTGAATTGCGCCAAAAAGTCACCTCCAAAGGCGGCACCACCGAAGCGGCACTGAACGTACTAACATCCGGCGGCTTGCACGATTTGTTTGCGCAAGCCTTGCAAGCGGCCGCCAGCCGTTCACACGAATTAGCAGCCGCTAACAGCTAAATACACACCAAACAGGGGACAGTGGCTCATGGAAGCACTTCAAAATATCGGCATTCTTTTGGTCGAGGTCTTATTTTCGTTCTATATTGGCGCAATACTGATCCGTTTTTTGCTGGCATTATCGCGGGCTAATTTTTACAACCCACTTTCACAATCGTTAGTGAAAATTACCAACCCGGTACTAGTCCCGCTGCGGCGAATGATTCCGGCGATTGGCAAACTGGATACAGCCTCGATTGTATTAGCGCTGAGTTTGAAAATTATTCAAACCCTACTGCTTGTCGCCTTGCAAGGCAGTGAAGCCAATTTACCGGTGGTGTTTGTGTACGCGATCATTGATTTGTTACGCACAGTGATCTACATCTACATAGCCGCCCTCATCATTCAAGCCGTACTCAGTTGGGTGGGCAATAGCCAAGGCAATCCACTGGCTGACCTACTGCACAGCTTAACCGAACCATTGTTGCGCCCTGTGCGCCAATTTGTACCCGTGGTAGGCATGATGGACTTCGCGCCGATGGTGGCGATGTTGCTACTGTATATTGTATTGATTGTGCTGCAATCGTTCGGATTGTAATGCAATGACTGCGTTTTACCGCTGGGAAGACGATGTGTTGCACCTGTTTGTACGGGTGCAGCCAAAAGCAAGCAAAGATGAATTTGCAGAAGTGCAGGAAGACCGCATTCGCATAAGAATTACTGCCCCGCCCGTGGATGGCAAAGCCAATGCACATCTGCTGAAATTCGTGGCAAAAGCTTGTGGCGTTGCCAAATCCAATGTGCAGATCAAGAACGGCGAAACCGGCAGGAACAAACACTTGTGTGTTGAGTCCCCGGTTTGCTTACCGGCAGGTATTGAAAGAGCAGGCTGATACAGCATCAACCTGCTCCACACAACCGCTAGAGATTAACGGTAGCCGCCGCCGCTATTGCCGCCACGATCACCACCGCGACCGCCGCGATCACCGCCGCCGAAGCCGCCACGATCACCACCACGACCGCCGCCGAAGCCACCACGATCACCGCCGCCGCTGTTGCCGCCGCCGAAGCCACCGCGATCACCGCCGCCGCCGAAGCCGCCACGATCACCACCGCCACCGAAGCCGCCACGACCACCGCCGCTGCCGCCACCGAAGCCGCCACGACCGCCGCCACCTTCACGTGGACGATCTTCGCGTGGTTTTGCTTCGTTAACTTTGATGTTACGGCCTTGAACGGCTTGCTCGTTCAAACCTTGAATAGCTGCATTGCCTTCAGCACCGTCTGGCATGTCAACAAAACCGAAGCCCTTGGATTGCCCCGTCATTTTGTCTTTGATCATGCTAACGCTAGTTACTTCGCCATAAGCGGAGAACAGGTCGCGCAAGTCGTTTTCGGTAATTTTATAGGGCAGGTTGCCAACGTAAATATTCACTGTATGTCATCTCATAAAAGCGTGTGCTGCTTGGGAATTTACGTTATAGATAATCAGTCACACCAAATTACCTGATAACGATCGACCACTGTGGTCAATAGGTTATGCACTGTGAAACCTGCAAGTAAAAACGTGGCATCAAACTAACAAGGCTCACGGAACTTTCAAGTATCAGGCAAGTTATTTGGAGTGTACCCCAGTTTTTCACTGCGGGTAACAAAAATCGGATAATTGTCCGGTTAATTTTTCACATCAGCCAAAGTCCCTGAAAGATAAGCCTTTAGGAAGCTGTCAAAATCCATTTTTTCACCGGCTTCAAGCACTTGCTGGCGGGCTAATGAGGCTTTAGCCTGCTGTTGGAACTCACCGGTCAAAGCCGGGTCAAGCGCCCGTTGCAGAAAATACTCACGGTGTTCTAAGGATTTACGCTGTGCAAACGCGAAAAAGCTCTCGTGGTTAGCCTGCATCTCTTCCAGCATCCGTGCCGATGGGGTGATGTCGGGGTTGTAGGCAAGCTGAATCTGGCTATCCAAACAATCGGTGTAACAGTCTTCTGCGTGTACCGCGTTCAGCATTTCTGCCACGGGGCGCATCGCTTGTAGCAAATCTCTGGCCTGATCGCGCAACAATACGCTCTTACCCAAACAGCTTAAACGCACTTCAGGGTCACGCCCGCGATGCGCTGTCAACATCTGATTCTGATTGATGGCGTGAAACTCATCGGCAGACACCAGCGGGCTTTCCTGTAACAAGCAGAAATGCATAAAGACTTCGAGGAAAAAGAGCTGGCGGCGCGTTAAACCGGCGGGGTGGAAGGCATTCACATCAATTGAGCGCAATTCCACATACGCAATGCCACGCCGATCCAGTGCATCAGTCGGTTTCTCAAAGCCTTGCAGCGGCTGTTTAGGGCGTACCGTGCTGTAATATTCGTTCTCGATTTGCAGAATATTGGCGTTTAATTGGCGGTATTGCCCTGCTACTTTCACCCCGATATTGGCGTATTCCGGGCAAGGCGTGTTAATCGCTTGCCGCAAGCTGCTCACGTAACTGTCAAGATCGTTGTAACACACGCTCACGCCGGTTTTGTTTTCCTTGCTATTGGTATAACCAATATTGCCCATGCGCAACGACGTGCCAAAAGGCTCATACAGCGTGTATTCGTTGAACTCCTCCATGCCGTCCGGTGCTTTTCTGCCACCGAGAAAGCTTTTGCAAATCGCAGGCGACGTACCAAACAGGTAAATAATCAGCCAGCCATAACGCTGCAAATTGCGCACTAAGCCCATGTATTGCGCATCACGGAACGTTCGCAATTCCCTCGCATCCCCCTGCACTTGCTGCCAAGGCTGCCAAAAAGCCTCGTCGATGGAATAGTTGAAGTGAATTCCGGCAATGACCTGCATCGCCTTGCCGTAGCGCCAAGCCAGCCCTTCGCGGTAAATGTGTTTCATGCGCCCCGCATTGGAGCTGCCGTATTCAGCAATCCGAATATCGCGTTCGCCGCTCAGCACACACGGCATACTGGTTGTCCACAGCAATTCATCGTTGAGTTGCTGGTACACAAACGTTTCGATATTGAGCAGAAAATCCAATGCCTCTGCCGCACGTTCCTGCGGTGGGGTAATTAACTCCAGCAACGATTCGGCGTAATCGGTGGTAATCCACGGGTGGGTTAAGGCAGACCCTAGCACTGCCGGATGATCCCGCTGCGATAAGCGCCCCTCAGACGACACCCGCAGGCTTTCTTTTTCCAGCCCGGTACGGGCATTGCGCAGGTAAGGGTGCAAATGGTGGGCATCAATTTCACGTAGGCGTTGTTCCAACAGGTGGTACACAGCGGTCTCCCGATTCAAACGAAACACCGATTACAGCATACAATCGCCAGAATACAAATTTCCTGAGCCTAACGTTGCCCCGCAACCCCAAATACTGGGGGAAAGCATACTTTCGCCCGCATTCCGATTATAGTTAAGCCTTCACACCCACAAACCGACTTGATGAATGAAATACCTGATACACGCCAGCCTGATTGCCCTTAGCTTGAGCCTGACGGCTGCCAGCCACGCCGGGCTGGATCTGGAAGTTCCCAGCATCAATATCCCCGACTTGGGTAATTCTGCCAACAATACGCTCAGCAGCACGCAAGAATCCTTACTTGGCACCAAGCTCATCCGCGAATTGCGTGGCAATAACCCGATAGTGGAAGACCCCGAACTCAGCGGTTGGTTACGCGCCCTTGGCAACCGCCTCGCAACCCACGCACCCGGTGGCGGCAATTATTACTTTCTGATTGTCAAAAACCCGGAAATCAACGCCTACGCCATGCCCGGTGGCGTTATCGTCATTCATTCTGGGTTGATTTTGAATACGCGCTCAGAAAGTGAATTAGCCGCTGTCGTCGCACACGAAATTGCCCACGTTTCCCAGCGCCACATTGCGCGAATGTTAGCCGAACGCAAAGGCAATCCGCTCATGACTGGGCTGGGCGTACTCGCCGGAGCCGCCGCCGCCAGCAAAAGCCCAGAAGCCGCTCAAGCCATTATCACCAGCACCATTGCCACGCAATTGCACCGCCAACTGAGCTTCAGCCGCCAGATGGAAACCGAAGCGGATCGTACCGGCTTACGCATTCTCGCGGGTGCTGGGCTTGACCCACAAGCCATGCCCTTGTTCATGGAAAAACTGGATCGGCGCACCTCGGATTTGCACGGTGACATTACCCAATATTTGCGCACGCACCCGCCGAGCATCGACCGCTTAAGTGACACCCGCGCTCAAGCCAATCAAATGGGCAAACGCGGTGTCCGTGAAGACAGCGATTACGCCTATGCTCGTGAAAAACTTCGCGCCCTCACCGCTCCGAATTCACCCGCCATTACCGATGGCAATCCCCAACTCACGCAATACGCCCAAGCGGTGAGCCAATTGCGGCGCGGCAACCCCAATGCCACCCTGCAAACCCTTGGCACACAATCCCGCCAATTGCCGCTTGCCCTCACGATTGCGGCGGCATTGAATGCGACACGCCGTTACGCTGAAACCGAAGCGCTGCTGACGCCGCTGGCAGACGCCTACCCCAGTCAGGAGGACATTCTCAGTGTGTTGGCGGAAGCCTTGCTTGCCAACCAAAAAGCGTCACAAGCTTGGCAACTGCTGAGCCGTACCCAATTAACCGAACAAACCAGCCTAGAATTCCTCGAAATCCGCCAACGGGTAGCCGAGCAAGCGGGACAAGCGGCTGAAGCTTACCGTTCCGCCGCCGAACGCAGCATTCGCATGGGCGAATACAAACACGCCCGCGCTATTCTGGAACAAGCCGCACGACTTCCGGGCAATCCCGCGACGACCAGCGCCCGTTTGCAAACCATGGCACGCGAAATTGAGCAACTGGAAACCAAAGAAAAACAATTGGATAAATTTTGACATGAACCAAACCTAGAAAATAAGCATATAATAATATACTTATATAAGCTGTTGGTTTTATTAAAGTTTTTTTGCGTGTTTTACCACAATCAGTTAAGCTCCCACTCCGAATGTTGATATTTCTCAATGTTTAGTTAGATATGTTATATCAATCATCTAACAAGCACAGAGAAGCACGTTTCATTGAAATGTTTCGTTTAGGAGAGGAGGTAGTTATGCGGAAACTTTTTCGCACTTTAGCAATGTCAGCAGCGGTTTCCGTGTTGGCTCTAACCACGGGTTTCACATCGGCTTATGCCGCCGATGACAAAAAAGCAGAGGCTGCAAAGCCTGACGCAAAACCCGCTGAAGCTAAAAAAGAAATGACAGGTAAAGACTTGGCATTTGATCGGGATATCGGCAACTGTCTGGCCTGCCACATGATCGCAGGCGGCGAATTGCCCGGTAACATTGGCCCGCCATTGGTTGCCATGGCAGCGCGTTTTCCCGATAAAGAAAAACTCAAAGCCCAAATCTATGATGCACGGGTCGCAAACCCCGACACCATTATGATTCCATTTGGTCCAATGGGAATTTTGAACGACGAACAACTCGATAAAGTTGTCGAATTCATTTCAGGTCTGTAATACCTAGATTTGCTGAATTTTGGAGAGAGGAACTTATGAAACGTAGAACATTTTTGCAAGGCACTTTAGCCGCCAGTGCCGCTGGCCTTGCGGTTAGCGCTGGCCTGCTGACACCCAGCATGGTTATGGCAGAAGGCGGCGGCGCATTTGACGCCAAAACCATGGAAGATGCCCTGAAAACCATGGCATTGACCCCGGAAGATTCCGCTGACATTAAAATCAAAGCCCCTGAAATTGCTGAAAACGGTGCAGTTGTCCCTGTCACTGTCACCTCCGGCGTTGCTGGCACGACTGAAATCAGCATTCTGGTAGATGGCAACCCTACCCCACTGGCGGCAACGTTCATCATGGGTGAAGGCACGCAACCGGAAGCCTCTACCCGTATCAAAATGGGCAAGACCGCTAACGTCGTGGCAATTGCTAAAGCCGGTGACAAATCGTACACCGCCAAGCAAGAAGTTAAAGTCACTATCGGCGGCTGCGGCGGCTAATTCAGAGGAGCACACACATGTCTAGTATTAAACTTAAAGCTGCGGTGAAAGACGGCACTGTCGAAGTCAAAGCACTGATGACACACCCGATGGAAACCGGGCAGCGCAAAGACAAGAAAACCGGCGAACTGGTTCCGGCGCATTTCATTCAGGACATCATCGTCACAGCGGGTGACAAGACTATCCTGACCGCCAAATGGGGCGGCTCTGTCTCCAAAAACCCTTACCTCGCGTTCAACTATGCGGGCAAGGCAGGCGACAAAGTGAAACTCGCTTGGACTGACAACAAAGGCGAGAAAGACTCTGCCGAAGCTGACGTTGCTTAATTGGAGGTTTTCATGAAAAAAGTATTGACCGCAGTAGCCGTTGCGATGTCTTTGTCCGTCGCCGCATTCAGCGCCGTACAAGCAGGCCCTGCCGAAGATTTGACTGCATTCCAAGACCATTTCAAGACAGCATTCAAAGATGTACCGTTTGAAGATTTCAAAGACGGTGCTTATGCCTTGGATGCCAACTTGAAAGCCCAATGGGAAGAAATGGAATCGTCATTCCCTCCTTACGAGCCTGACATTGATGCGGGTAAAACCATTTGGGAAACGCCATTCAAAAATGGCAAAACCTACGCAGATTGCATGGGTGACATCAAATCCATCCGTACCAAATACCCTTACTATGATGCTGAGAAAGACACCATCGTCACGGCAGAAGGCGCGTTAAACGCCTGCAAAACCGACGGTGATGGCGAAGGCTTCGTGGACAAGGAAGGTAAGCCACTGTTAAACAAAGGCAAAATTGCGCAACTGATGGCTTACATTGCGATGGAAAATCGCGGTGGCAAAATCAACGTCGCAACCCCTGAAGGCAAAGCCGTGGATTGGTACGAGAAAGGCAAAAACTACTACTACGCCAAGCGTGGTCAGTTGAATATGTCTTGTGCGGACTGCCATACCAATAATGCTGGTAAAATGATCCGTGCAGACATGCTTAGCCCAGCACTGGGTCATGTGACCCATTGGCCTACTTACCGTTCAGCCGATGGTGAAATTACTACGCTGCACAACCGTTTCATGGGCTGCAACACCATGGTGCGTGCGGCTAACGATAAAGCTCAAGCTGATAGCTATAAAGCACTGGAATATTTCCTGACTTATATGTCTAACGGTCAAGAGTGGAACGGCCCTGGCTCACGTAAGTAAGCAAGCCTTACGTTCGATCTGACAATCGACTTGAACCCGGCCTTTCGCCGGGTTTTTTATGCGAGTTCTTAAAAAAGACGGAATATTTTTAGCGTTCAACACATCATTACCTCTGAATGCTCACACTCACAACACATCTCTGGAGAGAGGAATTATGAAACGCAGAACATTTTTGCAAGGCACTTTAGCCGCCAGTGCCGCTGGCCTTGCGGTTAGCGCTGGCCTGCTGACACCCAGCATGGTTATGGCAGAAGGCGGCGGCGCATTTGACGCCAAAACCATGGAAGATGCCCTGAAAACCATGGCATTGACCCCGGAAGATTCCGCTGACATTAAAATCAAAGCCCCTGAAATTGCTGAAAACGGTGCAGTTGTCCCTGTCACTGTTACTTCCGGCGTTGCTGGAACGACTGAAATCAGCATTCTGGTAGATGGCAACCCTACCCCACTGGCGGCAACGTTCATCATGGGTGAAGGCACGCAACCGGAAGCCTCTACCCGTATCAAAATGGGCAAGACCGCTAACGTCGTGGCAATTGCTAAAGCCGGTGACAAATCGTACACCGCCAAGCAAGAAGTTAAAGTCACCATCGGCGGCTGCGGCGGCTAATTCAGAGGAGAATCGATCATGTCTAGTATTAAACTTAAAGCTGCGGTGAAAGACGGCACTGTCGAAGTCAAAGCACTGATGACACACCCAATGGAAACCGGGCAGCGCAAAGACAAGAAAACCGGCGAACTGGTTCCGGCGCATTTCATTCAGGACATCGTGGTCACGGCGGGTGACAAGACTATCCTGACCGCCAAATGGGGCGGCTCTGTCTCCAAAAACCCTTACCTCGCGTTCAACTATGCGGGCAAGGCAGGCGACAAAGTGAAACTCGCTTGGACTGACAACAAAGGCGAGAAAGACTCTGCCGAAGCTGACGTAGCGTAATCTGCGCTACCGCCCGTAGAGACGCAAAATTTTGCGTCTCTGCCACAACAATCATAACCACT
This sequence comes from Thiothrix subterranea, assembly GCF_016772315.1. Classification (NCBI taxonomy): domain Bacteria; kingdom Pseudomonadati; phylum Pseudomonadota; class Gammaproteobacteria; order Thiotrichales; family Thiotrichaceae; genus Thiothrix; species Thiothrix subterranea. The sequence goes on along the minus strand of NZ_CP053482.1, from coordinate 2,251,967 downwards.
GATCACTGCCCCACACACGCCCCCAACTGTCACGCTTTACCGGAGGACTCATGCGCGTTATCGCTGCATTCTTCACCCTTCTCTGTTTAACCATGGGGTTGAATGCCCGTGCTGATGACAAACTCCCCCCAGTCGTGATGGAACTGATTAAAGTGTCCGAACACGTTTACTACGTGCAAGGCGCACCCGGTGCAGCCACCCAAAACCACGGTTTCATTTCCAACGCTGCGGTGATTGTCACTGACGAAGGTGTAATTTTATTCGATACCCTTGGCACACCAGCGTTAGCGCAATTATTCCTGCAAAAACTCAAAAAAGTGACTGACAAGCCGGTGAAAAAGGTGATTGTCAGCCATTATCACGCCGATCATATTTACGGTTTACAAGTATTCAAAGATTTGGGCGCGGAAATTATCGCCCCTGCCGGTGCTGAGGAATACCTCAATTCTGAAAACGCCGAAACCTTGCTGGCTTCGCGTCGCGAAGAGCTTGCCCCGTGGGTCAATGCTGACACCCGCTTGGTTAAACCCGACCGTTACGTCGATGGCAATGAAGAAATCACCCTTGGTGGTGTTACCCTCAAACTCCTTTTTAACGGCAAAGCGCATTCTGATGGCGACCAAAGCGTGCTGGTCGAGCCGGATGGCGTATTGCTGATTGGCGATTTGATTTTTGAAGGGCGCGTGCCTTTCGTTGGCGATGCCAATACCAAAATCTGGCTGGAACGCTTAAAAGACATGGCGCAAGGCAAGCTCACTGCGATGGTTCCCGGTCACGGCCCGATGTCCAAAAAACCGCAGGAAGTGATTAAAACCACGGTGCAATACATCGAATTCCTGCGTGAAACCATGGGCAAAGCCGTCGAAGACATGACCCCGTTTGACGAAGCTTATGCCGCCACCGACTGGGGCGATTTCATCCACCTGCCTGCATTTGAAGAAGCCAACCGCCGCAATGCTTATCAGGTTTACCTGTCGCTGGAACAGGAAGGAATGCAATAAACAAAATTTGAATTAGAACAATTTTATCAACCGTAGGAGGAGACGACCCATGTTAAAACCAATCATACTGGGTTTATTGATGACTGCCAGCAGCGTTGCTGGTCTTGCAATCGCTGACGATACCAAACCGGCTGAACCGAAAGCAGAAGCTGCCCCGGCTCCGGCTGCTAAGCCCGCCGAAGCCAAGTTTGACCCCGGCGTACCTGCACCCAAAGTCGCTGACGACTATTACGCCGGAGCTGAAAAAGTGGTAGTTCACGTCACAATGGAGGGTGACGAGAAGAAATACCTCGGCGTGCTGGGCAATGTCAGCAATTACATGAAAGCACTGGATCAAACCGGCAAAAAAACCGATGCCGTCATTGTAATGAACGGCGATGGCTTAGGCTTGCTAACCACGGCTAAGCAAGTAGAAATGGACGCCGACGCTAAACTGCCCGGCAAAATTTTGGAACTGAAGGAACAAGGCGTAAAATTCCAAATCTGCTACAACACGCTGACCGGGCGCAAAATCAAGTTTGCTGACTTGTACGATGCCAAACCGGAAGACGTGATTCCCTCCGGTGTGGCGGAAGCAGGCCGCTTGCAATCGCAAGGCTATCAGCTACTGAAACCGTAATCGCAGCACAAGCATGGAGCGAAATTTATTCCGCTCCATGCTGCCCTACCACGCTAGGAATTACCGCCCATGGTCAATTGGATCATCACTTGCTGCAAGGATTTGTGGTTTCGCGACCGCAACGAAGTCAGCCCCTACATTAACGACACCGCCGTGCGTATTCGCGCCGGGCTGTTGCTCGCGATTCCCATCTACATGGCGTTCACGCTGTTTGATGCCATCTTTGGTTCGGATTGGGTCATCACCGGCGAGGTCATTACCGACACGCTCGAAACCGATTTTGATGGGCGCATTATTTACAGCGTCGAAGCCGTCAAGCGCACGTTTGATTACAGCACACAAACATGGGTGTTGTTTTATGCGTTGTTTGAAATGATTTCCGGCATGTTTGTAAGCACTTCGCGGCTTTCCCCCACCATTTTGCTCAGCAGCTTTCTGGCGAAAAACCTGCGCCCGGTGTGGAAACCGTTGCTGCCCAAACGTTTTGCTTGGTCGATTGGCGCAAGTTTTATTGTCACTTGCCTGATTTTCTTCAACCCCGAAATTTTCGCAGGCTGGGTGAATGCCATAGCAGGTAGCGAACAGTTGCCGGAAACGTACAACTACATGCCCTCATGGATTCCACTGGTACTGGTGTGGGTATGCTTTGGGTTTATGTGGATGGAAACAGTGCTGGGTTTCTGTGTGGGCTGCAAAATGCATTCCTTGCTGGTGCGGATGGGTCTGCTGCAAGAAGAATGCGAGGCTTGCAACAATCTGGATTGGGGTGAGGCCACCAGTAAAAAGCTCTAGTAAAAATCCTACTTGAGACTATAATTATCTGAAAAACGTAGTCTCATTAGGTATATCATGCAAATCTCTATCCGTGAACTAAAAGTAAACCCCTCCCATTACATCCGGCAAGCACAGGCGGGGCATACTGTATGGCTGACTTCCCACAAACAGGTGGTAGCACGTCTCGTATCGGTCGCGGCTCCTGCTTCTCAAACATTGCTGGGCAATATTCCCAATGTGCATTGGCTGGGTAAAAAACCCAATCTGAATCGACCACGCCCCACATTACGCGGCAAATCCCTTGCCGATACTGTGTTGGAAATGCGCTAATGCTACTCTATCTGGACACTTCCGCCCTCGTGAAGTTGTATGTGCAGGAAGCCTATTCTGATGTAGTTAACGAACTTCAACAGCAAGCGGACGTTATCGCCTCGCACCAAATTGCCTTTGTTGAATTTCATGCGGCATTAGCACGCCGTCACCGTGAAAATGATGTGGACACGCCCACCTTTGAAGCATTGAAACAGGCATTCGCAGAGGATTGGGTCGATTATTTGCAAGTCGAAACTGACCTGAGCTTACTGCAAAGTGCCGCAGAATTGGCGGAAGCCTTTTCCCTGCGTGCCTATGACAGCGTGCATCTCGCAGCAGCACGGCATTTGCAGCAACAAACGCGATTACCGCTATTGTTTGCTTGTTTCGACAAACGTCTGAACTTAGCCGCCAAAATGCTGGGAATGCAGTCTATTCAAATCGCAATATAACGCCACCCATCGCGCATGTGGTTTACCACAAATTCCACAGCGGATGGGGCAACTTCGGTGTCATCGACCAGTTCAACGAATTCGTTACGTTGTTTGAACAAATACAAGGTATTGCTGCACGCCACAAATTTCAAATGCGGGTATTGCTCGCTCATCTGCAAAATACGCCCTTCGTGCTGGGTTGTGCCAAGGCGTAATAAATCAATGCCTTCCGCGCTGGTCACGACGTAAACGCTGCCGTCTTTGGCTTCAACTTGTTGCGCTAGATTTTCGGCTTTCACCAAGGCTTTTTCCAGTTTGGCTGGCTCGTGCGAGTCCAAAAACACAATGAAACGGTCGTCGTATGCCGCCGCATTTTCCAGCGTCAAGCCTTCAGGTTGCCACAATTTCGGGGCGTAGTGACTGCTGCCTGCGCCAGCAAGAAAGATGAGGCCGAACACCAATAAGTACATCGCCGCTTGTTGCCATACCTGCGAGCGGCGCACGGGCTGACGGGTCAAAGCGGGCAAGGGGTAAGCCGATTTAACCAGATGTTTGATGCGCTGGATTTCACACAATTCTTTTTGCAGCTCAAGGTCAGTTTCCACTTGAGCTAACACGTAACGGGTTTGTTCAGCATCCAATTGCCCATCTGCCAATGCGTGCAGACGATCGTGGATGGTTAGCTGATCGGGATTCATTTCACTCTCCGTAAATAGTGAACGTTGTCAGTTTGACGGATACCTTGCAGGCGTTTTTTCATGGTTTCGCGGGCGCGGCTGAGACGGCTCATCACCGTTCCTACCGGAATATCGAGGATCGCGGCAACTTGTTCGTAGCTGCACCCCTCCAAATCCACCAAGGTCATCACTTGGCACTGATTCACCGGAAGCGATTCCACAGCAGTGCGCACTTGCGTGACCAGTTGATCATCGGCGAAGTGTTTTTCAGGGCAATCCGTACAGGTTAGCTCCATGTCGTCGATGTCCAGCGTCGGCTTTTGGGTACGCAAATGCTCCATCCAGCAGTTGTGGAGGATTTTGTACAGCCACGCGCCTAAACGCGCTTCATCTTTCAGTTGTTCTTGTTTTTCTAGGGCTTTTGCAAGGGTGTCTTGCACCAGATCGTCGGCTAACGCGCTATCGCCACACCATGCCACTGCCATGCGATGCAGCTTGGCGCGGTGTTCCGACAACTGCTGGTCGAGACGGTTAAAACGAAAATACTGACTAAACATGTGGTTTATAAGTTTCTCTTAGCGGTTCTATTGCACATGATGCAGAAAATTGACGAAATATTCCAAAAAGATGGAATATTTTCACCTGCACCCCGTCACTACCCCTGTAGCTAGAATAACTTCAGCCCGTTTGAGGAGAGAAAACGTGAGTCTAACCCGTCGTGAATTTATGCAAATGTTGGCCGCCGCCAGCGTTGCCGGTTTCAGCCTGAATAACGCTTTTGCAGCAGATGCCAGCAAAGAAGGCGACAAAACCGCTGTCAAAGCCCCCAGCAACCCGTATGAACTGCCCGCCTTCGGTAACGTATCGTTGATGCATTACACCGACTGCCACGCACAATTATTGCCGATTTACTTCCGTGAGCCGAACGTCAACTTGGGTATCGGCAGCATGAAAGGTGCAGTGCCGCACTTGGTCGGCGAACATTTCCTGAAAAAGTACGGCATCGAAGCCGGTACGATGGATGCGCACGCTTTCACCTACATTGATTACGTTGAAGCCGCGAAAAAATACGGCAAAGTCGGCGGGTTTGCCCACCTGAAAACCTTGGTTGACCAAGTACGTGCGCAACGCCCCGGTTCATTGCTGCTGGACGGCGGTGATACTTGGCAAGGTTCGTGGACAGCTCTGAAAACCAATGCGCAAGACATGGTGGATGCACAGCTTGCCCTCGGCGTGGACGTGATGACCCCGCACTGGGAAATGACCTTCGGCGCGGATCGTGTTAAAGAAATCGTCGAGAAAGATTTCGCGGGCAAAATTGATTTCGTTGCGCAAAACGTTTTCAGCAACGATTTTGACGAGCGCGTGTTTGAACCGTTCGTGATCAAAGAAATCAACGGCGTACCCGTGGCGATTATTGGACAGGCATTCCCGTATGTGCCAGTTGCTAACCCCAAACACATGGTCGCAGACTGGAGCTTCGGTATCCGTGACGACGACATGCAGCAAGCGGTTGACGATGCGCGTAGCAAAGGTGCGAAAGTCGTCATTATGCTGTCGCACAACGGCATGGACGTTGACCTGAAAATGGCCAGCAAAGTCACCGGCATTGACGCGATCATGGGCGGTCATACGCACGATGGCGTATTCCAGCCGGTGGTTGTTGAAAATGCAGGCGGTAAAACACTGGTCACGAATGCGGGTTCTAACGGCAAATTCCTCGGCGTGCTCGATCTGGATGTGAAAGACGGCAAAGTGGCGGATTTCCGTTACAAATTGCTGCCGGTCTTCTCCAACTTGTTGGAAGCCAACAAGGATATGCAAACCCTGATCGACAAAATCCGCGAACCGTACAAGAAAGAATTGGCGGAAGAACTCGCGGTATGTGATGACGTGCTGTACCGGCGTGGCAATTTCAACGGCACTTTCGACCAACTAATCTGCGACGCGCTGATGCAAGGTTTGGATGCACCGATGGCGTTTTCACCGGGTTTCCGTTGGGGTACAAGCGTACTGCCAGGGCAACCGATCACGTTTGAACACGTTGCTGACCAAACCGCGATTACTTACGGCACGGTCACACGTAACGAAATGACTGGCGAAACCATTAAAACGATCCTCGAAGACGTAGCCGATAACCTCTTCAACGAAGACCCTTACTACCAGCAAGGCGGCGACATGGTGCGCGTGGGTGGTTTGAAATTCACGTTTGACCCAACCGCGAAAATGGGCAACCGCGTCTCTGACATGGAACTTGGCGGCAAACCCTTGGATGCGGCGAAAACTTACCCGGTCGCAGGCTGGGCAAGTGTCCAAGAAGAAGTAAAGCCTAACAAGCAAATCTGGGAAGTCGTCGCCGATTACCTGCGCGACAAAAAGACCATTGGCAAGATCGAGCTGAATACGCCGAAACTCAAAAACGTGGACGGCAACGAAGGCTTAGCCTAACGCCATTCTTAGCCCCTCGTCCCTTGAGGGAGAGGGGTTGGGGTGAGGGGTTCTTACTGACACTGCCCCGGCACAAACCCTTGTACCTGCGGATCAGCACACGCCTTACAATCGTTGACATACGTCGCCTGAAGTGTGGAAGGGCACGGCGCATTCACACAACGAGTCAGCGGGTCGCGCAACTGAGCGCACACTGGCGCAAACACTTCGTAACAAATTTCCGGGCGCGGCTCACGGCATTGTTGAAACGCTGCCATATTTGCCATGCCCTCGGCTGCATTGGAACGGCTACACCCCGATAGGGCTGTCATCAATAACATGCCCGCTAACAGCAGCATTCCCAAGCTTTTCATAAAAACCTCGCCTTAGATTGATTTGGGCAGTACGCAATCACTTGCGACACACAGCGGTAATCCGTACTCTTATCCCATTCTTTGTCTGGAGCCTGCCGCATGAATCTGGAACACGCCCGCTTTAATATGATCGAACAGCAAATACGCCCGTGGGACGTATTGGATCAGACCATTTTGGAAACGTTTGGTTTCATCCAACGTGAGCTGTTTGTGCCTAAAATTCACCAAGCACTGGCGTTTGCGGATGTGGAAATTCCCCTAGGCCATGGTGAACACATGATGTTCCCCCGTGTCGAAGCGCGTATGTTGCAAACACTCAAGATTTCGCCCGATGACACTTGCCTAGAAATTGGCACAGGCAGCGGGTTTGTCACCGCCTGTCTTGCCCATCTTAGCAAACACGTCGACAGTGTGGATATTCATGAAGACTTTACCCGACAAGCGGAAGAACGCCTGTTCAACCTCAAGCTGCGCAACCACACTTTGCATACCGCCGATGCCTTACGCGACAGCGCAAGCACCAAGCAATACGATGTAATTGCGGTAACAGGTTCTATCCCCCGTTATTTACCACACTTTGAAAATCAATTAGCACCCGGTGGACGGCTGTTCATCGTAGTGGGTCAAGGCGCGGCGATGCAAGCGATGCTAATCACCCGCGAAGCAGACGGTGAATTTACCCGCACCAAGCTGTTTGAAACCCATTTGAAAGCATTGGCTGGTGCTAATAGCGACACTGATCGGACATTTATTTTTTAATCATGCGTCACTGGACACCTAATGAACTGGCAGCGCAATTCAGCGCATCATCCCCGCTGCATATACTGGATGTTAGGGAAGAATGGGAATACGATATTGCCCACTTTGAGCCATCAACCCTGATTCCCCTGGGGCAATTAGCGGGGAAAATGGCACACTTGGATAAAACGCACGAGTGGCTGGTGGTGTGCCATCACGGTATCCGCAGCGCCCATGCGTGCTATTATTTGGAACGAAATGGCTTTCAAGTGATCAATCTAACCGGCGGGATTGACCGGTGGGCAAGAGAAATTGACCACGATATGTCACTCTATTAACACGGATTAGGGCTATAATTCGCGTTTGACTAAAACATGCTTAACCCCCATGTGGCTAACAACATACTTGGAATCGTTTTTTATGAAACAACACACACTGGCATTCTTGATAGCAGCCTCCCTGACACTCATCACGCAGCAAGCACAGGCAGAAAACCTGCTTCAGGTTTACCAACAAGCCAAAGGCTACGATGCCCAATTCAAGGCGCTGGAAAGCGATTATCTGGCGATTCTGGAGCGCAAACCGCAAGCACTTGCTGCGCTCAAGCCACAAGTGGGTGTTTCGGGAGCCATTACCCAAAGCCGCCAGCGCACCACACGCGATGCATCGTTATTGGACTCAGATGACGTAGGCGGTAGCACTGCCAGTAGTTACAGCGTGAACGTCAGCAAGTCACTGTATAACAAAGCTCTGAACGCCCAGGTTGACCAAGCCGATTCAGTCATTGCACAAGCCAGTGCCGGTTTGGAAGCTGAACGCGAAGGGCTAATCCTGCGCGTCGCAGAAGCCTACTTCAACTTCCTGTTAGCGCAAGATAATCTCGAATTCGCCCGCACTGAAAAAGACGCCATCAGCCGCCAACTGGAACAAACCCGCGCCTATTTTGATGCTGGTCGTTCCGCGATTACCGACGTGAAAGAAGCTGAGTCGCGCTACGATCTCGCGGTTGCTCAGGAAATCAACGCCGTCAACCAGCTTGACCTCGGTCGTGAACAATTACGGGTGCTAACGGGTGGTTTCTACCAAACGCTGAATGCGCCAGCAGCCAATCTCCCGCTGACGGTGCCGACCCCAGCCGATATTGAACAATGGGTCAAAACCGCCAAAGCCAACAACAAACAACTCATTGCCAGCCAGCACGCGATTCAGGCAGCGCAAACAGCGATTGATATTCAGCGTGCGGCGAAAAAGCCAGTCGTGGATCTGGTTGCCAGACAAACCGGCAACGACACCCAAAGCAGCGCTGAAATAGACCCGCAAAACTACGGCGCCAGCGTGGGCGTGCAAGTAAGTATGCCGCTGTATACCGGCGGCAGCACGGATTCAAAAATCCGCGAAGCGCAACACAACTTCCGTCAGGCGCAACAGCAATTTGAGTTCCAAAACCGCACCACCGAACAACAAGCTCGGAATGCATTTTTGACCGTGCAATCCAGTATCAGCCAAGTAAAAGCCAACCAACGTGCCTTAGCTTCTGCTGAAACAGCGGCTGAAGCCACCCAAGCAGGCTTTGAAGTCGGCACCCGCACAGCGGTGGACGTGCTGACCTCACTGCGCAATGTGTTCAGCGCTCGCCGCGATTATTCACAAACGCGCTACACCTATTTGCTGAATACACTGAAACTGCGCCAAGCCGCCGGGATTCTGACCGACGCCGACATTGCCAATATGAACACTTTCATGACCTCAACGCCTAAGCAATTAGCGGCGGCATTGCAACCCAGCGCCCCCGCTGCGGATATTGAAGACAATGGCAGTTTTGAAAGCTACAGCGCTGCACCAACAGCAGCGGACACCGCCAAAGCCGAAGCGGAAACGCCACCGGTAGCGCAAGCAGCAATGCCTGTGGAACAAATTGCACCTGCCAAACCAGCGCCCGTACAACAAGCCCCTGCTGCGGCGCCGCCATATTTCATCATCCCGCAAGATGTTGGCAAAAAATAAGCCTCAACGCCGGTAAGCGTATTTCCAACGACACCCCGATGCAGCCTCTAACGCACTCAGCAAGGCGGCATCGGGGACGGCTTCCGCCTCATGAATATTGCCAATAATCACCCACTCGCGCACTTGCACCAGCGGCTTGCGAATCAATTGAAAATCCACGATTGCTGCACTGCAAGGTAATTGTATGTAACAAAATGGCTTGCTTTCCTGCGGCACCAATTCAATATCCGGCGAACACCCTAGAAAACACACCAACGACAAAAACGCCTCACCCACCGCAAAATGCCCTGCACCCAAGCGCTCACCTAGCAACCCTAGCGTTTGTAAGCACGGTTCTAAAGAGACGACGGCAGGCGTATCAGCCGCAGCGACGGGAAACAACACCAACTGATGCGTGGAATACTGCATTTATTTACCTCAAAATCCTGTAAAACAGTGTGGGTTAACAGCTTAACGCCTACCCACAGATACGAAACTTATGTATCATCGCCTGCTTATATTCCCCTGACCACCCCTTTTTAAGGCGCATTGGATATGATGGATCACCCGCTCATCCTGCTCTTGCTTCTGCCTGCGGTAGGTGCGTTTATCTTGGCATTATTACCCAGTGAGCGACCGGGCTTAATCCGCAACACCGCTATTGGGGTGGCAGCCGTTACACTGGCCTATGCCGTAAGCCTCACCCAACAAATCGACTTTAGCAACCCCGCGATTCAATTGGCGACCAGTGTGGTCTGGAATCCCAAGCTGGGCACGTCGTTTTCCTTAGGCGTGGATGGATTAGCGTTCCCGATGGTGTTGCTCACCACCGTGCTGGTGCTGATGGCGTTGCTGGCTTCGCACATGATCACGCATCACGTCAAAGGCTATTACCTGCTGATGCTCTTGCTGGAAGCCGCCACCATGGGCGTGTTTATGGCGCAAGATTGGGGCTTATTTTACGTTTTTTGGGAACTGGTGCTGATTCCGCTGTTTTTCCTGATTGACCGCTGGGGTGGCAAAAATCGTCAAACAGCGGCATTGAATTTCGTGTTGTACACCATGGGTGGCTCAATTTTCATGCTGCTGGCATTATTGGTGCTGTTTGACGCGACTCCGGCACACTCTTTCACCTTTGCGGCCATGGCAGAAGGTGCACGGCAATTGAGTACGGCTGAACAAGTGCTGATTTTCAGCGGCTTACTGATTGGTTTCGGGGTAAAAATGCCCCTGTTCCCATTGCACGGCTGGCTACCGTTGGCGCACGTCGAAGCGCCTAGTCCCGTGAGTATTTTGCTCTCCGGCATCCTGTTAAAAATGGGGTCGTATGGCTTATTACGCGCCATTGATATTTTACCCGCCGCCGCGCAAGCGATGCAGGGCTTATTGTTTACTTTGGGTGTGATTGGCTTGCTCTACGGCGGCTTGTTGGCATGGCGGCAAAGCGATATGAAAAAAATGATCGCATACTCCTCCGTGAGTCACATGGGCGTGGTGCTGATTGGAATTTCCACCTTGAACGTCACCGGCATGACGGGCGCGGTATACCAAATGGTGGCGCACGGGCTGGTAGCAGGTGCAACATTCATGCTGATCGGCTTGTTGTATGAGCGTACCCATACCCGCGACATCAATGATTATGGATCGCTGATTAGAGTCACGCCGCGTTTCGCTTTTCTGATTATTTTGGCGTTCGTCGGTGGTGTAGGCTTGCCGAGTACCGCAGGTTTTGTGGCGGAATTGCACGTCTTGATCGGCGGCTTTGAGGCGTGGGGATGGAGCATTGTATTGCTGTCGCTGGGCGTGTTGATCACGGCCACTTACAGCATTCGCACCGTCAAACAGCTTTACACCGGCCCGATGCGGCTGGATATGCAGCAAGTCGAAGACATGCGCCCACTGGAAATGGTCGCCGCCGGAAGCTTGATTACTGGCACGTTATTGCTGGGCTTTTACCCTACCCCCTGCTCGACATGATGGATATGTCGGTGCAACACCTCGTAAGCCGTTTCGCAATGGAAACGGTAACGCAGGTATCGGGGGGAATGATGCCGTGAGTGGGGGTATTTTCCAGCACTTACTGGAACATTTGGAACACGTCTTACCCGGTCAAGCACCCCTGCGGGATTTCGTGCACCACAATACCCTGCACGGTTTTCAACACCTCCCTTTCCCAGCAGCGCTCAAAGCGGCGCATGACATTACCGGCGCTTACGGCTATTTGCCCAGCGAAAAATTCCGCGAGTATTTTCAGCGTGGGCGCATCACCGCAGATGATTTGGACTCGGTATTGCAAGCCGATTCCGGCCTGAATAGCGTAGAAACTGTATTCAATCGCGCCGCTAACGGTGCAGCGGTTACACGCGGCGATATTTACCGCACCGCCCTGATTCACCCCATTAAACCGATTAGCCCCAGCGAATTTGTGTGGCAAGTGGAAGAAAACCGGGTGCTGGAACGTGACGGTGAATTGTGGTCAGCGTGCCTGAGTGCATTGCAACTGGATCATCATCTGCTGCATTCCGAAGACTTACTCAACTTTTCCCCTGAACGTGCCGCCCGTTTGTTTGCCGCCGAACTCGATGCGCAAGGCACGGGCATTCACGAGCGCGTGGCTCAAGACGCACAGCAGCAATTACTCCGCCTCACCCAGCAAGTCGGTGAAACGCTGACCTTACGTGACTTATTGCAAGCGGTGACGGGGGAAGACATCCTCCACGACATCCGCCCCTTATTCCTCCGGCAAGTCGCCTCTTGGCTGGATCAAGGCATGGCGGCTTGGCACAACGGCACGGCGGGCAGCAGCTTTTTCACCGCATGGCGCAATACCAGTGAAGACGACCTTACCAGCACCTTGGAAGGGTTAACCGATTGGAGCGAACACCTCAATTCCCTCCCCGATACGGCTGAAGCCGCGATTATTGCCGAATTGCAACGCATCGGTATTCCCAAAGAACACTGGGAAAGCTACCTGGAACGTCTTGCCTTGGAATTGCCCGGCTGGTCGGGCATGTTCCTGTGGCGCGATCAACACCCCGGTTACGCGGGCATCACCACGCCACACGTCCACATGCTCGACTATTTGGCGGTGCGTTTGAGCATGGAACACCTGTTTGCGCGGCGCTTATGCCGTCAAATTTGGTGGATGGAAGCCAGCCTTAGCGATATTCGCGGGCGATTTCGGCGACATCCCACCGAATTTTGGGTGCGTTACTACACCTTTAACCACCGCCTGCCCGAATATTTGCTCACCCCGGCACAACAATTGATTCGTCACAGCCGCCCGCGTGTTAACGAAGAAGCGCAGTGGGAACAATTGGCGCACCAAATCTGGACGTGGGCGCACAGCCCCGCGAATGCCACCCTGCAAGGCTGGAACGCTTACGCGCACGGCTGGCGCTTATTTCGCTTGGCGCAACATCTGGCGTTGGATGCGGCAACGCTACACCAACTGAACCACACGCAACTTGAAGTTATTTTCACCTGTCTCGACGCACTGGATGCCGAACACAGCGGTTTTCTGTGGCTGCAAGCGTATGAACGCCATTACCGCGAGCAAATCTTCAACGCTATCATTAATAACCACGGGCGTGGCACTTGGCAGCAACGCCACCAACGCCCGCAAGCGCAACTGGTGTTTTGCATGGATGAGCGCGAAGAGGGTATTCGCCGCCATCTGGAAGAACTCAACCCGCACATCGAAACGCTGGGCGCGGCGGCATTTTTCAACCTGCCCATGAACTGGCAAGGGCTGGACGACAAAACCGTCACCAAACTCTGCCCTGTACCCGTTACCCCGGTGCATTTGGTGCGCGAAGTGCCAGCGGATGCAGCAGCAGAATTGCAACGCCAACATGCCCTACGGGTCGGGTGGCGTAAACGGCTGTTTGCCCACTTGCAACACGTTACCCGGCATAACTTGCTGCTTGGCACCGTGAGTCAAATGGCACTCGCACCCGCCTCGTTGGGTGTCATGTTAGGCAAATCCTACCTGCCCTTGGGTTTTGGGCAATGGGTGAAACGCTTGCGCCGCAAAGCCGATCTGCCGATTCCGACCAAGCTAGAGTTTATTGCTTTGCAGCCGGAGCTGACCCGTTCCAGCCAGCAAAACCAGATGGGCTTCACCGACGCGGAACAAACCGAAAAAGTCGGCGGGTTCTTGCGCATGATCGGGCTAACCGATGGCTTCGCGCCGCTGGTGGTGATTATGGGACACGGCTCTACCAGCCAAAACAATCCCCATGCGGCGGCGTATGAATGCGGCGCGTGCAGCGGTCGCCACAGCGGGCCAAATGCACGGGTGTTTGCGGCAATGGCGAATCGCGCTGAAATCCGCACGCTATTGGCAGCGCAAGGCATTCACATCCCCACCGATACCTGGTTTGTGGGCGCAGAACACGATACCTGCGACGAACACATTCCTTGGTTTGACACCGACAAAGTACCCGCCGCGTTGCAGGATGCGTTGCACACCTTGCAAGCCAGTTTGACCGAAGCGGCGCGGCATTCCGCGCACGAACGTTGCCGCAAACTGGCCTCTGCCCCACGTCAACCGACGCTGGCACAAGCGGCGGCGCACATTGCCAGCCGTGCCGTCGATTACAGCCAAGCCCGCCCGGAATTGGGTCATGCCACCAACGCTTGCGCCTTGATCGGGCGACGCGCCGTGACGCGGGGTAGTTTTCTGGATCGGCGCTGTTTCCTGATTTCGTATGACTGCACCCGCGACCCGGATGGCAAGATTCTGGAAAATATTTTGCTGAATGCGGGGCCGGTCGGCGCGGGCATTAACCTCGAATACTATTTTTCCACCGTGAATAACGACCGCTATGGCGCTGGCACGAAAGTTACCCACAACCTCACTGGGCTGTTTGGGGTCATGGAAGGCGTATTCAGCGATTTGCGTACTGGTTTGCCGCAGCAAATGATTGAAATCCACGAGGCGATGCGCTTGCTGGTAATCGTGGAGGCGAAAGCGGCGATAGTTGGTGAGATTTACGCACGGCAAGCGCCGTTACAGGAATTGATTGGTGGCGGGTGGCTGATGGTGGCGGTGAAAGACCCGGATAGTGCGGTGATTGATTTGTTTGTGCAGGGAACGGGGTTTGTGCGCTGGGAGGGAGAATTGCATGAGTTGCCGATGGTGGATAGGTCGGCGGAGTGGTATTCGGGGGATTATGGGCATTTGTCACCGGCGTTGGTGACGGCTAACGCCGTTTCCCCGGAGGTTGCTCATGCCTAACAGCTTACTCCTCCTCATCCCCGGCCTCCCCTTCCTCGCCGCCCTGTGGATTGTCCTCGGCTTTATCTTCGGCTGGAATCGCGGTGAAAAAGGCGAACGCGAAACCGCGCTGGTCGCTGTCACTGCCAACACCCTCAGCTTGCTGGCCATGGTCGCGCTGGCGATTTACGACTTTACCCACGGCGCACCCGGTCATGTGATGTTGTTTCCGTGGCTGCAAAGCGGCGATTACCAAGCCTCGGTCAGCTTGATGCTGGATACGCTCAGCTTAAGCTTTGGCGTGGTAATGGCGACGATTACGTTGGTGGTCACGCGCTTTTCGGTCAACTATTTGCACCGTGAACCCGGTTTTCGGCGCTTTTTCATTGTGATGTCGCTATTTTCCTGCGCCATGTTGCTGATTGTGCTGTCGGGCAGTGCCTTGCTGGGCTTTATTGGCTGGGAAATGGCGGGAATCAGTTCCTACATGCTGATTGCGTATGCCTGGCAGCGCGAAACAGCGGCGGAAGGCGCTACCCGTGCGTTTGTCACCAACCGTTTCGGCGATACCGGTTATTTGTTCGGCATGTTCATTGGCTTTAGCTGGCTGGGCAATGTTGAGTGGAATGTATTGTTTGGCGAAAAACCCGATATGTCCGGCATGGTAGTGGGCTTGATGAGCATGGGTTTCATGCTGGCAGCGCTGGTAAAATCGGCGCAATTTCCGTTCAGTGCGTGGATTACTCGTGCGTTGGAAGGCCCCACCCCATCCAGCGCAGTATTTTACGGCTCGATCATGGTACACGCGGGGATTTACCTGCTGTTACGCCTCGAACCCTTGCTGGAAGAATCCCCCCTGTTGGGCAACGTGCTGATTCTATTAGGCATACTCACGGTGCTGTACGGCTGGTTAGGCGTGCAAGTGCAAACTGACATTAAAAGCTCGCTGATCTTTTCCACCCAACAGCAAACCGGGCTAATGCTGATTGAAATCGGGTTCGGATTTTACACCCTCGCCGCATTCCACATGGGGCTACACGCGATTTGGCGGGCTTACCAATTCCTGCATTCGCCCTCGTTTTTGCAACAAACCGAATGGGAACCCGCCAAACCCGCTCCCGCTTGGCTGCGCAAACGCCGCTGGCTGTATACTGCCGCCCTGCAACGTTTCTGGCTCGTACCACTGGAAAACTGGTTGCTGGTACGCCCGACCCAAGCCCTCGCGCACGAAGTGCAAACCTTGGATAGCCGCGTGATTGACCGCCTCACCGGGACACCGTCGCACAGCAATATGCTCTCCACCTTGGCCGAAATGCAGGACTTCCAACAAGGCAAATTGCGGCTGGAAAGCGGCATCGGCACGGGTTCAGGCTTGCTGGGCAAGCTGATGCAATGGGTGGCAGAACGCTTTGAATGGCTGGAAGACCGGCTGTTATTACAAAAAGGTGGCGGCAAACTGGGGCGCTATTTGCAGCAATTGGGCGAATACCTCGATTTGGTTGAAGAGCTGCTCACCCAACCGCGTTACCTGATTTTATTGATAGCGGCTACCCTCGCCGTTATTTTGTAGGAAACAATAACACATGACGAATCACAGTCAGTCACACGACGCACAACGTGACTATTTGCGTGAAGCCATTGCCGGTCTGAATGCGGTGCTGCCGATTCAAGCGCCGCTGCAAGATTTTGTGCATTTTAATCCGCTGGAAAATTACGAATACCTGCCATTCGCCGAGGCGCTGCGCACCGCTCACGCTCACAGTGGCTCACTGGGCTATTTGCCGAACGGCGAATACCGCCGGTTTTTCCGCGAAGGGCGCATCAATCGCCACGATATTTTCAGCGTACTCGCCACCGAAGCCGATAAAGCGGCTGACCGCGACATTTACCTCACCGCGCTGGCGAATAATATTAAGCCGATTACCTTCCAGCAAATGCGTTGGCAGGTGGAAGAAAACCACGCGCTGGAACGTTTTCAAGCCGATGTTGCCTTTGAGCAGCGCGAAAAATTACTCGAAGCCGCCGGACAAGACGAAGCCGTCGCCATCCGTGCCTTGTGGGAAACCTGCCTGCAAAAGCTGGAACTGCACTACGATTTGCCGCACCCCGAAGCCTTGCTCAACCTGCGCCTCAGCGACATTAACGGCATCTGGGATCAAATCAAGCAACAAGGGCAAATCGGCGCCAGCATCCCCGATGCAGAAAGCTTCATCCACGCCGAAAGCCGCCACCTGCTGCATGATTTGCTGGATCAGGTCGGCGAAACCCTCACCCTGCGTGGCTTACTGAGCAAACTTACCGCTGTTGACGTAATGGATTCGCTGCTGCCGCTGCTGGATCGCCATCTGGCAAGCTGGCTCGACCAAGGCATTGCCGCCTTCCGCTCCCAATCCAACGGATTTTACACGCATTGGCGCGAAGCCACCCTCAACGACCCCACCCTCACCCTCGCTGGCATGGACGATTGGGACGATTACCTGCGTTCTCTGCATCACGACCCGCTGGAAACCATCCACCAAGAAATGATGCGCCTTGGCATCGACAAAGCCCATTGGGGCGGCTACTTGCGGGTATTGGCACTGGAATTGCCGGGCTGGTCAGGCATGTTCAACTGGCGGGCGAAAAACCCCGGCTATTACGGTTTAACCACACCGGTGAGCATGGAAGATTACCTCGCGGTGCGTTTGGTGCTGGAACACATCTTCTGCCGTCACGTTGCCCGCGACAACTGGCAAATCGACGCCAGCACCACCGGCATTCGCGGTTATTTCCATCAGCATCAGGATGAGTTTTTTGTTCGCTACCACGCCTACAACACCACCTTGCCGGAATTCCTGCAACAACTCGCTCAGCAATTCTTAAGCAGCCAAGAAGACATTCAACCCGCTGACTGGCATCAACTCGCGCACCAAATCCTAACTTGGAACCTTGCGCCGGAAACCGTGATCCCCGTCGGCACGGACATTTACCGCAAGGCTTGGCGCTTATTCCACCTTGCCCAACACTTAGGCATGGCCGCGCCGCAAGTGGCGCAATTGGAAACCCCGCGCATCAAACGCCTGCTGGCAATTCTGGAAGAGCTCGACGACCCCAACACCAGTGGCTACTTATGGCTGCGGGCGTATGAACACCATTACCAAGAAGAAATTTTCAGCGCGTTGTTGAACAAACACGCGGAAGAACCCCCGCCTAACCTCTCTTCCCCGCCCAATGCGCAACTGATTTTCTGCATGGATGACCGCGAAGAAAGCGTGCGCCGCCATCTGGAAGAACTCGCCCCCGACCTCGAAACCTTCGGCGCGGCAGGCGTATTCGGCTTACCCAATAACTGGCGCGGGCTGGATGCACCCCGTCCGCTAAAACTGGCACAACCCGTGGTGACGGCGGTTCACGAACTCCGCGAAGTTCCCGCCGCGAACGCCCAACGGCGCTTACCCGCCCACCAACGCCGCCAACGCTGGCTCAATTGGCTGCACAAGCTGAAAAATCACCGGATGCGCCACAGCGTCATCGGCACGACCTTGGCATTACCGTTACTCGCCCCGTTTGCCTTGCTGGAAATGGTCGGGCGCAGCGTCATGCCCGCCGCCTACCAACGCTTCATCAGCAAGGTACAACGCCAAACCAGTGTGCCACTCAAAACCCGCGTGGCTTACACCGCACAAGACGCATTGGAATGCCCCAGCAAAGACCACAACCAACAAGGCTTCAGCGCCGAGGAAAAAGTCACCAAGGTTGCCACTTTCCTCAAACTCACCGGCTTTACCAGCGGCTTTGCGTCCTTGGTAGTGCTCATGGCACACCGTTCGCGCCATTTGAATAACCCGCACATTCTCGGCTACGGTTGCGGCGCGTGCAGCGGGCGCTTCGGCGGCCCCAATGCGCGTGCCTTTACCAGCATGTGCAATGAACCGGAAGTGCGGGCGCAATTGGTCGCGCAACACGGCATTCACATCCCTGACGGCTGCTGGTTCATCGCCAGTGAACACGATACCACCAGCGATGCCATCGACTGGTTTGACACCGATTTGATTCCCGCCAGCCATCGCAGCGTGTTTGCACATGTCCAGCAAGCCACCGAGCAAGCCGTGCGCTTATCCGCGCAAGAACGTTGCCGCAAATTTGCCTCTGCCAGCCCGCACCTGACCCCGCTTCAAGCCAAGCGGCATGTGGAAGGTCGCGCCGCTTCCCCCGATCAGGTACGGGCGGAATTAGGGCATCAAGGTTGTGCGGTCGCCTTCATTGGGCGGCGGGAATTGAGCAAAGGGATTTTCTGGGATCGGCGCTCGTTCCTGATTTCGTATGACCCACACAATGACCCCGATGGCAAAATGTTAGAAGCGCAATTGCAAGGCAATGGCGTGGTCGGGGTCGGGATTCAGATGGACTACTACTTTTCGCGGATGCAAAACGGCTACTTCGGTTCCGGCAGCAAAGCCACCCACAATCTCACTGGCTTGTTTGGGGTCATGGAAGGCGGCGCGAGCGATTTACGCACCGGGCTGGCACAACAGATGGTGGAATTGCACGAGCCGATGCGCTTACTCGCAATTGCCGAAGCCGAGATTGATACCTTGGTGGCGATTTACCAGCGCCATGATTACTTGCGGCGCTTGCTGGACAATGGCTGGGTATTGCTGGCAGCAAAACCGCCGGAGCGTAACGAAATCCATGTGTTCCAACCCGGCAAAGGCTTTGCGCAATGGCAAGGCGAAATTCATCAATTGCCAAGGGTACAGCATTCGCAGGAATGGTACGCGGGGCAACGCGGGTATTTGCCGCCCGCTGCGGTGCGCAATACAGCGGAGGTGACACATGGCTAATGGCTGGTTATTACTGATTCCCGGTTTGCCCTTATTAGCCGCTGTATTGGTGGCGCTGAATCGGGTATTGCGTTGGAATCGCTGCGAAGCGAGCGAACGCCTCAGTTCACAGTTGGTGCTGGGTGCGGGCTTGCTGAGTCTGGTCTTGGTGTTGTGGGCGGATGGGCAATATTTATTGCACGGTAGCCAACACGTCATGGTATTGCCCTGGTTACACAGTGGCGTCTACAACGCCAGCATCAGTTTCATGCTGGATGGTTTGAGTTTGAGCATGTCGACCTTGGTAGCGGTAATTACGCTATTGGTGACACGCTTTTCGGTGAATTATTTGCACCGTGATTGCGGGTTTCAGCGCTTTTTCATGGTGCTGGCACTGTTCACCGCTGCGATGCAATTGATTGCTTTGTCGGGCAGCGCGGTGCTGGCGTTTGTGGGGTGGGAATTGGCCGGTGCGAGTTCTTACCTGTTGATTGCGTATAACTGGCAAAGCAAAACCGCAACCATCAATGCGACGCGGGCGTTCGTCACCAATCGGCTGGGGGATGCGGGCTTTTTGCTGGGCATGTTCATGGCGTTTTTGCTGTTCCGCAGCACCGAATGGAACGTGATGTTAGTGCCGCAAGCCGAGCAGTCGAGTTTGCTGATTGGCGTGGCGGCGTTTGGCTTGATGGGTGCGGCCTTGGTGAAATCGGCGCAATTTCCGTTTTCGGCGTGGATTACCCGTGCGCTGGAAGGGCCTACGCCGTCCAGTACGGTGTTTTACGGGTCATTGATGGTTCATGCGGGCGTGTTTTTATTACTGCGGATTCACCCGCTGCTGGAACAAGCCCCTGCGTTGCAATATTTGCTGCTGGCAGTCGGTGTCCTCACGGTGTTGTATGGCTGGCTGGGTGGCTTGGCACAAACCGATATTAAAACCTCGCTACTATTTTCTACCTTGGCACAAACCGGCTTGATGTTGATCGCGATTGCGCTGGGCTGGTATAGCTTGGCTCTGGTGCATCTGGTGTTGCACGCGGTGTGGCGGGCGTATCAATTTTTGCATTCGCCCTCGTTTGCGCTGCACACCCAATGGCAGGCGGCTCCCGCTGTTCCAGCATGGCTGGGGAAACGGCGCTGGTTGCACAATGCGGCCTTGCAACGTTTCTGGCTCGACCCGCTGGCGGATTGGTTGCTGGTAAAACCCACCGTTGCCCTGTCGCAGGAAGCACAAATCTTTGACGGGCAAATCCTCGACAAACTCAGCGGCACACCGGGACATCACAGCGGCATTGCTACCCTCGCGGATATGCAAGCCATGCAGCAAGGGCGCTTACGGGTAGAAAGCAGTATCGGCATTGGCTCTGGGCTATTCGGTAAGCTCATGCAGTGGATCGCCGAACGGCTGGAATGGTTTGAGCAACGCTTATTGCTGCAACAAGGCGGCGGCAAAGCCAAATCCATTCTGGATACCTTAGGGCGTTATTTGGATAAGATTGAACGCCTGCTCACTCAACCGCGTTATCTGGTGTTGCTGATTTTGGCAACGCTGGTCGTTATTTTTCAGGGGTAATGCCAATGACATTTTCGGAAATTCCGGCAGCATCACCGTTGTTGACCATGTTGCAACTGTTCCCGCTGTTGACCGGGCTGGTGTTAATTAAGATACGCGGCAATGCGGCAGTGGCCTTGGCAGGCATTATGGCGCTGGCGCAAATGTTGCTGGCGGTAAGCTTGTATGCCAAGTTTGATGTGAATCAAGCGGCGGGGGTGATGCAGTTTGCGGAACGTTTCCAGATACTCGGCGCGTTTCACTACCACGCGGCGGTGGATGGCATCGGGGTCATGTTTGTGTTGCTGACCAGCTTGATCAGCCTATTGAGTGTGGCGTTTATTCTGGTGCGGCGTTTGCACGAAAGTTCGATACTGGCAGTGATGATGATGATTCAGTCCGTCATTACCAGTCAGTTTGTAACGGTGGATTTGCTGTGGTTTACCTGTATGTCCTTCCTCGAAGTGGTCATGGTGGCGTATTTGACCAAGCGCTGGCCGACGTTCCACGACATTCAACCGACCTTGGCGCGTTACCTGCAATTCATGGTAGTGGGCTTATTGCTGCTGGTGTTTGGCACGCTGGTGTTGGGCTGGAATTACGCCGATGCGAATGCCGGACGCTGGAGTTTCAGCCTGTATGAGCTGGCAACCCTCGGCTTTGGGGCGCACGATATGGTGGGAACCTTGGTGTTCTTCGCCCTGTTTTATGCAATGGCGGTACGGATTCCGTTATTCCCGTTTCACGGCTGGCTACCTGCGTTTATGTTGCACGGCAATGTGGCGGTCGCACCGATTTACTTGCTGGGCTTGAAAGTGGGGGTCTACGGGCTGTTGCGCTTTGTATTCCCGATTGTGCCTCATGCGGTGTGGGAATGGCACATGGTCGCCACCGTGTTCGCCGCTACCGGGGTGTTTTACGCCGCATTTTTGGCAATGCGTCAGCAAACCTTACGTGAATTGTTGGCGTTTGCGGTCATTAGCCATACCGGAATTTTGACGATTGGTTTATTTAGTTTGCATCGCATGGCGTTTGAAGGCGCTGTCTTGCTGGCGATGAATTTTGGATTGGCGATCACTGGCTTGTTACTGATGACCGGCATGGTGTGGCAACGCACCCGCACCACGCGCTTAACCAAGCTCGGTGGGATGATGGATTACATCCCAATTGTGGGCTTGGCATTTCTGGTGGCAGGCTTGGCGATTGTGGGAATGCCGGGAACACCGGGGTTTGATGCGGTGCATTTCGTGTTGGAAGGCTCGATTAAACGCTTCGGGGCGTTGGTGACAGTCGCTGCGGCTTTGGGCAACTTGGTGGCGGCGGGCTTTTTGTTACGCGCTTTCCAACAGGCGTTTTTAGCCAATCCGGGGGTGGATACCAAACGGTGGGATACCAACCCCACTTACCCGGCGGAAATGCTGATGGCAAGTATTGTGATTGTGGTAACGGTAACGGCGGGGTTCTATTCCGCGCCGTGGATTGCATTGATTGATCAGCCCATCCAAGGTTTGGCGGGGCTGTTTGCAGAATACACGGGCGACGTTCAAGGGGGAGAACATTGATGGATAGCTTAACAAGCATGGATTTTCCTTGGCTCAGCCTGTTACTGCTGATGTTACCGTTGGGCGCAATCTTGACCGCATTCATGCCGGGCAAAGAAGCTCGCTTGGCGGCGTTGACCACGGCGGTACTGACATTGGGGGTGGCGCTCATTATCGTAGCGGGATTTGATCCGCAGCAGGCGGGATTCCAATTTGTGGAAAAAACCCCCTGGATGCCGAGTTTGGGGATTCATTACCTCTTGGGGGTGGATGGGCTATCGGTCTTGTTCCTGCCATTCACCGCGCTGTTGTTCATTGGGGTGATATTGGCGTCCTGGAACGCGATTCGCACCATGACACGCCTGTATTTCGCGCTATTGCTGGTGTTGGAATGCACCATGATGGGCATTTTCACCTCGCTGGATACGATTTTGTTTTTCCTGTTCTGGGAAATGACTTTGCTGCCGCTGTTCTTCCTGATCAGTTTGTGGGGCAGCGGTGCGAATCGGCGTTACGCGGGGGTGAAATACAGCTTGTTTATGTTGGCGGGTGGCTTGCCAATTCTGCTGGGGTTTGTGGTGCTGGCGATGAATAATTCCACGGGGATGAGTTTTGCCTACACCGATTTATTGCAAGGTAGCCGTGAATACGGGGTGCAGGTGACGGTGTTTTTCCTGTTGCTGGTGGGGTTTGGGGTGAAAATTCCGCTGTTCCCGCTGCACACGTGGTTGCCGGTGGTCGCGCAAGAAGGGCCTGCTACCACCGTGGCCTTGCTGACGGGTTTGAAAGTCGGGGCGTATGGGTTATTGCGCTTTGGCTTGCCGCTGGTGCCAGATGCCGCCTTGGAATTCCGCTGGATTCTGGTGGGTTTAGGAATGATTGGGGTGTTGTATGGCGCGGTGGCGGCGTTGAGCCAAACCAGTTTGCGGCGCATGTTGGCGTTTTCATCCTTAAGCCACGTCGGGCTAGTGGTATTGGGGATTGCCGCGTTTAGCCCGCAAGGGATGCAGGGCGCAATCTTCCAGTTGCTGAACTTTACGCTGATTGCGGGTGGCTTGTTTTTGATTACCGGCTTTTTGCATCAACGCACCGGCTCGACGGAATTATTGAGTTTGGGCGGAGTAGCGAAATCCATGCCCTTGCTGGCATCGCTGTTCTTCTTCCTCGGTTTGGCGGGAATCGGAATGCCAGCCACCAGCGGTTTTCCGGCGGAATTTTTGCTGATCGTGAGTATTTTGGAAGTACACACCGGCGCAGGTTTGGTGGTGTTGTTTGTGGTGATTTTGGGGGCGGCGTATTTCCTGAACTTCTACCGCAAAGCCTTTCTGGGTGAAGCGCGTCACGACATTATCCGTGACGCACCTGACTTGAAGCCGCGAGAACTGGGTGTCCTGCTGCTGATAGTTATACTGGTGCTGGTGTTCGGCCTTTATCCACAGGGGATGTTGGATATGACCGAAACCAGCAGCCAGTATTGGGTGAGCTTGATGCTGCCAACGGATACGTCACCGTAACGTTAGCGTAAATTACGCACCAAGCGAATGTACATACCCGCGCCTTTGAGATTTTCATAGGCGCGGCCTTTAGCGAAATCCATGCTCCACGCAAGTGGGTCGACCTGATTCATCGACCACAGCCCAACGGCGGGCATGTGTGGAAATACGTCCAAATTAGCAGCGGGTTCGACACAACGCTGTTCCACAATGCTGTTGAGTTCATCCAACGTCGGTAAACGCCAGCCCGCGTAACCGGCGAAATTATCACTGCCGACCAATTGCGCGAGATTAGCGGCTCTGTCCCATTCCATGCGTAACGCCGACCCGACGCAACGCTCTCCAGTTTGCCCTTCTAAGCATTTTTTCCACATTAAGCCGGTGTTAGTGTCAATTAAAGTGCCATTGCCTTGATCATTGAAGCGTTGCACTGGGGTAGAAGCGGGAATATTTCCCTGACAATTTTGCTGAGCCATCGCCCAATTAGCACAAGAAAGCAGCAAACTGCTGCCCAACACAAGGGTGAGCCTTTTTATCGTCATATTATTATTTACCAAGCAAGTCATTTGTAAAATTTATTGATATACGTCAAAACAGTTTAATAAACAAACTAATAGTCGTGTATTTGATCAAAATGGTTCAACTTTAATTAGTTAAAATTATCACTTTTATAATTGCCGACATAAGTATCATCTGTTGGATACTGCCTAGTATTGCCCCTTAGTCAGGGAAACATTAGTCTAGGCTTAACTTTCAGCAAAAAAACCACCGGCATGACCCTCAAGGTATCATTTGAAATGATACCTTGAGCCAACAAAGGAAACCGCATGGGGATAATTGTTCCAACATTCGCACACTGGCTGACGGCATCTGGCGTGAATACGGCTAGGGGTATTTTCATGACCGGCACGGATACCGGCGTGGGTAAAACCTGGGTCGGCATCCAACTGATTACGTGCTTGCGGGCTTTAGGGCGTGAAGTGATGGTGCGCAAACCCGTGGAATCGGGTTGGGCTGACGACATTCAGCAAACGGATGCTTGGCAATTGGCTCAGGCAGCAGGGCAAGCCTTTGACCAACGCATTTGCCCCTATCACTTTAGCGCCGCGCTTGCCCCGCCACGCGCCGCACAACTTGCCGGAGAAAGCGTGTCACTGCAACAACTGGTAGCCGCTTGCCCCACGCATTGGGAATCCCACCAGTTTTTGCATGTGGAAGGCGCGGGCGGCTTTTATTCACCGATTGCCGACGATGGCCTCAATGCCGATCTTGCCCAAAAGCTGGGCTTACCCGTGATTGTCGTTGCCGAAGACCGTTTGGGTTGCATCAACCATGTGTTACTCACGGTCGCAGCGGTGCAACAACGCGGCCTCACCTTGGCAGGCGTTATTCTCAATGCCCGCACGCCCCGTGTGAACGGCATGGATAATGCTCAAGATATGTGCCAGTACTTGGACGTACCAATCGTCGCCTTCCCGTGTGCTTAAGCCATTTCCGGCAAATCATAATGCGCGGCGTTGTCTTCGGCGTGACCCGCGCCGAAATTGATTTGCCACTCCAAATCATTGCGGGAACCGGCGTACTCCAAGGCCACGGTCTTGCTGATATGGCTGCCGGTGTAAAGCTGGTACAAGGCTTGGTCAAAGGTTTGCATCCCATCCACAGACCCTTTGGCAATAATCTCTTTCAACTCGCCAAATTGTCCGGTACGAATCAGCTCAGCGACATACGGGGTATTCACCAACACCTCTGCCGCCAGATGCAAGCCATCTTTTTCATCAGGAATCAGCCGTTGCGCCACAATCCCGCGCAAATTCAAGGACAAATCCATCAACACCCGGCCTTTATTTTCACTGGGAAACAAATACAACATCCGCTCCAGCGCCTGAATCACGTTAGTCGCGTGCAAGGTCGACAACACCAAATGCCCGGTATCCGCAAAACCCAACACCGCATCCATGGTTTCGGTATCGCGCACCTCCCCCACCATGATCATATCCGGGGCTTCCCGCATGGCTTCGCGCATCGCATTAGCGTAACTCAAGGTGTCAAAACCGACTTCACGCTGCCCAATAATGGATTTACCGTGGCGGAAGGTGTATTCGATCGGATCTTCAATCGTCAAAATATGCCCACAATGGTGCTCATTGCGGTGCTGAATCAAGGATGCCATCGACGTCGACTTCCCCGACCCCGTAGACCCCACGAACAGCAACATCCCCTCTTTTTGCATCACCAGTTTTTTCAGCACTTCCGGCAATTTCAACTCATCCGGCGAGCGAATGTCGGAACGAATATGGCGAATCACCATCGACACTTCCCCGCGCTGAAAATAAAAATTCATGCGGAAACGCCCAATGCCTTTCAGCGAAAATCCCTTGTTTAACTCACGATCGGCAAAGAAAGCTTCAATTTCGGTTGCCGTCAGGATTTCTTCGGCTAATTGGCGAATATTGCCCGGCTTCATCGACTCCCGGCTAATGCGTTTGAGCTGCCCGCGCACCTTAATCGTGGCGTGCGCCCCCGTGGTCAAATACAAATCCGATGCGCTTTGTTTCACCATCACATTCAATAATGGTGTGATGCGCATCTCAGCTTCACTTAAAATGGTCATCGTGTGGCATTCTCCAGCGGCTCAATCGCCAACTCATCCAACCCCTTAAAGAAGTCATTATCTTGCGCAAACCGGCTTTCCAATTTGAGGCGTAAGCGCAAGTCATTCTGCGAATCGGCATGACGCAACGCTTCATGCACGGTGATTTGCCGCGCTTCAATCAAATCAAATAGCGCTTGGTCAAAGGTGCGCATCCCGTGTTCGCGCGATTTCGAGGTCAGAATCTTCATGCCCGGCACATCGCCTTTCAGAATTAAATCTGCCATTAATGGCGTATTAATCACCACTTCCACCGCTGGCAAACGCCCTTCCCCTTTGGCTTTACGCACCAAGCGCTGTGATACCACCGCCTTCAGGTTGAGGGATAAATCCATCAATAACTGGTTGCGGCGTTCTTCGGGGAAAAAGTTGATAATACGGTCGATCGCTTGGTTGGAACTGTTGGCGTGCAAGGTCGACAAGCACAAATGCCCGGTTTCAGCGTAGGCAATCGCGTAATCCATCGCCTCACGATCCCGAATTTCGCCTAACAAAATCACATCAGGGGCTTGGCGCAAGGTATTTTTCATCGCAATCTCATAACTGCTGGTATCGACCCCCACTTCGCGCTGCGTAATCAAGCACCCCTTGTGCTGATGCACAAACTCAATCGGGTCTTCAATCGTGACGATATGCCCTTTGGAATTGGTATTGCGAAAATCGACCATCGACGCCAGTGTGGTCGATTTACCCGAACCCGTCGCCCCCACCATAATCACCAAACCGCGTTTGGTCATGGCAATCTCGCGCAATACCGGCGGCAACCCCAACTCTTTCAAACCGGGAATATGGTTAGGAATATGGCGTAACACCATCCCCGCACAACCGCGTTGCGTGAACGCATTCACCCGGAATCGCGCCTTGCCCGGCAGACTAATGGAAAAGTTGCATTCCATGTCCTCCTCAAACTGTTTGAGCTGGCGGTCGTTCATAATCGCCCGCACCAACATCCGCGCCGTTTGCTCATTCAATGGCTGATTGGTTAACGGCACCATTTCGCTGGCAATTTTGGCAGAAGGGGCAGCCTCGGCGGTGACATACAAGTCGGAAGCTTTCTTTTCCAACATAGTAGCCAATAACTTATGCACATAGCTGACAGCAGCATCGCGATCCATAGTGTCTCCTGTGTTCCCCCTCGCCCCTTGAGGGAGAGGGGGTTAGGGGGTGAGGGGTTCTTTAAATTAAATAGAATCCGGGTTATCGGCTTTGCGCCGCGCCGCTTCACGATCCACCAAACCTTTCATCACCAAGTTTTTCAGTGATTGATCAAGGGTTTGCATCCCGTCACTTTGCCCGGTTTGCATTGCAGAACGCATTTGCGCAATCTTATTTTCGCGAATCAGGTTACGCACCGCCCGATTGCCAATCAGAATTTCGTGTGCTGCCACGCGCCCGCCGCCTTTTTTCTTCAGCAGGGTTTGCGAAATCACCGCCTGCAAGGATTCGGAAAGCATGGAACGCACCATCTCTTTTTCGGCAGCGGGGAACACATCCACAATACGGTCAATGGTTTTGGGTGCGGATGTCGTATGCAACGTGCCAAACACCAAATGCCCGGTTTCCGCCGCCGTCAATGCCAAGCGAATGGTTTCCAAGTCACGCATTTCCCCGACCAGAATGGTATCCGGGTCTTCACGCAAAGCGGAACGGAGAGCGGCTTCAAAGCCTTTGGTGTCGCGATGCACCTCACGTTGGTTGACCAGACTTTTTTTGCTTTCGTGCACGAATTCGATCGGGTCTTCGATGGTAAGAATATGCCCGTAATCGGTGTCATTTTTGTAATCGACCATTGCCGCAAGCGTGGTGGATTTGCCCGAACCGGTCGGCCCTGTTACCAACACCAAGCCGCGTGGGTTTTCCGAAATTTTCCGAAAAATACCGGGCGCACCCAACTGATCGAGTGTTAATACTTTGCTGGGGATGGTACGAAACACCGCACCAGCACCACGGTTTTGGTTAAAGGCATTCACACGAAACCGCGCCACACCGGGAATTTCAAACGAGAAATCGCATTCCCAATGCTCTTCGTAATTTTTGCGTTGGTGATCATTCATGATGTCGTACACCAGCGCGTGTACCTGTTTATGGTCGAGTACCGGCAAGTTGATCTTGCGCATTTCGCCATCGACACGGATCATGGGGGGCATCCCGCCCGACAAGTGCAAGTCGGAGGCATTGTTTTTGACGCTGAACGCCAGCAGTTGGGTAATGTCCATTGTTGTTATAATTCACATTGTGGGTTTAGTTCAGTGATTAATGAGGAAAGTAACACATACCATGACAATCCGTGACAATATCCAGACAATCGGCGAACGCATCCGCGCTGCCGAACAACGCTTTGGGCGCAAACCCGGCAGTGTGCAATTATTGGCAGTGAGCAAGAAACATCCCAGCGCCAGTATTCGCGAAGCCATCGACGCGGGGCAAACCTATTTCGGTGAAAATTACGTGCAAGAAATGGTCGAAAAAGCCGCCGAACTCGCCAATGGCAGCAGCGATCTGGAATGGCATTTCATCGGCCCAATCCAATCCAACAAAACCCGCTTGATCGCCAGCACTGCCCGCTGGGTGCATTCGGTCGACAGTCTCAAAATTGCCCAGCGCTTAAGCGACCAAAAACCAGCGGACGCGCCTGCGATTAATATTTGCTTGCAAGTGAATATCAGCAATGAGCTCAGCAAATCGGGGGTACAACCGGCGGAATTGGCGGCATTGGCAAGCCAGATTGCTGCTTTACCGGGGATTCGCTGGCGGGGTTTGATGGCAATTCCTGCGCCAGAACAGGATTTCGCTCAGCAACGCGCCGTGTTTGCGCAAGTGCGGGCGTTGCAAGAGAATTTGGTGGCGCAAGGTTTCACGCTGGATACGCTGTCAATGGGCATGACCGATGACATGGAAGCCGCGATTGCCGAAGGTGCAACCATCGTGCGCATTGGCACGGCGATTTTCGGCTCGCGGGCTTAGCTATTGCAGGGCTGAATGCCGCAAAACGCTGAATTTCACCGGCTCGGTGTTTTGGATAATGTCACCTGCCGCATTGCTTAATACGGCAAATACGCTGTGTTCGCCGCGCTCGACTTCGGTCAGCGCGAAAGACAGCGATGCGCCGGAACCGACTTGTTTTGAGTCCAAATAGAGCGCCACCCCATCGCCGGGTTTCAATGCCGGTTTCAGGGATACGCTCACCGTCACATTTCCCTCGTTAGCGCGGATAGCTTCATCGGCAGTAGGCGAGGTAATCGCGAAATCGGTATACGCCTCTTCCTCTGCTGCGGGCGCTGCTTCGGGCTTGGCAGCGGGCGCAGGTGCGGGGCTATCTGCCACGGTTAACATCGGCAAATCCACGGGTTTGGCAGCACTTTGTTTCGGTGGGTTATCGCCATACACCGTGTTACCGGCAGCATCCACCCAACGGTAAATTTCCGCCTGCACCGACACGCTCACAAGACCGAATATTAACAATAGCGATAGTAACCTGACACGCATACATAGCCACGATAGTTGGTTGATACGCTCATGATTCTACTCAAATTAATCAGCGACTGGGGAAGTGGGAGGATGGACGGTTGTTTCATGCTTAGCAATGGCTTGCTGCAAGTCTAATAGCGCTTGATCACGGCGGTGGTAGCCGGTTGCGTTGATCAAGCGTTCGGCTTCCGCGATGTGATATTGAAGAGGGCGACCGCCGATCGCCCCTACGTCTGCCTGTAGGGGCAACCGGCGGTTGCCCTCTTTCTCCTCCGCCACCAACAACCGCGCCATCTCCAAATGATAATCCGTCAAATGCAGCCGCATCCCGCTGCCGTCGGCGATGTCGAACACTTCCTGCAAGTCCTGCCGGGCGCGGGCGAAGTCGCGGGTGTGGCGGTGCAGCGCAGCGCGGGCGAGCAGACCGAGTGGTACAAATCGCTGTTCTCCTGCTGCACGCAAACCAGCGACAGCCTGCTCCAGCCAGTGGGCAGCTTGCTCTTGCCTCTCCCCTGATAAGGGGAGGTTGGGAGGGGTTTCTTCAACAATCTTTTGCAGATGGGCGCGTCCGAGGGTGAGTTGATCCAGAGCAATGTCCAGCAGACTGAATTCTTCTGCTGGAAAATCCACAGATTCTTTCGCTAGGTTTAGTACTTTGAAAGTATCACCCTGACTTAGCAATAGATCACAATAGCGAAAAAGTTCAGCACCTTGTAGTAAAAACAAAATTGGATCGTAGTGATGCCATTCCTCTTGCAGTTGTTCTGCCGCATAAAATAGGACAAACGCATCATTAATTTTTCCAGCCTGATGCAGAGTATCTGCGTGAGTAGTTAGCCCAATAATATCTATATAACGATTACCACATTTTTCAGAATAATCAATAATATATTGAGAACTTATAGACGCTTCTGCTATAGCACCCAGAGTAAGCTGTAGCACGCTAAGATTTCTAGCGGCAACGGCTGCATTGCACCAATCCTTTTGCTTCTTGGAGATTTCCATACCAACTTGTATTGGTTCTAATGCCTCACGTAATCTCCCTAATATAACTAGAGAGTATCCTGCCCAATTAAAATTGTTGATTTTAATATGTTCCGGTAGTTCTAACACTGATGTCTGCCAAGGTTTGAGAAAAAAATGAGAGAGCATGATGAGATTTTCATTAACTGCCCCTAATTTATCCCATAAATAACCATTCACTCTAAGTCGCTGAATGCGAAGAATAAAAACCTCTCTCCACACTTTCTCATGCAACCCCGCCGCACACCCATGCGCCACCGCACTGAACAGCGGCTGCATTTCTTCCAGCGTATCGGGAAGTTCCTTCTCCGGCAGGGCTTTGTAGT
Organism: Thiothrix subterranea; assembly: GCF_016772315.1. NCBI lineage: Bacteria > Pseudomonadati > Pseudomonadota > Gammaproteobacteria > Thiotrichales > Thiotrichaceae > Thiothrix > Thiothrix subterranea. The sequence goes on along the minus strand of NZ_CP053482.1, from coordinate 2,220,549 downwards.
ATTCGTACAGCCGTTCATGTGCCTGTTGCCACGCTTGTGGTTGCTGCGCTTGCAGTTGCCCGCCGAAGTATTCGCGGATCAGCGGGTGGCAGTCGAGGTCGCCGCCACCGTCATGCTGCGACAACAGGTGATGCTCTTCGCGCAAACTGGCGATGGCTTCCAGCCATTCATCTTCATCTATGCCAGCGGTCAGGTGCGGAATCTGCGCATCCCACAGCATTTGCAGCACGTCCTGCCCGATGGGGTGGTCGAACAGCCCCAACAAGTGCAGCAACGCCAGTTCCGGCTCGCCCGCAAACCATTCCGCGTAAGCCTGCATCACCTTGAAGGCGTGGCGGCTGTCGCGGTTGCCCGTCGCTTTGACCAGTGCCTTGAGCGTATCGCGCTTGCGCACGTCGCCCTGATGCCGCAGCCGCAACACATTCCCCAGCAAACTCAACGCCAGCGCATGACCGCCGTATTCACGCACCGCCTTGCCCAGTTCCGCCGCACTGCCTCTCACCCCCAGCGATTGCAACAACTGAATGCCATCCGCCGCCGTCAGGTTTTGCAAATCGTGGCGGATGACAGTGGGCGCGTCGCGGTCACTGAGTTCATGCAGCGCAATCCGCGTGGTGATTATGCACAAACCGCACGGATGGCGGGCAAGCTGGCGCAGCAACTGGCGGATGGCTTTGTCCTTGAGTTCGCCGCGCATCGCCGCGCCGCCGTGTTGCAGCGGTTCCAGCCCATCCAGCACCAGCACGTAGCGTTTGCCGCGCAGCAATTCGGCGAGGTGGTCGCCCTTGTCCTCCTCCGATGCAAACCGCTCGCGGCTCGAACCCAGCTTGGCAAAGGCATGGCTGAAAAACGGCGTGGCGGAAGTCTGCTTGTCTTCGCTTGCCCCTTGCGAATAGAACGACCACGCGATCAGCACCGGGATGTCGGTGGTGTGGTCGAGCCAGTGGCGCAGGAGTTTGGTTTTGCCTGTGCCGCCGGGGGCGATGAATTGGATGATGCGGGTGGTGGTGTTTGCCCATGCGTTGGTGAGAAGTTGCAGTTCGGCGGTGCGTCCGAAGAAGCCACCTTTGACGGTGGGGAGGCGGTCGGAGTGGATGGAGGTTACAGTACTACTTTGCTGCCGGGGTTTTACCCGCTGAAGAATAAATCCGGCAATTTGTTCCGGCGTGTGCCTGCGTAAGTCAATGTAGCCATCAATGCCGTAGAGTCCGGGGATTTCTGTATCATCAAACCGTAGCGGCATGATGTCATTATCTTGACGTTTTTTCAGCAAATCACGGATTGCCCGCCATTCCAACCCACACCATTGTTTTCGCTCATAATCCGCGCACAAAAATGGCACAATCAGTTCTGCATGGTCATGGTAAATGGCTTGTAAGTGGGTATCCATATTCGGACGGGCTAATTCCGCTGTGTACCATTGGTCGTAGAACACCGCATCTTGCCCCAGCTTTTGCCCCAATATCACCGCCACTTGTGACACATAATCACGGTATTCACCGGGAAAGGACAGGGCAACTTGGAAGCGTTTGGTAGTCATGGAGAACCTTGTGGCGATAAGGGTTTACGCCATGAATCATACCGTTTATCGGCGATTTTGTCTGATTTACAAATTACGCCGCCAATGCTTGCTCACGCTGTACATAGCGGCTGAATAACTCGTCTGCGCTGGCTTGCGGGTCATCACCCAAAATCACCCCCGTGTGGGCATAACGGATAATGTCTTCGCGAGGGCGGATGAGTTCTTCATGTAACACGGCGGGGTTTGCCACACTTGGCAACAGCTTTTGCACTCGCTGCAATTCGGTTTGCACCACGGTTAATGCGCCTTGAAAGACGTTTGTATCCAGCGGGTTGAAAAAGCTGGTGATGCGCTGGTGTTGCCAAGGCGCAAGCAGCCGGAAGGCGAGTGTGCGGGCGTCAGGTGCGTAAACGACCACGCCGATGTTAGCGAATTCGCCGGTTTCCACGTCGGGTTGGAAGCGGATCAGGTTGTAGTGGAAGGCTTGTTTCATGGGTGAAAATCTCTCCAGATAGCACCTTGCTGGTCGTGTTCTAGGCGTTGCAATGTGGCGGCATCATCAAACGCGCCAGTGGACTGGTTTTCATCCAGCAAGTCGTCCGGCAGTTGTTGCCATGCTTGCGACCATTGCGACAAAGCGCGTTGCATATTGTGTTCAAACGCTTGCTGCTGTGCCTGCCCGATGGGTTGTGGGAACGCATGGCGGAATACATGGGTTTGCCAGAATAACGCGGCATCGAAGGCTGTCGGTAATATCAGATTGTAGTCAATCGCGTAGAGTTCGGATGTGGCTTTGTTCAGCAACAAATTGGGGTTGCCGCCCAAGTCAGACAAGGTGCGGTCTTCGTTTTGTACCCAGTAGTCAAATAGCAGGATGGCTTGTTGGGTGGCGGTTGGAATCAGGGGAATTTCGTCGTGGCGCAATTCGCTGACGGCTTGTACCTGACGTGAACCGACAGCGTAGCCTTTGCCCAAGTCGCGGGCGGTTTCGCTATCGAGGGATTTGAGCAAGGTGGCGGGAACTTCCAGCAAGCGCATCGACGGTACGGGTAGGCCGAAGGCTTGTGCGAGGTGTGTTCCCATCCATTCGCGGATGCGTTCGCCAGTGGAGGCGGAGTGACCTTTGACGTAATACACGTAGCCGTCAGCGGCACGGCAAATGAAGGGGCGGGTTGCGCCTTGGTCGGTGCGGCGGATGATTTGGGTGATTTGCGGGGTGTTCATGGGCAGCTTTCCTTGGCGAGGGCTTGCTGCAAGTCTAGTAGCTCTTGGTCGCGGCGGTGGTAGCCGGTTTCGTTGATTAGCTTGGCTGCTTCGGCGATGTGGTATTGAAGAGGGCGACCGCCGGTCGCCCCTACGTCTGCCTGTAGGGGCAACCGGCGGTTGCCCTCTTTCTCCTCCGCCACCAACAACCGCGCCATCTCCAAATGATAATCCGTCAAATGCAGCCGCATCCCACTGCCGTCGGCGATGTCGAACACTTCCTGCAAGTCCTGCCGGGCGCGGGCGAAGTCGTGGGTGTGGCGGTGCATATCAGCATGGGCGAGTAAGCCAAGAGGTAAATAGTGTAAACCACCGTATTTACGTAGCTCCCCTACTGCTGTAGTAAGCCAATGATCAGCTTGAGAAAAATCTTTTTGTTGAAGGTAAGCGCACCCAAGAATGTATCGATCAAGTGCAATAGTCAAAGGACTCATATTCCGTTCTAATGCTTGCTTTGATCTCTTAATTACTTCCTCTATATTACCTTGTGTTAATAAAAGATCACAATATCGAGAACCCTCAATTGAAGTTAACTGTAAATGAACTGATGTCGTAACGGGATTCTCAATTTCATGAAATAGCTTAAAAGCATCTGTAGTTTTTCCACACTGATGTACTACATGAGCACGAGTTGCACGTGCCTTAGTAATGATCCAGATTATGTTAGACTTAACAGCGAAATCTATACCACATTCACTAGACAACTTTGCTTCTTTTATTTTCCCCTGAAGAAGTTGCAGTTCGCTAAGGTTATTAGCTGCTATTGCAGCTTCTTTCCAATCTTCTTGCTGGACAGTCATTTCAACATTTGCCTGCATCGGCTCAACCGCCTCGCGTAGCCGTCCCAGTGCTCGTAAACAGAAACCAGCCCAACTCAGTAATGCTGCTTTGTCCGCATCGATCAAATTCACAGCGGGTGTCTGCCACGGAATAACGAAAAAATGAGCTATCGTAGCAAGAGCATCGCTAAATGCACCGAGTTTTTTGACGATGTAAGCCTCATCCTTACGCCGGATACGAAGCCAGTAAACCTCCCTCATCGCTTGCTGATGCAACCCCGCAGCACACCCGTGGGCTACAGCGCTGAAAAGATGCTCCATTTCTTTCAATGTTTTGGGAAGAAATTGATTGTGCAGCTTCTCCGGCAAAGCTTTGTAGTATTCGTACAGCCGTTCATGCGCCTGCGGCCACGCTTGCGGCTGCTGAGTTTGCAGTTGCCCGCCGAAGTATTCGCGGATTAGCGGGTGGCAGTCGAGGTTATCTGGATAATCAGGATTTGGAGCGTTTAACAGTCGTTGTTCACGCAGGTCATCTATTGCATAGCACCAATCGGCATCACCACCCAACTGGTCAGTAAGTTCGGGGATTTTCGCCTCTTTCAAACACTGAATAGCACCGGGTGAAACGGGTCGATCAAACAAACCCAGCAAGTACAACACACTCAATGCGGGTGTCCCCTTGAGATGTGTTTCATAAGCAGCCAACATTTTTTCTGCATGTTTGCCATCATTACGCTCAGCCATCAAGCCCGGAATCTTGTCACGTTGACGAATATCACCACTCAACACCTTTTTGACGTAATTACCCAATAAGTTAAGTGCCAAAGCATGACCCGCGACTTCTTTCACCGCCTTTGTCAGCTCAACATCTGTGCCTTTTACACCAATGGCTCGCAACAGGGCTACGCCGTCTTTTTCTTGTAGTTGTTCAAGATCGTGGGCTAATACCAGTTTTTCTGGCTTACCTTTGAGTTCTTCGACAGTTTGCCGTGACGAAATCAGGCACAAACCCGGATTTTTGACTGCCAATTGTTGCAATAACGCTTTTAAAGCCTGATCTTTAAGCTCACCGTGGAAAATGCCAACGGGATGCTGCAAGGGTTCTAAACCATCCAAGATCAAGAGTGTGCGCTGTGAAGCGACTAATCGGGCTAACTTGATACCGCGTTCATGTGGCGGTGGCAGATTTTGCTCGACATAACCAAAGAACCGCAAAGCAGACTCGAAAAAATCATCGGTAGAAGTCTGCTTATTCTCTGCTGAACCTTGTGAATAGAATGACCATGTAAATACGGCTTCTGCGCCGCGATAGCCACTTGCGACAAATTGATCTAACCAATACTTCAGCAGTGCGGTTTTACCCGTACCGCCCATTGCCTTCAGAATTAGGACATTACACCCTTCAGCCCAAGCTCTATCCAGCATGGCAATTTCCGCTTCACGCCCAAACAGATGGCTGTTGGTATGGGGAAGCTTAGTGATCTGGATTTTATCGGCGGGCGGAGGTTCTGTTGATTCCCCTACAGTTTCAACATCAGATTTCTGTAGGGGTTGAGATTTTGGGAGCACGTCCTCCTTGATGAAAGCCAGCAACGATTTGTAAAGCTGGTCGCCTTTGTTTGCCAGCTTGCAGATGCTGATATGATCTTCAGGCAGTGGAACTGCTATTTCATGTGGTACGTGTGGCTCACTGCTATTAGCATCAACGACAAGGACTTTTATTGGCTTAAAGAATTTCACACCGACTTGCACTGGTTTTCTCTCAGCAAAAGTGCGCACCGCAACACAAGTATCTTGCGCATTGAAATAGGCAAGGAATTGCTGATTGAGTGAACGCAAGTGCGCATCATGATTTTGCATGTTTCCGACCTGCGGGTTAGTACGCAGCAAGAAGGCCATATATTGGGCAAGCGTAGCTAGCTGTGAACCATTATGTGGTGTGGCGACGAAAGAAACGCCTCGAATGCGTTTAACAACACTTTCGTAGCGGGCAACCCCTTTTGTGCGCCCATGATGGATCAAGGTTTTGATGACCAACCCACCCATGCTATGACCAATCAATAATAAGGGACGGTTTTTTAGCCCTTCTTCGGTAGCCAGTGTTTCCAGCACGGAATCGCCTTGGTCGGGTAGTGGCATGGCATTGTCTTGCCAACTACTCAATTTCGCATCGTAGCCAAGCACCCAAACCGAGCAATCAACATCAGATGCCAACCAGCGAGGCCATAACGTGGAATCATCTTTTTCATCCATCATCCAAGTTCCACGGGCATCGCCGTTTAGACCGTGAATGAATATAACGGCAAGATCATCTTTCTTGGTCGAATCAACCAAACATTCTAATTGAGCCATCAAGCCACCGATAACGAGGAATGGGGATAAAATTTACATGGGGAATGATACCGTTTATCCGCCATTTTGTCCGGCTTTATGAACATTTGATAACCGCTTCAATGTGGCGATATTGACAATAATGAGTCAACGTTCAAGACTCTAGGTATCGGCAAATGGGAGAGTCAAATCATGACCACGCTAAACATTTCTTTACCAGACAATATGAAAACATGGATCAGCCAACGAGTAACAGGTGGCGATTACAGCAATATCAGCGATTACATCCGCAGCCTCATCCGCCGTGACCAAGAGCAGCTACAAGCCCAGCGCGAGCAAGATGCCCGCAAGTGGCAACTGATACAGGAAATCGCCCGCAAAAACTTGCAACAGCGTTTGGCGGAACCACCACCCGAAGAATTTGCCAACATGAGCGAAGCAGAGGTGATGCAGATGGTGCGTGAAGAAATCCACGCTTCCCGCAAAGGCAAAGCATGAGGGTTGTCATTGATTGCAACGTCCTGATTTCGGCAGGGCTGACAGCGGGAACATGCCACGCCGTAATCCAAACGTCATTGGCACATTACCAGATTGTGATGTCGCCGGATATTTTGGCTGAATATCAGGACGTGGTATCCCGCCCCAAATTTGCCCGTGTCCGCGACAAACTGGAAGGTTTCATGCTGGACATGGCACGGGTGGCTGAATTTGTTTACCCAGAGCCGGTTGCTTATCCACTCCCAGACCCAAAGGATGTGCCTTATCTGTTAGCAGCACTGGCAAGTGGCGCGAAATATTTGGTAACGGGCAATGGCAACGACTTTCCGGCAGATGTCTGCACCGGTGTTGATGTGGTGACATCAGCGGCATTTCTCCAGCTTGATTTACCGGATGAACCGATTTTACGTTGAGCAGTTTAGCGGCTTAATGAACCACTCTTGAAGAGGGCGACCGCCGGTCGCCCCTACGTCGCCTCCCTGTAGGGGCAACCGGCGGTTGCCCTCTTTGCCGCCCTAGCAAGGGAAGATTTCAATGATCACCACCCAGTATAATCTGAAAGTGATAATTTTCGCTTTCTGCTCTAAACTAGACTTTAGACTAAAGCCACATTTCACCAAAACAGGTTTCACAGACGATGATCTCCCCCATCCTCCGTCAGACATCCGCCTTAATCCTTGCCCGACGGCAACCAGAATACCGCCGTTTCCTGCACAATCGCATCGACTTCGGCGAACAACTGATCGGCATCAAGGGCGCACGCGGTTGTGGCAAGACCACCTTGCTGCTGCAACACGCGCAAACCTGCGGCTTGGAAGCCTCGCGCATCCTGTACATCGCCTGCGACCACCCCGCGATGGTGGATGTGGATTTGTATGCCCTAGCGCAAACCTTTTACCAAGAAGGCGGGCAACTGCTGCTGATCGACGAAATCCACAAGAACAAAGGCTTTGCCGCTCACCTCAAGGCGATCCGCGATACCTTTGATTTGCAGGTGATCTTTTCCGGCTCATCGGCGTTGCGGCTGGAACACGAACTGGCAGATTTGTCACGGCGGGCAGTAGTACACGAATTGCCGGTACTATCATTGCGTGAATTCATGGAAATCGAAACCGGGCAACAGTTCACGGCTTATGCCCTGCCCGACATCCTCGCCAATCACGCCAACCTTGCGGCAAACGTCATGCAAACGCTGCGCCCGATTGAACAGTTCAAGAAATACCTGCGTTACGGCGCTTACCCGTTCTACCGCGAATCGCTGGACAATTACACCAGCAAGCTGCTGGAAGTGATCAACCTGACGATTGATTCTGACCTTGCCAGCCTCTACAGCATCGCCCCCGACAAACTGGATAAGCTGAAAAAGCTGCTGTACATGCTGTGCAGCACTGATCCGGTGGAATTGAACATTTCCAAACTGAGCACCGGGGTGGGTACGTCATGGCCGACGCTTTCGCGCTATCTCGACAGCATGAGCGCGGGCAGTCTGGTACATATCGTGCGCGGTGGCAGCGGAATGCGCACCGTCAACAAGCCGGACAAGCTATTGCTGGACAACACCAACCTGTTTTACGCGCTGTGCGCCAGCCCCAATGTCGGCTCGCTCCGCGAAAGTTTTTTTGTCTCGCAACTGGGTTATCAGCATCAGGTGCATTACCACGACAAAGGCGATTTTGTGGTGGATGAGCGTTGGGTATTTGAAATCGGAGGTGCTGGCAAAACCCTCAAACAGCTTGCCCAGCACCCAGAGGGTTATGCGGTGGTCGATGATGTGGTCATCGGCGATGGCAGGCGGATTCCGTTGTGGTTGTTTGGGATGTTGTATTAAGCTTCCACCAACCCCACCCAAGCCGCCCGCACCGCCTCGCGCTCGCGCACAAATTGCCCCGCGTCCACCACCGCTTTCTGCTCCTGCAACGCCAATTCGTGGATACGGTCACGCAACGTCCGGTAAGCATCCGCCAATACTTCCGCCGTCGCTGCTGGCAAAATCCCCGCCACCTGCAACGATTCCAATTGGCGGATATTGTCGCTCCAGCGCACCAATTCCGGGTATTCATGCGCGTGCGCCAAAATCAGAAACTGCACAATAAATTCAATATCCGTCACCCCACCGGGGTCTTTTTTCAGGTTAAACACACGAGTATCCTTACTCGCCATGCTTTCCCACATTTTCTGGCGCATCGCAATCACCTGCTTGCGCAACTCTGCCCTATCACGCGGCTGACACAAAATCTCATGACGTACTTGCTCAAATTGCGCCCGTAAACGCTCCGTTCCCGTGATCACCCGCGCTCGTAACAACGCCTGATGTTCCCACACCCACGCTTTTTCCTGCTGGTAGGTGCGAAACGCATTCAAACTACTCACCAACAAACCCGAAGCCCCACTAGGGCGCAAGCGCGTATCGGTTTCGTACAAACGTCCCGCTGGCGTAAACGTCGTCAGCGTATGAATAATTTTCTGCGCAAATCGTGCATAAAACACCGCATTTTCCAGCGTCTTTTTGCCGTTGGTTTGCTGCGCTGTACCGTGACTATCGTGCAGAAAAATAATGTCGAGATCCGACCCGTAACCGAGTTCCAACCCGCCGAGTTTGCCGTAAGCGATAATCGCAAACACCGCTTGCTGCGTTTCCCCCGCCTCATCTTGGTAACACGGCACACCCGTTTGCGCCGTCATCGTCGCCCACACATGCCGCTGGGTTTCTTCCAGCACCGCCTCCGCAATCCACGTCAACTGATCCGACACTTTCATCAGCGGCAATACGCCGGTAATATCCGCCGCTGCCACCCGCAGTACTTGCGCTTGCTTGAATTGGCGCAAACGTTCCATCACCTGTTCGGTGTCGCCCTGATCAATGCGCTCCAATTCCAGCCGCAACGCCGTGCCCAATTGCTCACGATCCAGCGGCGTATACAACTGGCGCGAATCCAGCAATTGATCCAGCAAAATCGGGTGATCGGTCAACTGGCTGGTAATCCACAAGCTATCACTGACCAGCCGCACGAATTGTTCCAACGCATTCGGGTGATCCGCCAGCATCGCAATATAGCCGGAACGCGGCGCAATCTTTTGCACAATTCGCAAACACCGTTCCAACGCCTGTTCAGAGTCAGCTAGCGCATGGCACGCATCCCACAACGCAGGCAGCAAGCGGTTTAACCGACTGCGCCCCGTATCCGTCAACGTGTTATACAAACGGCTGTGTAACAACGCTTGAATCGCGGGATGTTCCGGCATCGGCTGCTTTTCCTGCGTTTCAAGCGCAAACACGCGCTGGAAAATCTGCGATACCGCCCGCTGATGACGATTCAGCTCCGCCTCAAAACTCACCCAATCCGCAAAAGCCATCGAGCTGGCGAGACAGGCTTGGCGTTCCGGCGTGGTTGGCAGCGAATGCGTCTGTTCGTCATTCCACATTTGCAGGCGGTTTTCAGTGCGGCGCAGGAAATGGTACGCGGGTTGCAATACCCCGAACTCATCCGCCGTCAGCAATTGTTGCATCAGCAAGGCATCCAGCGTTGGCAGCAAACTACGCCCCCGCAATTCGGGAATGCGCCCGCCGCGCATCAGTTGAAACACTTGCGCAGTAAATTCGATTTCGCGGATACCGCCCGTGCCGAGTTTCACGTCAAGGTATTTACCCCGGCGTTCGGCTTCGCGGTTGATCATGGCTTTCATGTCGCGCAATTGCTCAATCGCGCCGTAATCGAGGTAGCGGCGGAACACAAACGGGCGCAAGCGTGCCATCAATTCCGCCCCGTTGATTTTGTCACCCGCCATCACCCGCGCTTTGATCAGCGCGTAACGTTCCCATTCGCGCCCGTGGGTTTCGTAATAATGCTCCATCGCATCAAACGACAGCGCCAATGCGCCGACCTCACCGAAGGGGCGTAAGCGCATATCGACGCGGTAAACAATGCCCTCCGCCGTGGTTTGCCCCAACACCCCAATCATCCGTTGCCCGATACGGGTGAAAAACGTTTGGTTGTCCAAGTCGCGCTTGCCATCGGTTGCACCCGCTTCGGGGAAGGCGAAAATCATGTCAATGTCAGAGGAAAAGTTGAGTTCTTGCCCGCCGAGTTTGCCCATGCCGATAATCACCATCTGCTGGGGTTCACCGCTGCGGCTGCGCGGGATGCCGTGTTTGGCGGTGAGTTCGGCGTAACACCAGCGGTAAGCGGCATCCACCAAACCGTCGGCGAGGTCGGACGTGGTTTGCAAGGTTTCGGCAAGTTCTGCTTTGCCCAGCAAATCGCGGTAGGCGATGCGCACCATTTCGCGGTTGCGGATGATGCGCACCGTGCGCAATACGCTGTCGTAATCGGGCAGAGCAACCACTTCCGCCGCGATGTTTCGCACCAATTCACCATTGGCATACGGCTGGCTCGTTTCCAGGTAGGCTTGCCATTCAGGGTAGCGTGTCAATTGGTGTTGCAGATAAGGGCTGTGGGTGAAAATAGCGTCAGTCGTCATGGGTATGTCCGCGTGCGAATCAGGCGATGAAACCCCTGATTATAGGCGGGTTACGCATTCCAGCACAGCCAGTAACACCGGCAACTCGAAAGGTTTACTGAGGAAATCATCCATACCGGCTTGCAAGCAACGTTCGCGGTCGCTCGCCAGCACATTCGCCGTCAGCGCAATAATCGGCGTGTGCGTGCCGGTCATTTGCTCATGAGCACGAATCAGCAACGTGGCTTCGACGCCATCCATTACCGGCATTTGCATATCCATCAGAATCACATCCGGGCGCTGCTGTTGCCAGCTTTCCAGCGCTTCACGCCCGTTTACCACCACCGTCACCTGATGCCCGACTTTATTGAGCAATAAGCGCGTAAACATGCCATTGATTTCATTGTCTTCCGCCAACAAAATCGTCAGCGGGCGTGGCACCATGCCCAAGGCATTAGTGACAGGCGCTGCCGGGGTTTGCGTGACTTCGGTTGGCAGCAATAAGGTGAAATGAAAGGTACTGCCCTGTGCAAGCTGGCTCTCAACCTGCAATTGCCCGCCCATCATCGCGACCAATTGGGCGGAAATGGTCAGCCCTAAGCCCGTGCCGCCATAACACCGTGAAATCCGGCTATCCGCTTGCTGGAATGGCTGGAAAATAAGCGCAAGCTGTTCCGCCGCAATCCCAATACCGGTATCGCGCACGCTAAACCTTACCCGCGCATAGCCCGCTGGAGGGTTTGGTTCAGCGCTGATTGCAATCGCGATCTTGCCGTCACTGTTGGTAAATTTAAGCGCATTGCCGACCAAATTGATCAGCACTTGCCGTAAGCGCCCAGCATCGCCTTGCAAAGTTTCCGGCACATCCGCCGCAATGCGCCAATCGAAAGCGATAGCCTTATGACGCGCCGCCATTGCCAGTGGCACTAATGCCGTTTCCAGCAACGCCCGCACATTGAATGGCGCATTGTTTAAACGGGTCGCCCCGGATTCGATCCGCGAAAAATCCAGAATCTCATTGATAATATCCAGCAACGCGCCAGAAGATGCCCGAATCAACTCCACGTATTCGCGTTGCGCAGGCGCAAGTTCGCTGTACCCCAGCAAATCAGTCAGCCCCATCACACTGTTCATCGGGGTACGGATTTCATGGCTGATCATCGCCAAAAATTCGTTTTTTGCCTGATTCGCGCGTTCGGCTTCCTGACGCGCGGCTTCCAAATTGGCGTATTGCACACACGCCAAGCACGCGGTTTCCAAACGCATTAAAACCGGAGTTAGCGCCTGTAACTGAGCCGCCGACAGTGGCGCGTCACGCTGTAACACCAGCATCCCGGATTGACCAATAGGCAGCAGATGACGGTAACTACCATCGGTTTCCACAATATCCAGCGGCTGCGCCAACAACCAAGCGTTATCCGCAATCGGTTGAATCGCCGCCGCGAGGTTTGCGGACTTATCCGCCAGTGGAATTTTCAGCTTAGGGTAACTGAAACAAGGCTCAATGCCGGGAATTGTGTCAAATGGCTCACAGCGGCGTAGCCACAGATAACCACTGCGGCAATTCAGCAGTTTCAAGGCGGGCGGCAGAAACTGGTGCAACATCGTGCGCAAATCCAGACTTTGCCCGACAAGTAACGCCAAGGCGTATTGCACCGATACCAGTTCTAATGTTGTACTCATGCGTCGGCAACAATCCCCAATACCGTGGTTTTATTAAAAAACTCCAGACACGCATTGCCTGCATCCGCAATTTCACCCAGCGACAAGACGCCCAACAGCGGCAAATCAGCGGGTAAATGGGCGCGAATAGTGTCGAGTTCTTCCTGAAAACGGTGGTCGAGAAACAAGGCGCGGCTCACGCAATCAAACAGCAACGCCATGCATGGCGCAGGCTGGGCGCATAACGCCGTTAAGGTGCAATCACGCGCCGCCAGCAATAAATGTTCCGCATCGCCTTTGAGGATGTACAACATGTGATGCGCAGGCACTTCACCAATGCACGTAATCGCATTGTCGCGGCAAAATAACGGGTCACGCACCACCACATCCTTGGTCAAACGCACCAACCCGAACGGGTAAGCCTTGCTCAATTCAAAGAACGGCGTATCCGCAAACGAACGCCCGCTATCCGCTTCCACCACGCGGCGATAAACCTCAAACGCGGGTTGATAGTCCAATGATAATACGGTGTTATGCTGTGAGCCGGTCACGAAAAAAGGCCCTGCAAAGCTATGCCAGCCGTGTTCAATGCCAATGCTAACAGGAAGATTCAACGCGGTCAGTTGGGCGCAATCGCCAACCAAACCTTGATTGCTGAATAAACACGGCTGCTGCTGAAAACTGAGCGAACCGGCACCGCCGCCGATATACGTGCATTCATCGCCGAATTCACCGTAGAGGCTTTCCAGTAAAGCTGAAATCCGCGTGCTCAACCCATCAACCAACACCACCAACGTTTGCGGCGGGTTAACCGTAGCGGTTAAGGCAGCGAGGGCGGAACGGTAATCCGCGCTAGGGTCTGAGAGTTTAGCGACGTATTCGACCGTCACCGCAAACGGCAGGCCACACACCACATAACCCTGTTCCAAGCGGCGCGAACCGACCACAATTTGTGGGAAAATGCCGCCAAAGACTGGTACGGGCAAGGCTTGCAAGCCAACATCCACCGATGCCGGAGTCAAGCCATTGCGCTCACACGCCAGCAATAACAGGCTTTGCGCACCTGCTGCGATTGCGGCTTGCGCATGACAGAATAAATTTTCGCTCTCACATGCCTCATCCACTAACAGGATAAGCGCAGTGTTTTCTTGCCGCATTCGATCAAAATCCCATATAAAAATTGCGCACCATTGACAATAAGCCCTTACGAATGAGCATAGCTCACTCATTCACAAAGCAACAGGTTGGTACACAAAAAATAGGGTGATCAATGAGTAGATAAAACACTGCCCACTTTATGCGGGCAGGTTTAATTAATGGGGTGGTGTTGATTTTTGAAATAGTCTACGTCAAAGAAACTGCTTTACAACAGCTTCTCAATTTCGCGAGGTAAATTTTCACGCCGTGCACCCTGCTGCAAGCAATGAGAGGTATAACAAGCGGCGAGTACAATGATCGCAAAAATGATCAAACCAACTATACTCATGATGCACCTCCTTAAGGCTCAAAAAGCAAACAATGACTGTGGTATCAAAACAACAATGTAGTAAGAATAACTTATTGAAGTTTAAAGTAAAAATACCGAAGTTCAGCCAGCATAATACCTGCATTACGGTAGTTTCTTAAACAATATTTTTTTATGCGCATACGGGTTCGCCCTAGCCCTTGAAATTTACTCACAATACCCACACGCTATAGCCTACCTAAAAGCATCTGGAGCGCATTTTGGAACAATATCGAGGAACCACCATCCTAAGCGTGCGCCGCAACGGCAAAGTTGTCGTGGGTGGCGATGGTCAGGTGACGATGGGCAATACCGTCATGAAAGGCAATGCCCGCAAAGTACGCCGCCTGTACAATGACAAAGTCATTGCAGGCTTCGCTGGCGGCACTGCCGATGCCTTCACCCTGTTTGAACGCTTTGAAAGCAAGCTGCAAGCGCACAACGGCAACCTCACCCGTGCTGCGGTAGAACTCGCCAAGGACTGGCGCACCGACCGCATGTTACGCAAATTAGAAGCGCTGCTGATCGTCGCGGATGCCACCGCCTCCCTGCTAATCACCGGCAACGGCGACGTGATTGAGCAAGAAAACGATTTAATCGCCATCGGCTCAGGCGGCGCATTCGCACAATCTGCTGCTCGCGCCTTGCTGGAGAACACCGAGCTTTCCGCCCGCGAAATCGTCGAAAAAGGCTTACACATTGCCGCTGATATTTGCATTTACAGCAACCACAACCTGACCATTGAGGAACTCTAATGAGCGTCGGTACGATGACCCCCCGCGAAATTGTCCAAGAACTCGACAAGCACGTCATTGGTCAGGACAAGGCCAAGCGTTCCGTCGCCATTGCGCTGCGTAACCGCTGGCGCAGGCAGCAGCTCGATGACGCGCTGCGCCCGGAAGTGACCCCGAAAAATATCCTGATGATTGGCCCCACGGGTGTCGGTAAAACCGAAATTGCCCGCCGCCTCGCCAAACTCGCCAATGCACCGTTCATCAAGGTCGAAGCCACCAAATTCACCGAAGTCGGTTACGTGGGCAAGGAAGTCGATTCCATCATCCGCGACTTGGCGGACATGGCGATGAAAATGATGCGCGAGCAAGAAGTTGCCAAGGTCAACTACCGCGCTCAGGAAGCGGCAGAAGAACGCATCCTCGACATCCTGTTACCTGCACCCCGTAAGGAAACACCCGTCAACGAATGGCTGTCCACAGGTGATGACGAACCCGTCAAACCCGTGCGTGAAGATAATGCCACCCGCCAAAAATTCCGCAAAAAATTGCGCGAAGGCGAACTCGACGATAAAGAAATCGAGCTGGATGTGGCGGTTGGCGGTGCAAGCGTGGAAATCATGACCCCACCGGGCATGGAGGAAATGGCAAGCCAGTTGCAAAGCATGTTCCAAAACATCGGCAGCAACAAAAAGCGCAAGCGCAAGATGAAGATCAAAGACGCGCTCAAAGTCCTGACCGAAGAAGAAGCCCACAAAATGGTCAATGAAGAAGAGCTAAAGCAACGCGCTTTGTTTGCAGTCGAGCAAACCGGCATCGTGTTTCTCGACGAAATCGACAAAGTGGCACGTAGCGGGCAAACCAGCGGCGCAGACGTTTCCCGCGAAGGCGTGCAACGCGATTTGCTGCCATTGATCGAAGGCTGCACCGTCAACACCAAATACGGCATGGTCAAAACCGACCATATTTTGTTCATTGCCTCCGGCGCATTCCACGTCGCTAAACCCTCCGACTTAATACCGGAATTACAGGGTCGGCTGCCAATTCGTGTAGAAATGGATGCCTTGAGCGCGAATGACTTTGAACGCATCCTCACCGAACCGAATGCATCCCTGACCGAACAGTATCAGGGCTTGCTGGCAACCGAAGGCGTAAAGCTGACCTTTGCCCCCGATGCGATTCGGCGGATTGCGGAAATTGCCTTTGAAGTCAACGAACGCACCGAAAACATCGGCGCACGCCGCCTACACACGGTGGTCGAGCGTTTGCTGGAAAATGTGCTGTTTGAAGCGCCCGATTGCGAAGACCAAATGACGGTAGACGCAGCTTACGTCAATCAGATTTTGGGCGAATTGGTCAAAGACGAAGACCTTAGCCGTTATATTTTGTAAAGAGAACCAACGATGACACCACTTGATATTACCCTGAACCAGAAAACCCGTGAATTGCTGATTACTTGGCCGGGCGATGAAGTCCACGCGCTGAGTTGCGAATACTTGCGGGTCAATTCACCGTCGGCTGAAGTGCGCGGGCATGGGCCTGGGCAAGAAAAGCTGCAAATCGGCAAGGAAAACGTGAATATCAAGGGCATTGAGCCAGTGGGACATTACGCTATTCAGTTGACCTTTGATGACAACCACGACAGCGGGATTTACGACTGGAACTTGCTGTATGAGCTGGGCAAAAACATGGAACAGAACTGGGTGGAATATCTGGCGAAGCTAGATGCTGCGGGGTATACGCGCAAATTGCCGGGGCAGGTTATTTAAGCTTCCTGCCAAACCACGCGATCAAAACCCAACGATACCACCGCGAGACAGCGCAAACGTTCCGGCTCGCGGTATTTTTCTGCCAACACGGCGCGGTAGTGCTGCAATTGCTGTAGCGCGTCGTGCAGCGCTGTTTGTACCGCTGGCAGTTGTGCCAAGGTTTCGCGGGATTGGGCGCGTACTTGCTCACCGCTGAGTTTGAGGTCGCTTAGTGATAGGTATTTGAATTCCAGCACAATGTCTTTCAGGGTGGGGTATTGGCGCATACTGGGGCGGATCACCAGTACCAGATCAGCATAGCGGCGTTGCAGCGCGGTTTCGGAATCCACCACATAATAGATGTCGTTGAATAGCAGGGTCAAAAACGCCGTTTTGATGGTGAGTTCATTGCTCCACGCATAATCACGGTTATTGAAAGCGGCGAAGTATTTTTTTTCCAGATAATCTGCCAGCGGCTGGAGTTCAGCGGATTGGTAGAACTTTTCTGCCATAGCCGCCACCGCGTGACGCTCCTTCGGGGCAGGCAGGATGCGCTGACGCAATTCATCCACGTACAACGCGCGGGTCACGAGGTTGGGAATGCCCAGCGTCAGCTTTCCCAGAATATCGGTATCCACAATCGTCAACACCCCGAAGTAGTACAACAGCGACAGCAAATAACTTTCATCCTGTTGCAGATCGGCGAGTTTTTCCACACCGAAACGGGTTTCGAGAATATCCAGCGTGATGGTGCTTTCTTCATCGAGAATACGCTCTACCACACCCGTGCCGCTAGGCTGGCTGGCAAGGTAGCGGATACGTGAGGCATCCATCATCAGATTGCCGTCGAGCATTTGGCGCGGCGCGGTGCAGTGGCGTTGGTAATGGCGCAAAAAATAGAAGCACAGCGTGGGGTTATAGACGCTGGGGTGATTGAGATTACTGCAAAAACGGTAGCCATTGTAAAACTCGCGCAGGGTACTGAGAATTTCTTGGGCTTGTTCGACGCTTTGTCCACACTGCCCGACCACGGTTTGTACCAAGTCTTGTAATTCAGTGGGCGCGATACCGCACAAGTTACTGTAATCTTCGTCATGGGAAATGTCAGTAGCAACGTTATAACCGCTGGTCATATCCGCCAATACTAAGGGCGACACGCCCGTAATGAATACCCGCCCGATTCTGCCCTCGGCAGCACTGCCTTTGATGATTTTGAATACCGATTTGAGGATACCCTCACCTTCCAGCAAGTCCTGATAACGCTGGCTGTTGTGCGGGTCACGTACCAGCACTTCATTGGCGAAATTGTCGTATTCGTCGATCAGCAGGTAAAGCTGTTGACCACTGCTGCTAACGCTATTGCACAGAGACTGGAAAGACGCGAGTGCGTCGGGTTCAACCTCCACTTTCTCCTGCAACAACGCCGCATAATGATGAATAAAGCCTTTTATTGACACATTCAGGTGTTTAAACAAACTGTTTTTAATGTCATCAATGTTGCCCTGCGCGGATACTTTGGAAAAATCCCAGCGCAAGATCAGGTAACGATTGTGTTCGGGAGTTGGGTTACTCCCGACTTCCAGTCCTCCAAACAGGGTTTCAAATTGATCAGCCGTCTTAACATCGTAATAATTCGCCAGCGTAGACAGCAGCAGGGATTTACCAAAACGGCGCGGACGCAGGAAAACCAATTGCTTGCCCGCCGCTTCTAACGAACGGATATGCTGAGTGCGATCAAGGTACAGATTGTCCTCGGTACGGATGCTCTGAAAATTACTGATACCGTAAGGAAAGCGGATCATGGCGAATAAACTCCGGTTAGCAGACCAGACTCAGCATAGCATAATCAGCCTGTTACGCCCCCATCATCCCCCGACACGCCTCATACCACCGCCCAAACGCGGGATTCGTCACAGCGGCAGCTTCCAAAATCCCCATGCCTTGCGCGGAACGCAACACGCCAAACACGCTGGTATCCACCAAACCCGGTTGTTCACCCGCGTAAAAGTCTTTGCCAGCCAAACCCTTATCAACCCAATGCGCTAAAGCAGTCTGAAACTCAGCAGCAGGATTCTGAATACTGTGTTTCAGCTTCATTTTATTGGCGACACGCGGCATCACCATTGCACCGACCAGCCGCACGAAGAAACGCTTAACCGCGCCATCCTTCCCGCCCGTCATCACCAACCCTAAGTTTTTAAAGGATTTGCCGATATTGGGGTGCATCAACGGTGGCAAGTAATGCACCAGCGTGTTATCTACCCACGTCAGCCATTCGTCATCCTGCGGCGCAGGCAACAAATGTGCGTAGTTGTCGTTCAGGTAACGCACAATCGCACTGGATTCGACCACGATTTCCGCGTCATCTTTCAGCACGGGAACTTTTTTGTGATCGGTAAAATCCAGCTCTTTCATCCCAAACGGGGTCACTTCCACCACGTCATACGGGATTTTGGTGTAGTTGAGGAAGGCTTTTACTTTCCAGCAAAACGGGCAGGAATTGAATTGGTACAGGGTTATCATGTGTGGTTTATTTCATCTAAGTCAAGGATGGGTCACATCCTACAACATGCTGGTATACTCGCACCACTAACCGACTGCCGATACAGGAATTCCCATGACGTTAACTGAAACCCTCGACTCCCTCAAATACAACAGCGATGGCTTGATCCCTGCGATTGCCCAGCAATTCGACACCCACGAAGTGCTGATGATGGCGTGGATGAACCGTGAAAGTATCGCAGAAACGCTGGAAACCGGGCGCGTTTGCTATTGGTCACGGTCGCGCAATAAGTTCTGGCGCAAGGGTGAATCGTCGGGGCAGATGCAGGTGTTGAAGGAATTCCGTATCGACTGTGATGCGGACACGATTCTGCTGCTGGTCGATCAGACGGGGCCTGCGTGCCATACCGGACGGCGTTCGTGCTTTTACAATAAAGTGGAAGGCGATCAGGTGATTATTGACCGTGAAGTGTTGATTGACCCTAAGACGCTGTACGCCTGATGGAAGTCTGGCAGTATGCCACTGCGACGGCGATTGTGGTGCTGGCGTATTTTATTCGCGGCATTGCGGGGTTTGGGTCAGGCTTGGTTGCCGTGCCATTGTTGGCGTTATTTTTGCCATTAACGTTTGTTGTGCCGCTGATTTTGCTGCTGGATTTCACTGCGTCGCTGGTGATGGGCGGGTTGGATTTGAAACGGGTGCAATGGCGTGAAGTCGGCATGTTGATTCCGTTTAGCTTAATCGGGGTGATTGTTGGCACGCAATTGTTGGTGAATTTACCGCTTACGCCAATGTTGCTGATCTTGGCGGCGTTTATCTTCGTGTTTGCGGTGCGCAGTTTGTTGAATTTGAAGGGTGAAAAGCCGGTGTCGGCGTGGTGGGCAATACCGGCTTCGTTCACGGGTGGCACGGTGGGCGGGCTGTTTGGTACAGGCGGGCCACCGTATGTGATTTATTTGAATCACCGGATTCAGGATAAGACGCTGTTGCGGGCAACGTTTTCGGCACTGTTTTTCATCGAAGGCGCGGTGCGGATTGCGACATTTTTTATAGCGGGTTTACTGATGGCGCAAACGGTGTGGTGGAATGCGTTGTTTGCGTTGCCTGTGATGTTGGGGGCATTGTGGGTAGGCGGTCATGTGCACACGGGGTTGACGCAAACGCACATGACGCGCCTGATTGGGGTGTTGTTGTTGCTGGCGAGCGTGTCGCTGACATTAAAGGCGTTGAATTAACCCACATCCGTGCCAGTACCCACCACCGTAGAGACGCAAAATTTTGCGTCTCTACACATCGTCATCGCCGTTCACTAATCATTCCAACATGCTGCGTAACATCCACGCATTCTTTTCGTGGATTTGCATCCGCTGGGTCAATAGATCGGCGGTGGGTTCGTCGCCTGCCGCATCGACCAGTGGAAAAATACTGCGAGCAGTACGCACTACCGCCTCCTGACCTTCCACCAATTTGCGGATCATCTCATTCGCTTTGGGTACGCCCTCTTCTTCTTGGATCGAGGAGAGTTTGCTGTAAGCCGCATACGTGCCGGGCGCGGGGTAGCCCAACGCGCGGATGCGCTCTGCCACCAAATCCACCGCGAGTGCGAGTTCGGTGTATTGCGTCTCGAACATGAGATGCAAGGTATTGAACATCGGCCCGGTCACGTTCCAGTGATAATTGTGGGTTTTCAGATACAGGGTGTAAGTGTCTGCTAACAAACGTGAAAGCCCGTCAGCAATCGCTTGGCGTTGGTCGTTGGGGATGCCGATATTGATGTCCATGAGCTGACTCCATTGTGTGTTTGTTGTGTCGATGGAGTGAGTATAGCCCGCCGCAATCATTCCACAAAACGGATTGTCTGACTCATAACAATCTATAAAATCTCAATGCGCGGCGGTTTGCGTTCGACAATATCCAACACCAGATGCAGCAATTCATCGGGGCGATTGGTGATGCCAAATGCGCCCAACGGCACGCCATCCTGCGCATTGAAATTGCCCACGTAAAACAACGCCGGTAGCGCGGGGTAATGATCGTGCAGCGTTTGCAAGGTCGCCAAGCCATTCGCTTGCCCGTCAGGGCGAGCAATATCCGAGATCAGCAAATCGAAATGCCCCATGCGCAAATGCCCTAGCGCATCGCCCACCGCCGTCACCGTTTCGACTTCCACACCCAATTGTTGGAACAAACGGATTTCGTTAGCCAGCGTATCGGGGCGATCATCCAGCCACAGCACGCGCCGTTCGCGCAACACATCCCGATTGCGGCGCAAGCGTTGTACCATTTGGGTTTTATCGGTGTCTGCCACCTCCACATGCCAATGCGGATTTTTGTGTGCAACTTTGAGAACATCCTCAAATGCCCGTTCCACGTAGCGTAAATCGCTCGCCGTATCCTGCCCTTGCTGCGTGTAATAACCCGCCAGCGTTTGGCGTGAATGCAGGTCATACCACAAAAACAGCGCGATAAATGCGCCGATGACCCATAAAAAAGACGGGATGATTTTGACGATTTCCAGCCAAAAGTTCTGATTTTCCAACATGCCCTGCCCCCGCGAGACGTTTTAGCCCTTGTATGTTGAAAATTCTAACATTTAAACGGTGCAAATTGGCAGATATTTGGCATTGACGCGCTGTGACAATGCGCGTTTAATCATAAACAGCTTGGATAGACCAAGCCCAACCATTCTCAGTAAGGAGCTTACTGACATGTTCAAACCTGATTTTGATTTTCTGGTCTTCATTGGTCGGTTTCAGCCATTTCACGCGGGACATCAAGCCGTGGTGGAAACCGCGTTGCAACGTGCCGAGCGCGTGATTGTGCTGGTCGGTTCGAGTTGTCAGCCGCGTACCTTGCGTAATCCTTGGACATTTGCCGAGCGTGAAACGTTTATCCGTGCCACGTTTCCTGACGCAGGCGAACGCTTGATTCTCGCGCCGTTGCTGGATGACACCTACAACGAGCAAGGCTGGATTACCCGTGTGCAACAAACCGTGCATGGCATTACCTGCCGTTTTCCGCCGAAAGTGGGCAGTGCTGCGCCACGCATTGGCTTGATTGGGCACAGCAAAGACCACAGTTCCTATTACCTGTCGATGTTTCCGCAATGGCAATCGGTCGCGGTGGAAAACGTGCGCGGAGTGTCGTCTACACCGTTGCGCGAACAGTATTTCCAACACGGTACGACGCAAGGCGAATTGCCGAATGCGGTGCAAACTTGGCTGGCAACCTTTCGCGAATCTAACACCTTCCAGCACATTGCCAGCGAGTGGGAATTCGTCAACCAATACCGCAAAGGCTGGGAAGCCGCGCCCTACGCACCAACGTTTGTTACCGTCGATGCGGTGGTGGTGCAAGCCGGACACATCTTGCTGATCGAACGCAAAGCTCGCCCCGGCAAAGGGCAATGGGCATTACCCGGTGGTTTCCTTGACCCGCACGAAAAGCTGCGCGATGCGGTAATCCGCGAATTGCGTGAAGAAACCCGCATCAAAGTACCTGCACCCGTGTTGGCGGGTTCGATTGTGAAAGAGCAAGTGTTCGACGATCCGTACCGTTCGGCGCGAGGGCGCACCATTACCCATGCGTTTCTGATCGAACTCAAACCCGATGCGCACGGTTTGCCGAAAGTGAAAGGTGGCGATGATGCGCAACACGCTTTTTGGATGCCGCTGGGCGACCTTGATCCCGAACGCTTGTTTGAAGACCATTTCCAGATTATTAAGACGATGATTGGGTGAAGAACCCCTCACCCCTAGCCCCCTCTCCCTCAAGGGGCGAGGGGTAAAACAGTGGCGGATAGACTGCCACTCATACCACTACACAGGAGGATTTCCTATGTTCACTAACTTGATTCTCAACACTGACAGCTACAAAGCCAGCCACTTTTTGCAATACCCAGCAGGGACGCAAGTGGTGTCATCCTACATCGAATCGCGCGGCGGGCAGTTTCCGCAAACGTTGTTCTTTGGCTTGCAGGCGTTTATCAAGGAATACCTGCTTAAGCCTGTCACTACGGCGGATATTGATGAGGCGGAGGCGTTGTTTGCCGCGCATGGTGTGCCGTTTTTACGCCAAGGCTGGGAACAGATTGTGCAGCAACACGGCGGTTTTTTGCCGATTGAAATCCAAGCGTTGCCCGAAGGTATGATTGTTCCTACCGGCAATGCGTTGGTGCAAATCCGCAACACTGACCCGCAAGCGTTTTGGCTAACCTCGTATCTGGAAACGGCGTTGTTGCGGGCGGTGTGGTATCCCACCACCGTTGCCACGTTGTCGTGGCAGGTGAAGCAAAGCATTCGCCAAGCGCTTGAAACGACTTGCGACAATCCGACGGCGGAGTTGCCGTTCAAGCTGCATGACTTTGGCGCACGCGGGGTGTCTTCGCACGAATCCGCTGCGCTCGGTGGCATGGCGCATTTGGTCAATTTCATGGGTGGCGATACTGTGGTGGCATTGCTGGCGGCGCGTAAGTATTACGGCGCAGACATGGCTGGCTTTTCAATCCCAGCGGCAGAACATTCCACCATCACCGCATGGGGGCGCGATGGTGAGGCGGATGCTTACGCGAATATGCTGCAACAATTTGGGCAGGCGGGGAAATTGCTCGCTGTAGTGTCCGATTCCTACGACATTTACCACGCCGTTTCTGAGATTTGGGGCAAGCAATTGCGGGCGCAAGTCGAAAACAGCGGCGCAACCGTGGTGATTCGCCCCGATTCCGGCGTGCCGGAAGAGATCGTGCCGGAAGTGCTGGAGCGTTTGTATGCCGAATTCGGTGGTCGCGTAAACAGCAAGGGCTACAAAGTGTTGAGCGATTGCGTGCGCGTGATTCAGGGCGATGGGGTGGATGTGGATTCCATCGGCGTGATTTTGCAACGCATTCAACAGGCTGGCTTTTCGACCGAAAATGTCGCGTTTGGCATGGGTGGCGGGCTGTTGCAGAAGGTTAATCGCGATACCTTGCGCTTTGCGATGAAGGCTTCCGCGATGCAAATCAATGGCGCATGGCGCGATGTGTATAAGCAGCCGGTCACAGATTCCGGCAAGCATTCCAAGCGTGGGCGGCTGGCGGTGATTAGGGATGCGGGCGTGATCAAAACCATCCGCGAGGATGCACTGTCGTGGGAAAGCAATTTGCTGCGCCCCGTGTTCCGTAATGGCGAGTTGTTGGTGGATGATAGTTTTGATTCCATCAGAGCCAGAAGCAACCAACACTAAGCACCTGATTACCGACACTGAACCATTTCTGCTACAGTAGCGGAAATGGTTCTACCGATGGAGCAACGACAATGCTGGATTTAACCCACTTACGACTAGACGACGTGCAAGGTGTTGGCACAATCGAGCTTGACCTCGACCCCAGCAAGCAAGCATACGTCTTCATCGGTGCAAATGGCGTTGGTAAAACTAAACTACTCGAAACAATTTTTGATTTCCTTATCTTGGATAGCAAAGATAATGCCTATACTTTAATTAATACAGAGAGTAGAGGTCAATTTAAAGATGGTAGCAAAAACAGTGATTTTTTACGTAAATGGATAAAAGAAAGTGTAGCACTCTCAAGCATATTTCAGCGTACAAAAAATAATCGACAACATTACTTAATGACAATCCTGCATTGCCTGCATGAAATTGATCCTCAATATGATAGCAACTTTCTTGAAATGGATGAAAAAGAGAATATTTTCATCCGAGTTAATAGCAAAGAAAAAGAACTATCCGAACTTAGTACTGGTTTTGTATCCATTTTCAAAATACTTACTGAAATGATTTCAGCTTATGGAAATATCTCGCAAGAAAAAGAGCTTCAAAAGACCAAAGGTATTGTCCTAATCGACGAAATCGAGAGCCACCTCCATTTGGAATGGCAGGTTAAGATCATTCCAACACTCAAAAAGTTGTTTCCCAACACCACATTTTTCATTGCTACGCATTCCCCGTTGGTATTGAGCCAACTTGAAGATGGCGAAGCCTATGAGCTACGGCGCGATGCCGATGACATCGTGCGTACCTACAAAATCAAAAATCCGGGTAACACCGCCATGATTGACTTGCTGAAGCAAGCTTTCCACATAGACTTAAATCGTTTAGCACTTGATCGCCCCGTTAGCAATGCACAAAAAGAAGCCAAGAAAAAGCTACTGAAATACTTGCGTGAAAGGAAAGCATCATAATGCGAAATGTATTACTGGATGCCAACCTATTGATTGGCGTGTTCGATACACACGATTCAAAAACCGAAGCTCACTTTGAACGTTTGCTAGAAGAGGAAGCTAATTTGGCAGTGACACCACTCATTCGTTACGAGGTCTTATGTGGAATAAAGTGGCACAAACAAGATGACTATCAATTTATTAATGAACAATTAGCAACATTCGGACTTTTTCAAATAACGTCCGAAGTTGCTGAATTGGCAGAAAATCTATTTCGCTTTTCACAGTACAAAAACATCAAAGTACCGGATAAGAAAAAATACAAATTTGATATTTTTCACTTCGCGGCTGCCAAATACTATGTCCTTGAAATCGAGACGTTCGATGGTGACTTTGAGCAGTTAGAGCGTTTATATGCGGATTATCAGCAGGAAGTTGCGGCATGAAACACCTCCTCATCGCCATCATCCGCTTCTACCAATTGTTCCTCAGCCCGCTGCTGGGGAACAGTTGCCGTTTCTACCCCACCTGTTCGCATTACGCCAAAGAAGCGATTGAAACCCACGGCGCACTCAAAGGCAGTTGGTTGGCGATTCGGCGTATCGGACGTTGCAACCCTTGGCACGAAGGCGGTCTTGACCCCGTTCCCGAAGCGTGTGAATGCGGCAAACCGCACCGCAAATCGTCTGATCAATAGCACGTTTATCTGCTCACTGTTTACATCCTGTCCGGCTACTTATACCCTTTGCCCAAGATTGCCTTGCGTAGGCACACAATAAAAAACACAGGACAAAACGCCATGTCAGAATCACAAGCCATTGAAATTCAGGAACTGTTCGATCTGGTCGTCACCGGACACCGTTCTGAAAAGTCAGTCGAAGCCTTGGTACGCGATGTGCTGGATTTGCTGGACGATCACAGCCCTTACCTCGAATTCAAATTATCCGATGCGCTGCTGTTCAACAACGGCATGGTATCAATTCGTGAAAACATCACCGAAGCCGACGCACAAGCGCTCAGCGAACAACTCAAAACGCTGGCGATTCACTGCGCCATTCGCCCCACCCTGCAACTCGTCCCCAAAGACGACGAAATCAGCCAGCCCACCGCCGCGTTGTATAAGTGCCCTGCCTGCAAACACACCCAAGTGCAAACCAAGGAAATCAATGAAAAATGTGAAGCCTGTGGCGTAATTGGCGATCACTTTCTACGCTCTCAACGCATGAAGGAAGCCGTCGAGATGGAACGCCAAAAATACGACAACGAATTGGCGAAAAGCATTAAAGAAGCGCACCAACGCGCCCAACAAGAAGAATCCGACGCCCTTTACCGCGAAGCTCGGCGTCAATTAGGCACAGACGAGGCCAGCAACAGTGACCCCAAACTGAAAATCGCCGCTGTGATTGCTGCCATCGGTATCGGCATTGCCGCGCTGTATATGTTCAATAAGCCCGCAACTGAAACCCCCGACCCGTCAGCGATTGCTGCCACAGAAGCAGCGGCTGCTAAATAAGCTTAACGCGGGGTCAATACGTACACCTTTTCATCCAGCCGGGTCAGCCCGCGCTGGCGGAAACCGGGTTCATCCGCTAACACATCCAGCGCCTGCAAACGCTCCACCGCGTAGCGCTCTTCATAAAAATCGCGCACTTCCGCCTCGTGCACCGAAAACGGCGGCCCTTTCATTTCGCGCTGATCGTATTCCATGGTAATCAACAGTATCTGCACCGCAGGCGGTAAAATATTCGTCAAATGTTGCGCATAGCGGGTACGCATCTCCGGCGGCAACGCAATCAGCGAAGCGCGGTCAAACACACCGGCACAATCCGCCACATCCGCCGCACTCAGGTCGAAGAAATCGCCCTGCAAAATCACCAGCCCGTCACATTCCCAGCGCTCAAATGCGCCCTGTTGCGTGACGATCGGCTCTAAACCGTTTTCAGCAAAAAAATCATGCACCGCAATCGGGCTGATTTCCACGCCCGTTACCAACAAGTTTTGCGAACGCAACCACAGCATATCGCGGCTTTTGCCACACAATGGTACGAAAATGCGGCTATCGGCGGGTACGCGCATTTGCCCCCAGAATGCCTGTAAGTGGCTATTAATTTCCGCTTGATGAAACCCGATTTGCTGGTGTTCCCAACGTTCGTGCCAAAAATCCGCCTGCATCGTTGCTTGCTCCGTTAAGTGGTGTGGTTGTCTGCCCCTCACCCAAATACAAACACAATAAGTGCAAGGGGGGAGTTTCCAGCGCTTCTGCCAAGCGCATGATGGTGGACAGTTTGGCATCCGTCAGATCAGCGCTCAAGAGCCGATACCAGGTTTGCCGCGATATATCGGCGCGACGCGCCACTTCCGAGCGCGAAATACCCAACATTGCCACGCGCTGTTCCAAATAATCAGCCAAATCTCTGCTTGACATAAGAGCCCCTCCAGTTGTTTTTCGCTATAAACTTTAGAGGTGGGTCGCATTATCCGCAGCAAATGTTCATTTGAATTATAGCAAAAATAGATTTTTCTGATCATTTTAAGATTTACTGTAATACCACCGTGTATGCCAATAGGTCTGTTGAACCAGCACGTTCCACGGTCATTTTCACCGCATTGCCCACTTGGTGTTGCAATAACGCCAATTTCAGATCACTCATGTTTTTCAGCGCCACGCCTTCCAAGGTCGCGAGACGGTCGCCTTTTTGCAGCCCTGCTTTAGCCGCCGCACTGTTTTTATCCAAGGCGGAAATGCTCAACCCCTTACCCTGCGTATCCAACAATACACCCAATTTACCAGTCGGCGGTAAATCCACCGCTGCGGTAAGCAGGGTATAATCCACCGCCGGAGCCGCGTCTTGGCTGTCACTGCTGGCAACGGTCGCCACTTTACTGCCCGGTAATTGCCGCGCCAAATCCGCCGGAATGCCCACGCCATCACTGATATGCCCCACGCCTGCCAATACCACCAGTTGATGTTCGGGGTTAGCGTTCAAATACTTTGCCGCATTATACGCCATGGTTTCATCCCAAATCCGCTGCACCAGCATAAAGCGCTCGAATTGCTGCGGGTCTTGCGAGTGCGCCTCGAATACCTTACGCAAGCGTGCTTGGTAATCTGCATCCGCCGGGTGAATCGTCGGTGGCAATTGCGCCCGCTCGTCTTTGCTCAACGCTTCCAAACCGCCTTCTGACACTTTGCGGGTCAACTCAACTTGGGCATTCAACGCCAGCACCGGCAAGCCATTGGCTTTGGCGTATGCCAGAATCGGGCGTAATTGACGGTAATCGTAGCCCCAACGCTCGAAATATTCGCTGCGGCGCAAAAACTCCACCTCGGTCAGTTTGCCCGCCAAATAATCATTCAACACCGGCTGAAACGATTGCTGAAACCATTCCACCCCGATAGCAAGCTTCGGGTTACGCTGATGCAAGCCTTGCAATACCGCCAATTGATGCAGGTGATGATCATAACGATCGTGAATTTCACCCACAAACACCACACGGTTTTGTGCCAAGCTCGCCATTAAGGTAGAAAATGGCAACGCTTTACCTTGCATCACGCCGGTGGGCACATGTTCACCGATGTGCGCCAATGCCTCATCCAGCGTCGCGTGTTCCACCGTTGCCGCGATGCTGCTGATGGGTAATACGCCAATGACCACCACGCACGCTGCCAATAACGTGCGCCGCATCAAATCAGGAAATAGTGTATGTCGATTGTGAAACATGTTGTGATCCTATTGCTGTTATGGCTGCCAAGCGTGAGCGCTGCCGCCGCGTTGCCGGTGTTACACCACGATTTACGGGTAACGCCTGATATTAAAACAGGCGAATTGCAGGTGGAAGATACCCTGCGCATCCCCGCCGAATTGCGGCAAAACGGGCAATTTAGCTTCATGCTCAACCCACAATTTACGCTTAACGTCGACGGTTCGCCGCAGCCCACGCAAGCGGCTGGTATTTACAGTATTCCACTTAGCGCCGCGCAAGGGGAAATCACCCTCAAATACCGTGGTAAGCTGACCTCTACGCCGGATTGCGCATGGTTGACCGAAGCCTGCATTTTATTGAATGAACGCGGTATTTATTTGGACGCCAACAGCCAATGGTATCCGCAAACCGCTAACGCACAACACACCTTTAGCCTGCAAGTCAGCTTGCCGGACGGCTGGGTGAGCCTAAGCCAAGGCAAGCAAACCAGCGCTGGCTGGGCAGAAACCCAACCACAAGACAGCCTTTACCTGCTGGCGGGACGCTTCCACGTCTACCAACAAGCAGGCAAACACGCGAATGCGATGGTCTATTTGCAAGCACCGGATGAAGCCTTGGCAAAACGCTACCTGCAAGCCACCGAACAGTATTTAACCGAATATTCCGAACTTCTCGGTGATTACCCCTACGCCAAATTTGCCACGGTGGAAAGCTTTTGGGAAACCGGCTGGGGAATGCCGTCGTTCACGCTATTGGGGTCACGGGTGATCCGCTTGCCATTCATTTTGCACTCGTCGTTTCCGCACGAAATTTTGCACAACTGGTGGGGCAATAGCGTGTACGTGGATGCCAGCGAAGGCAATTGGTCGGAAGGTTTGACCGCTTACTTAGCCGATCAGCGCATCAAACAGCAGATGGGTGAAGGCGCGGAATACCGGCGCACCAGCTTGCAAAAATACGCCACCTTTGTCGGGCAGCAAGACGATTTTCCGCTGATGAATTTCCGCAGCCGTCACGATGAAGCCACCCAAGCCATTGGCTATGGCAAGTCGCTGATGCTGTTTCACATGTTACGCCAACAGGTCGGGGATCAGGCGTTTTTTGACGGGTTAAAGCGTTTTTACCAGCAATACCGCTTTCAAACCGCCACGTTCGGACAATTGTTGGATAGTTGGCAAACCGATAAAACATTCCGCCAAACTTGGCTCGCGGGTACGGGCGCACCCAGTTTGCGAATTGCTGAACACACTTTAACGCCAGCAGACAAGGGCTACCGCTTGCAACTCACGCTCAAGCAACAGGCGCAAGCGGACAAAGTTTACCCGCTGGCATTGCCGCTGCGGATTCGTTTTGCGGAGGGGCAAGCGGAACAGGTCGACACCTTGCAGATGACGCAAGCAAGCCAAACGTTCACGCTATCCTTGCCTGCCAAACCGCTGCAAATCGCGCTTGACCCGGAGTTTGATGTGTTTCGCTTGCCGGATGCGGCAGAAATGCCTGCATCAATTGGCGTGCTGAACGGCAAAAGTGACAAAACTTATGTGCTGTCACGCAAGACCGATGCGGCGATGCAGGTGGCGTGGGAAAGCTGGCTGGATACCCTGAAAGCGCGTGACCCGCAATTGCGGGTGCAATACGACGATGCACCCTTGCCGGATACCGGCACGGTCATTCTGCTGGGTGGGGATAATGCCGCGTTACAAGGCTTGCTGGAACGTGCCAAAGAACCGTTTCGCATGACCGAAGCGGCGTATACGCTGAATAGTGTCAATTACACCTGCGGCTTGCATACCTTGGCGTTGGGGCTGCGGGCGGGTGAACAGGCGATTGTGTTGTTGGATGCCTCCAGCCCCGACGGTTTGGATGCGATGTTGGCAAAATTGCCGCATTACGGCAAATACAGCTATTTGGTGTTCAGTAGCGTGACGGGCGAAAACGTGGCTAAAGGGCAGTGGGAGGTGACGGATTCGCCGTTGATCGTGGATTTTTAACCCGCTAATCATAAATCTAGGCAGATTGAAAGTGAAAAGTGTGACCTATAAGTGATTCATTCTTCAAGTTTTCGCTATAATCACCAGACACCCTAACTATCGAGACACCACACCATGACCAAAGATTTCAAAAAACAGGCAGCGTCTGGCAGTGCTTTTGGGCAATACGGTTTGGGCTGGATGGTCGGCGGCGTGGCTATCGGACTCATTATCGGCGCAGGCATGTACGCTCTTGCCAACAAAGGCAATGCGCCAGATACGAACGCCACCAACCCACCCGGCATCAGCAACACCACCAGCCTCGGTGATAGCGCCACTTCACCCGATTCCACCCTGATCGCCAGCAATACGCCGAATGCGGCGGATAATTTGCCAGAACCAGCCCCCGATGAAGCCCCCGGCTTCAGCTATCACGCGGTATTGCCGCAACTGGAAATAGACGTACCATTGGCGGTGCAGGTTGAACAAGCCGCTGTTCCGCCCAAACCCGCTGCGGACAAAAAACCCGCTCTGGCAGATACCCAAACAGCAGCCCCCCCAAACCAGAAACCAAGAAACCCACTCCGGCAGCCATTAGCGGCTCCAACGCTTTCCAGATTGGTTCTTACAAAACCCAAGACCAAGCCGCCGACATGCAAAGCCGTTTAAAGAAAAAAGGGCTGAGCAGCCGCATCGAAACCGCCAATATTCAGGGCGCAACTTGGTTTCGGGTGCGCGTAGGGCCTGCGACTTCCCCTGAAATGCTGCAACAATGGCAACAAACTTTATCTGGAATGGGAATTAGCCCCATGGCCATTCGTATGTAATGATTACTACCATTTCATTGACTTAACGAAAACAAGGGAGACACTAACATGGCATACTTGGATATGAATTCGGGTACACTGGTTGCCAATGCCAGTGAAACCGAGCGAGCGGGCTTCATTCGCCGCACTTACCTGCATCTAGGCGGCGCAATTGCAGCTTACGCGGCACTCACCACGTTACTGATCCAATCTGGCGTCGCGAAACCGCTGATGCAACTGATGCAAGGCAGTATGTGGAGCTGGGTGATTGTGATGGCGCTATTCATGGGCGCATCGTATTTCGCAGACAAATGGGCGCATTCAGCGATTTCCAAAGAAATGCAGTACGCCGGTTTGGGGATGTACGTTGCTGCCTTCTCACTGATTTCCACGCCGCTGATTTACGGCGCGTT
The DNA here is from genome assembly GCF_016772315.1 of Thiothrix subterranea. Lineage (NCBI taxonomy): Bacteria > Pseudomonadati > Pseudomonadota > Gammaproteobacteria > Thiotrichales > Thiotrichaceae > Thiothrix > Thiothrix subterranea. The sequence goes on along the minus strand of NZ_CP053482.1, from coordinate 2,188,501 downwards.
GAATTTCGCCCCTAACCCCAATGTGCTGCCCAGTGCGGCGCTGCTGACTTTGATGCTGGCGGGCGGTATTACCTTCACTGCATTCACTACCCGTAAGAACTTTTCGTTTTTAGCGCCGTTTATTACCGTCGGTAGCTTTATCGCACTGGGTGTGATCTTAGCCAGTATGCTGTTTGGGTTTACCTTAGGGTTGGTGTTTTTTGGCATTATGATTGTGTTTGCGGGTGCGGTGATGTTGTATCAGACTTCGCAAATGATTCACGAATACCATACTGATCAGCATGTTGGCGCTTCATTGGGGTTATTTTCCAGTGTCGGTTTAATGTTCTGGTATATTGTACAATTCATGATGAGCTTGACAGGCAACGACTAAGCCTCACGCCTTCGGTGAATTTGAATGGGGCGTCCTGCGGGACGCCTTTTTATTGTGCGTAATAAACAGGTAAATTAAACAGGTAAACACATGGCGACTTACGCAATCGGTGATTTACAAGGGTGTTACAACCCACTCATGCGCCTTTTGGACAAACTGCGCTTTGACCCTCGGCAAGATACGCTGTGGTTTGCCGGGGATTTGGTGAATCGTGGCAAACAATCGCTGGAAACCTTACGCTTTGTGCGCTCCCTGCGGGATGCTGCCGTGTGTGTCTTGGGCAACCATGACATCAGTTTGCTGGCGGCACATTATGGGCTACGCAAAGCGCACAAAAGTCTGAAACTATTGCTGGATGCGCCCGATTACCCCGAACTGATTACTTGGTTAGCGCAACGCCCGCTATTGCACGTCGATGCCCAACTGGGGTACGCCATGAGTCATGCAGGCATTCCCCCGCAGTGGGATTTAGCCACCGCGCAAGCGTGCGCCCGTGAAGTCGAAGCCGAGCTTAGCAGCCCTCGCGCTGCCAAATGGTTAGCACAAGTTTACGGCGATCAACCGGATACCTGGAATCCGGCAGACAGTCAGCCAGACCGCCACCGTTACATCCTCAACGCCTTCACCCGAATGCGTTATTGCCGAGCGGATGGCAGCCTCGAATTTGAAGCGAAAGGCAATCCGTTTGAGGCGAATAAATCACCGATTGTAACAACGACGGAACTTATTCCGTGGTTTAACACTCCAACCAAACAATCGCTGGGTGTAACCGTGTTATTTGGACATTGGTCTACTTTGGGATACCATAATGGAAATGATGTCATTGCGCTGGACACGGGCTGTGTATGGGGCGGTCAACTCAGCGCTATTAGAATCGATATAAAAAACCAACAACCTACCTGCATTCGATGTGACGACTATGGCTGATGAAAAGAAAGACACTGAACCCAGCAGCTACGCTGGCACTGTAAAAGTAGCAATCCGTGGACGCGATTATTACGTGCATATTTCCGCGCCCATGCCAATGATGTCCTTGGAAGATTTGCAAAAAGGGCTGGAACGTAACCGCGCCATTATCAAAGCAAGCCAAGAAACCATGCGCGACATGTTCACGCGGGAAGCGTTTGAGTACGCCGCACCTTGGCTATTGAATTATGATGGCCCCACCCAAGACGCCATTCAAGCGCATATCAATATCAATATGTTAGTGCCACTGATCAACCTCAAAGGCGGCGCTGCCAACTACGAAAAGCCCGAAACCTTTCCGGTCAAACAACGTATCGAAATGATGCGCAACGTTGCTGAAAAAAGCGTATTCGTGGATAGAATGCTCAACCAAAACACCATGAACACCGCCATTACCATGACGTTTATGCTCGCGGTGATTTTAGGGCTGGTGCTACTCTAGCAGCGCGGCATCGGGCTGTTCCGCCGTCAGTTGCAATACTTCGGCGACGACCGCTTCAATCGTCGGCAAATCAGGGATGAAACACAGCAAATGTGAGGCGCGTACTTGGCGTGCCACATACGGGCAACGCTGCACATTGCCGCTGTGATCATCGCGCAAGGTATCCGGCAAAATATCCAAGGTGTTCAAGCCGCCCTGCACCCGCAATGCAATAAACGGCAAGGCGGGCAAAGCGGAGACCGTGTGCAAAATTAAGCACTTACCTTCATCCGACTCACCTGCCGCGTCTTGCATACACAGGGATTCCAGCGATACCACTGGGATTTGCCGGTTACGCCACTGTAACCAGCCTTCCAAACCCGGATGCTCCGATGGCGTTAGTTCGCCCCCCGTTACCAATTCTGCCATCAAATTGACTGGCAAGATCAAACTGCCGTGATGCAGGCGCACGATCAGGCTTTTGATCGCGGGTTGTAGTGCGGGGTTCATGCGGGTTGATCCTCCCATTCGTGAGTATTGTTGGCTTCATGCCCACTGGCTAATACCTCTTGCAAAGCATCCAGCAGCACGTCGTTTTGGTAAGGTTTGCCGAGGAAGCCCGTAGCGCCCAACGACCCGGCATGTTCGCGGTGTTTTTGCGCAGTACGCGAACTGATCATAATCACCGGCAACCGCGCCCATTGCGGGTCACGTCGCAGATGCCCCAGCAATTCAAAGCCATCCATGCGCGGCATTTCAATATCCAGCAACACCACATTCGGCTGGAATTCGGCAATGCGTTCCAGCGCCTCCATGCCGTCTTTCGCCGTCAACACCGTGTATTCACGGCTATTGAGGAATTTTTCCGTGACGCGACGTACCGTAATCGAATCATCCACCACCAACACCCGTGGCGGCCCGCTGGGTTCTGCCGGTGCAGGCATTTCTTCAACGGCAAGTACCGGCGGCAAAGCGGAAGCGGTTTCCGCCAAGCGTGCCAATTCTGCCATATCCGGCACCAGGTATACGCTGCCATCCGGTGCTACCGTCGCTGCCGAATACAAACGGCAACTTTTGAACAAGGTTCCCAAAGGTTGCAACACCACTTCGCGCCGCCCGCGAATGTGATCAATAATCCACGCCAAAGCGCGTCCCTGCCACTGAATAAACACCACCGGGAAACGCTCATCGGCCGCGAACACCGGCTCCACCCGTTGCCCACCCAAGACCTCCGCCAAATGATGCAAAGCGTAAGCTTCCCCCGCAAACATCAGTTTGTCAGCATCCGCTTGCAGCGCGGCGTGAAGCTGTTGCCCAGACAAACGCGCCAGCCCTTGCACTCCCGTAATCGGCAAGGCATACACTTGGGTTTGCACTTCAACCAACAACACCGGGTTCACCACCAACGTAAACGGCAAATGCATCGCAAACGTGGTGCCTTCACCGGGCGTCGAACTGATTTGCAAACTGCCGCCCAAGGCTTTGAGTTCGGAATGCACCACATCCATGCCGATGCCACGCCCTGAAATTTGGCTGATGGTTTCGGCGGTCGAAAAACCGGGGCGCAAAATCAGCCGATCCAATTCCGCTTCGGGTAATTCTAACCCTTTGCCGACCAAACCCATTTCAATGGCACGCTGCCGCAAACGCTCACGATTCAAACCCCGCCCGTCATCCCGGAAACGGATCACGATTTCATTGTCATCGCGGCTAATGGTCAAGGTAATGTTGCCGGTAGGCGCTTTGCCCGCCTGTTCGCGCTCTTCTGGGGTTTCCAAACCGTGCGAAATGGCGTTACGGATCAAATGCTCCAGCGGTGCTGTCATGTTTTGCAACAAATTACGGTCGAGTTCGCAGTCTTCGCCTTGCACTTCCAGCGCGACTTGCTTGCCCAATTCACTCGCCACTTGCCGGGTCAAACGGCGTAAGCGCGGCACTAACATGGTGACAGCCACCAAGCGCGTATCCAGCAAATCGCGCTGAAGTTTGCGAGTGGTGCGCATATCGGCTTGCAATAATTGCTCACCTTTGCGCACTTGAGCGGCTAAATCCGCTTCCAAATTCACTAGGTCGTTCAAGCTTTCTGCCAAAGAGCGCGAAATGCGTTGGACTTCGGCGTATTGATCCATTTCCAGCGGGTCAAAATCGGCAGCGTTAGCATTGGCGCTCGTTTTGCTGGCTTGCAAGCGTTTGCTGCGCCCATCGTGAATGCGGGCTTCGCTTTCCACTTCCAAAGTACGGATTTGCTGACGCAAACGTGCCACGGTGCGTACCAATTCATCCACGTCCATCCCCATGCTGCTGAGGTGTTCGGACATGTGTACTTGTTGCACATTGAGTTCCACCACACGGTCGATCAGGTTATCCACAAACAAAGCGGGCAAACGGATGGTTTCGTGCGGGTTACTGATATTGGCGCTGCTGGAGGGGGTCGCATCCGGGGCAGGTGTGGCGCGAGAAGTGCTATCCAGCACACTAATATCGGGCAAACTGTCCGCTTGTTCTTGCAACAAACGCTCCAGCAAACTACCGGATTCGGCCTGTGCGGTACGTTGCCGCACCCAAGCATCCGCTAGTGGCGCAGGCATTGGTGCAACAAGCGGCGCTACTGCTGCGAGATTTGGCGGTTCTGCCACAACTGGCGTTGCCGGTATCATGCTGATGGGCGGCGTATTGACGGGTGCATTCGGTTGATTCAAGGCTTCGGTCAAGGTGTGCAAGCGATCAACCGCCACTTGCAAATGCTCAATATCCGCATCCGACACCCGTCCAACCCCGTGCAAATGGCTTAACAAGGTTTCAGCGTCATGGCTGACATCGGCTAGTGAAGCCAATTGCGCCATGCGTGCGCCCCCTTTGAGGGTGTGAAATTCGCGTTCGAGTTCGCGGATAATGTCGCGCTCTTCCGGGGATTCGCGCAAATTTTCCAGATTACGGTCGAGCGCCTGAAGCTGTTCGGGGACTTCTTCCCAGAACAATTGCCAAATCATCCGCGATTCGGCATCGGCTTCCGCTGCATCATCGACTTCCGGTGCGGATTCTGGCGCTGGTTCCAGCGTCGTCACAAAATCAAATACAGGTTCGGAAGCAGGTGTAGGAACACTTTCCGGCTTACTATCCGTGACGAAATCAAACACAAACTCACCAGCGCTTTCCGGCTCAATATCACTAATGAAATCAAGTACTGATTCGGGTTCGGGCGCAGGAACGCTTTCCGGCTCAATATCACTAATGAAATCAAGCACAGGTTCAGGTAGCAGTTCAGGCAACGGCGCGGGTTTTACGATAGGTTCTGCGGCGGAAAAATCCCACGTTTCCAGTGGCGCGGCTTCCGGTGGGAGTAAGACCGTTTCGGCTTCAGCAATGATGCGTTCAACCCGTGCATCTTTTTGTGAGGCGTTCAGGAAAAAATCGAGTCGCGCCCGCAATTCCTGCACCGCTTTGCCAATTTGCACGGAAACGCGCTCATCGGCTTTCAATTGCCCGCTCATGACATGATTCAATAAATCTTCGTGAATCCACGCGAAATCACCCAGTGCAAATGCTCCCGCCATCCGCCCACTGCCTTTCAGGGTGTGAAAAGCACGGCGAATTTCCACCAAAGCTTCGCGATTGGTTCGCGCCTTGTCCCATTGCGGGTAAAGCGTTTCCAGATTCTCACTGATTTCGGTCACTTCTTCGCTGAAAATCTCGAAGATGTCTTCCCCCAACGCTTCCCGCAACGCTGACATGGCGGGGAGTGCGGGCGGCGGCGGTAACGTGACCGCCGTTTCAGCGTCTACGCGGGAACTAATGTCGGCTGGATCGGCATCCGTAAGCGTTGCAGTAAAGTCGATGGTGTGCGCTGTTGCGCTTTTTTTTTTGCCTCAACGTCCGCTTCCAGCGCGTCAAGATTCACATCATTCAACAGATTCAAATCGCTGGAATGATCCAACTCTCGCAGTTTGGCAAACCCAGTCGGTAACAACGACAAATAATCTTCCTGATGCAACCGTGCCGATACTGACGCTTCAAACAGGGTCAGAATGTCCGCAAACGTCGACAATTCATCCAAGGATGGCTGACGCTGGTGTGCTAATAAATCTTCGCGCACGTAGCGCACTGCCGTATCCACCAGCGGTAACAATTCGCTCGTTCCCGCAATCGTCAATGCGCCGCTGATGTTTTCCAACAAGGTCGCCACATCTTCCAAGCACACGAATGCCCAGCCTTCTTTGTAGAACGCCACCATGCGGGTTTGCGCACGGCTCAATTCTGTCAGCGTTGAGCGCAACAGGCTGCGTTCATCCGAAGGGTCGGGAGTATCATTGTCTGGGCTGAAAATGGTTTCGGTTAAATCGTGTCCGGTTTCGGCGTATTCGCTGAGAACCTTTTCCAAACGGGCGTAGTGAGTACTAATCCCCAACATGGCTTCTAAATCTTGCGCCGTGCCGCTGGCTAAACGCTCTTTTAACGCTGTGGCTAACCCAGAAGTCAGGTTGCCTGCTTGCCCCAAGCCCAACATTGCCAAGGTGCTGGCAAGATTTTCGGTTTTATCCGCGAGTTTACCCAGCAATTCGGGTTGACGTTCTTGGTCTTGCATCGCATCGAGAATGCTTTGCAAGTTACGCAATTCTTCGGTGACAGAAGCAGCCACCGCCCGCCACATATCACGCCCCGGTGTGGTGTAATAATGGCGCAATTCATCCAAGGTTTCGCCTTGTGGCAAATACAAATCCAAGTGGTATGCCGCTTTGACTTTATCGGCAATCGCGGCACCAGGCTCGGCTAACCCAATGTAGTACAACAGGTTTTTAATGAATTCGTCCGAAAGCACGCGGTCATAACGGGCTTCACCCATTTCGGCAAAGCGGCGGATTTCACGTTCCAGCCGCCCCACCAACATTTTGACAGCAGTGCCCTGTTCCAAGCGCCCGTGTTCCAGCGCATCGGTCAAACCGGAGGCAATCCACCACAACGAACGCAAGCGCTGACTGCGATTGAGCTTAATCATATTGTCAGTGACTTTTCCCGCCGCCTGCAACATGCGTTCGGGTTGTTCCTGACGAAACCAGCCCAGCAAGGCTTTTTGTAAGAAAAAGCGTAATTTGGTACTGACCTGCTGTAATTTTTCCAGCGGCAATGCCACGTATTCACTCGTGCCAATCACCGCATCACTGGCATGACCGTCTTCTGGCAGGAAAATCAAATGCTCCGACAACAATTCCGCATCGCGAGAGGCGCGTAAATTATTCAGCGTTGGCAACACAATCACCGGCAAGTCGGCATAGCCTTCCTGCAAATGTTTGAGGTATTCCGACAATTGCAGCAAACCTTCGGCAACCGCATCTTGCGCCGCACGCAGGTTTTCCACCCGATCTTGAATCAGGGCATCCAGCAACAGCACGAGTTCGCGGCTGAGCATGGAGACACCGCTGGCATCCAGTATTTCTAACACCCCATTCAAGTGGCGGCAAGTTTCGCGGCTGGCACTTAATTCACTCTTGTCCGTCGTCTCGGTGTAACGCCCAAAGGACTGCCGTGCTTGCTCAATTGCCAGCTCCGTGTCTTTGATGATCCACCCAAGACGGCTTGCCAAACTTGATTTATCCGAAATCATATTGCACCTGTCATTATTGTTTTTCTTCGGCGAGATTGAAATCCGCGATAGCACCGCGCAAATCAGCCGCTGTCGCATTCAGATCCGTGACCAGATCTCTGGTTTCTTCACTGTAACGGGCGGTTTGCTGGGTGATTTCCTGAATCGCACTCATGGTATTCACCACTTGACCCGCCATATTCGCCTGTTTGCCTGCTGCCTCGGAGATATTACCGATCAAACGTGCCAGACCCACGGTAACATCTTCCACTTCATCGAGCGCAGCACCGGCTAATTCGGCATTCCGAGCGCCGTCCACCACTTTTGCCGTGGTTTCTTCCATCGACGCCATTACTTCGCTGGTATCGGCTTGCATGGTACGAATCAGCACATCAATCTTGCGGGAAGCCTCCCCCGCTTGTTGCGCCAATTGCTGCATTTCATCCGCCAAGCGCCGAAAACCCGCATTGCCTTGGGCGCTGCCGCTCATCGCTTGGCTGGAGCTGGTTTGAATCGACGCATTCAGTGCCAGAATATTCGTCTGTTCCGCAATGTCATTCATCAGGCGCACAATGTCGCCCACTTCTTGCGAACTTTCCCCCAAGCGTTTCAGGCGTTTGGAGGTTGCTTGGATTTTTTCGCGAATCGCGCCCATATCCGCAATCGTGGCACGCACGGTATGCGCCCCTGCTTGGGAAATATCCAAGGATTTGCGGGCAACGTCGGTGGAACTGGATGCGTTACGCGATACTTTTTGAATGGATTTCGTCATGGTCGCAATCGCGGCGGTAACAACCCCAATTTCCTGCGCTTGGCGAGCCGTTGCCCCTGCTAAACTGTTGATGCGCGTATCGGCATCCTTTGCAAAGCCTGTCAAACGGTGCGAAGTCATATCCACCCGCAATACCAACGCCTGCAATGCATCCACCGCGTAGTTGACCGCATCGGCAATAGCGCCGGTCACGTCCTCCGTCACCGTCGCCCGCATGGTCAAATCACCATCCGCCAGTGAACTCATTTCATCCAGCAACCGTAATACCGCTTGTTGTTGCTGGCGAGCTTCACCCGCTGACTGCGTATGCATTTGGCGTTTTAAGTGCAGTAATAACACCCCCATCACCAACAATAGCAGCAGCAATACCGCAATAATAATCTGGTAAACCAGCAGACTCATTAGCGCATCTCCCCACTTTCCAGTGCGGCCACCAATTTGAATGCCTCCAGCACCGCGACGGGCTGATCATCCAACAGCAACCATTGGCGCGTAAAGCGTAGCCAATCAGCCGCTAACGCAGGCGGCGCATCACACACCGGGGTATCCGACCAAATATGCCGCACGCCTTCAAAATTACCCGCTTGTAAGCCGAACCACTCTTGCGAACCCCGCACCACAAACGCCCGCCCTAAGGTGGTCGTGCGCTCTTTTCCCAGCAATAAACCCGCCACATCCACCAGCGTCACCAGTTGAGCACGGCAATAAATCACCCCATTAACCCACGCAGGCACACCCCGCACGCCCGCAACACTGGCTGGAGTCACCACCTCTTCGACTTGATCACAAGGAATCAGGCACAACAAATCACCCACGTGCACCTGAAAGCCCGACCATTCCTGCAATTCTTGCGCGTGATGTTGGCGTGAGCGGCGTTTTTTTTCGCGCAATAAGGCCAAGCCCGCCAGTAATTCGTAAGGATTAGCCATGTTTGCCAGCCTTAATTGCAAACTGCGCAATGGTTTCCAGCAAGACTTTGGGTTCGACCGGCTTGACCAAGTAAGCTTTCGCCCCTTGCCGCAATGCCCATACCCGATCGGTTTCGGTGGATTTGGAACTGCATACCACAATAGGAATGTGCGCCGTTTCAGGGGAACGGGTTAATTCGCGCGTGGCCTGAAACCCATTCAGCAAGGGCATCACCACATCCATCAGGATCACATCCGGCTGACGTGCTTTGGCAACATCAATCCCTTCCTGACCGTTGCAGGCAACACTGACTTGGTAGCCTTTTTTTTCCAACAATGCGGTAAAAATACGGGATTCAGTCAACGAATCGTCGATGATCAGTACATGCAGCCCAGACATAACATTCCCCTTACTCGTCAATCAGATCAATGAAGGGAGGTTCTGGCGTTTCTGCTGGCGTTACCGCTGGTTTGGATGCTTCCGGTAACTTGACGTGCGTGTAAATAGCTGCCAGCAAATCATCTTTGGTGAACGGTTTGGTTAGGTACTTATCAGAACCCGCCAATCGCCCTCGCGCCATATCAAAAATGCTGTCTTTGCTCGACAAGAGAATAACCGGGGTATCACGGTACTGGCGATTTGCCTTGATGAGTGAACAGGTTTGATAGCCATCTAAGCGTGGCATCATAATATCCACGAAAATAACATCCGGTTTAAAAGACGCTATTTTTGACAAGGACTCAAAGCCATCACCGGCAGTCACCACCCAACACCCCTGCTCAGTGAGTAACACCTCAGCAGTGCGCAGAATGGTTTTGCTGTCATCCACGACGACAACTTTCAGGCCGGTCAGGTCGCGTTCAGGCGTATTATTTAGGGTATCAGGCATATTCACACTTTAACCTAGTTCGTTGTTTTTGTAATTATTACAGACTAACCGACCTACTGAGCAAGCGTGCGCTTACCAAAGGACTTTATGCTCAACAGTTTACCCAACGCAGCGCCCGAATACCCAAGCTTTTCAGACAAACTGTCATGCCGCTAAGGAATAATAATCGCCAGCCACCAAGGTAACATGGGTAATTTCAGGCGAACAATTCCGACGAATCGGCAAGCCAGTAGAGCCAATCCCGCGACTGGTATAAACCCACGACTCATTCACCCGATACAGCCCCTGCACGTATTTACGCCCCAAGTACGGACGGATAAACGGCTTACCCGGTTTGAGTTGCACTTGTCCGCCGTGCGTATGCCCGGATAATTGCAACGAGATACGGGTATCATCCGCGTACCAATCCAGCATATCCGGCTCATGTGCCAGCAATACCACCGGCTTGTTACCGCGTAATTTATCCAATGTCGCCTTAATGTCAGGTTTACCGAGCCAACCATCGTCAATGCCCGCCAGATGAAACACGCCGCCACTGTGCTGAATATCCAAGCCTTCATTGCGCAATACCGGAATCCCGTGCTTGGCGAAAGTGGCTTCAATCAATACCGGGTCAGTTTTAATATCGTGGTTGCCCATGACCGCAAACACGCCGTAACGCGCATTCAATCGCGCCAACACGGGTACAAGGTCGAGAATATCTTCGCCGTCATGCCACACGTAATCGCCTGTTAATACGACCAAATCCGGTTTGAGGGCGTTGGTTTTTTCCACCGCCCGCTCAATGTGTTCGACCTGTGTGTAGGGGCGCAAATGCATGTCGGTGAGCTGCACAATCGTGAAACCCTCCAACGCTGGCGGCAAATTTTTCACCGGAATTTCCACGAATTCTTCCACCAGCCAACGAATTTCATTGGTGCGTTCCGCGTGGCGATCATCGTGGAAATAATTCATGCGCCCGATGCGGTTAAGTACCCGCTGGGGTGTCATTGCCGCTGCTTTCAACATGCTAGTAGCCTCTGGTTACATGCCGAAACGGAACACATCCGTTTCAGTCACACCGGATTCGCGCACACTTTTCAGTGCCGTTGCATAAGCGCAGAGGATTCCCCCGGCATACACAATACGCTCACGGAAATAAGTGTCCGCTTCCGGTTGGTTTTGTGTCGGATCCGCATTGAGGACAGATTCCACATTGCGCACAATTAATTGTTCAGGAATGTAGCAAATACGGTTATTTTTGTAACTGCTCATCCGCAATTCTGCTACGGGGTAAGCGCCACCATCGGATGAGGAAACCGCCACAATCAAGGCCGGTTTATGCGCGAGTTCACCCGCTCCCCACAGCAAAAAGAAATTCTTTAGCCCCGCCGGTACTTGCCCGTGCCATTCCGGGGCAATGATGACAAACCCATCACTGGCTGCCAGTTTTTCCGATAAAGGGTTGAGTAATGCCTGCCAGTTGGCATCGCCGTTCCAAATGCCTTCATCCCACAGCGGTAACGGATTGCCTGCCAAGGAAAACACTTCCGTCGCGGTTGCTTGCTTATTATCCAGCAACGCTTGCGCGATGTGATGCGCTACTTTGTCGCTTTGCGAATGGTTGCGATGGCTGCCGCTAATAATCATAATTTTCATACTACGCCTTCTCCAAGTAAAAAGCCGGGATATACCCGGCTTTTTAGTGACTGTCTAATAACCTTCGGAAATCAGATGTACAAGCAAATGTCGGCATCACCCGCGAAATCGAAGAACATCGCCGCACCCGCGTATTCCACATCGCCAATGAAGTCTTTGGTCTCCATCTCGAACAGGTCAACCGTCATTTGGCACGCGATGAATTTGACATCCGCTTCCTGACACAGTTCACGCAATTCCGCCAAATCCGCCACGCCCTTGTCCGCCATTTTCTTTTTCATCATGGAGGTCATCATGGCCTGCATACCCGGCAACGCCTGCATCAGGACTGGCACAGGGAACGGCATTGGCATACCCGGATTCCCCAATGGGCTAACTTGCAGATTCAGGTCTTTCTTCAGCAATTGCAAGCCGTAGAACGTGAAGAAAATCTGTACGTCATAACCGAGTGCAGCCGCAGTGGATGCTAAAATGAACGGAGGGTAGCCCCAATCCAATGTACCTTTCGTTGCGATGATCGCCAGCTTTTTGCTCATGCTTGATGTCTCATGATAAATTGTAACTCACAGGTCAATAAGACCCACCTCTCTCAAATACCCTTCCGACTATAACAGAATTCTCTTATTTAGGCAGCGTTTGGTAACACAACTTTCATACCTGATTGATACCACGCGATAATTCCACCGCGTAAGTTCACCGCTTCGATGCCGGTGTTCTGTGCTAAAAACATACAGGCTTGTGCCGAACGTGCGCCGCTACGGCAATAAAACACGAGCGTTTCATCTTTGGGGAGGTCATTCATGCGCAAGGGCAGGGTGTGCAAGGGCATGAATTCTGAGCCTTCGATAATGCCCTGCGCCACTTCCGAGGCGGAACGCACATCAATTAAGCGGACTTTTTCACCGGAATCCAACATTTTTTGCAAACCAGCAGCGTCAACTTCACGAATTCCAAACATAAACAACCCTACATCCAAAGAAATATTAAAACTTACTGATATTCTAATGGAGATAGGGGCGCTGTCAAGTTATGCGCCGCAAAATTCAGCGATTACGGCTCAAAACACCAGCTCAACCTTCACCGCTTTCAAAAACACCTGCTCGCGTTCCAAATCCGCCAGCAATAACGGCTTTTTGGCGCGGATGTCATCAGCAAAGCGCAGCTCAACCCGGTTTTTACCCACGCGAAGCCGCTCAATACGCGGCGCCATTTCCTTATGCGAACGGTGCAACAACACCGCCAAACGCAGCAATACGCACAGATACAGCGCATTCTGGTGATCTTCCGCGTTCAACAAACCAAACAATTTGCTGGAAATTTTCTGCCGGTGGGTGCGCACTAACACGCTCAACCAGCGTTGTTCCTCATTGGAAAACCCCGGCAAGTCGGCATATTCCAGCAAATAGCCACCGTGTTTGTGATAGCTAGAATGCGACACTGCCAGCCCCAATTCGTGCAAATCCGCCGCCCAACCCAGCAATTCCGCCAAATGGCTTGGCAGTTTCCAATCATCACGGCAACGGTTGAACAATTTAAGCGCAGTCAAATGCACTGCCGTCGCATAGCCCTGATCAACTTGAAAACGCTGTTGCCAAGCCCGCACCGTTTTATCACGAATATCATCGTGCTGGTAACGTTCCAGCCGGTCGTACACCAAGCCTTCACGCAATGCCCCATCAGAGACCAACATCCGGTCAATTTTCAGCGCCTCAAATACCGCAATCAGCACCGCCAAACCACCGGCAAACACCGGCTTGCGCTCCTCACTCAACCCCGGCAATTTCAGTTTGTCGATATGCCCCGCCTCGATCATCATGTCACGCACGCGGTACATGTGCTCCAAGGTAATGCCGTAAGGCGCAAGCCCGGTTTGCTGAATGACTTTTTTTACCGCCCGAATGGTGCCAGATGCGCCGGTTGCCGATTCCCAGCCAATTGCCCGGTAAGCCGCTTTGATCGGGCGCAACTCCAACAAGGCTGCCGTAACCGCTTTATCCCAACACGCTTTCACCAGCTTGCCATCGGGGAAGAATGCCAAGGTGCTGCTGACACACCCCATGCGCAAACTTTCCAGATGCAATGGCTCGAAACCCTGCCCAATGATCAGCTCGGTGCTGCCACCGCCAATGTCCATCACAAAGCGCTTGCCTTGCTGATCTTTAGCGAGGGAATGTGACACACCGAGGTAGATCAAACGCGCCTCTTCACGCCCGCTGATCACCGCAATCGGATGCCCCAACGCCGCTTCCGCCCGATGCAAAAACTCGCGGGAATTTTTGGTCAGGCGCAAGGTATTCGTGCCAACGGCTGCTACATTCTCGGAAGGAAAATCCCGAATTCGTTCACCAAAACGCCGCAGGCAATCGACCGCCCGCTGTTGCGCCTCCAAACTCAAATTGCCTTTCGCATCCAGCCCGCCGCCCAAACGCACCGGCTCACGCAAGCGATCGAGGATAGTGACTTGCCCAAATGCATCAATCTGCACCACGATCATGTGGAAACTGTTCGACCCCAAGTCAATGGTTGCCAGCTTGTACGGCATTTGCCCGTTTGTCATGGCTTAGCCCAAGACCATAATGGCATCGACTTCCACGTCTGCACCGCGCGGCAATGCGGCGACGCCAATCGCGGCACGAGCGGGGTAGGGTTCCACAAAATATTCTGCCATCACCTGATTCACGACGGGGAAATTCACCAAATCGGTCAGAAAGACATGCACTTTCACGCAATCATTCAGCGAACCACCCGCTGCTTTCGCCACAGCAGACAAATTGTCAAACACTTGACGCACTTGCGCGGCAATATCACCCGCCACCATTTGCATGGTGGCGGGAACTAAGGGAATTTGCCCGGACAAATAAACGGTATCGCCCGCCCGTACTGCTTGCGAATACGTGCCAATCGCCTGTGGCGCGTCAGGTGTAGAAATGATGCTCTTGTTCATGAAGTTCCTTATTTCGTCAATTTGCTTACATCCAATACATTCGGTATATGTTTTAGCTGACGAATGACTTCTTGTAAATGCCCTTGATCATCGACTTGGATGGTAAAAGCATCTTGCTTGATACGCCCCTCGCCACTGATCTTCAGATCAACGATATTCACATCCAAACCGTCCAAGCATTTGGTAATTTGGCGTAACATGCCTTTCACATCACGCACTTCCACCACAATACCGGCTAACAGCTTCTGCCCCTCGCCATTTTCGCCCCATTCGGGCAACGCATTGTGCTGACGCAACCAACTGCGAATCGCATATAACGCCTTGCTCGTCTTCACGAAATTCAGCCAATTCACCTCTGGACTCGGCTTGTCACCGCAGATAATTTCAATCGTCGCCATATTATTCGGCACACGGCTGCGCAAGGAACGTTCCACGCCATCGACCTTGGCTTTCACGCAACGATGCCCTAATTCGGTGTGCACCGCGTAAGCAAAATCCACCAAGGTCGCACCACGCGGCAATTCTTTGACATCGCCTTCCGGGGTGTAGGCGTAAATCTCGGTCTGGAACATATCGCCTTGCATCGCCGCATAGAATTCGTCCGAATTCTGCGCCTGACTATCGAACGCCTTAACCTGTTCGACCCAGCCATCGAATACCCCTTGGGTGTAAGCGCGTGTCCCTGACGCATGATTCCAACGCGCGGCAACGCCCAATTGCGCCACCTGATACATTTCGCGGGTTTGGATTTGGAAACGCACCACCTGCCCATTGGATGCCGTCACCGTGGTTTGCAATGACTGAAAACCATACGCTCTGGGTGCGGCAATAAAATCCCTGACCATCCCCATGCGCGGCTTGAATAAACTGTGAATAATGCCTAAAGCGCGGTAGCACTCTTCCACTTCAGCGACTTGGACGCTGATTTCCAGCAAATCCCACTGTTGGCGGAAACCGACCTTTTTGCGACGACACTGCTCATACACCCGGAACAGATTTTTTTCCCAGACCAGCACGCTGCTCCCCGGAATGCTGACATCCAGCGCATCGGCGGTACTTTTGAAGATTTGCTCATGCTTCTCTTCATTTTCTTGCAGATACTTCTCCAGCGCCCGCTCCATAATGCTGCTGCGCCAAGGGTACAAACCTTGAAACGAGAGCCACTGCAATTCACGGCGGATAATATTCATCCCCATGCGCCGCGCCAAGGTCACGTAGGTCGTGGAAGTTTCCCGTGCCACTCGCCGCCGCTTGTCTGGCTCAACATTGCCCAAAGTTTTCATATTGTGTAAACGATCGGCCAATTTAACCAGCACCACCCGAAAATCCTGGGTCATCGCTTGCATCATTTTACGGTAACTGGCAATCGTCACCGCCTGTTTGGTCGGCAATTCATCGTTACGCTTTAACTTGGTAACACCGCCAACCAAATGCCCTACCGTAGACCCAAATTTCTCCACGATTTCTTCATTGGTACAGTCGGTATCTTCAGGAACATCGTGTAACAAGGCCGCACAAACGGTATCCACATCCAAATACCACAATGCCAAGGTACGGGCGACTTCTAGGGGGTGGGTAATATAAGGGGTGACTTTATCTGCCCGCATCTGACCTTCGTGCTTTTCCGCAGCCAACAGAAAAGCATCGTAAACTTTGGCCGAATCGGTCGGCGTCATATAACGCTCAACCAATTGCATCAAATTATAGACACGGAAGACATTGTGCGAAAAATTAGGTTTGGGAGCAGGTGCAGGCGGCTCGGCGGGTGGTTCAGCAGGCGGCTCAAACGACGGCTCATTGAATTCATGGAAGCCATCCCCCCTATTATTGCCCGATTCATCCCCGCGCTCGTCTGGCGCAGCCCCACGGTATGCATCATCATCTGACATAAAACATCCTCACCGAGCGTATCAGGTCAGGTCGCATTATTAACTTCAAAAAAATACCCACTCAAGGTAGCAGTGGGTATTCTTTATCCGTCTTAATCGTCGATT
Organism: Thiothrix subterranea; assembly: GCF_016772315.1. Classification (NCBI taxonomy): domain Bacteria; kingdom Pseudomonadati; phylum Pseudomonadota; class Gammaproteobacteria; order Thiotrichales; family Thiotrichaceae; genus Thiothrix; species Thiothrix subterranea. Next base: position 2,172,017 of record NZ_CP053482.1, on the reverse strand, counting down.
GCGGCAGTGGCAATCACCACCGGTTTCTGCACCAGCAAGCCTTCCGCAATTTCGCGCAGGGCAATGACAGTCGGCTTATCGCCTTCATCTGCCACCAGCGGTTGTGCACCGTGGGAAATGTCACGGGCGCGTTTTGCCGCCTTCAATACCAGTGCAAAATTGTTATCAACATGCTGTAGGCAATCTTCAACCGTAATACGTGCCATCTTGGTTTCGCTCTAAAATTTGATTAATCAGATAAGCTAAGCTGAATCCAAGCCAAGGTCAACCCTAATATTTCAACCGCGCATAATACGTCTTCTGCGCCGCTTCCCGCGCCTGCCCCAGCGTATAAATCCCCATTTCAGCCAGCAATGGAATCAAGCGCATAAACACTTCCGCCGTTGCCATCGCATCCCCCAGCGCGGTATGCCGCCCCAAAATATTGATATTAAAGCGCTCGGTAATCGCCTCCAAGCGATGTGATTCCTGATTCGGATGCACCACCGCCGACAACAGCAAGGTATCCATCACCGGATGATCAAACACCATCCCCGTGACTTTTTCCTTCACCTGCAAACAGCGCATATCAAACGCCGCATTGTGTGCCACCAACACCGTGTCTTGCGCAAACTGATGAAACGCCGGTAACACCTTGTCAATCGTTGGCTGCCCGCGCACCATTTCCGGCGTAATCCCATGAATCGGAATCGTAATCGCTGGAATATTGCGCTTCGGGTCAACCAATTGATCAAAGTTTTCATGGCGCAACAGCTTGCCATTCACAATGCGCACTGCCGCAATCTGAATGATTTCATCGCCATTCGCTGGGTCTAGCCCCGTGGTTTCGGTATCAAATACCGTGAACGACAATTCGCTCAACTTACTGTCTTCCAAGGAACGCGATTGCGCCGAGGCTTGGAACAAGTCGAAGTCGTAGTATTCCGGGCGGCTTTCATTGCGCACCACGCTGCTGGTTTCCAACTGTTCCTGCGGCGCTGCCAACGGCAATAAGAAGCGGAAAAATACCGTACCCGTCTCCGCTTCGCGTTCAAACCAGAACGCCCCGCCGTGGCGTTCCACCACATCCTGAATCGTCAGCGAGGTATCTTCGCCCCCCGAACGCATCGGATCATGTTCCCACCCCGGCACGACTTTATCGGTCAACTTCGCGGCACTCGGTGTCCAGCACAAATCCAATTGCGCTCGACCCGTTCCCATGCTCAAGCGCAATTGCACCGTATTAATCACGCATTCTTGGCGCAAACGTTCCGCCAAATACGACAAGGCTTGCAACAACGAAAAACTTTCCACCTTCAGCCACAAAGAATCATCAATCTCGGTCGCCACTACAGACAACCCACCCAAGGCTTCGATACGGCGAATCGCGGCTGCCACCAAATCCGCGCCCAGCATGTCTTCCAGCGGCCAGCGCAACACCGTGCTATCCAACGCCGACGACTTGAGTTCACGCAAGCGCGTTCCCAAGCCTTCGGTTTCCTCGCGCAATACCGTCAGCAAGCGCTCGCGCATGTCTGGCTCTACATCGGGGTATTCCAGAATATCCAGCGCCGCCTGCATATTACCCAGCGCGGCACGGCTACGTTCCGTCAGTGTATGCAAAATATGATCTTGGCGAGATTGCGCCTCAAATTCGCGGGTAATATTATCGAGCATTAGCACAAAACCCGTCATTTGTACCGGCTCACCCGCCACTGTTTGCACCGAACGTACCGGAGCCATTTGCGCCCGCAATAACTGCCCCGTTTGCGTCGTGGTAATAAACTGCGCGGAAGGTGCAGATGCACCGCGTTGCAAACGGTGCTGGATATTTTCCAGCGCGTGCATCACCAATTTGCGGTCAAACACGCCGTAAACCGACCGCCCCAAGCCAATCAATTCGCCGCCACCCGCCACACCGGGCGCTTGCGACAACGCCCTAAACTGCATCCGCGCTCGATTGTTGTACAGTAAAATCCGCCCATCCAGATTGCACACCACCACGCTTTTAGTCAGTTCCGACATCAACGCCGCCAGACGGTTTTTTTCCTGTTCGGTATTGCGTGCCGCCTCTTGCACCCGCGCATCCATTTCATCGCGCAAGGCTTCGCGCTGTTGCACCAATTGGTTAAACAAATCCGCCAAGCGCCGGTTTTCAATACTGCCCGTCGGCACAAGCTGACGCTTCACATCCGTTCCCAGCAATACCTGCGCCTCTTCCGCCAAGCGTGCCGGAGCCGTCATAAAATACGACACCAAGAAACGTAATGCCGAACCCACCGCAATCAACGACACTGCCCACATCAACAGCAGCAGCATAATGCGCTCGCCCAGCGTATTTTTGAGAATGGTGCGCCCCGCGTCATCCAAGGTTGACCAGATCAAACCGCCCGTTGCCCCCAACCACAGCAAGCAAATCAACCCAATCAGCGCAATGCCGAGCGCAACCCGTTTATCAAAACGCCTCATGCTTGCGCCCCCAACAAGTCACGCACTTTTTGCGCCAATTCCTTGGTGGAAAACGGTTTGGTCATGTAATCATTCGCCCCCATCGCCAGACCTTTAGCGACATCGGTATCGCGCCCTTTCGCGGTCAGCAACACAATCGGCATCGCCTTAAACGTCTCATTGGCACGGATTTCATGGCAAACATCAAAGCCGGTTTTTTTCGGCATCATCACATCCAGCAACACCAGATCGGGGTGTTCGCGCTCAATCAACTCACACGCCTCCTGCCCATCGTGCGCAACGACCACGCGATAGCCTTCGCGCTTCATCAAATATTCGAGCGAAATCAAAATATTCGGCTCATCGTCCGCAATCAGTACGGTTTTTGTCATGTTATGCTCCTCTCTCCAGTCTTTACCTCGGCAAGAAAAAGCCGAAACACGCGCCTTTGCCTTCCTCCGACTCCAGCCACATGCGCCCACCAAAATGCTCCACAATCTGGCGGCTAATCGGCAAACCCAGCCCCGTGCCTTGCACCGAACCCGCTTCATTATCCACTTGCCTAAATTTTTCAAACACCAGTGCGTGTTTATCCGGGGCAATGCCAACCCCATTATCCGCCACCGTCACCGTGACACCCGCAGGTGCATCTAGCAAACGCACCACAATTTCACCCTGCGACACCGGCACAAATTTCAGCGCATTCGACAGCAGATTCAGCACCACTTGCACCAAACGATCCGCATCCGCCCGCAACAGCGCAACACTCGCTGGCAATTCGGTATACAAGGCAATCTGGCGTTCGCGGCACGTCCCCGCCACGCTATTCACCGCTTGTTGCACCACGTCACGCATGTCCACATCGCTGTTGTGCCATTCGGCATGACCTGCTTCAATCTTCGCCATATCCAGCACTTGATTCACCAAGCGGCTGAGGCGTTCGGTTTCCGCCACCACAATCCCAAGGAATTGCTGGCGTTGCTCCACTTCCATTTCCGGGTCATCCTGCATCATCTCGGAAAGCGCACGGATCGAAGTCAGCGGGGTGCGCAATTCATGGGTAACGGATGACATAAAATCATCCTTCAAATGATCCAGACTTTTGAGCTTTTCGAGCGCGATCCGCAACTCGGAAGCTTCCTCCAAAATCCGCATCACATCATCCAACTCCAGCGCCTCCTCTTCCACCACCGAAGCCACCATCACCCGTGCCGACGCGCTGCCAATCGCGCCGGTTAACTGCGTCTCCACGAAGTGTACCAGCTTCGCATCAGCGGGTATTTGCCCTATGTCATGCACACCCACTTGTTGCGCATACTGGGTGAATAATTGTTCCGCACGGGTTTCGCCCAAAAAACGCCCCATCAAATGCAATAAATCAGTGACTTTCGCCTGCCCCTGCCAAAACACCGGATGCGTGGTGTTGGTACGATGAAACACATCCACAAACAGCAAGGCTTGGCTGGCTTCACGCGCCGCTGGACGTTGCCACAACGATACCCACACATACGCCGTCACGTTCGCAAACAAGCTCCAAAACAGCGAATGCGTCAGGTAATCCAAGCCACTCAGCCCCAAAAACGCTTCCGGTTTCAGCCACGCAATGCCCCACGGCCCTTGCTGCAAAAAGTCCGTCGATACCCAACCGGATTTGGCTAAGGAGGGCAACATTAAGGTATACACCCACAACACAAAACCCAGCAATAAACCCGCCAATGCGCCATTGCGCGTCCCGCCTTTCCAATACATTCCGCCCAACACTGCCGGAGCAAACTGCGCCACCGCCGCAAAGCTAATCAGCCCGATACTCACCAGCGCATAGGCTTCGCCCGCCAGATGAAAATACAAATACCCCAGCAACAAAATCAGAATAATCGCCACACGGCGGATGCCCAAAATCAACCCCGTCAAATCCCCGCCGGAACGTTCCCCAAAACGCCGCGTGCGCAATAACAACGGCATTACCAAGTCATTGCACACCATCGTCGATACCGCGATGGCTTCCACAATCACCATGCCCGTTGCCGCCGACACGCCACCGACAAACGCCACCAACGCCAGCCAACCAACCCCCTGTGACAACGGCAAGGAAAGCACAAACGTTTCCGGGTTCACCGTCCCCACCCCAAAGTACAGCAAGCCGCCCAATGCAATCGGCAACACAAACAGATTGATCAGCAATAAATACAGCGGAAACACCCACACCGCACGGCGCAAATGGCGTTCATCCACATTTTCCACCACCATCACCTGAAATTGGCGCGGCAAAAACACCACCGACAACATCGCCAGCAACGTCAACGCAAACCACTGCGAATACGCAAACGGCTTACCCTGATCCAACGCCAACAACGGCTTCAGGTCAGCGTTTGCCAAGGCTTGACTAAAAATATCGCCCATGCCATTAAACATGCCGTAAGTGACAAATAGCCCCACCAGCAAAAATGCCAGCAATTTCACCACCGACTCAAACGCAATCGCCGCCACCATACCCTCGTGGCGTTCGCTGCTATCCAAATGGCGCGTCCCAAACAGGATAATGAAACCCGCCAACGCCAACGCTAGGTACAAGGTACTGTCTTCCCACCACTGCGCCGGAGCGTGCAATGTTTCGCCCAACGGCAAGGTCAACACCGCATAGCCGCTGGCAATCGCCTTCAATTGCAGCGCGATGTACGGCACAATGCCCACCACCGTAATCAACGTCACCAAACCTGCCAGCAACGGGCTTTTGCCGTAACGACTCGCCACAAAGTCTGCAATCGAGGTAATCCGGTAGGTTTTCGCGATGCGAATCATTTTACGCACCACCACCCACGCCAAGATCATCGCCAACATCGGCCCCAAATAAATCGGCAGAAACCACACCCCCGCACTCGCGGCTCGCCCCACACTGCCAAAATATGTCCACGCCGTGCAATACACCGCCATCGACAGCGCATACACCCACGGGCTGGCAATGATCGAACGCCCCGCTTCGGCGCGTTTATCGCCGAGATAGGCCACGGCGAAGAGGGTCAGTAAATAGGCGAATGTGACACCGATGACTAAGATGGGGGTTAGCATGAATTAATCCTCACCGGTTTCCATAATCCATGCGAGGGCAGCGATTAGGATCAGCCATACGCTGAATAATCCTAGTGGGAAAAGGGGGATACCCCAGACTTGCACGTCGTGATCCCATAACGCTAGTAGCGGAAAATTGAATAGGGCAACGCCTGCCATGAAGAGGGCGAATAGGCGTTGGGGTTTGATGCCTTTTAGCATGGAAGTTTCTCCTTAACGAACAGTTCAAAACCTGATTACTTCAACTTTCTCACTATCGGTCAACATCAACCACGCGCTGAGCTTGGGCAAAGCGGCAATCGTAGGCAATTGCAGATAACCTTGCACCTGTGCAATACCCTCCTGCTTTTTGGCCTCCCAACCTGCTGCACCGTCACCCTTCTTAGCGTATTTCAGCTCAATCAAATGCTGGTGTTTGACGGCAAACGGGCTACGTTCCAGTAACAATACGTCGGGGTACTTCTTGTCCATTTCGCGTTCGCTATGGATGAAATAAATCGGAAATTGGTAAAGCAGCGTTAATAGCAGGGTTTTAATGTGCTTTTCATCTAACTTGATCAAATCTCGGTTGGAAAGCCCTTGCAACACCCGTTGCATTTCCACTGCCAACGGTTGCAAATCCCCTTGCAACGCCAGCGTTTCAATGGCAGCCGCCAGCGTTTGGTTGGGTAGCGTTAGTTGGTTGCGCTGTTCCAATTCCACCTTGAAATACTGGAAATACAGTTCACGGATGACGTGGTTGGGAATAGCAAAACGGGTCTGGGTCATGGTTTCGCCACTGATCGTGACAAAGCCCATGTATGCCAGCAAGCTGATGAAATCGTTGCGGTCGAAGTGTTTATCCAGTTCAAACTTGCGTTGCTGTACTGCTAATACGTCGCCAATATTGATCAGATCATCCAGCACTTGGTAGTTGGCTTCGCGATTGCCAATCTGGAACAGCGCCATGATTTTGCGATAATCGGAGGCAATATTCTCATCCAGCATCCGTTTGGGGTAGTTGCAGTTGTCGCGATCAAAATGCTTGGCGAAATACAGCACCATGTCTGAATTGAATACCGTTTCCTTGGCATCAGCATGGAAACGGTAGCCGTTGTACCAATCCGTAACATCCGCCATCAAGGTATCCGTTTCCAAACCACATTGATCGGCTAATGGTTGCAGTAGACCTTGCGTTTCTACGTGGGTGAAGCCCATCGCCGCATTGAAACCGGCGTGAATGGACAGGTTTTCCGCAATATTGAAACCGCTGGTGAGGCTATCCAACATCAACGGTGTCACCCCGGTGACGAACAGCCTGTCCAGCACCCCCGTCATGGTGGCACTTTTCAGCACTTCGTAGAAGCTGCGCACGAAACCACCCTTACCCATGATGCTTTGGAATAATGAGAGGTCTTCCGCCAGCAGGGTGTTGGCGAAATGGTCGTATTCGTCGATCAGCAGCAGGATTTTTTGCTCCCCAAGCAGCTCCGTGAATTGCTGCATCTTATCCGCAGGAGAAACCTTTTCACGCAGTGCCTGAATGTAGCTATCCGGGTAAGCATAACGGCGCAGGTAAGTTTGCAAATGCATTTCCACCTTGCTGGTGAAACGCTGCAAAATGGCATCGTGACCACCATCGGTATCAATCCCACTGAAATCCATGAACAGCACTTGGTAGCTGTTTTTCAGTGGTGTGGGGTATTGCCCAATGTGGAGCTTGCCAAATAGTGCTTCAAATTCATGCTGGTGCGCGACATCGTAATAGTGCCACAGCGTTGACACAAAAAGGCTTTTCCCAAAGCGGCGCGGGCGCAACAGGAAATGATAGCTGCCCGTTGTTTCGAGTTTGGCAATGTAGTCAGTCTTGTCGATGTAGACATAACCACCCGTGATGACTTTTTTGAAATTGCTTTCGCCGTAGGGGATTTTCATGCTGTTTCTTTCCGTCAGATGACTGTCTTGTCAGTGTAGCGGATTCTAGCAACTTACTGGACTTCACAGCCCGTTACGGCTATAAAAAAGCCATCCCCCAACCACACAAGAGCTTGCTTGTGGCAAAAATCTTCATCAGCCATTCCAGCAAAGACAAGCTGGAAGCCGTACAGCTCATGCATTGGCTGAAAAGCCACGGCTTTGAATCGCTGTTCCTCGATTCTGACGCACGGCATGGCATTGCGGCGGGCAGCGAGTGGGAAAAAGTGCTGTACCGTGAAATCCAGCGTTCCCACGCGCTCATTTGCCTGCTGAGTGAGCATTGGCTGGCTTCGCAGTGGTGCGGGTTTGAATTCATGCAGGCGCGGGCATTGGGCAAAACCATTTTCCCGCTGCGCATCCAATCCGGTTTGCAGACCACGGTGGCGGCAGATCTCCAGCACCTTGACCTGACAAAACACCGTGATGATGCGCTGCAACGCTTGCACGCCCAGCTTACCGAACTGACCCTCACCCTTCAGCAACGCTTTGACTGGGACAAAACCCGCCCGCCGTACCCCGGTATGCTGGCGTTTGAGGCCGAAGATGCGCCGGTATTTTTCGGGCGTGACCACGAAACCAACCAGTTGCGCGAACGTCTCAACCAGCACCGCACCCTCGGCAATGCCAGTGTGTTGCTGATGCTGGCGGCTTCCGGTGCGGGCAAATCCTCATTGCTGAAAGCCGGGTTATTGCCGCGTTTGCGCCGCGATACCCGCCACTGGCTGGTACTGGAAGCCTTGCGCCCGGAACGCGAACCGCTGCGCAAACTGGCGCAAGTGCTGGCAACCGCTAACGGCACACCGCAACACGCCGCCGAGCTTTACGCCCAATTGCAGGGTGAACAGGCATTGCCTGCCCTGCGTGATTACCTTGAGCAATTGCGCACCCCGAATGCTCAATGGGATGCCACGCTGCTACTGAGCATTGACCAAGCCGAAGAATTGTTCACCACCGCAGAACCGCCACAAACCCAAGCTCTGTTTCAGCTTTTGCTGGCGGCGCAACAGGCAAAACTGCCGCTGCTGACCCTAATGGCAATGCGCAGCGACTATCTGGCAGCTTTGCAAGCCCACGTGAGTGAAACGGGCGCACTAGAAACCAGCCTGTTCGCACTTGACCCCTTGCCGCTGGAGCGGGTTAGCGACCTGATCCGTGGCCCGGCGGGGGTGGTGGGGTTGACGGTCGAAGACGGTTTGGTGACTGCTGCCACCCGCGATGCGGCGACCGCTGACGCATTGCCGCTGCTGGCGTTTGCCTTACGCGAACTGTACGAACGCTTTGGCGCGGATGGCGACCTGACGCTGGACGAATACCACCGCCTCGGTTCTGAGCACCTCAACCCGCTGGAAAATGCCGTGCAGCACAAAGCCAGTGCTGCCATTCAGCCCGACCGTTTGAATGAGGCAGCACAGCAAGCCTTGCGTGATGCCTTCATCCCGCATCTGGTGCGGGTCAATGACGCGGGCGACTACGTGCGCCAAGCGGCGGATTGGGAAGCCCTGCCTGCCACTGCCCACCCGCTACTGGACAAACTCACCAACGCCCGCCTGCTGGTACAACGCAGTGCCAACGGCATCAAGCGGGTGGAAGTGGCGCACGAAGCCCTGTTGCGCCACTGGCAACTGCTCAACGGCTGGCTGCGCGAAGAACACGACTTCCTGCTCGGCAAGCAACAACTCGAACACAGCCTGCGCGAGTGGCAACACCTGCCCGACACGCACAAAGACAAGGGGCTGTTGCAGGGCATTGCGCTGGAAAGGGCGCGGGAATGGCTGTTTGCCAACCGCTCCGGCTTGAGCGCGGACGAACGCGCCTACATCCAGCACAGCCATCAAGCCGAAGAGCGGCGGCGTAAGGGGCAACGCAACCGCCTGATCGGATTCATCGCCACCCTGAGCGTGGTTGCCGCCATTGCGGTGTGGCAAGCCATCAGTGCGCGGGCTGCCGAACAACGCGCCGAACACGAACAGCAACAAACCGCCCAAGCCCTCAACGAAGCCAACACTCTGATCAGCTTCATCAACTTCGACCTGCGCGACAAGCTCAAACCCATCGGGCGGCTCGACATCATGCAGGACATCCAGTCACGGGTAACGGCTTATTACAACAACCTCGGCGATAGCGTCCAAGGCGATGATCTGGAACGCCAACGCGCTGTTGGTCTTTATCAGCAAGCCGACACACTGGCAGCCCAAGGCAAGCTACCGGAAGCCGAAAAGCTGTACCGCGAAGCCAGCCAATCCTTCCAGCAACGTGCCGACAACGACTCCAGCAATACCGACTGGCAACGCGACCTCTCCGTCAGCCTTAACAAGATCGGCAACATCCTCACCGCGCAGGGCAAGCTCGACGACGCCAAAGCCGTGTTTGAGAAAAGCCAGAACATTTTCCAAACCCTCGCGGACAACGACCCCAGCAATACCGAATGGCAACGCGACCTCTCCGTCAGCCTAGAAAAGATCGGCGACATCCTCACAGCGCAGGGCAAGCTCGACGACGCCAAAGCCGTGTTTGAGAAAAGCCAGAACATTTTCCAAACGCTGGCGGACAACGACCCCAGCAATGCCGGATGGCAACGCGACCTCTCCGTCAGCCTAGAAAAGATCGGCGACATCCTCACAGCGCAGGGCAAGCTCGACGACGCCAAAGCCGTGTTTGAGAAAAGCATGAACATCCGCCAAACGCTGGCGGACAACGACCCCAGCAATGCCGGATGGCAACGCGGCCTCTCCGTCAGCCTTATCAAGATCGGCGACATCCTCACCGCGCAGGGCAAGCTCGACGACGCCAAAGCCGTGTTTGAGAAAAGCCGTGACATTGCCCAAACGCTAGCGGACAACGACCCCAGCAATGCCGGATGGCAACGCGACCTCTCCGTCAGCCTTAACAAGATCGGCGACATCCTCACCGCGCAGGGCAAGCTCGACGACGCCAAAGCCGTGTTTGAGAAAAGCATGAACATCCGCCAAACGCTGGCGGACAACGACCCCAGCAATGCCGGATGGCAACGCGACCTCTCCGTCAGCCTTGAGAGGATCGGCGACATCCTCAAAGCGCAGGGCAAGCTCGACGACGCCAAAGCCGTGTTTGAGAAAGATTTGGCTATTGCCCAAACGCTGGCGGACAACGACCCCAGCAATGCCGGATGGCAACGCGACCTCTCCGTCAGCCTTGAGAGGATCGGCGACATCCTCAAAGCGCAGGGCAAGCTCGACGACGCCAAAGCCGTGTTTGAGAAAAGCATGAACATCCGCCAAACGCTGGCGGACAACGACCCCAGCAATGCCGGTTGGCAGGCGGATTTGGTGATTTCACATCAAAAGCTGATGACTATTGCGCTTGAAAAAGGCGATAAGGAGGAAGCGCGAAAACACGTCAAAGCGGCACTGCTGGTATTGGAGCCACTGGAAAAAGCAGGCTTGTTGAACGCTTCCCAGCAAGATTGGCCGGATGATATGAGAAGGCGATTGAAGGAACTGGAGTGATTGCCTGAACCTGGCTTCGACTCCGCTCAGCCAGCGGACGTGCCGTTGCCTGAGTGGAGTCGAAGGCAACATTCTCTTGATCAGGCGGAGCGTATAGCCAGATTTGTGAGGGTAATCGGATTTTTTCCGATTATTCCTACAAATCCGTCTTGGTTATATTTTCCGGCATCAGGTATTGCGCTATCCCCTTCAAAAACGTAACAACCGGAATCACCTTAATCCCGTCCACCTCCAACACGTCATCACCGCCATAGAGCAGATACGGCGTAACTTGCGGATAATCCTCACGGAAACTTTTCAGCCCGCTCAAGTGTTTGCTGGAAACCTGCCGGGTACGCTTAATCTCAAGCGCATAAAACCCGTTTTCACCGTAACAGATAATATCCACCTCAATCCCCGTCGCCGTGCGCCAAAACGACAAGTCATAACCCCAGTCACGGTAGGCATTCATGGCGCGAATTTCCTGCAACACCAACGATTCCAAACACACCCCTTCCAGTTCTTCCGGGCTATCCAACACCCCTTTGGGGCGCACCTGGTAGTAAATGCCGGTGTCGAACAGGTAAAACTTGCGGTGCTGGGTCAGCTTGCGTTTGGCACGTTTGCTGAAGACCGGCAGGCGGTAGGCAATCAGCAAATCTTCGAGGATGGTGAAATAGTTTTCCGCCACCTTACGGTTGATATTGGCTTCGCGAGCCACTTCGGTGATGTTCAGCGATTCGCCTTGGGAAAAGCTGGCAATCTCCAGAAAGCGGCTGAATGCGCCGATATTGCGGGTCAAGCCTTCTTGCTGCACCTCCTGTTCCAAATAGGTTTGGAGATAGGCTTGCAAGTAGTGTTTAGGATTTTCTTCGCTGAATACCGAGGGCAGCATCCCGTAGCGCAAGGCTCGCTCCAGCACGAAATCATTGCCCACTTCCTGCACGGTCAGCGGGAAAAAGTGGTATTGCAAAGCTCGCCCCGCCAGCAGATTGACATTGCTGCGGCGCAATTTGCGGGCGCTCGAACCCGTCAGCACAAAGTACAGATCCTTACGTTCCTCAATCAAGCGGTGGACTTCATCCAACAGATTGGGAATTTTCTGCACTTCATCCAACACCACCCAACCGCTGTAATCGGACGGAATGTATTCCTCCAGCCGGTTTTCCGACCCCAGCAGGCGTTGGTATAACGCTGGGCGCAGGAAATCCAGATAGATAGCATCCTTAAAATGCGTTTTCAGCCAAGTGGTTTTGCCCGTGCCGCGTGGCCCGAACAGGAAAAAACTCTTGTTGTTGGGCGGGGTAAACAGTCGGTTGTACATCCGTATCACCGTAAAATGGAGTTCGTAACGCCATTTTACAATATTTTTGGGCGTTAGCGACTCCATTTTTCATCTTGAACTAGGATTTTCAAGATATAAGGATTAGCAGGATGGACACCCACAGACATCTTCTCTTAATCCTAAAATCCCACGAATCCTAAAAATCCCAGTTCAAGACAGATACACTACCAAATCTATCAACAATCACCCCCCACTCCGATACGCCCGAAACATTCCCTGCTGCAACCGCGCCACCACCTTACAAGCACCCTTCAAATGATTACGCTCCAACGCCGACAAACTCGCCAGTGGTAACGCATTATCTGGCTTCACCCCCGCGAGCACCTGCCGTGCCTGATGCTGCAAACGCAAGCGACTAATCACTTCCAACGCTTCCAACAATTCCCCCACATCAGCACGGTTCAACGCCCCCGCCTCTGCCAAGGCTTGCAAACGTTCCACCGTATTCACGGGCGGCAAACCGTGTGCCAGTGCATACACCCGCGCCAAATCAATCACTGGCACAACCCCGCGTTTTTTCAAGTCGATGATTTTTTCGCCCACCGTATTGCGCTCACTGACAAGCCCACCCCAAAAGTTCAGCGGCGGCTGAAACGTTTGCGCATTGTCTACCAGCAAGCGTTGAAACAGGCTGCTGGCACGAGTACGCCCCAACAAATCATCACGCAACCTCAGCCACAGACCATCATCCCCATAGGTGCAGCGCAGGTCGAAAAAGATAGTGGCATTCACCAAAGCTTGCGGTTCGGGGGTATCAATCCACTGGCGGAAATACTCGCGCCAAACATGCAGCGGTTGCCGCCATTGCGGATTGCTTGCCATGATATTGCCAGGGCAATACACATACCCACACGCCGCCAGCCCGTCACTGACAAAGTGCGCCACTTGCTGGAAATAGCCGTCGTGCAGTTCCGCCACGAAACTATCATCCAGAATCATCGCGTTATCTTGATCGGTGTGGATGGTTTGCTCATGCCGCCCCATCGAACCGGCAACGATAAAAGCGTAGGGAATGGGCGGTGCGCCAAAACGGTTTTCCGCGAGAGTCAGCAGGCGATGCACGATTTCCTGCCCGACCAGACTGAGAGAATGTGCAATATCGCGGGCAGGCGTGCCGTTTTGCACCATGCGCACCAAGGCAGGCGGCAAATGCTGGCTGAGGCGTGACAAGGTTGCCACATCCGCAGCGACGTGGATGTCGCCAATCAGCCAAGCTGCGTTGTAATCGTATTGCCGCAACAGGTCGAACGCCGACACAATCCCAAAGCTGCCATCCGCCAGCCGCACCAGAATATGGCGGATATTGCGCCGCGCCATCAGCAGCAGCGCATCAGATGCGGTTTCCGAAGCCGCCACCACCAACGGTTGATGCGTCATGATCTCGCCCACCGGGGTTGCCGGATCAAGCCCGGCAGCCAACGCCCGTGTGCGCAAATCCATATCCGTGACCACGCCTTGCAAGTTGCCAGATGCGTCCAACACCAGCGCAGCACGGCTTGCCACCTGCGTCATGCGGGCAGCCACCGTGCGAATCGTGTCGTTGCCTGCCACCGTCAGCGCAGGGCAAGCAAACTCAGTCAGGTGGGCATGTAACACACCAGCGGCTCTCCTCCAGCGGTTTCTTCGTATTTATCTAAACTTATCCGCCTGATAGCGGGTCGCCATGCTGTCTTGCATGGTAGAAATCACCTCAAACGCATCTTTCAAATGGCGACGCTCCAACGCCGACAACTCTTCGGGCGGCATGTGATTATTGGGTTTTTGCCCATTTTCGATTTGCTTGGCTTGATGCTGCAAGCGCACCATGCTGATGAACTCGAAGGCATCGCGCACATCTTCCACGGTAGAACGGGTGATCGTCCCCGCTTCCGCAATCGCTTCCAACCGTTCCCAGGTATTGATCGGCGTAAGCCCCGCCGCCAAACTATACAAGCGTGCCATGTCGATCACAGGTACAACGCCGCGCTTCTTCATGTCCATGCCTTTTTCGGCACTGCTATCTTTACTGTCTTTATCGAGCACGAAACCACGGAAGAAACCAATCGGCGGTTTGTGGCTCAAGGCATTGCCTGCCATAAACGCTTGGAACAGGGTGCTGGCTTTGGTTTTGCTGAGGATTTCTTCCTGCAAACGGGTTAGCAAACTGGCATCCCCGTGCAAGCAGCGCAGGTCGAAGAAAATGCTGGCATACATCAACGCCATCGGTTCTGGCTTATTGATCCATGTCTCAAAATAGCCACGCCACACCGCCAACGGTTGCCGCCACTGGTCATTGGTCGCCATCACATTACCGGGGCAGTAAATGTAGCCGCACGCATCCAAACCGTCGCTCACGTATTTCGCTATCTGCCGGAAATACTCGCCGTGTTGCGCTTCGTTGTAGTCATCCGACACAATCATGCCATTATCTTGATCAGAATGCGCAGTCTGTTCACGCCGCGCCATCGAACCCGCTACAATGAAGGCATACGGCACGGGTGGTGCGCCGAATTTTTCTTCTGCCATCACCAATAAACGCCGCGCAATCGCTTGCCCAACAGCGGTGACGGACTGCCCAATATCGTTGGCAGGCAGGCTTTGTTTCACCAAGCTCACTAACATTTGCGGCAAGTTTTTGCTGAGTTCTGCCAAGCGTGCCACATCTTTGGCAGCGAAAATATCCCCGACCAAATACACGGCGCTATTGCTTTGGGTGCGCAATAAATCGCTGGCAGAGACGACGCCGACTACATCGCCATTATCCACCACCGGCAAGTGGCGAATATTACGCCGTGACATCAGCAATAAGGCTTCGGAAGCCTGATCACGAGGAGTCAACGTCAGCGGGTTCAAGGTCATAATGTCCGCAATCGGCGCATTCACGCTGCGCCCTTCTGCCACCACGCGCTTGCGGAAATCCACGTCAGTGACGATGCCGCATAAACCGCCGTCATCGCCCGTCACCATCACGGTTTGGGTATCAAATTCGTTCATTTGCTGGGCAACTTGCTGAATACTATCGCTCTTACCCACCAACATCGGCAACTTCATCAAATCGCGCACATGCATGGCAACCAGTGCTAAGCCGTCACTGCCACGGATTTCCTGAAGTGCATTGCGTAAACGTTCGGGCTTGCGCTCGGCAAAATAGTGACGTACCCGCTCAAAGCGTTCCAGTAAGGACAAAAACAACTCACCCGGCACAGCATACAGCAAGGTGTCTTCAATCGCCCGCACCGTCATGCTGACCTTGCCGCCGCGCATCACCGAACGGTAGCCGACCCAATCGCCATCGCCGAAACGCCCGTACCAATCGCCGCTTTCCAGCAATACATCCACAGCCCCAGCGCGGATTAGGAACGCGACAGTATTGTCTGCGCCGATGGTCAATACATCATCACCTTGAGGCACACGCTGAATCACAATGGCTTGCGCAAGCACTTCCAGCTCGGCGATAGGAAGTTCAGTTAACGGGGGGCATTTCGCCAGATAATCACGGATTGCAAGTTGTTCAACATCCATTACGCCAGTCCTCAAAGCATTAATTTGTGCAAAGCAGCATAACACGGCGGCAGCGAGCTTTTTTTGATTTATAGCAAGGATGTTATAGCAAGGAAATGACCTGTTGCGGGGTAATCTTTTTCAGGCAATCCAGATGCCCCAGCGGGCATTCGCGTTTGAAGCATGGGCTACAAGGCAAGCCAAGGTAGAGAATTTGCGCTTTGTCACTCAACGGCGGGGTATAGGTGGGGTCAGAAGAGCCATACACCGCAATCACGGGTGTGCCGAGTGCGGCAGCGACGTGCATCAAGCCAGAGTCATTGCTGACCACCTGATCAGCTTGCGCGAGTAATACCAACACTTCCTGAATACTGGTTTTGCCTGCAAGGTCTTGGCAAGCGGGGGAATTTACAGCGGCGGCGATTTGCGCGGTGACGGTGGCATCTTTGGCGGAACCGAGTAGGATCACTTGACCGCCTTGGGCGATGTAATGCTGGGCGACTTCGGCGTAATAGTCGGCAGGCCAGCGTTTGGCAGCGCCGTATTCTGCGCCGGGGCAGAGAGCAAGCGTGGAAGAAGTTGGAGATGAAGAGGAGGTTCCTTCCACCACCAATCGCGGCGGCTGAATTTCCGGCGGCAACGAGGCATCCTTCGGCAACCCCAACGCCACAAAGCGCTGCACCGTCATGGTCAGCACGGCTTTGTCCAGCGGACGAATATCGTTCAGCAAGCCGTAACGCATTTCCCCCTTAAACCCCGTGCGCACCGGAATATTTGCCCAAAACGGCACGAGTGCGGCTTTCAGCGAACGCGGCAACACAATTGCCCAATCATACGCATTCGCCCGCAAACGTTTGCCCAATTGGTAACGCTTGCCCAATGCCAATTCGCCATGCTGCAACGGCATTTCAATGGCCGCGCGGACTTCGGGCATTGCCGCCAAAATCGGCTTGCTCCACGCGGGTGCAAGCACATCAATTTGCAAATCGGGGAAACGCTGTTTAAGTGCCATGAACAGGCTTTGTGCCATCACCATATCGCCGACCCACGAAGGGCCGACGATCAGGCAACGTTGGGGGGAAAACGCCATTGCGTTTAGTCGATCAAACGGTAAAGCGTGCTGCAATACGGGCAACGCGCCGTTTTATCCGCACTAGCATCAATCGCCAATGACACACGCGGGTGCGAACACCACAGCGCGGTAGCATCGGTGGGGCAACTCAAGGGTAAATCCTGACGCTTCACCACCACTTCGCGGGTGTCATTCAAACGTTTGTAATCAGCAATGCTCGGTGCAGACATACAACCTCCAACGCAATCGGTTAAACAAGGGTCAGCCAGTCGCGGTATTTGTCAGAACGACCGTGCACAATATCCAAGTACAAGGATTGCAATTGCGCGGTAATCGGGCCGCGTGTGCCTGAACCAATCGCGCGACGATCCAGTTCACGAATCGGGGTAACTTCCGCTGCTGTCCCAGTGAAGAACGCTTCATCTGCTACATACACTTCGTCACGGGTAATGCGCTTTTCGCGGACTTCAAAGCCCAGATCCTGCGCCAGTGTGATCACGGTTTTACGGGTAATGCCATCCAATGCCGCCGTCAGTTCAGGGGTGTACAGGACACCTTCTTTGATCAAAAAGAAGTTTTCCGCGCTGCCTTCAGACACAAAACCGTCCACGTCCAGCAACAAGGCTTCGTCATAACCGTCATCCAAGGCTTCACGCAACGCCAGCATGGAATTCATGTAGTTACCGTTGGCTTTCGCCTTGCACATGGTGACATTGACGTGATGGCGGTTGAAGGAAGAGGTCTTGATGCGGATACCTTTTTCCATGTTTTCCGCGCCGAGGTAAGAACCCCATGTCCACGCCGCCACCATTGCGTGGGTTTCCAGATTATCGGCACGTAAGCCCATGCCTTCCGACCCGTAGAAACACATGGGGCGGATGTAGGCGGAATCCAGATTATTGTCACGCACGGCGGCACGTTGCGCGTCGTTGAGTTGCTCTTTGCTGTAAGGCATCGGCATCCGCATGATTTTTGCGGAATTAAACAGGCGATTGGTGTGATCTTGCAAGCGGAAAATTGCCGTGCCTTGGTCAGTCTTATACGCTCGCACGCCTTCAAAAACGCCCATGCCATAGTGCAGGGTATGGGTTAAGACGTGGGTTTTGGCTTCGCGCCAAGGCACCATTTCGCCGTCCAGCCAGATCAGGCCATCGCGGTCAGACATCGACATCGCTCATCTCCACAGGTCAAAATCAAACGTCAAAGCATACACTTCACGTTTCATTGTTGCCAGTCTGTGCAGCCTACTGCGATGCAAAAAGAAGCCGCACGCTTACCGCGTTAGGATAAACCTCTGAAAACCGTGAAATCTTGCACCGGTTTCGCCCAACCTTGCCCACGCGAAATACCTGACGGTACACGCGCATTACGCTGATAACCCACCGCTTGTGGGGCTGCCTGCGCTTGCTGAACCGGGTATGCCTGCGCCCCCCGGTAATCACGCATGATTTTCGCCACATAATTCTGCGTTTCTTTATACGGCGGAATGCCTTTGTGCTTATGCACCGCTCCGGGGCCTGCATTATAAGCCGCTAATGCCAACGCCACATTTCCGTTGAAGGTGCGCAACTGTTCAGCCAAATATTTCACGCCACCTTGGATATTCTGATGCGGGTCCCAAGCGTTAGCGACGCCCATCATATCCGCCGTGCCGGGCATCAATTGCATTAAACCCATTGCCCCCACCCGTGAACGCGCACCGGGATTAAAGCAGGATTCTTGCTTCATCAGCGCAATCACCAGATTTTCATCCACACCGTAAGCACGCGCATGAGTGCGGATAGAATCCAGATGGGGCAACATTTTACGTTCTAATTGCGCAGCGTTTTGCGCCCCACAATGCCCTCTGGAACTTCCCATGCTAACCGGCACTGGCGTATTAGCCGAGTAATTGGCAACTTTTGGCAAAGCCGATGATTTAGGTGATTTTTTTTGTGGCGCACCGTATTTGGCAACTAATTTATATTTATTGCCTTTTTTGGGCGTATTGGTTAGCCAACGTGTGCCATCTTTATCGACGTAAGTGTAAACAGCCGCCTCAGCCGACTCACTGTGTACCGCTGCACCGCATAGTACAGACAGCACAACCAGACCACTGACTTGGTTTGATTTGCTTGGGGTTTTCATTGTTACCACTTTTTGTTTTTATAGACACTATAGGAGAAATCTATTTCACTATACCCCGCTGTTTTCAGGCGTGTCTAGCGGGGTGTGACGAGTGGTAATATCGAGAAGATTTAATGCAAAACGCGCGGATCCACTAAACGAAACGGGGCAATAACTGCGTCAAAATGTTCACCATCATCGGCTACCATTTGATAAGCACCCTGCATCACACCCAGTGGCGTATCCAAAATGGTGCCGCTGGTGTAACGAAACCCCTCGCCCGGTTGCAAGTAAGGTTGCTCGCCGACAACACCCTCACCGCGCACTTCTTGAGTACGGCCTTCGGCATCCGAAATCACCCAGTGCCGGGTCAACAATTTGGCAGGAATACTGCCTTGATTCACCATCGTCACGGTGTACGCAAACACGTAACGCGACTGTTCTGGGTTCGATTCTTTTTCGATGAAATGAGACTCCACCGACACTTGAATATTGTAACGCTCGCTATCCATCATTAACTCCCTTTGTATACCACGCTGCCAGAACATATCCCACCGACCACGCACACCACAATAAAATCCGACTAAAGCAAGCTTTTCACTATAACAAGACCAAATTATCACGGTGGATCAGCTCCAGCGCATCCACATAGCCTAGTACTTGCTCAATGGATTTGCTCGGCTGACGTTTAATCCGGTTCGCTTCTTCACTCGAATAATTCACCAATCCCTTGGCAATCAAGCGCCCGTCATCAGTGACACAACTCACCACCTCACCCCGGTCAAACACGCCTTCGACCCGTGTTACCCCCACGGGCAACAAGCTTTTTCCCGTTTTGAGAACGGCTTCTGCTGCGCCAGCATCAAGCCATAACGTGCCTTTGGCTGCCAATTGCCCCGCAATCCACTGTTTGCGTGCTGCAATCGGTGCAGCATCCGGCAATAACAGCGTGCCTAACAACTCACCTGTGCGTAAACGCTCCAACACCAGCGGTTCACGCCCAGAAGCAATCACCGTCGCACAGCCCGAACGCGCTGCCCGTTGCGCAGCAATAACCTTGGTACGCATTCCGCCGCTGCCAATCAGCGTGCCCGCCCCGCCCGCAAATTCCACGTAATCGGGGTTATTGGCACGCCCCTCAACAATCATCTGCGCATCCGCAAACTTACGCGGGTCTTTGTCAAACAAGCCGGATTGATCGGTGAGAATCACCAACACATCCGCCTCCACCAGATTCGCGACCATTGCGCCCAACGTGTCGTTATCACCGAGGCGAATTTCCTCAAACGCCACCGTGTCATTCTCATTGATCACCGGAATCACCTTGAGGTCAATCAAAGTGGTCAGGGTGCTACGCGCATTAAGGTAACGGCGGCGATTGGCGAGGTCATCATGGGTGAGCAACACTTGCGCGGCGTGGAAACCGTGTTGCTGGAAAACCATTTCGTAGGCATGAATCAGGCTCATTTGCCCAATCGCTGCCGCCGCCTGCTTTTCAAACAAGGCTTTGGGCTTGGTTTTCCAACCCATGCGACTCATGCCTTCCGCGACCGCCCCCGAAGACACCAACACGATCTCCACACCGGACTGATGCAGGCGAGCCATTTGCCCCGCCCAATCTGCCAGTGCTTCGCGATCCAAGCCTTCACCATCACGGGTGAGCAGGGCGCTGCCAATCTTGACGACCCAACGCTGGGTCTTGGGCATGAATTCAGTTCGAGTGGTCTGCATGTTCGTCCAAATACTGCATAATGTGGAAACACAGGTCTTGCGTGCCTGCACTGGTGGCGGCGGAAATTTGGAAAACACGCCCTGTCCAACCGAGTGCATCCACAATTTCCTGACAACGAGTCGCACGTTCTTCCGGCGGCAAAATGTCGATTTTGTTCAGCACCAACCAACGCGGGTAATTCGCCAGCTCTTCGCTGTATTGCTCCAACTCGCCTTCGATGGTACGCACCGCCCGCACTGGCTCATTTTCCTCCGCCATCGGTGCTACGTCTACCACGTGCAGCAATAAACTGGTACGCGATAAATGCCGCAGGAACTGAATACCAAGACCCGCGCCTTCCGCAGCCCCTTCGATCAAACCGGGAATATCCGCCATCACGAAACTTTGCGTCACGCCAACACTGACCACGCCCAAATTCGGGTACAAGGTCGTGAACGGGTAATCGGCGACTTTTGGACGTGCCGACGATACCGCGCTAATCAACGTCGATTTTCCCGCATTCGGCAAACCCAGCAAACCCACATCGGCCAGCAGCTTCAGCTCCATGCGCAACACGCGCAATTCGCCCACCGTCCCCGGTTTCGATTGACGCGGCGCACGGTTGACCGAGCTTTTGTAACGCAAATTACCCAAGCCATGCCAACCGCCTTTTGCCACCAGCAAGCGTTGACCGGGTTCGATCAAATCGCCGATCATCTCGCCGGTTTCTTCGTCGTAAGCGACTGTGCCAACCGGAACGCTGATCTCTTGATCATCGCCACGCCTGCCGGTCATATTATTGCCTGCGCCGTTTTCACCGCGCTGCGCTTCGTAATAACGCTGGTGGCGGAAGTCAATCAGTGTATTTAAGTTGCGCTCGGCAACCAGATACACATCGCCACCATCGCCACCATCGCCACCGTTGGGGCCACCGAATTCAATGTACTTTTCGCGGCGGAAGCTCACGCATCCATTGCCACCATCACCCGCTTTCACGCGGATTACTACTTCATCAACAAACTGCATAGTGTTTCTACTCTTGGGCAATCCTGCCCATATACGCGAAAAGCCCCGACAGGCGGGGCTTTTACGCAAATCGTCCTAAGACGGAAGTTTTTAAGCTGAGCAACCTTCAACAGGTTGAATGCTTACAAACTTACGGTTTTCAGCGCCTTTTTGCTTGAAAACCACGATGCCGTCTGCCTTGGCGAACAAGGTATGGTCTTTACCAAGACCTACGTTGTCACCAGCGTGGAAGCGTGTACCACGCTGGCGAACCAGAATGTTACCGGCCAGAACGAATTGACCACCAAAGCGCTTAACGCCAAGGCGTTTCGATTCTGAGTCGCGACCGTTGCGGGTACTACCGCCTGCTTTCTTATGTGCCATTGCTGTCTCCCCTTACGCTGCTGAAATGCCAGTGATTTCGATTTGTGTCAGGTACTGGCGGTGACCAGTACATTTCTGATGGTGCTTACGGCGGCGGAATTTCATGATCCGCACTTTGACGCCGCGAGTCTGGGCCACAACGTTTGCAGTTACTTTCGCGCCTGCAACGTAAGGTGCACCGATTTGCACGGTATCACCTTCCCCGACCATCAGGACATTATCGAAATCAATGTCTGCGCCTTCTACTGCATCCAGTTTTTCAACAAAGATGCTGTCGCCTAAAGCGACGCGGTACTGTTTACCGCCGGTTACGATGACCGCATACATGATTCGATTCTCCAAAAAATGTCCTGTTAAAGAGCCGCAGGATTATACCGTTTACGCACCTTCAGGTCAAACGGGAAATAAAATATTTCAAGGAGTTGCGCGTATCGCTTGACATAACGGGGGGGGCTTCCTAGCATTCGGTGCTTTACCGCAGCCTGCATAATCATGGATTTCAATACAATTCGCCAACTTGCCGATACCGACATGCAGGCAGTCAATGCTCTCATTCAGCGTCGCCTGCATTCCGATGTCGTGCTTATCAACCAACTCAGCCATTACATTATCGGCAGTGGGGGTAAACGCTTGCGCCCATTGCTGGCGTTACTGGTCGCTCGCGCCTGTGGGTATCAGGGGGAACGGCATGTCGATATTGCCGCGATTGTGGAATTTATCCACACCGCGACGCTGCTGCATGACGACGTGGTGGATGAATCCGACATGCGCCGTGGCAAGGAAACCGCCAACAATGTGTGGGGCAATCAAGCCGCTGTGTTGGTGGGCGATTTCCTGTATTCACGCTCGTTTGAAATGATGGTGGATGTGGGCAGTATGCGGGTGATGGAAATCTTATCCACCACCACCAACGTGATTGCGGAAGGCGAAGTCTTGCAATTGCTCAACTGCCACGATCCCGATACGTCCGAAGAACGTTACATGGAAGTGATTCACTCCAAAACCGCGAAACTGTTTGAAGCAGCGTGTCAGTTGGGCGCAGTGCTGACGGGCTTGAGTGCGGAACACGAACAAGCGATGGCGAAATACGGAATGCACTTGGGCACAGCGTTCCAATTGGTCGATGACGTGCTGGATTACACCGCTGATGCCGATGAAATGGGCAAAAATGTGGGCGATGATTTAGCCGAAGGCAAGCCGACGTTGCCGCTGATTATTGCGATACAGCGCAGCGATGCGGCGACGGCTACCA
Organism: Thiothrix subterranea; assembly: GCF_016772315.1. NCBI lineage: Bacteria > Pseudomonadati > Pseudomonadota > Gammaproteobacteria > Thiotrichales > Thiotrichaceae > Thiothrix > Thiothrix subterranea. The sequence continues at coordinate 2,148,749 of NZ_CP053482.1, read as the reverse complement.
TCCTCCGCAGTGCGATTGAGCAAGGTGGGTTGGATCAAATTGATGCCATTATGCAGGCGATTACCAACACCAAGGCGATTGATTACACGCTGGAACGCGCCAAGGGTGAAACGGAAAGTGCGATTGCCAGCCTGCAATGCCTGCCAGATAGTGACTATCGACAGGCGCTGGAATCACTCGCGTGGTTTGCGATTAACCGTAGCCATTGATGAAACACGCCACGCCATTGTCTTGGTTGGCGGGCTTGTTGCTGTTTTTTCTCAGCCATGTAGTGGCGGCTGACACCTCAACATTAATCCTCACGGATAGCCAAGACACGGTTTCCGCCGCGCCCTTTATGGCAGTTTTGGAAGACCCATCACGGCAACTAACCCTGCAACAGATTACATCAGCGGCGTTTAACGAACAGTTTATTGCGCACACCACCCAGAATGCCCCCAGCTTCGGCAGAACCCATTCCGCATACTGGGTACGTTTTAATCTGGTCAACCAATCCAGCTTAAAATGGTACGCCTTATCTGATGCATTACTGGAGGATGCATACGACTTCTATCTGCTGTCCGAAGGGCAGGAAGTAACCGCACAATACGCCGCCCCCGTGACCGACTACCGCCGCCCTGCCTGGTCGCTGGCACTCCCCCAAGCCATGCCTTTGCAAATCTACGTGCGAGCAACCAATGGCGATTCCGCGTTTCGCTTGCCGGTGGAATTGGTGACAGCGGATGCGATGTTGGAGCGCAGCAAACAAAGCTATCGCCTCTATGCCACTATTTACGGGGCGATGTTGGCGTTGGCGGCTTACAACTTGTTTTTGTTTTTCGCGCTGCGTGAACCTAGTGCATCGTCATTCCTTAGATTTGGGATAAATGGATTTGAGTTTACAGCGTGCATCGCTGATGTTCATCTGCCAATCCACCCCACGCTGCTGGCTATTCACGTCGGTAGACCATGCTGCAATTTCTTTCTGTAAGGTTTCAATATCGCCAATACGGCGACCTGATACACACTGGCGCGTCATGGAACTCAATTCATTTTCAGCGATGTTGAGCCAACTGCCATGTTTAGGGGTATGGCAGAACTCAATCCGACGTACCAATGCCCGCGCCCGTTCCGGTTCAAAGGCTTCATAAAATGCACCCTTGGTGTGGGTGTTAAGGTTGTCGCTAACCAAGGTGATTTTGTCACACTCCGCGTAACGCCCTTCCAGCAGCTCGGCAACTTCAATCGCCCAGTCCACTTTCGTCCGGCGTGGTCGGGCATGGGCTTCGCGCCAACCCGATAGCGGTTCGGTGAACATAAAGATGCTGGCTGTACCCGCCCGTTCGTATTCGTAATCCACCCGACGGGGATGGATTTGGGTCGCTGCAATCGGTTGACGGGTTTCTTTGGTGAGCTGCACGGGTTGCTCATCCATGCAAATCACCGGATGCTGGGCATCATAGGGTTTCGCATAGGTTTCAAGCACTTCCTCCATATTAGCCACAAACTCGGCATCACTGTCCGGTGGGATAACCCAATATTGGAGCTTGCGCGAGGTCATACCGTTTTTTTTAGCATCTTCCGTAGGGTTTCGTGGCTAACCGACTCCACGATCGCCAATTCAATCACGTGGCGGGTGAGCAGGCGCAATGACCAGTTGGCATAACCCGCTGGCGGCGAACCTAAGCGCAACGCGATAATCTTCGCCTCTTGTTCGCCATCCAGTATTGTTGGGATGGGTGGGTGTTCACGTCGCTTGCCGTCCAATGCCTGCTGAAAACCGTGCTGCACCAACTGTTGGCGAATATTTTCAACGGTCTTTGTCCGGCAGTTGAAGGCTTCAGCTATCTGACGGTCTGTCCAGTTGGCTCCTTCTACATCAGCTTTCAGCAAAATCTGTGCACGGCGGACTCTTTGTCCACTGCCACGGAGTTTCTTGATGGTTTCTTCAAGGAGCTGACGCTCTTCATCGCTTAAGCGGACAATGTATTTCTTTTGCATGGGCTAACCTTTCGTGTGTTGCCCATAGCATCTACCTAAATCAGGTGACTTAAAACCCTAATTTCTGAATTTGGCAATGCACTAGCTATTTGTCACTGGTCGCGCATATCCTCGCCATGGCGATGGTTACACACCTTTCCAACCCAGTATTTGAGGGCATTAAATTCCTGCACGACACTGGCTCGCATTTTTTCATCACACCCCTGTACCTTGCCAGTATGTCCGCTTGCCTATTCACCCAACAATTGCTGCAAACCAAACAACACACACCGCGCCATCACCGGCTGTTAAGCGGGATTATCTTGACGTGTTTGCCGTTGATCCTAGTCACTGGCTGGATTCCTAGCGGCACACTGATTGCCAATAGCATGGCATTTATTGCCACGCTGGCACTGTTCAGCACCAGTATCGCCGCCTTACGTACCGGCAACCGCATTGCACGTTACTTTTTTGGTATTTTCTTCCTCGTGCTATTTTTGGTCTCACCCAGTGGATTAGTACTGATTTTCAATGTGACACACTGGAATGTACAAGCGTTTTACGTCACTGCGATGCCAATAGGACACCTGATTTTTTTGCTGTTGCTATCCGTTGTCCAAATGGAAAAAGTCAGGTTATTGCGTGAAGCCATGCAGCATACCGCCGCCGCGAATCAAGCCAAAAGCAGTTTTCTGGCAACCATTAACCATGAATTGCGCACCCCGCTCAACGCCATCACCAGCTTAGGCACGCTGTTACGCCTCACCGCGCTCACCCCCAAGCAAGCGGAATACGTCACGCAACTGGAGCAAACCTCCCAACACATGTCGCGCTTAATGGGCAATGTGTTAGACATCGCCAAAATTGAAAGCAATAGTCTGGAACTACAGCAAGAACCCTTTCAACTGAGCATTGTGATGCGTCAAGTGCATGATTTAACGCTTAATCAGGCACAGAAAAAAGGCTTGTCGTTGGTATTTGTCGGGCATAATGCCATCACGGAAACGTTACTGGGCGACCGCTTACGCTTAACGCAAATCCTGACCAATTTATTGCAAAATGCACTGCGTTACACACTCGAAGGCTCTATTACTTGCACGGTGCAACGTCATGCGACACCCAAACCCCAGCAATTGCGCCTGTCTTTTTCAGTGCGTGATACTGGGATTGGCATTGCCGCTGAAAAATTATCGACGATTTTTGATGAATTTACCCAAGCCAAACCCACCTCCAACCTTTCACAGGACGGCATCGGCTTAGGGCTGGCAATTAGCAGCCGCCTTGTCACCTGTTTGGGCGGAACATTAGCGGTTGAAAGCACCGTGGGTCAAGGCAGCCATTTTTTCTTCACATTGCCGTTTTACATCGCCCATACCGAAGCCTCAGCAGCGCATCAACCCCTGTGCCAACTGCCGCAGGGCATCCGCATTTTATTGGTCGATGACGAATTTATGAACCGTTTGCTGGGTTATGAGCTATTGAGTGCTCAGGGCGGCAAAGTGGAAGTCGCCGCAGACGGGCAAAGTGCATTGCTGTACTTGCAACAGCACGCATTTGATGTGGTATTACTCGATATTAACCTGCCCGACATGAACGGCTTTGACGTGTTGCAATGGATACGCCAACATTCCCCCAACCCCAACATTCCCGTCATTGCCTTGACCGCGCACACGAGTGCTGAAGTTAGGCAACAATGCCTAGCGGCGGGGATGAACAGCTTTTTACACAAACCGTCGGACTGGCAACGGTTGTGTCAAATCATCCTCAAGGTGGTTAACCGTGAGGATGATGCTGGTTAAGGTTTAACCCAAATCTGCTGCGAGTGACGCACGCGACGCTTCAGCCAAAGTCACGCTATACGCATAATTCGGGTGCTCAATCCCTATCTGAATCGCTGCACCTTCCTTCACCGAAGCCACCATAATCGGGGTCAACTCAAAGCGCGTAAAATGCACTGCCGAGGTTTTCTCCTCGGTTTCGCGCTCCAAATCCTCATTGGCAATCGCGTAAACCTTGTCGAAACCCGCCACCTGCACCCACGTATGCCGTTCGATTCCAATCAGCCGCCCCAGTTGCACCTTGCGCTCTTCCACATCGGAAAACTCCACCATGAAAGTCGCTTTCCAATTCGAGCCATTGGGAATCAACGGGTTATACGATTCCAGCTCCTCATTAATGCCAGCGGACTCGAAAATTTTCTCGATCCGCAGCATTTCCTGAATCTGGTATTGCATGGTCAGGCGGTCTTCAAAATACAGCGTCGCATTCGGGCCAATGTGTATTTTGCGGTCAGCTTTGTGCGCCATCACCTTCTCGCGGAAGGCTTTGCGCTCGATTGAATACTGTTCCAGACTCAGCAAGTCTGTACGGGTCAACTTTTCCATCATCACTCTCCTTACAAACCGTAAGCAATGCGTAACATGGTCAGCGGGTGGGTTGGCGGAGGCATACCCTCTTCCAACCCACTCTCGATTTGATGCCCTGCCATCGGGCAATCGCTACCGTAATAATCCGGCTTAGCCTGATTCACCTTACCGAACAGCGGACGGCAAATTTTTATGGAAATATCGTGAAATTCGCTTTTCACCGCATACGTACCGTCATGCCCGGAACAGCGTTCCAGCAATTCCAACTTGGTATCCGGCACGAGTTCCAGCAATTCGCGGGTTTTGTAGCCGATGTTTTGCACCCGCAAATGGCAAGCCGTGTGGTAACTGACTTTACCCAATGGCTTTTTGAAATCGGTATTCAACTTGCCTTCCTTGTGACGCAGCATCAGGTACTCGAACGGGTCGAAAATACGCCCTTTCACCGTTTGCACATCCGCATCATCGGGGAACATCAGCGGCAATTCCTGCTTGAACATCAACACACACGATGGCACGGGGCCGACAATATCCCAGCCTTCGTTGATGAGTTTCATCATCGCTGGAATATTGGCTTCTTTCGCCGCCGCTACTGATTCCAGATCACCCAGTTCCAGCTTCGGCATTCCACAGCATTGTTCTTTATCCAGCAACGTCACTGGAATACCGTTGATTTCAAACACCTTACGCAAATCATCGACGATGTGCGGCTCGTTGTAATTGCCGTAGCAAGTTGCAAAAATCGCCACTTTGCCGGTAGTACGCCCTGCCGCCACAGCCTTGGATTCATCTAAATTTTTGTAACGTGCTACACGGTCACGCCCTTTATCGCTGTGATACGACGGGATTTTCGCATTCGGATGCACACCCAGCACTTTATCCAGTTGTTTGCGGAATGCGGGGCTTTGATTCATTTTATTGACCACACCCGCAACCACCGGAATGCCCGCCAGCTTGCCGACCATATCAGTGGAACTCAGCACTTTATCGCGGAATTTGGTTTCACCCTTCTTAAACTTCACCGCTTTGGCACGCAGCATCAGGTGCGGGAAGTCGATATTCCACTCATGCGGCGGAATATAGGGGCATTTGGTCATGTAACACAGGTCGCACAGATAGCAATGATCCACGACCTTCCAATAATCTTTTTTATCAACGCCATCCACTTCCATTGTGGAGGACTCATCCACCAAATCGAATAAGGTGGGGAAGGAATTGCACAGGCTGACGCAACGGCGGCAACCGTGACAAAGATCGAAAACGCGCTCCATTTCGTGCAGGACAGCATCTTCGTTATAAAATTCGGGGTTTTTCCAGTCCAGCGCGTGACGGGTGGGGGCTTGTAGGCTGCCTTCGCGGGTCGGGGTTGCCATGATTGTTGTTCTCCGGTGAAGAACCCCTCACCCCCAGCCCCTCTCCCTCAAGGGGCGAGGGGAGCAAGAAAGATGCTCTCTTAGCCCCTCTCCCCTTGAGGGAGAGGGTTAGGGTGAGGGGTAATCTTAATTAAGCGTCCAGATTATCCAGTGCTTTCTGGAAACGGTTAGCGTGGGAACGCTCCGCTTTTGCCAGTGTCTCGAACCAATCCGCGATTTCGTCGAAACCTTCTTCACGTGCGTCTTTTGCCATACCAGGGTACATGTCAGTGTACTCGTGGGTTTCGCCAGCGATAGAAGCTTTCAGGTTAGCAGCCGTCGGGCCGATGGGCAGACCTGTTGCTGGGTCGCCAGAGGCTTCCAAGTATTCCAAGTGACCGTGCGCGTGACCGGTTTCACCTTCCGCAGTGGAGCGGAATACAGTCGCAACGTCGTTGTAGCCTTCCACGTCGGCTTTGGCTGCGAAGTACAAATAACGGCGGTTGGCCTGTGATTCACCAGCAAAGGCATCTTTCAGATGCTGTTCTGTCTTACTTCCCTTCAGTTCCATAGTGGACTCCTCGGTTGCATGGTTGATTAAACTTCTTGGAGCATTATACTCTAAGTGAAATTACCACCCACTTCCAATCGTATATTTTGAATGTTTCATTCGATTTAACCAAACACGAACCCGTCGAGGAGATGAGGAACATGAAAGTTGCCGCAGCCGTTTACACGCTTGCCTCCGTTGTGGTGTTGGCCTTAATGGTCATGCGCCCTGCTGTGAATATTGCCAGCCCTGCTCCAGAAGCAGCCAACACCCCAACACCTGAAGCGGTGGCAAGCGAAACCATGCCAGTGACCATGCCAAGTGTTGCGCCTACTGCGGATGCGGCATTGCCCGGTGCACAGCCAGCACCTGCGATAGCACCTGTGCCAATGGCTGAACCTGCACCAGCGGCTGTAGCCCCTGTGCCACTGGCGCAACCCGCCCCGGCAGTTGTAGCGCCTGCACCACTGACTGAACCCCTACCAGCAGTTGTAGCGCCTGCACCACTGGCGCAACCGGTCGCACCGCCAATGATGCCGCCGCCACCGCAGGCTGTTCCAATGCCTGCCGCTCCCCCGGCGCCTGTTCCCACCCCTTCCGAGCCAAATGCCTTGGAAGAAAAAAAAAATGATGTAACCCCACCGGCTGCAACCAAACCGGCACCGGATGCTAACGCCACCCCTGATTACGCCCGCGAGCAACGCCTTGCGAGCGAAATCAGCGACACGATCATGGAAGGCGAAGTCATTAGCCTGAATGACGGCGCGCAAAATTTCATGGGTATTCTTACATCAGCGGAACAGCCGCGTGGGGCGGTTATTATTTTGCACGGGCGCGGCTATCACCCTGACTGGGAAGATGTTGCGCACCCTTTACGGGTAGGTTTGGTGGCAAAAGGCTGGACAACCCTGTCCTTGCAAATGCCGGTTCTGGAAAAAGAAGCCAAGTATTATGATTACGTGCCACTGTTTGCCAATGCAGACAAACGCATTAACGCCGGTGTCGCTTTTTTGAAACAACAGGGCATTACCAAAATTGTGCTGGCTGCTCACAGTTGTGGCGCACACATGGCGATGAATTGGGTAGACACGACGGGCGGGCGTGACCTTGCTGCTTACGTGGGGCTAGGCATGGGGGCGACCGATTATGAACAGGAACTGCTACACCCTTTCCCGCTGGATAAATTATCTGTACCGGTACTGGACATATACGGTGAAAAAGACTTTCCGCAAGTACTCAGCCTTGCCCCAGAACGTCAGGCCCTGATGCAGAAAGCAGGCAATACCCATTCCAAACAAATGGTGTTACCCGATGCTGATCATTATTACAAAGACAAGGGTGATGCGCTCACAGCCGTGGTCGCTAACTGGCTCAACAGCTTGCCGTAATGACACCCACTCAAATGAAAAAGGCCGCAGTTAATGGCGGCCTTTTTGGAGGAACACGTTAGGAATAAGCAGGTTTGCAAGCACCCGGAACACGTCCGAAGCCCACCAGCTTATTAGCCCAATAGCCTTGCAGCTTGTCGGTGGTGATGGCTTTACCGGTACGCGGTGCATGGACAAACTTATCATCCCCCAAATAAATACCGACATGACTGATGCGCTTACCACTGGTTTTGAAGAAAACCAAGTCGCCTTTGCTGGCTTCATGCTTCGCAATTTTGACCGATGATGCGTATTGATCGGCAGCGGTACGTGGCAGGGAAACCCCAGCGCCTTGCTCAAATGCAAACTGCGTCAAACCACTGCAATCAAAACCCGTTTTAGGGCTTTCGCCGCCGTAGCGATACATCTTGCCTTTTTGCTTTTCAGCGTTCCAGACTACCCGATCCAACAAAGTGGTATCACGTGAGGCTTGAACAGGTATTCTGGTCACACTTGCCGAAGTATTTTCAGAATGGGCAAATTGCGCGGTGTATACCTTGGCTTGTTCTGCTTCCGCAGTTTTAACAGTTTCAGAATTACAGCCAGCCAGTAACAACGCCACTGCCCCCAGACTCAACAGGGTCAATGACTTTACACTAACACTACTCATAATCTCTTGTATAACCTTTCTTGCGTTCTTTCGTATAGAACAATAATTTTTTGTGGCGTTTTCACACACTATAAAACCCCACGAAGTGAACGTTAGCAGAGTCTATACACCAGAGACAACCATGGTGAGCAATATTAGCTCATATCTACTATTGAATGTTTCAATTGTTCGGAACTTGCCAATATGTTGCTGAATTACAACATATTGGCCTCAAATGATAATAAAAATCAACTAATCATCAAGCGAATCAGCGGTCATTACTAACACGTTTGCGACGCAATTTCTGTGATAGCAATCACAAACTGCCGGTGTTTCTGCCGTAGAAAATCTCTTTCATTTCCTTGCGTAATTGCGTTTCAATCTGCTTGATGTCTTTTTCAAAATAATCATTTTTACCCAAACCAAACAAGTAGTTATCCAGATCAAATTCTTTCAACATCATTTTGGTATGAAAGATATTCTCTTGATAAACATTAACGTCTAGCATGGAATAATTACGTTTTGTTTCGGGTGACAAGAAGTTTTGGATAGAGTTGATCTTATGGTCGATGAAGTGCTTTTTACCCTTCACATCACGGGTAAAACCACGCACCCGATAGTCCATAATGACAATATCGGACTCTAAACTGTGTATTAAGTAATTCAATGCTTTCAACGGCGAGATGCGCCCACAGGTGGATACATCAATGTCCGCACGGAACGTACTGATGCCATTATCGGGGTGACTTTCCGGGTAAGTGTGTACCGTCAAATGGCTTTTATCCAAATGTGCCACCACGTCTTCCGGGTAAGGGCCGGGGCGAGCGGAAGCGGACGCGGTGATCTTTTCTTCCGACAACACAGGCTCTTCCGAGACCAGAATGGTGACGCTTGCGCCTTGTGGATCATAATCTTGGCGTGCCACGTTCAAAATATTAGCGCCGATAATGTCTGCCACATCCGTAAGGATTTTGGTCAAACGGTCAGCATTGTATTCTTCATCAATGTACGCGAGGTATTCTTCACGGTGAGCCGGACTCCTTGCGTAGCAGATGTCGTAAATGTTAAAACTTAAGGTTTTAGTCAGGTTATTAAACCCGTGCAGGCGAATCTGCTTTTGATGACGCTCAACCAATTCTGATCATCCTCTTTATCAGGCGTAGCATAAAAAAATCAGCCAGTTGACCGACAACTGGCATGGGAGTGAACTATGCAAAACTATGCCCCCGCGTGCAAGTGAAATAAATGCTTCACAATGCCTCAAGGACTTCAAAATCGTGGGTAATCTCAGCGGTTTTACCCAGCATAATGGATGCGGAGCAATATTTTTCAGCCGATAATTTCACCGCACGCTCAACTTTATCAGCAGCAAGGTTGCGTCCGCTGACCACAAAATGCAGGTGGATACGGGTGAAAACTTTGGGATCTTTGTCGGCACGTTCGGCTTCCATCAGCACTTCACAATCCACCACCTGCTGTTTGGATTTTTGCAGAATCAGCACCACGTCGAAAGACGAACAACCGCCCAAGCCCAGCAATAGCATTTCCATCGGGCGCATTCCGAGGTTACGCCCACCGAATTCGGGCGCACCGTCCATCACCACTGAATGCCCACTGCCGGACTCGCCAACGAAACTCATATTATCCAACCATTTGACTCTGGCTTTCACGCTTGACTCCTGTTACTAAATAATACGGATGCTAACACAGCGAGGAACTTGATTTAACTCACGCCACACCCGCACACACTGTGGTAGCCTGAACTGGCACGTTAATAAATAAAGGAAGGTAACGAATGTTTGGAGAATCTCATAACCTCGCAACGGAATTCCCTGAGTACAAAGAGCAAATTCACCAGCTAAAAATGGAAGATCGCCATTTTGCTCGCCTGTTCGACGAGTATCACGAGGTCGATGACCAACTACACCGCATTGAACAAGGGATCGAAGTTCATGCGGATGAATTTGTCGAAACCCTGAAACTGCGGCGCTTGCATCTCAAAGACGAGCTATTCGATATGCTGAAAAAAGTATCCGATTGATCTAAAACGGCTACGCCAGCCTGCACTCAACCGCATCCCATAGCAGGCTGGCAATATTAGCCGCATAAATCGTATCCAATTCGCGAATGCAGGTCGGGCTAGTGACATTAATCTCAGTCACGTAATCGCCGATCACATCCAGCCCTACAAACAGCAAACCCATCTCCCGCAATACCGGCGCAATACCGGCGCAAATCGTAAATTCGCGTTCCGTCAAATCCACACCCACGCCCGTACCGCCCGCCGCCAAATTCGCCCGCCCCTCGCCTTCCGCCGGAATTCGTGCCAGTGCATGAGGGAACGGCTCACCGTCGATCAGCAAAATGCGCTTATCGCCCTGTTTGTATTCCGGCAAAAAGCGCTGTGCCATCACCGTGCGCGTGCCGTGCGCGGTAATCGCTTCCAGAATCACATTGCTGTTCGGATCGCCTTGCTTAATCTGGAAAATCATTGAACCGCCCATGCCATCCAAGGGTTTCACCACAATGTGTTGCTGTTGCGCCAAAAATTCGCGGATACGTGCCATATCGCGGGTCACGCGAGTCGGTGGGCAATAGTCAGGAAACCACGCGGCAAACAATTTTTCATTGGCACTGCGAATACTTTCTGGGCGATTCACCACCAGCGTGCCGCGTTTTTGCACCAATTCCAGCAAATACGTGCTGTAAATGTATTCCATGTCAAACGGCGGATCTTTGCGCATTAACACCACCGGCAATTCATGCAGCGGTTTTACCAGCGCTTCACCGAACGTAAACCAAGCACTGGGATCGTCTTTAACCGTCACCGGGTTCATTTTGGCAAACACCACACCATCATCCATAAACAAGTCGCCTTGCAGAATATGGAATAAAGGGCAACCTCGGCGCTGGGCTTCCAGCATCATCGCGAAGGTACTGTCTTTTTTAATGGTAATGCTGCTGATCGGATCCATCACGATGCCGATAGCGTAGGCGGGAATGGTGTTCATGGGCGAACTCCCAATAAATAAACGTAAATTAAACGCTCAGAATTCCGCTTTCAAATCACGCGAAAGCAGTTCGTTGACCGCCTGTTTGGGCGGTAAATGTTCGTAAAGAATGCGGTAAACTTGCTGGCAAATCGGCATTTCCACCCCGGCACGTTCGGCTAATTTACCAATGGAAAGCGCTGATTTCGCCCCTTCTACCGCCTGACCGATTTCCGCAAGCGCCGCATCCCGGCTTTTGCCTTGACCGAGTGCCAAGCCTAAGCGCCGGTTGCGCGATTGGTTATCGGTGCAAGTCAGCACCAAATCGCCGACACCAGCTAAGCCCATCAAGGTTTCAGGTTGTGCGCCGAGCTTTGCGCCCAAACGCATGATTTCCGCCAAGCCGCGTGTGACAATCGCCACCCGCGCATTCGCACCGAAACCCAAACCGTCGGAAATGCCTGCCGCAATTGCCAAGACATTTTTTACCGCCCCGCCCAATTCCACGCCTAACACATCGTTACTGATGTAAGCGCGGTAATTCGCTGCACTAAACGCCGCAGCAACGGCTTGTGCTAAAGCAGGCTGGTTGGCTGCCACGGTCATAGCTGTGGGCAGACCACGTGCCACTTCAGCCGCAAAGGTGGGGCCAGACACCACACCATAAGCGCGACATTGCGGCAATTCCTCTTCCAATACCTGATGCAGCAACTTGCCGGTTTCCAGCTCCAACCCTTTGGTCGCCCACAGAACCGCATCAGCAGCGTTCAATAAGGGAGCCAATTTCCGCAACATTTCACGGAAAACATGGCTTGGAACGACGACCAAATGGTAATCCGCAAACGCTGCCACCGTTGGCAAATCAGCGGAACACTGGAGTTTGTCAGGAAAAGCAATACCCGGCAGGTAATGCGCGTTTTCACGTTGCCGATTCAAATTGGCAACGTGCTCAGGGTTAATATCCCACAACAACACATCCAGCCCATTACGCGCCAATTGCAACGCTAACGCGGTTCCCCACGAGCCTGCGCCGTAAACCGCGATGGACTGGATGCGTTCACTCATGCCGCGCCAGCTTTCGCTTGCTCTTCCTGCAAACGGCGAGCGTACAAGGCATCAAAATTGATCGGGGATAAGTGCAGTTCTGGGAAGCTGCCTTTAGAAACCATCCCCGCAATCACTTCCCGCGCATACGGGAACAGAATGTTAGGACAATAAGCCGCCAGTAAATGATTCAGTTGCTCTTGCGCGTAACCTTGGATAAAGAACACCCCAGCCTGTTTGACTTCCACCAAAAAGGCGGTTTTGTCATCACTTTTGACGGTAATGGTAATGAACAACTCCACTTCGTAATTATCATTAGCCAAGGTATTAACCTTGGTATTCAAGTCCAGATTGGTGTTGGGATTCCACTCTTGGGTGAAAATAGCCGGTGAGTTGGGCGCTTCAAACGAAACATCCTTGATATAAATACGCTGAATAATAAATTGTTGTTCTTGTGGTTGAGCGTCGCTCATAGCATACCCCTCTAATGGATTTAAGGTTCAAACAGCAAGGCATCAAGCTTGCCAGCACGGTCTAACGCCGCCATGTCATCATAGCCACCGATGGATAAATCACCGATGAATATTTGTGGCACCGTGTCACGTTGACTGAGACGTTCCATCTCTGCCCACAGCGTTGCATCGCTGCCGACACTGATTTCTTCGTACTGAATGCCCTTGCGTTTGAGCAACATCCGCGCGCGTAAACAATAGGGGCAAAATAGCGTGGCGTACATGCGTACCGGGCGTTGGTTCATCGTTTAGTAACCGGAAGATTGGCGGACTCCCATGCCATGATGCCACCCGCCAGATTACTGACGTTCGCAAAACCTTCTTTGGTCATGACACTGCAAGCGTGCGCAGAACGGCTACCGCTGCGACAATACACCAAAACAGGTTTATTTTTAGCCTGTTCCAGCTCAACCAAGCGTTTTTTCAATTGCCCCAGTGGAATGTGTTTCGCACCTTTGATTTTTCCGGCGTTTACTTCGCCATCTTCGCGGACGTCAATGACCACTGAACCATCCTGATTCAGGATTTGCACCGCCTGAGTCGTGTTAACTTGTTTGTATTTACGAGTGAGGCGACTGAACTCTGTCCAGACGATCATGCCAATGATAGCAACCAATCCCATCAGCAATACGGGGTGATTACGGGCGAAAACAATATATTCTTCCACATTAGACCCTTCAGCAACGAACAGTGGCTAAAGATATACATCACCAAGAACCAGGTAAACCCCTAAACACAGATTTTTTGGTAATAGGCAGGTAGATATTCAGTGTGGGGCACTGCAAAAAACTTCCTGCATCATGCTGATCAAGCGCAGTGTGCGATAATCACCCACCCGATAATAAACACGATTAGCATCTTTACGTGAAGCAAGAATTCCTTTATCACGCAAAATAGCGAGATGCTGGGAAATATTGCTTTGTGATGTGCCGACATTATCCACAATATCTTGCACGCTGACTTCTTTATCCCCCAGTACGCACAAAATTTTCAGACGCAAGGGATGCGAAATCGCTTTTAATGAACGGGAAGCACGGTCAATGTCTTCTTCCTTGACCAACATATCTTCAATCGTGAAGTCACACTTACTGCCGAGAGCAATGCTACCCATAGATTTCCTCATCGAAAATGGTATTTTTAAGTAACTAAGTATATTAGTATAGACAAATACAATAATATACCCTATTACATTCCGTGTCATCCATTTCTTATGGTAGACTCCTTATTACTATAGGCATTCAGAACCCTGACAAACGGTGAAATCTTACTTACCTCTACTCGCTTTATTGCTACTTTCGTGGAGTGGCATAAGTATTGCTGACACCCAAAAACAGCAGCAGCTACAACGTGATATTCGCCAACTCTCCAATAGTCTGCAAACGCAGAAAGGCGAATCCCGCGAATTGCAGGGCGAAGTGACGCAGCTTGAAAAAAAACTGGGCGACATTTCTGACAAGTATTATCAAACTGAAAAAAAGATCGAAGCCGCCCTCGTCAAATTAGAAGAATCTGTCCGCAAACAACAGAAATTGGATGCGGAGCTTGCCGCCCAGAAAAACGGGCTGGCTCAACAATTACAAGCCCTGTATACCGCTGGGGAACAATCGCATTTGCGCCTATTGTTGCGTCAAGACGAGCCGTCTGACATCAGCCGTACCATCCGTTACTTTGAATACTTGAACGACAACCGGGTTGCACGGATTCAAGGCATCCAAAAAATCCTAAAAGAAAGTGATGCAGTACGTACCACGATTGAGAAAGACAACACCGAGCTTCAGCAACTCAACAAAACCCTGCTACAACAAAAAGTGGATATTGAAAGCACGCTCAAAGCGCGTTCAGTTGCACTGGGTACGATCAAAAGCGATATTCGCGCCTCTGAAAAAAAGCTGGGCAAACTCAAAACCGAAGAAGCCGGTCTACAAAGCGTCGTTGACCGTTTAGCTGCACGCAAAGCCGAAGCCGACCAAAAGGCACAGGAAACCCCATCCGCCAAAGCCGAAGCGCCTCAAGAAAAAACCACTACCAAAAAAACGACCGCCACCAATGAGAAAAAAGCACAGCCAGTAAACAGTGCGCCAACCAGCAGCCGCAGTACTTCCGGCAAAGCATTCTCCAGTTTGCGGGGGCAATTGCCATGGCCGGTTAATGGGCGCATCATCCACAGCTACGGTTCGGCACGTAATGAGAAACAACGCTGGCGTGGTGTAGTACTAGCCGCTCCCGGTGGCAGCAAAGTTAAAGCGATTGCCAAAGGTCGGGTGGCTTTTTCCGGCTGGATGGATGGTTACGGACACTTAATTATCATCGAACACGACAATAATTACATGAGCCTTTACGGGTACAACCGAGCAGTATACAAAAAGGAAGGGGCGACGGTTAACGCCAATGAAACCATTGCTGCTGTCGGCAATTCCAGTGGACAAAGCCAAGATGCCCTGTATTTTGAAATCAGGAGCGGCACTACCCCACAAAATCCGGCGCGTTGGTGTCGCTGACACGTGTATTGAGCACTTCACCTCCACACGCAATAAAGCCATTATAAATGCATCATTTTTACAACAACTAAAGTGCATTTTCGCCACACGGTGGTAAACTGTGGCAGTTTTGCAAACTGTAAACGCCACCACAAAACAACTCTGCTGACAAGGATGTAAGCAGCCAAAACATTGGAGAGATACGATTATGCATACACGTTACCGCGTTCTGGCTGGCACTATGGCTGGCGTTTTGATTGGTGTCACTACCAGCATCAGCCTCAATGTGTTCGCCTTCCGGCAAACCATTGAAAACTCCCCGCCGTTGGATGAGCTGCAACAATTTTCCGAGGTCTACACCCGCATCAAGGAAAATTATGTTGAAGAGGTCAAAGACAAAGACCTGATGACCAACGCGATTCGCGGGATGCTTAGCAACCTTGATCCGCACTCCGCTTATCTGGATGAAGAAGAATTCAAGGAACTGCAAGTCGGCACTAGCGGTGAATTCGGTGGTTTGGGTATCGAAGTCGGCATGGAAGACGGCTTCGTCAAAGTAATCTCCCCGATTGACGATACTCCCGCGCAAAAAGCCGGTTTGCAAGCAGGCGACTTAATCATTCGTCTCGATGAAACCCCCGTGAAAGGCATGACGCTCAACGATGCTGTCAAACTGATGCGCGGCAAACCGGGTAGCAATATTGACCTCATGATCGTGCGTGAAGGCAAAGACAAACCGTTCAAAGTGAGCCTGAAGCGCGACATTATTCAGGTTAAAAGCGTCAAGCAACGCCTGTTAGAACCGGGTTATGGTTATGTGCGCATCACCAGCTTCCAAGCCAAAACCACGGAATCTTTATTAGAAGGTATCGAAACCCTCAAAAAGGAAAACAAAGATAAGCTACGCGGCTTAGTACTTGACCTGCGCAATAACCCCGGTGGCGTTTTGAATGCAGCCGTGGGCGTATCCGATGCCTTTTTGGAATCCGGTAAAATTGTTTACACCGAAGGGCGCGTGGAAGATGCCAAAATGGAATACAGCGCCAACAAAGGCGACGCCATTGATAACGCCCCAATCGTGGTGCTGGTTAACCAAGGCTCTGCTTCCGCTTCCGAAATTGTGGCGGGTGCGCTGAAAGATCACAAACGCGCGTTGATTGTCGGGCAAAAAACCTTTGGGAAAGGTTCCGTGCAAACCGTGCTGCAATTGGATGAAAAAACAGCGGTAAAACTCACCACCGCACGCTATTTCACCCCATCCGGGCGTTCCATTCAAGCGGAAGGCATTATGCCTGACATTGAACTCAAAGCCCTGAAAGTCAAAGGCGAAGAAGAAACCGACGACACACTTGATCCGGTATCCGAAGCCAATTTGAGCAAACACCTCAGCAACCCCAACGGCACAGACAAAACCGAGAGCAAACCTGCTGAAAAAGCAAGCGAATCAGCACCAGCGAAAACCGACGAAAAAGCTGACGAGAAAACCGATAAAGCCATTGAAGCCGATAAAGCGAAATCACCGCTGGCTGAAGATGACTATCAACTCTTTGAAGCCTTGAATATCCTAAAAGGCATGGATTTGGTGCAAACCCGCCTCAAGCCTGAAGC